>NZ_JBXYZY010000001.1:0-614129 GCF_057642795.1 Paracidovorax sp.
CTCTGTTTACTCATGGCACCTCCAATTGGGCCTCAGGTTTGAGGCTCAGAGGTGTCTAGAAAACCCGGGGCGATTCAGGCAGCGGCATGGAAGGCCGCGTGGGAACAAGCTAAGAAGGAGCTTGATCCCACGTTTGACGCCCAGCGCAATGACCTGCACGCGGCCTATGCTCACCGCATCGTTTCGTGCGATGACCCGACATCGGCGGCGCTGCTGAATCAGTTGGCTGGGCTGGGTGTAATTCGTGCCTTGCCCAAGTGGACGCAGGGTAAGGCCCCCGCGTACCCGTTGGGCGTTGGGCCGACACAGCAGGCCAAGCCCTTGTGGGTGGGTACGGCCGCAGGGAAGGACAAGGCCTCACTCAAGCGCGACGTACAGACTGCATTGGCTGTGGTTTCCAAAGCAGGCGATGACCTGCTGTCTGAGCTGAAAGGCAAGTACCGAGATGTGGATGCTGCCCACACTGCCGCACTCTGGGCGCGGTTGCGCCAGCTGTTCGATTACCCGGTGTTCGTGGCGGCACCCAAGGCGGTCGGCATCACCTCCACAGGTGAGACGGGCGAGGGCGTTACCAATGACTTGACGAGCACGTTGGAGCAGTTTCGCCAGTTTAAACACTGGCTGGGCAAGGGCGCTCCCGAGGAAGCGCAGCCAAATTTTCCGGAACCCTCCACTGCGTAATCCGGCGGTGGAGGGAAATCGAGCGTTGGATTGAGACCGAGGCGGCACAGGCCCGCACAAGCGGATTCCCGCTGGTACCGTTGCGCGAGCTGCTGACCGAGCGCAAGGAACCCGTGCGAGTCACGGGTGGGCTGGATGATTGGCAGCCCATCACCATCAAATTCTCAGGCGAGGTGCTTCCCCGCGACCGCGTGGAAGCCTTCAAGGGTGCCATGTTCGCGGCCTACCCCGGCGACGTAGTGTTCTCCAAGATTGACGCCCGCAACGGCGCGGTCGGGCTCATCCCGGCGACCATGCCCAAGGTGGTGTTGACGCCTGAATATCCGGTGATGGTGCCGGACCTGACGAAACTGCGGCCTGCTTTCCTGCATTACCTGCTGCGTGCCGAGCACTTCCGTCATGATCTGCGACGCCAGGCATCAGGCACTAGCGGGCGCAAGCGCGTCACGCCCGAGGCGTTTCTGAGCTTGACGGTACCCGTGCCGACGCTCGAAGAGCAGGATGCCTTAGTGACGGCCTATGAGGCTGCGCTGACCCAGGCGGCAAGCAAAGAGGCCGACGCAATGCGTATCTCGCAAGATTGCCAGCGTGCTTTCGAAGAGGCGCTTGGGGTGGCACCGCCGCCACCGCTGCCCGACCGCCCAGCCTTCATAGCCCGCTTCAAGGACGTGGAGCGGTGGAGCCATGAAGGGGTTTTGCGAGCCATCGCCCAGCCCGAGCATGCAAAGGCAAAGTGGCCTCTCTTGACCCTCGGCGACTTGGTTGATGACCTTGAGAACGGTTGGAGCCCTCAGTGTCTTGACCATCGCGCTGCGCCCGAGCGCTGGGGCGTTTTGAAGGTGGGCGCTGTATCGTTCGGATACTTCAATGAACAGGAGAACAAGGAGCTACCCGCAAAGCTTACGCCGCGACCGCGCTACGAGGTCAAAGTGGGCGACGTCATCATCAGCCGCGCCAACGTGACGCGGTACGTCGGTGCGTGCGGGTACGTCGAGGCTACACGGCCCAGGCTGATGCTGTGCGACAAACTCTTCCGCGTGGTGTTCAAGGAGGACGGACGACTTGACGGTCGATACTTGGCTGCCGTAATGAAGTTGCCGACAGTTAGGGAGCAAATTGAGACCCGTCTGACGGGCACTTCCCCCACGATGAAGAACATATCAAAGCCGGCCTTGCTCGGCTTGCAGTTCCCAGTACCCGACATTGTCACGCAGCGCGAGCTGATGGATTCGATGGGCGAGAAGGTGAAGGCCTCAAAGACTGTTGCCTTGGAGGCCAGTGAGTTGCGTCGTGCGGCGTGGACAGCATTCGAGGCGGCCCTGTTCGACCCGGGTGGCTGAATCCGCCGAGAGGCTGCGGCGTCACACGTCCAGGTGCGGCCAGTCCTCTTGCAATTCGGTCAGGAGCTGTTGGGCACGGCGCCAGCCTTGCGTGTACTTGCAGTCGTGCCGCACCTCGTCTGAGGTGCTGAAGTCGTGGATGTGGTGCTCTAGGGCGCTGACCAGCAGGCCATTGACTGAGGCTAGTTCGCGGGCCAGTGCCTCTATGACCAGTTCGCAGCTGCGCGCGCTCTGCGGCGGAATGGTGGCGATGCAGCCCTCGGGCGTGAAGCCCTCGCGCGGCGTGTTGGAGTCGTTAGGAATCATCTAGGTCCTCAATGTTTGGTTCGGATTTCGTGAAGGACCCTTTTTTATTTCCTCAGGGGCCAGCCCCTCGCGGCGGGCAATGGTTCAGTCCGCGCGAGATCGCGCGGACCCTTCAGCCAGTCCCTCCCCACCTTCCTGGCGTGCAGGCGGGGTAGTGCCCCGGCCTGGCCTGCGGCCATTGCCCTTTTCTTCCCCCGGTTTCGCCAACGGGCAGAGGTGCCATCACGGACCCCCAGCCCTAAAGGAGAAGACTGATGGAAGCCAACAACCCGTGCGCCGCCGACTATTTGCACCAGTTTCAAACGGGCCGCTAATGTCCAATGACACTCACGCACTGCTGGGGTTCATGGCCCTTGTCGCCGGTATCGTCGGCTTGAACGTGTGGGACTACTGGCGAGCGTACGGCAGCTTGCCTACCTTTGACGAGTACAGCGAGCAGCACCCAGGGTTGGTCAAGGATGGCCTTTGCCGCTGTCACAAGTGCGGCGGCGGGCGCTTGTTTCTTCACTCGTTCGACTCCTACCGACGCCGGCATGTCTGCGCGACTTGCGGTACGGTACTCTTTCGGTCTTAGAGGCTGTCAGTGCGCGGTCCGCCCATCCATGCTTCGAATGGTGGCGGTAGCGTCACGCCGTCGAAGCTGAGGGTCTTCACGTACTCCAGCAGCAGAGCCGGGCCGTGGCCTTTGCCGTAGGCGGACTCGCTGCCCTCCGTTTCGATGAGTCCAACATCTTGGTCACGTACGCGCTTGCGGCCGGTGTAGGTTTGCGCCATGCCTGCGGGCCACTGTTGACCGGGCTTCTGCGCATCGCGGATGCGGTCCTCAAGCTGGTGGCGGAAGCTGTGATTGCCGAAGCCCCGCCCGAACTCTAGTTCGTCGCGCACATACCGCAGGAAGGCTTGTTCGTATGCGCGGCCGAGGATTGGGTTCTTGCCACCTGGCGTCGGGAGACTTGACGGGAACAGCATCGCGTGCTCGCCATCGGCCTGTCTGCGTTGCCGGACGAACTCGATGAAGCCCAATGCGCACAGCGTGGGATGCAAGGGGACCACCCGCTCGGTCGCCTCGTTTTTGACGCTGCGCGCCGCGCCTGCGGCGAGCAGGTCGGCCTGTTCGCCTTCCAGCTCTGCACGAAAGTGCACTACTGGCACGGCGGCAGCGGTGCCGATGTCAGAGGCGACGAGCTGGAGCACTTCGCGGACCCGGTTGCCGTGGAACAGGCAAACCAGCGGCACCCAATAACGGGCTGCCAGGTCACGTCCCATTTTGCCGCGCCAACGGTTGGCGCCTGCCCGGTACCAATCCGATGTGAACAGGGTAGTGAGCTGAGCGTCGGTGAAGGGGTGGCGCGGCTTCATGCGCGCCCGCTCCTCTTGCACGGTCAGCATAGGCATGACTTCCATGCTATCGACCGGGTTCGCTCCCTCAAGCAAGGCCCGCGTACGCGCCAGGCCGAATACCTCGCGCAGCGTGCGCTTGACCAGCCCATGCGCGTGCTTCATGGACCAGGGCTTGTCTTCCGCACGCATGCGAGCCTCAAGGAACTCGTACAGGTCGGCGCCCTTGACCGATGAGAGCGGCACATCGCCCATGTGGGCGATCAGGCGCGACCAGATGCCGACCGACGTGCCGAGGTGCTTGACTCCAGCGGTTTGCCGCTTGTACTCGCGATACGGCTCACTCATGGCGCTGAGTAGTGCCGCCCCCTTTGTGTCCGGCTTTGATGGCGTGGCGACAGCCTCGCCTTCAGTGCGACGAAGCAAGCGGCCTGCACCGTCGCGTTCGACCTCGGCAAATGCTCGGACGAGTTGCGGATATAGCGTGTCCGTCCGCTCGACCGGGCATTCAATCTGAGTGCACCAGTGGTCGATAGCTTCGAGCACATTGCTCCATTCGGGTGATGCCTTGCCACGCTGCACCACCGACCGCATCGACTGGTCAGTGACTTGGCAGAGATGTGCCAGTGCCGCACCCTCGGCCTCGTTGTAGCCCTCACCCTCAAAGCGGGCCTTGTCGTCAAGCCGCATCCAGTGGTAAAGGCGCCGCGCACAGATGTGGTCGATGAGCTCCGACGTCAGGATGCGCGGGCCGATGGCTGGCCCTTTGGCCTTTGCAAGCAGTTGATCCCATTCCGCCCGCTTGTCGGCGATAAGCCGGGCGCCTACAACTTTTGCCCGCCGAAGGTCGGATGTTCTTGTGGACTTGCGGAACTCGCGTACCCCTGGCATGCCTTTTAGCGGGGTCGGAGGAACAAGCCGAACGTACCAGTTCAGTGTGCGGCCGTTGTCGGGCCGGTAAAAGTTTTCGGGCACTTCGCGTTGATTTCTTGTGGCACACATGCTTGGCACACCTTCCGATTACAAGTCCTTGATTTTCAAGGACTTGTCGGCAAATCAACAACTTAATAAAGGCTGGCGGAGACTGTGAGATTCGAACTCACGGACGGTTGCCCGTCGGCAGTTTTCAAGACTGCTGGTTTAAACCGCTCACCCAAGTCTCCGGATGCTGCAGCAAGGTCGGCATTCTAGCCGCGCTGACCCGCGTGCGCGGTGCTGGGCCGCTCAGCCGGCATTCAACATACCTTTGTGTTCGATGAACTGGATCACGTCTTCCAGGCCTTGCAGGGTCTTGAGGTTGGTCATCACGAACGGCTTGAGGCCCTGCGCCGTGGTTCGCATGCGGCGGGTGTCGGCCTCCATCACTTCCAGGTTGGCGCCCACGTGGGGTGCCAGGTCGGTCTTGTTGATGACGAAGAGGTCGCTCTTGGTGATGCCGGGGCCGCCCTTGCGCGGGATCTTTTCGCCAGCGGCCACGTCGATCACGTAGATGGTGAGGTCGCTCAGCTCGGGGCTGAAGGTGGCGGCCAGGTTGTCGCCGCCGCTTTCGACGAAGACGATGTCGGCGTCGGGGTAGTGGGCCAGCATGCGGTCGATGGCCTCCAGGTTGATGGAGCAGTCTTCGCGAATGGCGGTGTGCGGGCAGCCGCCGGTTTCCACGCCCATGATGCGCTCGGCGGGCAGCGCGCCGCTGACGGTCAGCAGGCGCTGGTCTTCCTTGGTGTAGATGTCGTTGGTGATGGCGACCAGGTCGTATTTGTCGCGCATGGCCTTGCAGAGCATCTCCAGGATGGTGGTCTTGCCGGAGCCGACCGGGCCGCCGATGCCCACGCGCAACGGGGGCAGGGTCTTGGTGCGGTTCGGGATGTGGTGCAGCGGCGTGGCGTGTGCGGAGGCGGTGTGTGGCTTGTCGGTCATGGGAATGCAGTCCTCAGGATCTGAATAGGCGCGAGTACTGGGTTTCGTGCTGCGCCGAAAGAATGGCGAGCATGGGGGAAAAGGCCTGCCGCTCGGCGTCGCCCGTCTGCAAGGCCTCGGCCACCGCATGGGGGATGGCGGCGGCGAGCCGCGACAGGATGCGCTGGCCCGCGCTCTGGCCCAGCGGCACGGCCTTGATGGCGGCCTGCACCATGTTCTCGGCCCAGCCGAAGGTATAGGCCAGCAGCACGTCGCGCGCGCCGGCCTGCGTGGCGGCGGCCGCGAGCGCGAAGGCGATGGGGTAGGTGGGTGGCAGGGCGGCGAGCAGGGCCACGTCGCGCAGCCGGTCGGCGTCGCCCGCATGCTGGTTGCGCAGCCAGTCGCCGAAGGAGCGGCCCATCTGCTCGGTCTGCAGGCGCATTTCGCTGCTCTCGCGGGTCTGCAACACCCAGTCGTTCAAGGCGCGCACGCGGGCGTGGTCGCCGTCGCGCCAGGCGGCGAGCGCCTGCTGCAGCACGGCCATGTCGCCGCGTGCCTGGGTGAGCTGCAGCTGCGCGGCCAGCCAGTCGGCGGCGGCGGCTTCGGTGGTGACGCCTGCGCGGTCCACCGCCACTTCCAGCCCTTCGGAATATGAAAAGCCGCCCACCGGGAGTGCGGGCGAGGCGAGCCAGATCAGCTGCAGCAGGCTGGCGGGCGGCAGGGCGGATTCGGGCGGGGGGGCCGTCACGGTGAGGTCAGTGGCCGTGGTGGTGGTGTTCGTGGCCGCACTCGCTGTGGTCGTGAGCGTGGGCATGGTCGCCGTGCTTGTGCCCATGCCCGTGTGCGTGGTCATGCCCATGGTGGTGGCCGCCGCCGCCATAGGCGCCGTTCTCCGGCTCGAACGGGGCCTGCTCCGCAGTGACGATCAGGTGCATGGCGCGCAGCATGTCGGCCAGCACGTGGTCGGGCTCGATCTGCAGATAGGTGGGCGCGAGCTCGATGGGCACATGCCGGTTGCCCAGGTGGTACGCGGCGCGGAGGAGGTCGAAGGACGAGCCGTGCTGCGTGCAGTGGGTGATGCGCAGCACGGACTGCGGGGCTGCGATCACGCGGACCATGCTGCCGTCTTCGGCCACGAGCACGTCGCCGCCGCGCACCACGGTGCCGCGCGGCAGGAACACGCCCAGTTCGCGCCCGGTGGAATCCGTGGCGGCGAAGCGGCTTTTCTGGCGCACGTCCCAGTCGAGCTCGACGGTGGCGGCGCGCTTGAGCAGGACGGGGGCGAGGCCGTGGCCCTGGGGAAGGAGTTTGTTGGTGGTCAGCATGTCGTCGTGGAATTCATGGGGGCGGCAAGCCGCCATTGTCCGGCGTCCGCGCGTGGCGGGGCCTTGGAGCACGTTGCTAGAGAAGGCGCGTCATGAAGTGGCTGGCGGGGTCCGGGCCGTAGCTGCCGAACGGCGCGCAGTCTTCGAAGCCGTGGCGTGCGTAGAGCGCCCGCGCCGGCGCGAAGAAGGGCTGGCTGCCGGTCTCCAGGCTGACGCGCGCGTGCCCTGCGGCACGTGCTTCAGCCAGGGCGTGGGCCAGCATGCGGGCGGCGATACCCTGTCCGCGCAGGTCGGCGGCCGTGCGCATCGACTTGAGTTCCGCATGGCCGGCATCCAGCCGCTTGAGCGCCACCGTGCCGGCCAGGCGGTCGCCTCCGTCCGGCTGGTCCAGCCACGCGCTCCAGAAGCGGATCTCCGGGCGGCGCAGGCCGTCCAGGTCGAGCGCGTGCACGCTCTCGGGCGGGGAGATGCGGTGCATGTCCGCCAGGTGCTCCTGCAGGAAGGCGGCGATGTGCGGATCGGCCAGGTCGTCCCGGCGGATGCGCAAGGCGGCCGGCGCAGCGTGGGGGCGTGGCTCCATCGCGCCGGTTCAGAACAGGAAATAGCGCTGCGCCATGGGCAGCACCGTGGCGGGCTCACAGGTCAGCAGTTGGCCGTCGGCGCGCACGGTGTAGGTCTGCGCATCGACTTCCATGCGCGGCGTGTAGCCGTTGTGGACCATGTGCTGCTTGCGCACGCCGCGGATGTTCTTCACGGCCGACAGCGGCTTGGCGAGGCCGAAGCGTTCGCCGATGCCGTTCGCCAGCCCGGCCTGCGAGACGAAGGTGAGCGAGCTGCGCGCCAGCGCCCCGCCGAAGGCGCCGAACATGGGCCGGTAGTGCACCGGCTGGGGCGTGGGGATCGAGGCGTTGGGGTCGCCCATCGCGGCCATGGCGATCATGCCGCCCTTGAGGATCATCGAGGGCTTGACGCCGAAGAAGGCCGGCTTCCAGAGCACGAGGTCGGCCCACTTGCCGACTTCGATGCTGCCCACCTCGTGGCTCATGCCGTGGGCGATGGCGGGGTTGATCGTGTACTTGGCCACGTAGCGCTTGATGCGCGTGTTGTCGTTGCGCTCGCCATCGCCGGGCAGGGCGCCGCGCTGGGCCTTCATCTTGTGGGCGGTCTGCCAGGTGCGCAGGATGACTTCGCCCACGCGGCCCATGGCCTGGCTGTCGCTGCTCATCATGCTGATGGCGCCCAGGTCGTGCAGCACGTCTTCGGCGGCGATGGTCTCGCGGCGGATGCGGCTTTCGGCGAAGGCCAGGTCTTCGGCGATGGCCGCGTCGAGGTGGTGGCACACCATGAGCATGTCCACATGCTCGTCCAGCGTGTTCACCGTGTAGGGCATGGTGGGGTTGGTGGAGGAGGGCAGGAAGTTGTCCTCGCCCACCACGCGCAGGATGTCGGGCGCATGGCCGCCGCCCGCGCCTTCGGTGTGGAAGGCGCAGATGCCCCGCCCGCCCACGGCGGCGATGGTGTTCTCGACGAAGCCGCTTTCGTTGAGCGTGTCGGAGTGGATGGCGACCTGCGTGTCGGTCTCGTCGGCCACGTCCAGGCAGTTGCTGATGGCCGCGGGCGTGCTGCCCCAGTCCTCGTGCAGCTTCAGGCCGATCACGCCGGCGTCGATCTGCTCGCGCAGCGCCGCCGGCTGGCTGGCGTTGCCCTTGCCCAGGAAGCCGATGTTCATCGGGAAGGCGTCGGCCGCCTGCAGCATGCGTTCGATGTTCCAGGGGCCGGAGGTGCAGGTCGTGGCCAGCGTGCCGGTGGCGGGCCCCGTGCCGCCGCCCAGCATGGTGGTGATGCCCGAGGCCAGGGCCTCTTCGATCTGCTGCGGGCAGATGAAGTGGATGTGGCTGTCGATGCCGCCGGCCGTGACGATCAGGCCCTCGCAGCTGATGATCTCGGTGCCCGGGCCGATGATGAGGTCCACGCCCGGCTGCGTGTCGGGGTTGCCGGCCTTGCCGATGGCGGCGACGCGGCCGTCCTTCAGGCCGATGTCGGCCTTGACGATGCCCCAGTGGTCGATGATGAGCGCGTTGGTCAGCACCGTGTCCAGCGCGCCTTCGGTGCGGGTGCGCTGGCTCTGCGCCATGCCGTCGCGGATGGTCTTGCCGCCGCCGAACTTCACCTCTTCGCCATAGGCGCCGGCGCGCAGGGTGTAGTCCTGCTCCACTTCGGCGATGAGGCCGGTGTCGGCCAGGCGCACGCGGTCGCCCACGGTGGGGCCGAACATCTCTGCGTAGGCGCGTTTGGAAAGGGTAGCCATGGGGTTTCTCCGGCGCTCGGGCGGGGCCTGGGTGTTCTCGTTCTGATTGCGGTGGGGCGTGGGCTCAGCCCGAGGCCGCTGTATCCAGCGGGCCCCGGGTCAGCCCGCGGAAGCCGTGCACCACGCGGCTGCCCGCGTAGTCCACCAGTTCGACGGTGCGCTGCTGGCCGGGCTCGAAGCGCACGGCCATGCCGCTGCCGATGTTCAGGCGCATGCCGTGCGCGGCAGCGCGGTCGAACTCCAGCGCGCCGTTGGTCTCGGCGAAGTGGTAGTGCGAGCCGACCTGAATGGGCCGGTCCGACGCATTGCGTACCACCAGGCTCAGCGTGCGCCGGCCGGTATTGAGGGCGTGTTCGCCCTCGTCGATGAGGAGTTCACCTGGGATCATGGCGGGGCCTGTCGTAGGGGTGAGGGGCTGGCGTGGCGTGACTCAGGCCAGCTGGGCCAGCAGCGACACGCCCAGCAGCGCGGTGGCGCCGCCGCCTGCCACGGCCATCCAGCGGTGGCGCGCCATCACCACGCGGCCCAGAACCACGCCCGTGGCATGCAGCGCGGCCGTGGCGATGACCATGCCGGCCAGCGCCTGCCACTGGCTGCCGCCCGCCAGCTCGGCCCCGTGCGCCGCGCCGTGGAAGAACGCGAACACGCCCGCCACGCCGGCGGCAACGGCCAGCGGCAGATGGCGGCGCCAGGCCACCAGCAGGCCCAGCACGAGCAGGGAGGTGGCGATCATGGGTTCCACCGCCGGCACCACCACGCCCGCGAAGCCGGTGGCGGCGCCTGCCGTCAGCAGGGTCACGAAGGCGGCGGGGGCCAGCCAGACGGGGCGCACGGCCAGCGCGCTCCACACGCCCACGGCCAGCATGGCGGCCAGGTGGTCCAGCCCGGAGAAGGGGTGAAGCAGACCATCCATGAAGCGGGCGCTGGCATGTTGAAACCCGTCGGCGCCGTGGCCGGGGTGGGCCAGCGCCAGCGCAGGCAGCATCAGCAGCGCACCCAGGGCGAGTGCCGTGCGGGAGGCGATGGAGAGTCGTGCTTCTTTTTTCATAGCGGTATGCCTAGGTGGGATCGGCGCTGGAGTGGTGTAGGGCCGTCGCGGCGGTTCAGACGATGGGCTGGTGTACGGTGACGAGCTTGGTGCCATCGGGGAAGGTGGCCTCGACCTGGATGTCCGGAATCATCTCGGGCACGCCCTCCATCACGTCGTCACGGGTGAGCACGGCGCGCCCCTCGCTCATCAGCTGGGCCACGGTCTTGCCGTCGCGCGCGCCTTCCATCACGGCGGCGCTGATGAGGGCCATGGCTTCGGGGTAGTTCAGCTTGAGCCCGCGGGCGCGGCGCCGCTCGGCCAGCAGGGCGGCGGTGAAGATGAGGAGCTTGTCTTTTTCGCGGGGGGTCAGTTCCATGGGGAGTCCGTCGGTCGCCTCAAGCGGGACGGGCATCGTAAAGCAGGAATCCTGCCAATTGCCCGCGTGTGCCGCGCTGCCATCCGGACGTCGTGCCATGCCCCGGGCGGGGCGCGGCGGAGGGGCGCCGGCAGGGAGCGCCCCACGCCGGGCGAGGCGGAGAGCGATGACCGCGCCGAGTTCCTGCGCGTCCGTGCGACGCCAGCGGGTGGCATGAATGCTGCACCTGCGGGGCGTGAGTTCCGCCCCCGTTCCCGCTCGCCTGGTCACTGCGCATGACGACGCCACGCCCGCAGAAGGCGAGGCGCCGCAGCGCATCGTGAAGGTGCGCCGCGACTACAACAGCTGGGTGGGCAGCGAGACGCTGGAGGACTACGCGCTGCGCTTCACGCCGCAGCGCTTCCGCAAGTGGTCCGCCTGGCGGGTCGCCAACACGGCCTTCGGCGCGGCCTCGTTCCTGATCCTGGAAGCCGTGGGCGCCACGCTGCTGGTGCAGTACGGCTTCGCCAATGCCTTCTGGGCCATCCTGGCGACGGGGCTCATCATCTTCCTGGCGGGCATGCCCATCAGTGTTTATGCGGCGCGCTACGGCGTGGACATGGACCTGCTCACGCGCGGCGCGGGTTTCGGGTACATCGGCTCGACCCTCACCTCGCTCATCTACGCGAGTTTTACCTTCGTCTTCTTCGCGCTGGAGGCCGCCGTGATGGCCTATGCGCTGGAACTGGCGCTGGACATTCCCCCAGCCTGGGGCTATCTGCTCTGCGCGCTCGTGGTGATTCCGCTGGTCACCCACGGCGTGTCGGCCATCAGCCGGCTGCAGGTGTGGACACAGCCTATCTGGCTGCTGATGCTGCTCGTGCCCTTCGGCTTCGTGCTCGCGCGCGATCCTGGTGCATTTGCGGGCATTGCGCACTATTCCGGCGATCTTGGCGGCTCGGCCACCTTCGATTTGCACCTTTTTGGCGCGGCACTCACCGTGGGCATCGCCCTCATCACCCAGATGGGGGAGCAGGCCGACTATCTCCGCTTCATGCCGGCGCGCACGCCCGCCACCCGCTGGCGCTGGTGGGCGGGCGTTCTGGCCGGAGGGCCGGGCTGGGTGGTGCTGGGCGTGTTCAAGATGCTGGGGGGCGCGCTGCTGGCCTATCTGGCGATCGGCCTGAGCGTGCCGCCCGAGCGGGCGGTGGACCCGAACCAGATGTACCTGGCGGCCTACGGCTACGTGTTCTCGGACTACCGCTGGGCGGTGGCGGCCACGGCGCTCTTCGTGGTGGTCTCGCAGATCAAGATCAACGTGACCAATGCCTATGCGGGATCGCTCGCGTGGAGCAACTTCTTCTCGCGCCTCACGCACAGCCACCCGGGGCGCGTGGTGTGGGTGGTGTTCAACACGCTCATCGCCTTCATGCTGATGGAGATGAACGTGTTCACCGCGCTGGGGCAGGTGCTGGGGCTGTATTCCAACATCGCCATCGCCTGGATGATGGCGGTGGTGGCCGACCTGGTGGTGAACAAGCCGCTGGGCCTGTCGCCGCCGGGCATCGAGTTCAAGCGCGCCCATCTCTACGACATCAACCCGGTGGGCGTGGGCGCGATGGCGCTGGCCTCGCTGCTCTCGGTGGTGGCGCACCTGGGCCTTTTCGGGCCGGGCGCGCAGGCGTTCTCGGCGGTGATCGCGATGGTGACCGCCTTCGTCGCGGCGCCGGCCATCGCCTGGGCGACCGGCGGGCGCTACTACCTCGCGCGGACCGGGCTGGATGTGCAGGCCTGCGGCCAGGGGGGCTGCGAAGGCTGCTGCAGCGGCGGCGGTGGATCGGGCGTGGGGGCCGCCACGGCCGCACTGCCCGCCATGTTGCGCTGCGTGGTCTGCGAGCGCGAATACGAGGCGCCGGACATGGCCCACTGCCCCGCCTACCGGGGCCACATCTGCTCGCTGTGCTGCACGCTGGATGCGCGCTGCGGCGACATGTGCAAGCCCCACGCGCACCTGGCCGTGCAGTGGGCCGGCGCGCTGCGCTGGCTGCTGCCGCGCAGCGCCTGGCGGCTGCTCGATTCGGGGCTGGGCCACTTCCTGCTGCTGATGCTGGTCATCGCACCGCTGCTGGCGGCGGTGTTCGGCCTCTTCTACCACCAGGAGACGCAGGCCCTGGGCGTGCGCGCCGCGAGTGCTGCAGCGCTGCGCTCGGGCCTGCTCAAGGCCTATCTGGCGCTGCTGGTCATCTCGGGCATCGTCGCCTGGTGGCTGGTGCTGGCGCACAAGAGCCGCAAGGTGGCGCAGGAGGAATCGAACCGCCAGACCCACCTGCTGCAGCGCGAGATCACTTTGCACCGGCAGACCGACCAGGCTCTGCAGGAAGCCCGCCGTACGGCCGAGCAGGCCCGCGGCGTGGCCGAGGAAGCGCGCGAGGAGGCCGAGGACGCCCGGCGCCTGGCCGACCAGGCCAACCAGGCCAAGAGCCGCTACATCAGCGCCATCAGCCACGAGCTGCGCACGCCGCTCAACAGCATCCTGGGCTATGCGCAGCTGATGGGCGAAGACCCGTCCGTGCCGCCTCACCGCCGGCAGGCCGTGGGGGTGATCCGGCGCGGAGGCGAGCATCTGCTCACGCTCATCGAAGGCACGCTGGACATCGCCCGCATCGAAAGCGGCAAGCTCACGCTGCAGGTGCGGCCCATGCGCTTTGCCGACTGCGTGCACGAGATGGTCGAGATGTTCGAGCCCCAGGCCCGCGCCAAGGGCCTCGCATTCCGCTTCGACCCGCAGGGCGTGCTGCCCGAGGTGGTGCGCGGCGACGACAAGCGCGTGCGGCAGATCCTCATCAACCTGATCGGCAACCCCATCAAGTTCACGCCCGCCGGCCATGTGCGGCTGGGTGTGCGGCATGCGCGCGAACTGGCCCTGATCGAGATCGAGGACAGCGGCCCGGGTCTCACCGATGCCGAGCGCGCCAGCATCTTCGAGCCCTTCGAGCGCGGCGCGGCCAGCAGCCAGGGCGCGGCGCCCGGCGCGGGCCTGGGGCTGACCATCGCCAAGATGCTGACCGAGCTGATGGGGGGCGAGATGACGGTGGCCAGCAGCCCCGGCGCGGGTGCGCTGTTCCGCATCCGGCTCTTCCTGCCCGAAGTCCATCCCGGCGCCCTGGGCGCGTCCGAGCTGCGCGCCGCCGGCCCGCGCCCCCTGCGGCGCGGCTATGCAGGCCCGCGCCGGCGCCTGCTGGTGGTGGACAACGAAGAGCCCGACCGCGAGCTGCTGGTGCAGTTGCTCGCTCCCCTGGGCTTCGAGCTGCGCACTGCCGCGAGCGGCCACGACGCGCTCGACCTGCTGGCCGCCGGCTACCGGCCCGATGCGGTCTTCATGGACCTGGCCATGCCCGGCATCGACGGCTGGGAGACCATCCGCCGCCTGCGCGCCACCGGCCACACCGCCACGCAGGTGGCCGTGGTGTCGGCCAACGCCTTCGACAAGGGGCTGGAGAACGACGCGGGCATCAAGCCCGAGGACTTCCTCGTCAAGCCGGTGCGCCACAGCGAACTGCTGGACTGGCTGGAGCGCCGTTTGTCGCTGCAGTGGCTGCAGGAGGCGCCCCTGGCACCCGCGCAGGTGCTGCCACAGTCCCCCGCCCCAGCGCCTATTCCGCCCGATGCGGTGCGCCTCGCCCCGTTGGCCGAGGCCTTGGAGCTGGGCTACTACCGGGGCGTGATGGCGCAGCTGGCCGAAATCGAGGCCGCGCAGCCCGAATGCGCCGACTGGGTGGCCCAGGCGCGCGCGCTGGCGCGGCAGTTCCAGTTCGAGGCGCTGGCCCGCCTCCTGCATCCCTCTTCCCCAGCCCGATGACCGCCGTCTCATTGCCTCCCGAACCCGTGCCGGCCCCGCGCGCCGCGCCCCTGATGGACCGCGACAGCGCCGATGTGGTGCTGATCGTGGACGACGTGCCCGACAACCTCGCCGTGCTGCACGACGCGCTGGACGAATCGGGCTACACCGTGCTGGTCGCCACCAGCGGTGAGACCGCGCTGGCCCGCGCTGCCCAGGCCATGCCCGACGTGGTGCTGCTCGACGCCATGATGCCCGGCATGGACGGGTTCGAGGTCGCCCGGCGCCTGAAGGCTGCGCCCGGCACCGCGCACATCCCCATCATCTTCATGACCGGGCTCACCGAGACCGAGCACCTGGAGGCCGCACTCGCCGCCGGCGGTGTGGACTACGTCACCAAGCCCATCAAGCCGCGGGAGGTGCTGGCGCGCATGAACGTCCATCTGCAGGGCGCGCGCCGCGCCCGGCAGGACATGCGCCAGGCCGGCCAGGCACGCAATGCGCTGGACGCGTTCGGCTACGCCAGCATCACCGTGCGCGCGAGTGATGGGCGGCTGATGTGGCAGACCGGTCTGGCGCGCACGCTGCTGCGCGAATACTTCCCGCCGCCCGACGATGCCGCGCCCGATGCGGCCGCGGCCACGCCCCAGCCGGTGGCCGACTGGCTGCGCGGGGTGCTGCCGCAGGTGCCGGCTTTCGCCGCCCAGCAGATCGAGCCGCCGCGTCTGGTGGTCGAGCGCGGCGCGCGGCGCCTGTCGTTCAGCCTGCACCAGCAGACCGGCGACAGCGAGGGCGGCGGCGACTGGCTGATCGTGATGCGCGAGGTGTCCGACGCTGCTGTGATCGAAGCCCTGGCGCTGGGCTTCAAGCTCACCGCCCGCGAGGCCGAGGTGCTCTACTGGTTGCTCAAGGGCAAGACCAACCGCGACATCGGCGACATCCTCGGATCGAGCCCGGCCACGGTGAAGAAGCACCTGGAGCGCGTCTATGTGAAGCTGGGAGTCGAGACGCGCACGGCAGCGGCAGGCATCGCCATGGCGCGCATACGGCAGACGCATCCGCAGTTCGAGGGGTGAGCAAAGGGTAAGGCGCGCGCCCGCGGCATCCGGGGCGGGATGCTCGCGGCGGTGCAGGGCTCTGCCATGGGCGCTGTCGCTGCCCATGTGGGCTGCACGCTCTGCTTCCCGTTGGAAGGCGTGACAGCCCGCTGTGCCGGTGGTTGGTGGGCAATGCGCTACAAAAAGTATAGCTAATGCGCGGCGCGCCGTCAGCGCGCCAGTGCGTCCTGCAGCTGGGCCTTGTTCATCTTCGAGCGGCCTGCGATGCCCTTGCGGCGGGCCTCTTCGTAGAGCTGCTCGCGTGTGCGCCCCTGCGCGCCGGTGTGCGAACGGCGTCCGCCGCGCACGGGCGCCGGCGTGTCGTGCAGGGTCTTGGGGTTCGCGGTCTTTGATTCGCCGTGCTGCGCGCGTTCCTTGTTCACGGTGCGCGCTGCGATCTCCTCGGCCGTTCTGGTGCTGCGGCCGCGTTGCTGCAGGCTTTCCTTGATGTGCTCGTACTGGCGTTCGCGCTTGGCGCTCCAGGCGGTGGTGGGCATGGCGGACCTTTCGGGGGAGTGGAAGTCGTGGCTCTCCTGATCAGACCCCGGTGCCCGGCCCCGCCGGTGTCGGCAGCGGGCAGGGCGGTGCGTAGGACGCCGCAGGGCGCGGCCGGTCAGAGATAGCTGGCCGCGAAGCCGCCATCCACCGGCAGGTTCACGCCGTTGATCCAGCGCGCGTCATCGCTGCAGAGAAAGGCCAGCGCCGGCGCCACTTCGTCGGCGAAGGCCGGGCGCTTGATACGGGTGGCGTCGGCATCGACGCGCTCCTGTCCCAGCTGGGTCACGAAGTCACCCAGGATGGGCGTGAACACCGGCCCGGGCGCCACGCAGTTCATGCGCACGTCGCGTTCGCGAAAGAGGCTCTGCGCGCGCAGCAGGGTCCAGACGATCAGCGCCTCCTTGAAGTACTCGTAGCAGCCCTTCTGCGCTACCGGGTGCGCGTTCAGCCACGCCTGCCCGCCCTCGAAGCCCTGCGCCTGCGCCAGCGCCTTGTGCTGCGCCAGCCGCTCGGGATAGAAGTGGCCCAGGATGGACGAGACCTGCACGATGCTGCCGCCAGCCGGCATGCGCTCTACCACCCGCTCCGTCAGGTGGCGCTGGCCCAGGTAGTTGACGCGCTCCAGCAGCTGCACGGGCGCCGTGCCCGGCACGCCCGCCACGTTGCACAGGCCGTCGATGCGCTCGGGCAGCTGCTGCACGGCGGCGTCGATGGCGGCGGGCTCCGATAGGTCTGCCTGGACGAAGCCGTCCAGCGTCAGCTGCGGCGCGTTGCGGTCCACGCCGATGACGCGGGCGCCGCGCTGGCGCATCAGCCGCGCGGTTTCCGCGCCGATGCCTGATGACGCGCCGGTGATGACGATGGTCTTGCCGATGAGGTTCATGGTGTTGTCTCCTGTCGTTGTGGATGGCTCGGAACGGATGGGGTCAGAACGGATACGCGGGCGCGGCCTGCTTGACGGTCAGCCAGCGCCAGGTGGTGAAGGCCTCCCAGTCGGCCGGGCCGCCGTGCACGCTGCCGTTGCCCGCGATGCCGGGGCCGCCGAAGGGGTTGGTGGCGTCGTCGTTCACGGTCTGGTCGTTGACGTGGACCATGCCGGCACGCAGCCGCTGCGCCAGGGCCATGCCCCGCTCCAGCGAGCGGGTGATGACGGCTGCGGCCAGCCCGCCGCGGTGGGCGTTGGCGAGCTCGGCCGCCTCGTCGTCATTGCGGAAGGTGTTGAGGTTCAGCACCGGGCCGAAGACTTCTTCGTCGTGCACGCGCATGCCGGCGCGGGTGCCGGTGAGCACCGTGGGGCGGTAGAAGAGCCCTTCGTAGGTGCCGCCCGCGAGCAGCTGCGCGCCGGCCTGCACGGCCTCCTGAACGGTCTGGTGGACGCGGTCGCGCTGGCGCGCATCGATCAGCGGCCCCAGCGGGAACCGGCCCGTCGCGCCGTCGCCCACGGGCAGGTGCGTGGCCTTGGCGACCAGGCGTTCGATGAGCGCGGGCGCGATGGATTCATGCACCAGCACCCGGTTGGAGGCCATGCAGATCTGCCCCTGGTGCAGCCAGGCGCCCCAGGCCGCGTTGCTGGCCGCGAGGTCCAGGTCGGCATCGTCCAGGATCACCAGCGAATTCGTGCCGCCCAGCTCCAGCGAGGCCTTCTTCAGATGCCGCGCCGCCAGCTCGCCCACGCGCCGCCCGGCCCCGGCCGAGCCGGTGAAGGAGACCATGCCCACCTCCGGCGCGGTGATGAGCGCCTCGCCCACGTCGGCCCCGCCGGGCAGCACGCCCAGCACGCCCGCCGGCAGGCCGGCCGCTTCGAACAGCTGCGCGATCAGGTGGCCGCCGCTCACGGGCGTGCGCGGGTCGGGCTTGATGAGTACCGCGTTGCCGGTGGAGAGCGCCGGCGCCGCCACCCGCAGCGTGAGGATCAGCGGGAAGTTGAACGGCGAGATCACCGTGACCACGCCGTGCGGCACGCGCTGCGCCAGGCTCAGCCGGCCCGGCGTGCTGGGCAGCACCTGGCCCTGCGCCTGCATCGGCATGGCGGCGGCCTGCAGGCAGAAGGCGATGGCTTCGCGCACCTCGTGCTGGCCCTTGAACAGCGCGCCGCCGGTCTCGCGTGTCACCCACAGCGCCAGTTCGTCGAAATGCTGCTGCAGCAGGGCGGCGGCGCGGTGGAAGACGGCGGCCCGCTCGCGCGGAGCCTGGGCGGCCCAGGCGGGCTGGGCCTGCTGCGCGAGCGTGGCGGCGGGGGCGACGTCTTGCGGGCGCGCCTGGCCGGTGGTGGCCAGCAGCTTTCCGGTGGCCGGCTCCACGATGTCGAGCCGCTCCGGCGCCGGCTGCCAGCCGCCGCAAAAAAGGTGCTGGCTCCAGCGCTCTGGCGAGAGGAACCGGGAGGTGGATGTCATGCGAATGTCTCCTCTGAGGGGCGTGTGATGGTTGCTTTGGCTCGGGGCGCGCGGCCTTCGCTGCCGGCCTTGCATTGCAGTGCCCATGCCAGCGGCGGGTACTGCACTGCAGCATCCGGGCGGCGCGCGGCTTCACGGCCGGCCGACTTCATTGGGGGCCGGACGCGGAACTCAGGGCTTTCCCGGGTATGCCGAACGGCCGCTCGCGCCCGGTCCGTGACAGCATGGTGGCCGGGCGCGAATGGCGCAAATCAGCAAATGAGCCACGGCTCCAGATCGATGGATTTCACGAAAAAATGAAAACCCCGCAGGCGCAAGAACGCATCTCCCTGGCCGAAATGGCGCGCCAGTCCAGCTCCGTGCTGCGGCGCGGCGACAGCGGGCATTTCAGCTGGTCGGCCAGCGCCGCCGCGCCCACGCTGGCCGATCTCACCGAGTCGCTCTGCTTTTCGCCCGGCGACGGCCGCATCTGGCTCGACGACCAGCGCATGCTGCTCATGCACAGCGCGGCGCTCGGGCACCTGCGGCGCGAGCTGATCGACACGCTGGGGCTGGCGAGCGCGCGCGGCCTGCTCACCCGCGCCGGCTACGTGAGCGGCGCGCGCGACGCGCAGCTGGTGCGAGCGCGCTGGCCCGAGGGCGATGCCGCAGCGGTGTTCATGGCCGGCGCGCGGCTGCACGCGCTGGAGGGCATGGTCAAGGTCACGCCCGTGGCCTTTGACTTCGACATCGACCGCGGCGTCTATGCCGGCGAATTCATCTGGGAGCATTCGAGCGAGGACGACGAGCACATCGCGGCCTACGGCATCGGCGCCGATGCGGCCTGCTGGCAGCAGATCGGCTATGCCACGGGCTACGTCACCACGCTGTTCGGCCAGCAGGTGATCTTCCGCGAGGTCGAATGCCGCGCCACCGGCGCCGCAGCCTGCCGCGTGGTGGGCCGGCACGCGGCCGCCTGGGGCGACATCAGCGAAGACCTGCGCTACCTGGAGGCGCACGACTTCCGCGCCCGCGTACGGCCGGGCGCGCCGGCCGTGCCTGCCGCCACGCCCGGGCAGCCGGCGCCGCACGAGGCCGCACCCGGCGGCGCCTCCGCCGACCGCCATGCGGTGGTGGGCGCATCGCCCGCCTTCGTTTCGGCCTGCCACCTGCTCGACCGCGTGGCGCGCACGCAGGCGGAGGTGCTCTTCACCGGCGAATCCGGCGTGGGCAAAGAGGCCTTCGCGCGGCGGCTGCACGGCAGCAGCACGCGCGCGCAGCAGGCTTTCGTGGCCGTCAACTGCGCGGCGATTCCCGAGGCGCTCTGGGAGGCCGAGCTGTTCGGCGTGGATAAGGGTGCCTACACCGGGGCCACGTCGGCGCGGCCCGGCCGCTTCGAGCGCGCGCACGGCGGCACGCTGTTCCTCGACGAGATTGGCACGCTGAGCCTGACGGCGCAGGCCAAGCTGCTGCGCGTGCTGCAGGAGGGCGAGATCGAGCGCGTGGGCGGCACGCGGGTGCTGCACGTCGATGTGCGGCTCGTGGCGGCCACCAACGTCGATCTGCAGGCCGAGGTGCAGGCGGGGCGCTTCCGCGCGGATCTCTTCTACCGGCTCAACGTCTTCCCCATCCACCTGCCGCCGCTGCGCGAGCGGCGCGAGGACATTCCACTGCTGATGAACCACTTCCTGCAGCGCGAAAGCCGCAGGCACGGCCGGCGCGTGGCGGGCTTCAGCGCCCGGGCAGTGCGGGCCCTGCTGCACTACGACTGGCCTGGCAACATCCGCGAGCTGCTCAACTTCATCGAGCGCGGCGTCATCAGCGCGGAGGAGGGCGGCGCGATCGACGTCCACCACATGTTCCGGGGCGAGGCGCGCGCGGCGCTGCCGGTGCTGGGTCTATCGGATCGCGGCGGGCTGGTGGATACGGGCGAAGGCGAAGGCGGCGGCGCGCTGGGCGTGGGCAACCTGCTGGCCCACCTGCGCGATGCGCTCGCCGCGCCCTCGCTGAACCTGCCGCAGCTGGAAGCGCGGCTGCTCCAGGAGGCGGTGCAGGCGTGTGACGGCAACCTCTCGGCCGCTGCCCGGCTGCTGGGCCTGAGCCGCGCCCAACTGGCGTACCGCCTGGAACGCGGTTAGCAGCGCCGCGATCCATCGGCCCCGCAGGGGTGCCCCCTTGGCATGCGCCCGTCCATAGGGTTTGCCCCGAGTTCCGGCCGGGGGCATTCGGCTACGATGAAAAAACGTTATCCAAGCTAATCATTTGTTTGTGATGCTGGATTCCATGTTTCAGCCCGAGCCCCGATGCACGCCATGTCCCAAGAACCGAACGCCTACCGACACGTCCGCGTGAGCCACCACGGTGCCGTGACCTGCGTGACCCTGAACCGGCCGCACAAGCGCAATGCGCTCAGTCTGCAGGTGATCGCCGAGCTGCGCCGTGCCTTCGATCACCTGCCTGCCGAAACCGGCGCGGTCGTGCTGGACGGCGCGGGCGAGCATTTCTGCGCCGGGCTCGACCTGAGCGAGCTGGCCGAGACCTCGCCGGCCGAGGGCCTGATGCACTCGCGCGTCTGGTACGAGGCGTTCGAGCGCATCCAGTTCGGCCGCTGCCCCGTGGTGTGCGTGATGCATGGCGCGGTGATCGGCGGCGGGCTGGAGCTGGCCTCGGTGGCGCATGTGCGCGTGGCCGAACAGGGCGCCTACTTCGGCCTGCCCGAAGGCCAGCGCGGCATCTTCCTGGGCGGCGGCGGGTCGGTGCGGGTGTCCAAGCTGATCGGCGCCTCGCGCGTGGCCGAGATGATGCTCACCGGCCACGTCTATACCGCCGACGAGGGCTTGGCGGTGGGCCTGGCGCACCACGTCGTGGCCGCGGGCGAAGGGCTCCGCAAGGGCATGGAGCTGGCCGCCCGCATCGCCACCAATGCGCCGCTTTCCAACTTCGCCATCATGCATGCGCTGCCGCTGATCGCCGAGCAGCCCATGTCGCACGGCCTCATGACCGAAGGCCTGATGGCCACCATCACCCAGTCCGACGCCGAAGCCAAGGCCCGCATGCAGGCCTTCCTGCAAAAGCGCGCCGGCAAGGTCACCCCCCAAGCAAACGAAGGAGTCCAATGATGGACGCGCAAGTGACGTTGACGAACGATCTCCAACCCCTGGTGGCGCCGCGTTCGGTGGCCATCGTGGGCCTGTCCACCAAGCCCGGCTCGGCCGGCCTGGTGGTGCTGCAGAACCTGCTGACGGCAGGCTTCGACGGCGACCTGCACCTGGTGGGGCGCAGCGGCGGCGAGGTGGAAGGCCGCACCGTCAAGACCACGGTGGCCGAGCTGCCCGAGGGCGTGGACCTGGCCATCCTGCTGCTGCCGTCCGACGTGGTGCTCGACACCGTCAAGGCCTGCGTGGCGCGCGGCGTGCGCGCGGCCGTGTGCTTCGCATCCGGCTTCGCCGAGATGGGCGACGAGGGTCGTGCCAAGCAGCAGGAGATCGCCGACACCGCTCGCGCTGGCGGCATGCGCCTGCTCGGCCCCAACACCATCGGCTTCTTCAACAACGTCGATGGCTTCCACGTCTCCATGGTCAAGCTCACGCTGCCACCCCGCCTGCGTCCTGAAGACGGCCCGGCCGTGGCGGTGATCGCGCAAAGCGGCGGCATCGGCGTGCACGTGTCGGCCGCGCTGCAGTCGCGCGGCGTGCCGGTTTCCTATGTGCTGGCCACCGGCAACGAGGCGCAGATCGGCGTGGCCGAGGTGCTGCGCTTCCTGGCGCGCGACCCGGCCACCGCCACGGCGGTGATCTATGCCGAGCAGATCCGCTCCGTGCCCGAAGTGCTGCAGGCCCTGGCCGACATGCGTGCCGCGGGCAAGCGCGTGGTGCTGCTGCACCCCGGTCGCAGCGAACTCGCGCAGCAGGCCACCAGCTCGCACACCGGGGCCCTGGCCGGCAACCATGCGGCCATGCGCCTGGCGGTGGAACGCGCCGGCGTGCTGGTGGTGGACAGCCTGGAAGAAGCCATCGACCTGGGCGAGCTGATGCTGCGCTTTCCCGTGCCGCCCGTGGGCGGGCTGGGCCTCATCACCGCCTCCGGTGCGCTCTGCGGCATCGCGCTCGACTACCTGGAGCCGCTGGAGCTGGGCATGCCGCCCATGTCCGCCGCGCAGGCCGAATCGCTGCGCGAGCAGCTGCCCGTCTATACGCCGCCGCGCAACCCGCTGGACCTGGGCACGCTGGTCGATCCCCGCCCCGATTTGATTGGCCTGGGTGTGATCGCCCAGCAGGAAGACCCGGCCATCGGCAGCCTGCTGGTGTCGCTGCCCATGCCTTCGCCGCAGTTGGCGCCGGTGTGGCTCGACTCCTTCCTGCAGGGCATGAAGGGGCGCAGCAAGCCCGCCATCTTCGTGATGCAGAACGAAGGCGTGCCGCTGCCTGCCGCCGTGCAGGAAATGGCCGTGCGCTCCGGCACCGTGCTGATGCGTTCGCCCGAACGCGCCCTGCGCGCGCTGGCGCGCTTCGCCCGCCATGGCCGGCTGCAGGCCGAATGGCAGGCCAAGGCAGCGGCCGCCGCCGCGCCTGCGCTCGCCGGCCTGCCCGCGCTGCCTTCGGGCACGCTGCCCGAATGGCAGGGCAAGGAACTGCTGCGCGCGGCGGGCCTGGCCACGCCGGCCGGCGCGCTGGCCGGCACGCCCGACGAGGCCGTGGCCGTGGCGGCGCGCATCGGCTACCCGGTGGTGCTCAAGGCCCAGGCGGGGCGCCTGGCCCACAAGACCGAGGCCGGCGGCGTCCTGCTAAATATCCGGGACGAGGCCGCGCTGCGCGCCGGCTGGCAGCAGCTGCATGACAACATCCGCCGCCACGACGCCAGCCTGGTGCTGGACGGCGTGCTGGTCGAGGCCATGGGCGAGCGCGGCGTGGAGCTGGTGATCGGCGCCGTGCGCGATCCACAGTGGGGCCCGGTCGTGATGGTGGGGCTGGGCGGCATCTGGGTGGAGGCGCTGGGGGATGTGCAGCTCATCGCCGCCGACCTGCCGCTGCCGGCCATCGTCTCGCGACTGCGCGCGCTCAAGGGCGCCAAGCTGCTGCAGGGCTTCCGCGGCGCCCCGGCGGCCGATCTGCAGGCCGTGGCGCAGGCCGTGGCCACCGTGGGCGCGCTCATGGTGGCGCGTCCCGACATCACCGAGATCGACATCAACCCGCTGGTGGCCTATGGCGAAGGGCGGGGCGTGCTCGCGCTCGACGCCCTGGTGGTCGTGCGGTGAGCACCGACTTCCTCGATGAGGTGGTCGCGATCGACATGCACACGCATGCGACGCGATCCACCCGCAATCCGCCCGACGAAGTCGCCATTGCCATCGACGCGGCGATGGACGCGTATTTCAAGCAGTCGCTGCCGCGCCCGACCATCGACGAGACGGCGGCCTACTACCGCGAGCGCCGCATGCTCGCGGTGATCTTCCCGGTCGATACCGAGCGCGAGACCGGCCAGGCGCGCATCACCAACGAAGAGGTCGCCGAAGACGCGGCGCGCCACCCCGACGTACTGATCCCCTTCGCCAGCATCGACCCGATGCGCGGCAAGATGGGCGCACGCGAGGTGCGGCGCCTGGTGGCCGAGCACGGCGTGCGCGGCTTCAAGTTCCACCCCTCGGCCCAGGGCTTCTACCCCAACGACCGGGCGGCCTACACGGTCTATGAGGCCATCGCCGAAGCCGGCCTGCCGGCCATCTTTCACAGCGGGCAGACGGGCGTGGGCGCCGGCCTGCCGGGTGGCGGCGGCATCCGCTTGAAGTATTCCGACCCCATGTTCCTTGACGACGTGGCGGTGGACTTTCCGGTGATGCCCATCGTCATCGCCCACCCGTCCTTTCCCTGGCAGGACAACGCGCTCGCCGTGGCCACGCACAAGCCCAATGTGTACATCGACCTCTCGGGCTGGTCGCCGCGCTACTTTCCGCCGCAGCTGGTGCAGTACGCCAACACGCTGCTCAAGCACAAGGTGCTGTTCGGCTCCGATTACCCGGTCATCACGCCGGACCGCTGGCTCAAGGACTTCGAAGCGCTGGACATCCGTCCCGAGGTGCGCCCGCTGATCCTCAAGCGCAACGCCATCCAGCTGCTGGGGCTGGACCGCCACCCGGTGCTGGGCCGCTACCAGCGCCTGAAGCCCCCTGCAGCGTCGGGCTGCTGCTGAGAACCTCGCCGCCATGCAAGACGAGCACCCATCCCCGTCGCTTTCCGCCGACCTGCTGGCGTTGCTGAGCGAGCAGGCCTGCCGCACGCTGGTGCTGCGCTCGGCCGCGCTGTCAGATGCGGGCGATGCGACGGCGCTGGCCGCGCTCTTCACCGAAGATGCCGAACTGGTGCGCCCAGGCGCACCCGCCATCAGAGGCCGCGCGGCGATCGAGCAGTCCTACCGCCAGCGGCCTGCCGGGCGCATCACCGCCCACATGGTGCTGGGCACGGTGTTCGACGGCGCCATCGGCGCCATCGGCGATGGCGGCGATGGCGGCGATGGCGGCGATGGCGGCGATGGCGGCGAAGCCAGCGCCACCAGCCGCGTGCTGGTGTGGACGGCCGACGCGGGCACCGAGCCTGGCCCGCATGGCCGCCCGGCCGAGCCCCGGCAGCGGCTGGGCTTCTTCGCCGACCGCTTCGTGCGCACGGCCGAGGGCTGGCGCATCCGGCAGCGCCGCGCCGGTTTCGAGATGTTCCGCGACTGAAGCGGCGGGCCCTGGCTCCACTGCCGCACTGGCCCATCGCGCCGAAAGCGCACGGGCACGCTCCGCGTGGCGTGTCCGCCGGATAGCGGCTTTTCTCACTCTCGGCTGCCTTCCCGCAGGGCGGCAGGCTTCACGCATCTATGATCGTTATCTCGGATAAGGAGTCTGCATGTATCGAAACACGGAGCCGGAGTCGCCCGCCACGGCCAAGCGCACCCCCGCCAAATCCCGCAGCCGCAAGACAGCCGTGGCCGCCCATGACTTCCAGAGCGATGCGCTGGGCTACAAGCTGCGCCTGGCCCAGGTGCGTGCTTTCGATCTGTTCTTCGAGATGCTGTCGCCGCTGGACATGTCGCCCGCGCGCGTGACGGCGCTCTCGCTCATCGCCATGAACCCCGGCACCAACCAGGCCGCGCTCGCCAAGGAACTGGGTGTGGCCGGCCCCAGCGTGCTCAAGCTGGTGGATGCGCTGGAAGGTGCGGGCTGGATCCGGCGCGTGGAGGTGGAGGGCGACCGCCGCCGCTATTCGCTGGAGATCACCGAAGAAGGCCAGCAGCGACTGGGCACGCTGAGCGAGCGCCTGGAAGAATACGAAGTCCGCATGTCGGCCGGCCTGTCGGCCGAGGAACGCGAGACGCTGATGAGCCTGTTGGACCGCGTGGCGCGCTGAGCGCAGCCGCAGGCCGAAAGACAAAGGGGGCACGGAGGTGCCCCCTTTGTCATTGAGCGAGCGCGATGCCCGCCCGCTTTCAGCGCGGCGCCATGCGCAGGGCGCCGTCCAGGCGGATCACTTCGCCGTTCAGGTGGCCGTTGCTGGCGATGTGCACGGCCAGCGCGGCGAATTCCTCGGGGTGGCCCAGGCGCTTGGGGAAGGGAATGGATTCGGCCAGCGACTGCTGCACGGGCTCGGGCAGTTCCTTGAGCAGCGGCGTGGCGAAGATGCCCGGCGCGATGGTGCAGACGCGGATGCCCCACTGCGCCAGATCGCGCGCCAGCGGCAGAGTCATGCCGGCCACGCCGGCCTTGGAGGCCGCATAGGCTTCCTGCCCCACCTGGCCGTCGAAGGCGGCGACCGAGGCAGTGTTCACGATCACGCCGCGAGCGCCGTCTTCCAGCGGCTCCAGCTTGGCGGCGCGCGCCGCCATCAGGCGCACCATGTTGTAGGTGCCCACCAGGTTGATGCGCACGGTGCGCTCGAAGTCGGCCAGCGGCGCCGGCGCCCCGTCGCGCTGGATCACGCGCTTGGCGCCGCCGATGCCGGCGATGTTCATGAGGATGCGCGCATCGCCGTGGGCCTGGGCCGCGGCCTCGATCGCGGCGGTGGCCGAGGCTTCATCGCTGATGTCGCACTGCAGCGCCAGTGCCTGGCCGCCCTGGGCGCGGATGTCGGCGGCCACGCGTTCGGCGCCGGCCAGGTTGATGTCCAGCAGCGCCACGCGGGCGCCGGCCTGGGCCAGCGCGCGGGCCACGGCCTCGCCCAGGCCGGAGCCCGAGCCGGTGACCAGGGCGGCCTGATTCTCGAAATTCGTTGGCATGGTGTGTCGTCTCCTTGTTCGGGGTGGTGTGGGCGGTCAGGCGGCCTTGACCACCTTGGCGGCGCGGCCCTGCAGGAAGTCCGCCAGGCGCTGCTTGGCGGCGTCGTCGCCCTGGGCGATGGCCGACATGAGCGATTCGACGAAGAGGCCGTCGGACTGGGCCATGTCGGCGATGCGTGGCAGGGCCTGCACGATGGCGTAGTTGGAGAGGGGCGCGTTGGTGGCGATGCGGCGGGCGAGTGCGATGGCCTTGTCCAGGGCCTCGCCCTCGGGCACGACGTACTGCGCCAGGCCACGCTCGCGGCCTTCTTCCGCATCCAGCACCCGGCCGGTGAGCATCATGTCGCTCATGCAGGCCACGCCCACCAGGCGCGGGATGCGGGCCGAACCACCGCCGCCCACAAAGATCCCTCGCTGGCCTTCGGGCAGACCGAAGTAGGTGGTGGCGTCGGCCACGCGCACGTGGGTGGCGGCGGCCAGCTCCAGCCCGCCGCCGACCACGGCGCCGTGCAGCGCGGCCACCACGGGCACGCGGTAGTACTGCAGTGCATCCATCACGGCATGCCAGCCGCGCGAGTGGGCGATGCCTTCGGCCACGGTGCGCTCGGAGAGGTCCGACAGATCGAGCCCGGCGCAGAAGTGCTGGCCTTCGCCGCTGATGACCAGCGCCTGCGCGGAGGCGGGCAGGTGGATCAGCGCGGTGTGCAGCTGCTGCATCAGCGCCTCGTTGATGGCGTTGCGCTTGGCCGGGCGGTTCAGGCGGATGTGGGCGACCGCGCCGCTGAAGCTGATCTGCAGCTCGTTCAGCTGGGCCAGCAGGCCGTCGGCGGGGGTGAATTCAGGCGTGATGGTGCTCATGGGGGTGTCCGGTAAGAGGTCTTGAAGAAGTGTGCGGTGGCTGCGGAGCAGGCGAGGCGGAATCAGCGGGCGCCCAGCGCCGCGGCCAGTCCGCCCCAGCGCTCGCTGAAGAGGCCGGCGTCCATGGTGCGCAGGTCACGGATCAGCGGGCGGAAGCCCATGTGCGCGAGCACGTCGCGTTCCAGGTCGATGCCCGGAGCGATCTCGGTCAGCTCCAGGCCCTCGGGGCGCAGGCGCAGCACCGCGCGTTCGGTGATGAAGCTCACTTCCTGCTGGCGCAGCGCGGCGTCGCGGCCGTTGAAGGTGAGCTGCTCGACCTGTTCGACGAACTTGCGCGAGCGGCCTTCCTGAACGATGGACAGGCGCCCCTCGCCCACCTCCAGCTGCAGCCCGCCGGCCGTGAAGGTGCCGCAGAACACCAGGCGCGGCGTGGAGCGGGTGATGTTGATGAAGCCGCCGCAGCCCACGGGCCGGCCGTTGAACTTGCTCACGTTCACGTTACCCGCGGCGTCGGTCTGTGCCAGGCCCAGGAAGCTGCAGGCCAGGCCGCCGCCGTCGTAGAAGTCGAATTGCGAGGACTGCTCGATGATGGATTCGGCGTTGTAGGCCAGGCCGAAATCGCCGCCATAGGCCGGCACGCCGCCGTTGGCGCCGCATTCCACCGAAAGGCTGAGCATATGGGCCGCGCCTTCTTCGGCGGCCACGGCCGGAATGCCGGCCGGAATGCCGACGCCCAGGTTGGTGAGCGCGCCGGGCTGCAGCTCCATCGCCGCGCGGCGGGCGATGACCTTGCGCTCATCCAGCGGCAGCGAGGGCACAGAGTGCATGGGCATGCGTACGTCGCCCGAGAGCGCGGGATTGAACCCGGTGGTGATGGTCTGCAGGTGGTTGCGCGGCTCGGCCACCACCACGTAGTCCACCAGGAAGCCCGGCACCTTGACCGACTTGGGGTGCAGGCTGCCAGCCTGGACCACGGCCTCGACCTGGACGATGACGATGCCGCCGCAGGCGCGCGCTGCTTGCGCGATGGAGAGCTGCTCGAGCAGCAGTCCTTCCTTGTCCAGGCTCAGGTTGCCGTTCTCGTCGGCATAGGTGGCGCGGATCAGCGCCACGTCGATGCGCGGGCAGGGGTAGAAGAGGCATTCCTTGCCGTCGAATTCGATCAGTTTGACCAGGTCTTCGCTGCACGCCTTGTTGAGTTTGCCGCCTTCGATGCGCGGATCAACGAAGGTGCCCAGGCCCACCTGCGTGAGCAGGCCCGGCGTGCGCGCCGCGATGTGGCGCGTGAGGTGCGAGAGCGAGCCCTGTGGGAAGTTGTAGGCCTCCACCTCGCCGGCATGCACCAGCGCCATCATGCGCGGGCCGGTCTGGCCGAAGTGGCCGGCCACCACGCGGCGCACCATGCCGGAATGCGCGAGGTGGGACATGCCGCCCTCGCCGCTGTTGCCGATGGCGCCACAGGCCCAGGTGGTGAGCTGGCGCGGGTGGCCCGTGGCGAGGAAGTGGCGCTCCAGCCCCTGCAGTACCTCTTCGGCCAGGCCGGTCATGGCGATGCCGCCCAGGAACACGGTGGCGCCGTCGCCGACGAGGGGACCGACCTGGTCCGCGGTAATGACTTTCATGCTTCGATCTTTCTCTTCTTCGTGTATTCAGGGCGCAGCCATGGCCGGCATGCAAAGCCGTGACATTCCGGTGGCCGCGGAGCAGGCCAGGCCCGCGGACGCCGTGGAACTGGCTTTGCCAAGCCACCGGCGTCGTCCCCCTGGAGGGGGAAGGCGCCGCAGATGACTCTGGGGGGGCTTCACAGGCCGGTGTTCTCGATCAACAGGGCCATGCCCTGGCCGCCGCCCACGCAGGCGGAGACGACGGCCCAGCGGCCACCGCGCCGGCGCAGCTCGTGCGCGGCGGTGATCGTCAGGCGCAGGCCGGTGGCGGCGAGCGGATGGCCCATGGCGATGGAGCCGCCGTTCACGTTCAGGCGGTCCATGTCCAGCTGCAGCTCGCGCGCACAGGCCAGCACCTGGGCGCCCTGCGCCTCGTTGATCTCGATCAGGTCGATGTCGGCCAGCTGCAGGCCGCAGCGCTCCAGCAGCGCGCGGATGGCGGGCGCCGGGCCGATGCCCATGATCTCGGGCGGCACGCCGGCCGCGGCGGCGCCGGCCAGCCGCGCCAGGGGCTTGAGGCCCTCGGCGCGCACGCGGGCGCCGGTGGTGACCACGGCGGCGGCGGCGCCATCGACCAGCGCGGCGGAGTTGCCGGCGGTCTGCACGCCGCCTTCATACACCGGGCGCAGCGTGGCCAGCACGTCCAGCGGCGAGGGGCGCACATGCGTGTCGCGCGCCTGCACGCCGGCCTTGCGCGGCAGGCGGATGCCGCGGGCCTGGTAGCCCTCCAGCTCGAAGTGCGTGTCCTGCACGGGGGCGATCTCCGCATCAAATTGACCGGCGGCTTGCGCGGCCACGGCGCGCTCGAAGGAGCGGGCGGCATAGGCGTCCACCTCGGCGCGGGTGATGCCGTACTTGCGTGCCAGGTTTTCGGCCGTCTGGATCATCGACACGCGAGCCGCGGGGTCGTCCAGCGCTTCCCAGAGGAAGTCCTTGAACTCCACCGGCGCGCCCAGACGGAAGCCGCTGCGGTGGGTGTAGGCGCAGATGGGGTTGCGGGTCATCGACTCGGCAGCCACGGCCAGTACCGTGTCGGCATAGCCGAGGGCGATCTGGTCGGCGGCTTGGCGCAGCAGCTCGAAGCCGCTGCCGCAGATGCGCTGCACGCCGATGGCCGGCGCCTGCAGCGGCACGCCCGCATACAGGCCGATGTGGCGCGGCAGCATGTAGGCGTCGAAATCGGCCTGCGCCATCGACGCCGCGACCGTGGATCCCACGCTGGATGCCGCGATGCCGCTGCGATCGAGGGCCGCGCGCGCGGCATGGATGCCCAGGTCGGTGGGCGACACCAGACCGAGCGGTCCGCAGTAGTCCACCCACGGCGTGCGGGCCCCGGACAGCAGCCATGTATCTTCCAGGCGGCGGGAAAAGAGGGTGGTGGTCATGGCTGCAGGCACTCCTGGGAATTGATTTTTCAGGTATCAGTTAGTCTAGCTAACGATTTGAAAAAAACAACGCCTTCAGGGGCGGTTGCAGGCTGGGGTTTTCCCCGGGTGCCGCTGCAGTGCCGTGGCCGGCCGCGCAGAGCCGTGGGGGAGGGGGCTGGCGCGCACCGGCACGGCGGCGGCGCGCAGAGCAAGTTTGGTGCCTTTTCAGGCTGGAGCGCTTATCCGTATTGGACTATTCGCTATCGAAAAAATAGCATTCGCACCGGCGGTCCGCCCGGTCACATGCCCAGCGAACGCAGCAGCTCGTCGGTATCGGTCGCTGGGGCAGGCGCGGGCGCCGGCGACGCGGCAGGTCGCGAGGGGCTGTGGCCGTCGCCTTGCGATGCCATCAGTGCGTCCGGATCGGGCGTGTCCTGCGGTTCGAAGTCCAGGACCTTCACGAACTCGGTGCGGTCGATCGCCAGCTCCAGGTAGAAGATGTTGTTGGACGCCGTGTAGAACGTCACGCGGCGGGCTTCGGGCTTGTCCATGTTGGCGTCCACGGCCAGCACCACCTGCTGGTTCAGCACCAGCATCTTGGGCTGGTTCTGCGTGATGTGGGTTTGCAGTTCGCGGCGCACCTTCCCGGTGAAGTCGCCCACCACCTGGTTCATCAACTCGCCCATCACGTTGGCGACCTCGTCGGAGGTGTAGGAGCTGGCGAGGTCGTCCTGCGACATGCCCATGCTGAGCAGGTAGCTCTGGTAGATCTCCATCGCCGCCTCTTTCGAGAAGTTGATGATGACCAGTCCCGAGAAGCCGCCGTTGAACAGCACGAAGCAGCCGATGTCGGGCTTCAGGCACGTCTTGGTGATGCGCTGCACCATGCCCGAGTAGTGCAGGGGCTTCTGCGTGGCCACGCTCAACACCCGCGTGACGGAGTTGCAAAGGCTGACGAGGAGGTCTTCGGTGCCGTAGACGACGGTGTTTGCGGTGGACTGCATGGCGTGCCTGAAGTGAGTTCGGTGTTCTGCTGCGTCCTGCCGTCCGGGTTGCGGCGCGGCGGGGGCGGTGCAAGCGTAACGCAGTGTATCGCCGCCTCAGCGTTCGGAAATGCGCCGCGCATAGACGGCCAGCACAATGCGCTCCGAATGCACGAGGTAATCGTGCAGCGCGGCCGACGCCTCCTGCAGCTTGCCGGCCTCGAACAGCTCGACGATCTTGACGTTCATCTCCACGTAGGGCGCGTGGAGGAATTCCGCGTCCTTGAGCAGCCCGAAGGCCAGGCGCAGCTCGGCCAGCAGGTGGGAGAACATCACGTTCAGGCGTTCGCTGTCGGCCAGTTCCACCACGGCCATGTGGAACTCCATGTTGGCCGTGCCGGCGCCCTGCCAGTCGCCGGCGTCGCGGCAGCGCTGGGCGGCATCGACCGCATCGCGCAAATGCTTCTTGGCCGGGTGGCGTGGGTAGGCCTGGGCCAGTGCCTGGCATTCGATGAGCCGGCGCACGCGGTAGATGTCGATGATGGACGCGATGCTGGGCACGGCCACAGACACGCCCCGGTTGGGCTCGTGCTTGAGCAGCCCTTCCTTGCTCAGCAGGCGGAAGGCCTCGCGCAGCGTGTTGCGCGAGATTTCCAGGCTCTCGGCCAGCGCGGCTTCGGACAGGCGCTGGCCCGGGGCCAGTTCCCCGGCCACGATGCGGCGGCGGATCTGGTCGCTGACGCGCTCCGTCAGGTTCTGGGTGGGGGATTCGCTCATCGGCAACGGACAGGCAGGCAGGAGGGGGGAGGCGCGCCGCGCACAGGAAAGCCGCGCAGCCGCCAGAGGTACTCAGTGTATCGGCAGCGGCCTGGACCCGACGCGCCGCACCGCGGCGGTGCCGCAGGAGCACCAGGGGGATGCGGGTAATCCCCATCAACGATCAAAATGTAATTGTTGAACAATCAATTTGAATGCTTCATCAATGTGTAGTGCTTTGATGAGATGTTGGCGCGGTAATTGCTCTGCGCTGTGGGCCTTCATCCCTTCCACCGAACTCTTCGCACTTCGCAGAAACGGAACACGCACCATGTGGCTCAAGGAAACCAGCAAGGAAGAGCGCAAGACGCTCTTCGCCGCCTTCGTCGGCTATGGCGTCGATGCATTCGACTACATGATCTATACGTTCATGATCCCGACCTTCATCCTGGTCTGGGGCATGACCAAGGCCGAGGCGGGCTACATCGCCACGGGTGCGCTCATCAGCTCGGCCGTCGGCGGCTGGCTGGCGGGCATCCTGGCCGACCGCTACGGGCGTGTGCGCATCCTGCAGCTGACGGTGCTGTGGTTCAGCTTGTTCACCTTCCTGAGCGGCTTCACCCAGTCGGCCGAGCAGCTCTTCATCACCCGCATGCTGCAGGGCCTGGGCTTCGGCGGCGAATGGTCGGTGGGCTCGGTACTGATCGCCGAGATGATCCGTGCCCGCCACCGCGGCAAGGCCGTAGGCCTGGTGCAGAGCAGCTGGGCGGTGGGCTGGGGCCTGTCGGCCGTTGCCTTCTGGGCCGTGTATGCGCTGGTGGACCAGCAGTACGCCTGGCGTGTGCTGTTCTGGCTGGGCGCGCTGCCGGCGCTCTTCATCCTCTACATCCGCCGCAACATCAGCGAGCCGGCCGTGTTTCGTGAGACCAAGGCCGAGCTGGCCCGCACGGGCCAGAGTGCCAGCTTCTGGCTGATCTTCAGCCCCGGCGTGCTGCGCACCACGGTGTTCGCCAGCCTGCTGGCCACCGGCATGCAGGGCGCCTACTACGCCGTCACCACCTGGCTGCCCACCTATCTGAAGATGGAGCGCCACCTGTCGGTGCTGGGCACCAGCGGCTACCTGATGGTGCTGATCTTCGGCTCGTTCGCCGGCTACCTCACGAGCGCCTGGCTTTCGGACCACCTGGGCCGGCGCCGCTGCTTCATCTTGTTCGCCGTGTGCGCCGGCGTGCTGGTCACCTGCTACACCCAGCTGCCCATTACCGACGCGGCCATGATGGTGCTGGGCTTTCCGCTGGGCTTTTTCCTCTCGGGCATCTTCTCTGGCATGGGGGCCTATCTCTCGGAGCTGTTTCCCAGCCACATCCGCGGCTCCGGCCAGGGCTTTTGCTACAACTTCGGCCGCGCCGTGGGCTCGATCTTTCCTGCCATGATCGGCTACATGAGCGCCACCATGCCCCTGGGCGTGTCCATCGGCTACATGGCGGCGGGCGCCTACCTGATCGTCGTCATCGCCTGCCTGCTGCTGCCCGAAACCCAGGGGCGAGAACTGTCGGCCAGCACCGGCCACTGAGCTTGCCCCTCACACGTCTTCCCACCGTTCTTTCACACATGCACATCGACCTCAACAGCGACCTGGGCGAGAGCCTGGGCGCCTGGCGCATGGGTGACGACGCCGCCATGCTCGGCATCGTCACCAGCGCCAACGTGGCCTGCGGTTTCCATGCGGGCGATGCGGCGGGCATCCTGGCGACGCTGCGCGCCGCCCGGGAGCGCAGCGTTTCCGTGGGCGCCCACGTCGCCTATCCCGATCTGGCCGGCTTCGGCCGCCGCAACATGGACGTGGCGAGCACCGATCTGGTGGCCGACGTCATCTACCAGATCGGCGCGCTGCAGGGCCTGGCCACGGCCGCCGGCACGCGCGTGACCTACGTCAAGCCGCACGGCGCGCTCTACAACACCATCGCGCACGATGAGCGGCAGGCCCGCGATGTGATCGCCGCCATCCGCGCCATCGACGCATCGCTGGCGCTGGTGGTGCTGGCAGGCTCCCCGCTGGAGCGCTGGGCGGCGGACGCCGGCCTGCGCGTGGTGGCCGAGGCCTTCGCCGACCGCGCCTATACCTCCCAGGGCACGCTGGTGTCGCGGCGCGAGCCCGGCGCCGTGCTGCACGATGCCGACGAGGTCGCACGCCGCATGCTGCAACTGGTGCGCGAAGGCACGGTGCAGGCCATCGACGGCAGCACGACTCGCGTGCGGGCCGACTCCATCTGCGTCCACGGCGACAGCCCCGGCGCCGTGGCCATGGCGCGTGCCGTGCGGGAGGCGCTGGAGCGCGAGGGCATTGCCTTGCGCGCCTTCGCATGACGGGCATGACCGAAGAACGGAGCCACCCATGAATTCTCCCCTCGAAGCCGCTCGCGCCGCTGCCGTGCAGGCCGCGCGCGAAGCCCGCGCCCGCTACCGCGCCGGCCTGGTCGAGCCCACCGCCGGCCGCGCACCGGGCATGACCCAGGCCAACATGATCGCCCTGCCGCGCGAGTGGGCCTGGGACTTTCTCCTCTACGCGCAGCGCAACCCCAAGCCCTGCCCGGTGCTCGACGTGATCGAGGCCGGCCGCCACGCCACCGTGCTGGCCGAAGGCGCCGACCTGCGCACCGACATCCCCCTCTACCGCGTCTGGCGAGGCGGCCGGCTGACCGAAGAGGTGGCCGACGCCAGCGCGCTCTGGGCCGAGCACCCCGACCTCGTCACCTTCCTGATCGGCTGCAGTTTCACTTTCGAAACGCCGCTGCAGGAAGCCGGCATCGAGGTGCGCCACATCGCGCAGGGCTGCAACGTGCCCATGTACCGCACGCAGCGGCAGTGCCGGCCCGCAGGCCGCCTGCACGGCGAGCTGGTGGTGTCGATGCGGCCGATTCCGGCTGACCGCGTGGCCGATGCGGTCTCCATCTCGGGCCGCTTTCCGTCGGTGCACGGCGCGCCCGTGCATGTGGGCGACCCGGCAGCGCTGGGCATCGCCGACCTGTCCCGGCCCGACTTCGGCGATCCGGTGGAGATCCGCCCCGGCGAGGTGCCCGTGTTCTGGGCCTGCGGCGTCACGCCCCAGGCGGCGGTGATGGCCTCGGGCGTGCCCTTCGCCGTCACCCACGCGCCGGGCCACATGTTCATCACCGACGTGCCCGACAGCGCGTATCACGTCTGACGGAGCTCTTCGCTTGCGCTTTCTTCCCGTCAACCTGGACGCCCTGCTGGTCGAGCTCGACGACCTGCCGCAGACCCTGGCCCTGCATGCCTCGCTGCAGCGCGAGCCCATCGCGGGCATCGAAGAGCTGGTGCCGGCCGCGCGCACCGTGCTGGTCCGCTACCGGCCCACGGCGCAGAGCTTCGCCGCGCTGGCCGATGCCATCGCCCGGCGCGACGTGAGCGGCGCGGCGCAGCGAAGCGACACGCTGGTGGAGATCCCCGTCCGCTACGACGGCGAAGACCTTGCCGAGGTGGCGCAGCTGCTGGGCATCACGCCCGAAGAGCTGATCCGCCGCCACACCGGCAGCGAATACACGGTGGCCTTCACCGGGTTCGCGCCTGGCTTCGGCTACCTGGCGGGCGGTCATCCGAGCCTGGACGTGCCGCGCCGCAGCACTCCGCGCACCCGCATCCCGGCGGGCGCCGTGGCGCTGGCCGGCACCTTCAGCGGCGTCTATCCACAGGCCAGCCCGGGCGGCTGGCAGATCATCGGCACCACGCCGGTGGCGATGTGGGACATCGACCGCGAGCCGCCCGCGTTGCTGCAGCCCGGCTGGCGCGTGCGCTTCGTCGATATTGCTACTAAAAACATAGCTGAATGCGCAGGTGGGATAAGCGCTGTAGCCGGAAAGCTCTCTGAATCACCCGCGCAGGGCCCGGCTTTGCAGGTGCTGGGCGCCGGTCTGCAGACCCTGTTCCAGGATCTGGGCCGGCACGGCCAGGCGGGGCAGGGCGTGTCCGCCTCCGGCGCCATGGACCAGTCCGCCTGCCGCGCCGCCAATCGCCTCGTGGGCAATGCGGTCACGCAGGCCTGCCTGGAAGCCGTCGGTGGCGGCCTGCGTCTGAAAAGCCGTGGCGACACCGTGGTCGCCGTCACCGGAGCCGCCGGCCCGCTCACGCTGACCGATGCCGCAGGCCGCAACTGGCCCGTCCACCGCTGGCAGCCGCTGGGCCTGGCCGACGGCGACGTGCTCGCCGTGGGCGAGCCCGACGCCGGCCTGCGCAGCTATGTGGCGGTGCGCGGCGGCTTCGCCGTGCAGCCCGTGCTGGGCAGCTGCGCCACCGACACCCTGGCCCGCGTCGGCCCGCCCGCGCTGGCCGCTGGCGACGTGCTGGCCGTGCGGCCCGTGCCGCACGGCGCCATCGTCGGCCTGCCCGAAGCCGCTCCCCAAGACCTGCCTACGCTGGAGACCGACGTGGTGCTGGACGTGGTGCTCGGCCCCCGCACCGACTGGTTCACGCCCGAGGCGGTGGCGCTTCTGAGCGCCCAGCGCTGGCAGGTCACGCCCCAGTCCAACCGCATCGGCCTGCGCCTGGCGGGCGCGGAGCCCCTGGCCCGCGCCATCCATCACGAACTGCCCAGCGAAGGCACCGCCACCGGCGCCATCCAGGTGCCGCCCAGCGGCCAGCCCGTGCTGTTCCTGGCCGACCATCCGCTCACCGGCGGCTACCCCGTCATCGGCGCCGTCGCGCCGCACCACCTGGACCTGGCGGGCCAGATCCCCGTGAACGCCTGGGTGCGCTTTCGCCCCATCCGTGCCTTCGAACCCGTGACCCGTTGCTGAGCGCCATGGAAGAAATCCTGATCGCCCACCCCTCCATCTGCTAATGGCAGAGAACCGATCCATGAAAAAAGTCCTGATCGCCAACCGTGGCGAGATCGCCGTCCGCATCGCCCGCGCCTGCACCGACTACGGCCTCGCCTCCGTCGCCGTCTATGCCGATGCCGACATCGACGCCCTGCACGTGCGCATGGCCGATGAAGCCTGGGGCCTGGGCGGCGACCGCCCGGCCGACACCTACCTGCACATCGACAAGCTGCTGGAGGCAGCGCGCAAGAGCGGCGCCGATGCGGTGCACCCGGGCTACGGGTTCCTCTCGGAGAACGCGGGCTTCGCACGCGCCGTGATCGGCGCGGGCCTGACCTGGATCGGCCCGCCGCCCGAGGCCATCGAGCGCCTGGGCGACAAGGTTGAGGCGCGCCGGCTTGCGCTGCAGGTGGGCGCGCCGCTGGTGCAGGGCACGGCCGGCCCGGTGCAGGACGTGTCCGAGGTGCTGGCCTTCGCCGAGCAGCACGGCCTGCCGATCATCATCAAGGCGGCTTTCGGCGGCGGCGGGCGCGGCATGAAGATCGCGTGGCGCATGGACGAGGTGGCCGATCTCTACGCCTCCGCCGTGCGCGAGGCCACGGCCGCCTTCGGCCGCGGCGAATGCTTCGTGGAGCAGTTCCTCGACCGCCCGCGCCACATCGAGGCGCAGGTGCTGGGCGACACCCACGGCAACGTGGTGGTGCTGGGCACGCGCGACTGTTCCCTGCAGCGCCGCAACCAGAAATTGGTGGAAGAGGCGCCCGCGCCCTTCCTCACGCCGCAGCAGCGCGAGCGCATCCACACCGCCGCGCGCGACATCTGCGCCGCCGCCGGCTACACCAGTGCCGGCACGGTGGAATTCCTGCTCTCGGGCACGGGCGCGATCTCGTTCCTAGAAGTGAACACGCGCCTGCAGGTGGAGCACCCCGTCACCGAGCAGACCACGGGCATCGACCTGGTGGTCGAGCAGTTCCGCATCGCCGAAGGCCTGCCGCTGCGCATCACGCGCACGCCCGAGCCGCTGGGCCATTCCTTCGAATTCCGCATCAACGCGGAAGACGTGGGCCGCGGCTTTTTGCCCACGCCCGGCGGCGTGACCCAGTTCGAGCCGCCCTCGGGCCCGGGCGTGCGGCTCGATACGGGCGTGCAGGCCGGCTCCATCGTTCCCGGCACCTTCGACTCGCTCATGGCCAAGCTCATCGTCTCGGGCGCCACGCGCGAGCAGGCCATCGCCCGGGCGCGCCGCGCGCTGCGGGAGTTCCGCATCGGCGGCGTGGCCTCGGTGCTGCCCTTCCACCGCGCGGTGATGCAGCACGCGGATTTCACCAACGGAGAGAGCCTGCGCGTACACACCCGCTGGATCGAAACCGACTTCGCAGAGACCCTGGCCGCGGCAGTCCGCGCCGAGCCGCTGCCGGATACCGCGCTGGTGCGCACCGCCATCGAGATCGACGGCCGCCGCGTGGCGCTGGGCCTGCCCGCGCTGCTGCTGCAGGGCCTGCAGGCCGTGCCGGGCGCGCGGGCGGCGGGCGCTCAGGCAGCTTCTTCTGGCGTGCAGGACGAGGGCGCCGTGCCCGCTCCCGTGGCCGGCACCGTGCAGGCCTGGAAGGTGGCCGAGGGCGACACCGTGGCCGAAGGCGACCTGGTCGCGGTGATGGAGGCGATGAAGATGGAAATGCAGGTCACCGCGCCGCGCGCGGGCCGCATCGCCGGGCTGGTGGCCGTAGGCAGCTACCAGGTGGCCGGGGCGCCGCTGGCACGCATCGGCGACTGAGAAGCACGGGAGATGGCCCGCTTGGGGAGCGGGCCTGTCTGCCTTGCCGGCCTACTGGCCGCGCTGCTCCGGCTGCGCGTGCGTTTCCCACGTCACCGGGCGCGGGTCGGCGATGGTGTTCGCCTCCTGGCTGAAGCGCCCGTGCTGGGGCGCGATGTGCGGGTCGTCTTCCCAGGTGGCCTGCTGCGTGAAGCGGCCGGTCTTGCGGTCGAACTTCAGCGCGTGCATGGCGGTCTTGCCGCCCCAGTCCGACGAGGGCAGGGAGATGAAGTTCACCGAGTATTCGTCGTCGGTGAGCTTGCCGCGCACCACGTACACGCCGTAGTGCTCCTCGCCGGGCGAGATGATCTTGTACAGCCCGTTGTCGTAGTAGTAGAGGGTCGCGTCCTCGAAGGGCTTCTTCTCGTACATCTTTTCGTAGAAGAGCTTTTGCGTGAACGTAGGCTTGCCGAAGCGCACATCGACGGACGGCGCCTGCGCGGCGCCCCCGCCGCCTTCGGCCGAAACGATGGGGGCCATGGAGCAGGCCAGCAGGGACAACAGCATTTTCTTCAAGACACTCACCTCGCCTTTCAGTGGATGATGGGCGTGCGCGGCGTGAGGCCGGCCGGCAGTGGGAAGATCGTAGCCAGGCGGGCATGGGCTCCTGCGCGGGTCCGCTGCAAGAAATTGAATCAATGCCCCCAATGCGTTGCGGAGGTCGGCAGGCTGGCGATCGCCTCGCAGCGAGTGGAGCAGCCGTGCAGGTCATCGTTCAGCCGCTGACGGGATGGGTATTTGTTCACAAAGATTGAATCAAAACATCAATTCCATTGAAGTTTTCCGGACAGTCTGACCCTAGACTGCAGACGCACAGCCCGGCTGCATTGCGCGGCCGCCTCCCTATCCCTGCCCCATGACTCCATGAGCCTGTCCCGTCCGGCCCGCTACACCACCACCGCCATCGCCCTGCACTGGCTGCTGGCCATCGCCATCGTCGGCGTGTTCTGCGTGGGTCTCTATATGACAGGGCTGCCCTTTTCGCCCCAGCGCCTGAAGCTCTACAACTGGCACAAGTGGGCCGGGGTCACCATCCTCACCCTCTCGCTGATGCGGCTCGTCTGGCGTATCACGCACCGCCCGCCCGCGCTGCCGCCCGCCATAGAACATGCCATGCCGCGCTGGCAGCAGGTGGCGCACCATGCCACCCATCATCTGCTCTACGCGCTCTTCTTCATCGTGCCGCTGGTGGGCTGGGCGTATAGCTCGGCGGCGGGCTTTCCGATCGTGTTCCTGGGCATCTTGCCGCTGCCGAGCTTCGTGCCCGTGAGCCCCGAGCTGGCCGAGGCCATCAAGCCCTGGCACGAGATCACGGCCTACGCGCTGGCGGCGTTGGTGGTGCTACATGTGACGGCTGCGCTCAAGCACCATGTCATCGACCGTGACGGACTGCTCTCGCGCATGTTGCCGGGCCGGGGCTGAGCGCCTCGTTCACCCGCTGTGCCTTTCTTTCCTTTTATTTTTTCCCGACGGAGCCTTTTCATGCGTCTTCTGACCACGTCCCTGGCCGGCCTGGCCTTCGCCTCCAGCGCACTGATGGCTGCAGTACCTGCCTGGGCCCAGCAGGCGCTGGTGCCGGCGCAGAGCGAAATCCTCTTCGTGAGCAAGCAGATGGGCGTGCCAGTGGAAGGGCGCTTCAAGAAGTTCGACGCGCAGATCGCCTTCGACCCCGCCAAGCCAGCGACCAGCAAGATCGCCTTCACCGTGGACACGGGCAGCGCCACCTTGGGCGTGAAGGAAAGCGATGCCGAACTGCCCAAGGCCACCTGGTTCAACGTGCCCAAGTTCCCGCAGGCGACCTTCCAGTCCACCGCCATCAAGGCCGCCGGCCCCGGCAAGTTCGATGTGGCCGGCAAGCTGAGCATCAAGGGCGCCACGCAGGACGTGAACGTGCCTGTCACGCTCACGCAAAGCGGCAGCATCACCACCGCGACGGGTGCCTTCACCATCAAGCGCCTGGCCTTCAAGATCGGCGAGAACGAGTGGGCCGACACCTCCATGGTGGCCGACGACGTGCAGGTGAAGTTCAAGCTGGCGCTGACCGGCGTGGGCAAGCTGTAAAGCGCTGCGTTTCCTTTTTTCTTAGTCCCTTTTCGATCCCGTTTTCTTTTCAACCTGGAGTTATCGACATGCGTCAATCCTTCTTCGCCCTGGCCGCTGTGGCCGCCACCCTGGTTGCCGGCGCCGTTCAGGCCCAGACCGCCACGTATGCCGTGGATCCGACCCACACCTTCGCCACGTTCGAGATCAGCCACTTCGGCGCCAGCGTGAACCGCGGCCGCTTCGACAAGAAGGAAGGCACGATCCAACTGGACAAGGCCGCCAAGACCGGCAAGGTGGAGCTGACCATCGACATGACCTCCATCGACACCGGCACGCCGGCTTTCGACAAGCACCTGCAAAGCGCCGACATCTTCGACGCCGCCAAGTACCCCACGGCCAAGTTCGTGGGCGACAAGTTCGTCTTCGACGGCGACAAGCTGACCTCCGTTTCGGGCGAGCTGACCATCAAGGGCAAGACCCAGCCCGCCACCTTCAAGGCCAACCAGTTCGCCTGCTACCAGAACCCCATGCTCAAGCGTGAAGTCTGCGGCGGCGACTTCGAGACCACCATCGACCGCACCGCCTTCGGCGCCGACTACGGCGTGCAGTACGGCTTCCCCAAGAACGTGCGCATCGTCGCGCAGGTCGAAGCCGTCAAGCAGTAATCGATCGGCTGAGGGTTCGGCTGCCGCCAGTGCGCTGGCGCGGCCGGGCACGAAGGGCTGGCTCCGGGCAACCGGGCCGGCCCTTTTTCTTTGGGGGTGAAGGAGTCCGCCGTCTCAGACCTGCGGGCAGGCCTGGAACGCCGGCAGGCGCTCGGCCGCTGCGGTAAAGGCCGCGATCTGCGGATGCTGCTCAGCACCCACCTGGCCCGGCAGCAGCAGCTGCGTGAAGCTCCAGGCCACGGCCGTGGCCACGCTGCCGTGCGTCATGGCTGCGGCCTCGGCCACCAGCGGCACGCGCGTGATCTCGGCCTCCAGCGTGGCGAAGGCTGCCGCGAGCTGTCCCTGCACGCGGTCCAGCCAGGGCTGGTGCTGCTTTTCCGCCGGCCGCAGATTTCGCTCATAGACGATCTGCACGGCCTTCTCGCACCCGGCCAGCGCCAGTCCGGCCAAGCGCAGGTCGTGGCGCAGCGCGGCGGGCTCGGCCGGCGCCAGGCGCCGCGTGCCCAGCGTGTCGGCTCACTGCAGGATCAGGGTTGAATCCATGAGCACCTCGCCGCCGTCGCAGACCAGCGTGGGCGCCTTCACCACCGGGTTGATGCGGCCGAAGGCCTCGAAGGTGCTGAACACCGAGAGCGGCTGGTGCCCGAACGGCTGGCCCAGCAGGTGCAGCGACACGCCGACGCGGCGGACATAGGGAGAATCGAACATTCCGATGAGTTGCATGGCGACGAGAATCCAGGGGAGTTGAGTCCGGCAACGATAGCCCGGGCCCGCCGCCGGCAGGAAGGGGCGGGCATCGGAAATGGCCGGCCTGCACCGATGACTCATCGGCCAATCGAGGAAGCGAAGCGATGGAACTGGACAAGAAAGACCGGCTGATCCTGCAGGCGCTGCAAGCCGATGCGCGGCAGAGCCTGGCGGCATTGGGCAAGCGCATCGGCCTGTCGCAGCCCGCGATGAGCGAACGGGTGCGCAAGCTCGAAGCCGCGGGCGTGATTGAAGGCTACGGCGCGCGGGTCAACCTGCGCGCCATCGGCGTGGGCCTGCAGGCCATCATCCGCATCCAGACCACGCATGCGGGTATCGCGCCCTATGTGCAGCTCTTCCAGCAGATGCCCGAGGTGCTGGAGGCCGACCGCGTGACCGGCGAGGACTGCTTCATCGTGCGCTGCGCCATCGCCCAGCCGGCCGATCTGGAGCGCGTGGTGGATGCGCTGGCCGTGCACGGCGCGGTGACCACTTCGCTGGTGCTCTCCAGCCCGGTGCGCAAGGCGGTGACGGTGCCGGCTTAGCCGAGGCGAGCCGGCCTGCGTCATTCCTGGGCGTGCTGTCTGCGCTCGGCCTTGCGGTAGCCGGCGATCTCTTCCAGCCGCAGATCCGCCGGCAGCCCTGACGCGCGGTGCTTGCTCTGCCCCACGCGCTGGGCGTGATAAATGCCCGCATGCCCCGAGCACAGATAGCTCGCGACGCAGGCGATGGCCGCCAGCGGGCCGATCTCGGGGCTGAACAGCTCCACGGCCATGACCGTCGTCGCCACGGGCGTGTTGGCCGCGCCGGCGAAGACGGCCACGAAGCCGAGGGCCGCCAGCATGGGGAAGGGCAGGTGCAGCAGCGGCGCCAGCGCATTGCCCAGGGTGGCGCCGATGTAGAAGAGCGGCGTGACCTCGCCGCCCTTGAAGCCCGCGCCCAGGGAGGCGACGGTGAAGGCGAGCTTGCCCAGCCAGTCCCACGGCGCCAGCGGCTCTTGGAAGGCCTGCACGATGGTGGGGATGCCCAGCCCGATGTAGCGGTAGCCGTCGAGCGCCCACACCGCCGTCGCCACCACGGCGCCGCCCACCAGCGGGCGCAGGGGCGGGTAGGCGATCCACCGCTTCATGAGGCCGCCCAGCCGGTGCGTGGCGCTGGCGAACGCCAGCCCGGCGAGGCCGAAGACGATGCCCGCCACGACCACGGCGGCCACGCTCCAGAACGCCACCGGCACCACCAGCGCCACGGCGTAGTGCGTGTGATGCACGCCCCAGGCCAGCCCGACCTGGTCGGCGACGATGGCGGCCACCACGCAGGGGAAGAGCGCGTCGTAGCGCATGCGCCCGATCGCCAGCACCTCCAGCCCGAAGAGGGCCCCGGCCAGCGGCGTGCCGAACACCGACGCGAAGCCCGCGCTGATGCCGGCCATCAGCAGGATGCGCCGGTCCTCGGCCTTGAGCCGCAGCAGGAGCGTGAGCTGGTCCGCCAGCGCGCCGCCCATCTGCACGGCCGTGCCTTCGCGGCCCACGGAAGCCCCGAAGAGATGCGAGACCACCGTGCCCCCGAGCACCAGCGGCGCCATGCGCAGCGGCACGACCTTCTTCGGGTCGTGGATCTCGTCGAGCAGCAGGTTGTTGCCGCGATCGACGGAGCGGCCCAGGCGGTGATAGACCCAGCCCACGGCGAAGCCGGCCAGCGGCAGCAGCCAGATCGCCTGGCGGTGCGCCTCGCGCCAGCGGGTGGCCCAGTCCAGGGCGAAGAGGAAGAACGCGGACGCGGAGCCGGCGAGCACGGCGACGGCGGCGGAGATGGCGAGCCACTTGCCGATATAGGGCAGCAGCTCGGCCTGTTCGATGCGGTGGAATCGGGTCATGGCGATCGGTGGAGGGGTGTCGTAACGAACCTGATCGACCGGCGGAGCACGGGGGAGGGGACGATGAGCGCGAAGCGGACGCGCGCGCCTACAGACCTGCCGTGAAATCCATCGATTCATCAGGTGGCTGTAGGCATCATCAGCAACGGGCGATGCCGTCGCGGTTCAAGGGAGGAATGCCATCTCCCGGCGCGGATCATAAGCCGGCGCTAGGCGGCAGCCGCCTTGGCTGGCCGCCCCGGGAGCGGGGCGGCATCAGCGCCGGCGTACGCCACCTGGCGTATAGGCCGCAGGCGGCGCGCTCTTCAGAATCGGCTCCATCGCAGGCAGCCATCGAAAGCCTGGCCAGACGGCCGGCACGGGGCCTGCGAACCAGGTCGTTTCACCCCATCGGAGAGCCCGCACCATGCAACGTCGTTTCACCCTCAAGGCCCTGTCTGCCGCAGCCGCTGTCGCCAGCCTGGCCGTCTTGCCCGCCCACGCCCAGGACACCATCAAGGTCGGCGTGCTTCACAGCCTCTCGGGCACCATGGCGATCTCGGAAACCGTGCTGAAGGACACGGTGCTGATGGCCATCGAAGACATTAACGCCAAGGGCGGCGTGCTGGGCAAGAAGCTCGAGCCCGTGGTGGTGGACCCGGCCTCCAACTGGCCCCTGTTCGCCGAGAAGACCAAGCAGCTGCTGGGCCAGGACAAGGTCTCGGTGATCTTCGGCTGCTGGACCAGCGTGAGCCGCAAGTCCGTGCTGCCGGTGGTCGAGGAAATGAACGGCCTCTTGTTCTACCCCGTGCAGTACGAGGGTGAGGAGCTTTCCAAGAACGTGTTCTACACCGGCGCGGCGCCCAACCAGCAGGCCATTCCCGCGGTCGATTACCTGATGAGCAAGGACGGTGGCGGCGCCAAGCGCTGGGTGCTGCTGGGCACCGACTACGTCTATCCGCGCACCACCAACAAGATCCTGCGCGCCTACCTGAAGTCCAAGGGCGTGAAGGATTCCGACATCGACGAGAAGTACACCCCCTTCGGCCACAGCGACTACCAGACCATCGTGGCCGACATCAAGAAGTTCAGCCAGGGCGGCAAGACGGCGGTGGTCTCCACCATCAACGGCGACTCCAACGTGCCCTTCTACAAGGAGCTCGGCAACGCGGGCCTGAAGGCCAAGGACGTGCCGGTCGTCGCCTTCAGCGTGGGCGAGGAAGAGCTGCGTGGCGTGGACACCAAACCCCTGGTGGGCCACCTGGCGGCATGGAACTACTTCATGTCGCTCAAGAACCCGACGAATGCCGCGTTCATCAAGCAGTGGAGCGACTACGCGAAGAAAAACAACATCCCCGGCCACAAGGACAAGCCGCTGACCAACGACCCGATGGAAGCCACCTGGATCGGCGTTCACATGTGGGCCCAGGCCGTGGAAAAGGCCAAGACCACCAACGTGGACAAGGTGATCGCCGCGATGGCCGGCCAGACCTTCCAGGCGCCCAGCGGCATCGTCTCCAAGATGGACGAGAAGAACCACCACCTGCACAAGAGCGTGTTCATCGGCGAGATCAAGGCCGACGGCCAGTTCAACGTGGTGTGGAAGACGCCCGGCCCGGTCAAGGCCAAGCCGTGGAGCCCTTACATCGAGGGCAACGACAAGAAGAAGGACGAGCCTGAGAAGAAGTGACACCCCCCTGAGCGGCTGCGCCGCTTCCCCCCCTCCCTCACGCGGCGCGTGGGAGGGGCGACGACGCCAGCGGCCGGGCGAAGCCCGTTCCGCGGCGTCTGCTGGTCTGGGGTGAGGTCACCGCACTGCTTCTTTCTGACGTTTCGCTCCGGGTTTCATTTCCATGCTTCTTTCCATCTTCCATCGCTTGATCGCCTGCCTGCTGCTGATCTGCGCAGCGGTGCAGGCGCATGCGCTTACGGCGGAGGCCGCTCGGGCCATGGCTGTGGGCGATACCGATGAGCGCATCGCGGCGCTGCAGCAGGCCATCGCCACGCCGGACAAGGCCACGGTGGCGTTCATCCGGGCGATGGCGGACGATGCGGTGAAGATCGCCGGCGACCGGGCCATCGTGGTCCGGGACGAGCAGGGCGTCGATCCGGTGACGGGTGCGCCCGTCGCCGTGCCCTCGGAGGCCGAGGACATCGTCAACAACAACCGCATGCGCGGCGAATTCGATGCGGCCCTGGCTTCGCTGCAGCTGCTGTCGCCCGACGTGGCCCAGCGGCGCGCCGCCCTCGACGCGCTCAAGGAAGAGACCGACGAGGCGCGCCTGCCGCTCATCGAGAAGGCCCTGGCGGCCGAGCACGATGCCGGCCTGAAAGCGCGGCTCGAAAGCATCCGCGCGCGCATGCTGCTGGCCAGCAGCGATGCTGCCCGCCGCACCGAAGCCGCCCATTACCTTGCCGAAAGCGGCGACCCCGCCACGCGCACCGCGCTGCTGGAGCAGCTGCGCCAGGAGCAGGACCTGAAGGCCAGGGCCGCCATGGGCGCCGCGCTCAAGCGCGTGGAGGACCGCCTGCAGTGGGGCGAGCGGCTGGCCGCGCTGTTCTCGGGCATCAGCCTGGGCTCCATCCTGCTGCTGGTGGCGCTGGGCCTGGCCATCACCTACGGCCTGATGGGCGTGATCAACATGGCGCACGGCGAGCTGATGATGATCGGCGCCTACGCCACCTTCGTCATGCAGGGCCTCTTCCAGAGGTACCTGCCCGGCGCGTTCGACTGGTACCTGGTCGCGGCCGTGCCGGTGGCATTCTGCGCTTCGGCGTTGATGGGCGCGGTGCTGGAGCGTGGCGTGATCCGCTTCCTCTACGGCCGCCCGCTGGAGACGCTGCTGGCCACCTGGGGTATCAGCCTGATGCTGCAGCAGCTGGTGCGCACGGTGTTCGGCGCGCAGAACGTGGGCGTGGAGAACCCCGCCTGGATGAGTGGCGGCGTGCAGCTGATGGACAACCTGCAGCTGCCCTGGAACCGCCTCGTCATCGTGGCCTTCGCCTTCGCCGTGCTGGCGGGCGTGGCCTATCTCATCAGCCGCACGCGCCTGGGCCTGTTCGTGCGCGGCGTCACGCAGAACCGGCCGATCGCCTCGTGCATGGGCGTGAACACGGCGCGCATCGACACCTACGCCTTCGCGCTGGGCTCGGGCATCGCGGGCCTGGCCGGCTGCGCGCTGAGCCAGGTCGGCAACGTGGGGCCTGACCTGGGGCAGAGCTACATCGTGGATTCGTTCATGGTGGTGGTGCTGGGCGGCGTGGGCCAGCTGGCCGGCACGGTGTATGCCGCGCTGGGCCTGGGCGTGCTGAACAAGTTCCTCGAAGGCTGGACCGGGGCCGTGCTGGCCAAGATCGCCGTGCTGGTGTTCATCATCATCTTCATCCAGAAGCGGCCGCAGGGCATCTTCGCCGTGAAAGGCCGCACAGCGGACTGAGGGGCGATCCACATCATGACCACCAAGCTTTCTTCTACCTCTGCCGTGCAATTGCCCGCGCCAGCACCCCTGCTCACCCGCACCGGCTGGACGGCCTTCATCGTCGCGCTGATCGTGGTCTGCGCCGTGGCGCCCGCGCTCAACCTGTGGGTGCCTGCGGGCAGCCCGCTGCACCTGTCGGACTACGCTGTGGCGCTGCTGGGCAAGATCATGTGCTATGCCATCTGCGCGCTGGCCATGGACCTGATCTGGGGCTACACCGGCATCCTGAGCCTGGGCCACGGCCTCTTTTTCGCGCTGGGCGGCTACGTGATGGGCATGTACCTCATGCGCCAGATTGGACGCGAAGGCAACTACCAGAGCGACCTGCCCGACTTCATGGTGTTCCTCGACTGGAAGGAGCTGCCCTGGCACTGGGCGCTGTCGGACAGCTTCATCGCCACGCTGGTGCTCATCGTGGCGGTGCCGGGGCTGGTGGCCTTCGTGTTCGGCTACTTCGCCTTCCGCTCGCGCATCAAGGGCGTGTACTTCTCCATCATCACGCAGGCCATGACATATGCGGCCATGCTGCTTTTCTTCCGCAACGAGACGGGCTTTGGCGGTAACAACGGCTTTACCGACTTCAAGCGCATCCTGGGCCATCCCATCGCCACTCCGACCATGCGCATGCTGCTCTTCGTGCTCACCGGGCTGGCGCTGCTGGGCTTCTTCCTGCTCGCCCGCTGGCTGGTGCGCAGCAAATTCGGCCGCGTGCTGCAGGCCGTGCGCGATGCGGAAACGCGGGTCATGTTCTCGGGCTATTCACCGCTGCCCTACAAGCTCACGATCTGGACCATCAGCGCCATGATGTGCGGCGTGGCCGGGGCGCTCTACGTGCCGCAGGTGGGCATCATCAACCCGGGCGAGATGAGCGCGGCCAACTCCATCGAGATCGCGGTCTGGGCTGCGGTGGGCGGGCGCGCCACGCTGATCGGGCCCATCGTGGGCGCCTTTTTGGTCAACGGCGCCAAGAGCTGGCTCACGGTGACGGCGCCGGAATTCTGGCTGTACTTCCTGGGTGCGCTCTTCATCGCCGTGACCCTGTTTCTGCCCAACGGGGTGGTCGGCCTGCTGCGCCGCGCGAAGAAGGAGCCCAAGGCTGCGGTGGCGCCCGCCACGGCTGCCATTGACGCCAACGCGGAAAGCCTGCGCAAAGAGGAGGGCGCAGCATCATGACCCCCGACCTGATGGAAGAAGGCGTGCGCCGCGTAGGCGCCGCGCAGGCACCAGCCGATGCCGCCGGCCAGACCGAATCCGGCGGCCGCGCCGCAGGCTTCTCGCGCGTGGCCGTGCCCGGCGAGGTGGACGTGGCCCATGGCCGCATCCTGTACCTCGAAGACGTCCACGTGAGCTTCGACGGCTTCAAGGCCATCAACGGCCTGAACCTCGACATCGCGCCCGGCGAACTGCGCTGCATCATCGGCCCCAACGGCGCGGGCAAGACCACGATGATGGACATCATCACCGGCAAGACCCGGCCCGACCGGGGCACGGTGTTCTTCGGCAGCACCATCGACCTGCTGCGCCACAACGAGCCGCAGATCGCCGCCCTGGGCATCGGCCGCAAGTTCCAGAAGCCCACGGTGTTCGAGCAGCTCACCGTGTTCGAGAACCTCGAACTCGCCTTGAAGACGCACAAGGGCGTGGCCTCGTCCATGTTCTTCGAGCTCGACTCCGCTCAGTCGGACCGCCTGGCCGAGGTGCTGCAGACCATCCACCTGGCCCACCAGCCGGCCCGCCCGGCGGGCGAGCTGAGCCACGGGCAGAAGCAGTGGCTGGAGATCGGCATGTTGCTGATGCAGGACCCGAAGCTGCTGTTGCTCGACGAGCCCGTGGCGGGCATGACCGACGACGAGACGGCGCGGACTGCGGAGCTATTCCTTTCCTTGAAGGGGCGGCACTCGCTGATGGTGGTGGAGCACGACATGTCGTTCATCCGGACGATCAGCGAGAAGGTGACGGTGCTGTGCGATGGGGCGGTGCTGGCGGAGGGGACGTTGGATGAGGTGCAGGGGGATGAGCGGGTGATTGAGGTTTATTTGGGGCGGTGATGGGGTGCTTGAGCTTTGAGGTCGCTGCGCTGGGCTGTTTAGGCATGCTCTGTGGCGTTGCTTCCCGGGGCCGGGATGTGCGCCCGGCGGCGCACTCACTTTCTTTTGCTTCGCCAAAAGAAAGTAAGCAAAGAAAAGGCGACCCTACTGTGCGTGTCCCTTCGCTGCGCTACGGGCAACCTGCGATGCTCGGTCGGCGGGTGCTGCCGCAGAACTCACTGCGCGCTGCGCGCTCCGTTCAAACATGCTGCGGCAAGTCAGAGCACGAAGTGCGTGTGTCCTTCGGCACACGCACGCACCCGCCGCCCTGCGCTTCTCGGCACGCACAGAAGGGAGTGGGGAACCACACGGGCCATTGCTTCGCTCGGCCGAGTCCTGGGAGCGCACTGCGCACTGCAGGCGCCGCAGCGCGAAGCGCGCGCGTGCCGGGCCGAGCGAAGCAATGGCCCGTGTGCGGTTCCCCACCCCTGCTGGCTGCGCCTGCGGCGGGGTGCTTGCGGGGTGCGCATGCGTGCCGAAGGACACGCATGCCTCGTGCTCTGACTCGCCGCGGCTGTCCGAACGGAGCGCTGCCAAGCGCGTAGTGAGTTCTGCGGCGGCACCCCGCAAGCGCCCCGCCGCAGGTCTGCCCCGTAGCGCAGCGAAGGGGTCGCAGACTGGGGGGCGCCTTTTCTTTGCTTACTTTCTTTTGGCGAAGCAAAAGAAAGTGAGTGCGCTGTCGGGCGCACATCCCGAGCCCCGGGAAACAACCGCCCAGCGAAAGTCAAAGCAGCATCCAAATCAAGCAATCGCTGAAGCAACTCCTAAAAAAATAGCAGCACACGCAAGAAAAACAAGCGCTACCAGCCCAAAACACCACAAACCATGCTCACCGTCCAAAACCTCCACCAGTACTACGGCGGCTCCCACATCCTCCGCGACGTGAGCCTCACCGCCGCCCCCGGCAAGGTGACCGTCCTGCTCGGACGCAACGGCGTCGGCAAGACCACGCTGCTCAAGAGCCTGATGGGCCTGGTGCCCATCAAGAGCGGCACCATCACCTTCGACGGCCAGCCCCTGCAGGGCAAGACGCCCTACGAGCGCGCCCGCGCCGGCATCGGCTTCGTGCCGCAGGGCCGCGAGATCTTCGGGCGGCTCACGGTGGAAGAGAACCTGCGCATGGGCCTGGCGTACAAGAGCGCCGCCACACCCGTGCCGGAGCATCTCTACGCACTGTTTCCCGTGCTCCAGCAGATGCTGGGCCGCCGGGGCGGGGATCTCTCCGGCGGGCAGCAGCAGCAGCTGGCCATCGCCCGGGCGCTGGCGCCCAGCCCGCGCCTGCTGATCCTCGACGAGCCCACCGAAGGCATCCAGCCCAGCATCATCAAGGACATCGGCCGCGTGATCCGCCGCCTGGCCGACCAGGGGCTGGACGGCCAGGCGGTGGCGGTACTGCTGTGCGAGCAGTACTACGACTTCGCTGAAGAACTCGCCGACGAGTACCTGGTGATGGAGCGTGGCGAGGTCATCGCGCGCGGGCCCGGCAGCGAGATGAAGGACAAGGGCATCCAGCGGCTGGTCGCCATCTGAAGCACAGGGCCAAGCCAGGGCCAGTCGAAGCAGCCCTCCGCTGGACGAATGAATCGGCACGCAAGCGGCTCCGACGCAGGCGGTGCGCCGCCATGGCAGACTCAAGCCCCATGACCGAGCCCACTCCCGCGCCCGCCTTGCTGGTCGCCGACGACCACCCCATGTTCCGTGCCGCCGTGCTGCATGTGCTGCACGAGCGCGTGCCGCAGTACCGCACGCTGGAGGCGGTGAGCGCCGCATCGCTCGGCGCGGTGCTGCAGGAGCATCCGGAGGTGGAGCTGGTGCTGCTCGACCTGAGCATGCCGGGCACGCGGGGCTTCTCTGCGCTGCTGCATGTGCGCGGCGAGTATCCGCAGCTGCCGGTGGTGGTGATCTCGTCGAACGACCATCCGCGCGTGATCCGTCGCGCGCAGCAGTTCGGCGCGGCGGGCTTCATCCCCAAGTCGGCGCCGGCCGAATCGCTGGGCGAGGCGGTGACGGCCGTGCTGGACGGCGGCAGCTGGTTTCCGCCCATGGAGGCCGAGCGTTCCGAGGCCGACGCCGAGCTGGCCGGCCGGCTCGCGCAGCTCACGCCGCAGCAGTTCCGCGTGCTGCTGTGCCTGGCCGACGGGCTGCTGAACAAGCAGATCGCGCACGAGCTGGGCCTGGCCGAGAACACCGTCAAGGTGCATGTGACGGCCATCCTCAAGAAGCTGGAGTGCTACAGCCGTACCCAGGCGGCGGTGCTGGTCAAAAGCCTGGAAGCCGACGCCGACGCTCCGAATTGAATCGAAGGTGTTGACGTTGGCGTGAAAGCGGCCGTAGCCCAGGTGATTCCTGGGCTGATTGCTATCAATTCTGATTTTCCGGCGCGCTGGCCGCTTCGCGCGCACTGTCGCGCAGCCGCAGCAGCGTCTGGCTCATGAGCGCCCGAAGCGCCGGCGCACGCACCGGCTTGGCCAGAAAGCCCCAGCCGCGTTCCGCTGCCTGGCGGCGCAGCGTGGCGTCACGCTCGGCCGTTACCAAAATGACGGCGGGCGCCTGCCCCCAGCGCTGGCACAGCTCGGCATATACGTCGGGGCCCTGGGGGCCCGCACCCAGGTGTACGTCCAGCAGCACCAGCTGCGGCGCCTGGCCGGGCCGGGCCTCGGCCAGGGCCTGCGCCGCGCCGCCGGCCAGCGGCACCTGGCAGCCCCAGCGCTGCAGCAGGGCCTGGGTGGCGGAGCAGGTCTGGCCGTCGTCGTCGATCACCCAGGCGCTGCTGCCGTGCAGGGGCGCGTCGCTTTCCTGCTCGCGCGACGTGGCGGGTGTGCCCTGGCGCTGCACGGCGGCGGCATCGCCCAGCGGCACCCGGACCCAGAACACGCTGCCGTGCCCGAGCTGCGAGCGCAGGCCCACCTCGTGCCCCAGCAGCCGGCCCAGCCGCTCGACGATGGCCAGGCCCAGGCCGGCGCCGCGGTCGCGCTCGTCGTTGCCTTCGTCCAGGCGGCGGAATTCCTCGAAGATCTCGCCCTGCAGCGCCTCGGGGATGCCGGGGCCCTGGTCGTGGACCTCGATGCGCACATGGCCCGCCTCATGGCGGCAGCCGACCACGACGCGCCCGCGCCGGCTGTAGCGGATGGCGTTGGACACGAAGTTCTGCACGATGCGGCGCAGCAGGTTCTCGTCGGTACGAACAACGGCGCGCGTCGGCACGCAGCGCAGCTTCAGGCCCCGGCTGTCGGCGAGCACGCCGAAATTGTGGCCCAGCACCTGCAGCAGCGGCCCGAGCGCCACGTCGCGGATGCGCACTTCGAGCTGCCCGGACTCCATGCGGGCGATGTCCAGCAGGCTGCCCAGGATCGCGTCCTGCGAGGCGAGGGCGCCGTCGATGCTGTCGGCCGCATGCTGGGCCGCGTCGCCGTGCAGGTGGCTGCGCAGCAGCGAGGTGAACATGCGGGCCGCGTTGAGCGGCTGCAGCAGGTCGTGCACCGCGGCGGCGACGAAGCGGCTCTTGTAGCGGTTGGCGCGCTCGGCTTCATGGCGCGCGGCTTCCAGGTCGCGCGTGCGTTCGCGCACCCGCTGCTCCAGCGCATCGGCCAGGGAGCGCAGCTCGCGCGCCGCGTTCTTGTAGCTGGTGATGTCGGCATAGCTGGTGACGAAGCCGCCGTCCGGCAGCGGGTTGCCGCGGATCTCCAGCACCGTGCCGTCGCCCTTGGCGCTTTCGTGCAGGTGCGGCTGGCCGCTGCGCAAGTGCTGCAGGCGCCGGGCGATGGCCTCTTCGGCAGGGGGCGGCCCCAGCAGGCCGCGCCGGGCGTTGTGGCGCAGCAGGGCCTCGATGGGCTGGCCGACCGTCATCAGGTCGGCCGGGTAGCGAAAGAGCTGCACGTAGCGCGAATTCCACGCCACCAGCCGCAGCTGCGCGTCGATGATGACCACGCCCTGCGGCAGGTGCTCCAGGCTGCGCGCCAGACCCATGTCGGTCTGTTGGGCCGCCTGCTGGGCCGCCTGCACGATGCCGTCCTTGGCCGAGCGCAGCTCCTGCGCATGCTGCTTGAGCACGGCTTCCAGCTCCTGGCGGCTGTGCTGGCGCAGCCGCGCCATGCGCTGGCGCTGGCGCACGAAGAGCACCAGCAGGCCCAGCGCCAGCCAGCCGCCACCGCCGGCGGCCGCGGCCCAGCGGCTGTTGGCCACGCTGCTGTGCGTGTCGTGTATCAGGTGCAGCTGCCAGGCGGTGCCCGGCAGGGCCTGGGAATGCCAGAGCACCTGCCCCGGCAGCGGCGGGGCCTCCATGCGGGCCAGCATGCCGCCGTCGTCCAGTCGCTCTTCGGTGCGGTAGCTCAGCGGCCTGAGCGGCTGGTCTGAATACTGGCGCGTGGCGGCCAGCTCGCGCCGTTCCCGGGTGTCCAGCGGGTGCAGCAGCCGGTAGCGCCACGCGTCCTGGCTGGCGAGGAAGACCACGCCGTGCGCGTCCGAGGCCAGCACCACGTCCGGCGTCTGCAGCCATTCGCGCTCCAGTTCGTGCAGTGCGATCTTGATGGCGACCAGGCCGAGCGTGCGGCCCCGGCGGTCCACGATGGCCTGCGAGAGGAAGTAGCCCGGCTCGCCCGTAGTCACGCCGATGCCGTAGAAGCTGCCGCTGCCCTGCGCCAGCGCCTGCTGAACGTAGGGGCGGAAGCTGTAGTCCACGCCCACGTTGCTGGTGGGCGTGCGCCAGTTGCTCGCCGCCACGGCGCGGCCCTGGCGGTCCAGCAGCGTGAGGGTGGAGGACTGGCTGGCACCGTTGGCCTCCTCCAGCTTGCGGTTGAGCCGGTCGATTTCGCTCGCCGACAGTGGGTGGGTGAGGGCGGCGCGCAGCTGGTCGTCCAGCGCCAGCACCTCGGGCAGCGTGCGGTAGCGGTCGATGCGCTGGCCCAGGGTCTGGCCGTAGAGCGCGAGCTGGCGCTGCACGGTGTCGCTCTCGTCGCGCAGCGAGTGGCGCCAGGCCAGTTCGCCGGCGAGGAACATGCTGGCCGCCGCTCCGCCGATGAGGGCGAGCAGTGTCCAGAGCAGGCGGCGGTGGTTGGAAAGGATCGAGCGCACGGCCCGGATTGTCTCCCGGCGCGCGCTGGCGCTCGGGGCGCACCGCCCGGACGTCCCTTTCTGTGGCGGCCATCCCTAAGGGGTTTCCCTAGGTTGGTGCAGGGCCCCAGAGGGGGATCCCGAGAGCTAATACCAATGGGCTATCGGTCCTTGGAGGCTGCAGCAGTACAACTCGTAACCTTGGATGCACCCCTCTGGTGCAGATCGCAGATTCAGGAGACCGCCCCATGCACGCCATTCCCGCCGCAGACCCCCATAGCCAGCCCCGGCTGCCTGTGCCTTTCTACCGCCAGCTGTATTTTCAGGTGGTGATCGCCATCATCCTGGGTGTGCTGCTCGGACACTTCGAGCCGGCCTATGGCGCCGCGCTCAAGCCGCTGGGCGATGCCTTCATCAAGCTCATCAAGATGATCATCGCGCCGGTGATCTTCCTGACGATCGTCACCGGGATCGCCGGCATGACGCACCTCAGCAGCGTCAGCCGCGTGTTCGGCAAGGCGATGGCGTACTTCCTGACCTTCTCCACGCTGGCCCTGGTGGTCGGCCTCGTGGTGGCCAACGTGATGCAGCCGGGCGCCGGCATGCACATCAACCCGGCCGACCTGGACCAGAAGGAAGTGACCTCCTACGTCGCCAAGTCGCATGACATGACCCTCACCGGCTTCGTCATGGACATCATTCCCAAGACGCTGGTGAGCCCCTTCGTGGGCGATAACATCCTGCAGGTGCTGCTGGTGGCCGTGCTGTTCGGTGTGGCGCTGGCGCTCTCGGGCAATGCCGGCCGCCCGGTGCAGAACTTCCTGGAATCGCTGACGGTGCCCGTGTTCAAGGTGGTCCATATCGTCATGAAGTTCGCCCCCCTGGGCGCCTTCGGTGCCATGGCCTTCACCATCGGCAAGTTCGGCGTGGGCTCGCTGATCAACCTGGCCGAACTGGTGGCCACGTTCTACATCACCTCGCTGCTCTTCGTGCTGGTGATCCTGGGTGCCGTCGCTCGTGCCTGCGGCTTCTCGGTGCTCAAGCTGATCCGCTACCTGAAGGCCGAGCTGCTGCTCGTGCTGGGTACCTCATCGTCGGAATCGGCCCTGCCGTCGCTCATGGAGAAGATGGAGCGCGCCGGCTGCCGCAAGTCCGTGGTCGGCCTGGTCGTGCCCACCGGCTACTCGTTCAACCTGGACGGCACCAACATCTACATGACGCTGGCGGCGCTCTTCATCGCCCAGGCCACCGACACGCACCTGACGCTGGGCCACCAGATCGCCCTGCTGCTGGTCGCCATGCTGTCGTCCAAGGGCGCGGCCGGCGTGACCGGCGCCGGCTTCATCACCCTGGCCGCCACCCTGGCTGTGGTGCCCGAAGTGCCCGTGGCCGGCATGGCGCTGATCCTGGGCGTCGATCGCTTCATGAGCGAATGCCGCTCGCTCACCAACTTCATCGGCAACGCCGTGGCCACCGTGGTCGTCTCCCGCTGGGAAAACGCCCTGGACCGCGACCGCCTGAACGCGGCACTGGAAGGCCAGCCGCTGCCCCCGCTGCCGACCGACAGCCCCGTGCCGGTGGCTGCCGCCTGAATTTCTGGCCGGGCCGCGGGCCCGCGCCAACTCCCCCAAAGCGGTGCAGCCTGTGCGGGCTGCACCGCTTTGGCTTTTGGGGTCGCTGGCGCGAGGCAGAGAGCGTGCTAATGTCGCCGGCCCGGTCGCATTGCCGACCTCGAACCGCAACGCCGAACCCGCGCTGCGCCGCCTGCCATGTCCTCCGCGCCTCTGCCTCCCGTTTCCCCCGCTCCGTCTGCTTCCACCGAACACGACAGCCGTACGCTGCTGCGCGCCGTACTGGCGCTGGGCGTTGGAGGCTTTTCCATCGGCACCGGCGAATTCGTCATCATGGGCCTGCTGCCCGAGGTGGCGCGCGATATCGGTGTCTCCATCCCCGAAGCCGGCCACGTCATCAGCGCCTATGCGCTGGGCGTGGTGGTGGGCGCGCCGGTGCTCGCGGTGCTGGCCGCAGGCTGGGGGCGCCGCGCGCTGCTGATGGCACTCATGGCCGTCTATGCCCTGGGCAACTTCGCCTCGGCCATCGCGCCCACGTACCACTCGCTGGCCGCGATGCGCCTGCTGACCGGCCTGCCGCACGGCACCTATTTCGGCGTGGCGGCACTGGTGGCCGCCTCGCTCGCGCCGCCCGGCAAGCGCGCGCGGGCCGTGGGGCTGGTGATGCTGGGTCTCACCAGCGCCACGCTGGTGGGCGTGCCCATCGCCGCCGCGCTGGGGCAGGTCTTCGGCTGGCGCGCCGCCTTCGTCTTCGTGGGGCTGATCGCCGTGCTGGCCGTGGCGCTGGTGCGCGGCGGCGTGCCGCACATTCCGGCGCCGCAGGGAGCGAGCCCGCTGCGCGAGTTGGGAGCCCTCAAGCGCAAGCAGGTCTGGCTCACGCTGGGCATCGCGGGTATCGGCTTCGGCGGCATGTTCGCGGTGTTCAGCTACATCAAGCCCACGCTGATCGAAGTGGCCGGTCTGCCGCTGTCCGGTGTGCCTTTCGTGCTGGCGCTCTTCGGCCTGGGCATGGTGGCGGGCAACCTGGTGGGCTCGCACATGGCGGACAAGGCCCTCATGCGCACCGTCGGCCAGCTACTGGTGTGGTCGGCTGCCGTGCTGGTTTTCTTCGTGTTCGCCGCGCACCATGTGGCGACGGCGGCGGTGGCGACCTTTCTGCTGGGCACCGTGGTCGCCATCGGCCCGGCGCTGCAGATCCGGCTCATGGACGTTGCGGGCGAGGCGCAGACGCTGGCCGCTGCGCTCAATCACTCGGCCTTCAACGTAGCCAATGCCCTGGGCGCCTGGCTGGGCGGCCTGGCCATCGCGGCTGGCCTGGGCTGGACGTCCACCGGCTGGGTGGGCGTGGTGCTCAGCGTGGCCGGCATGGGCATCTTCGCCTGGTCGCTCGCGGCCGAGCGCGCCGCCCGGCGCTGAGCCGGACCCAGAACGCGTTCACGTTCTTATTGGGCCACCGGCCTGCGTAGCCGGTGCCAGTGCGTGGCGCCGCGCAGCACCAGCAGGCAGCAGGCCAGCCAGGCGCTGCCGGTGATCCAGCCGGCCAGCACATCGCTGGCGAAGTGCACCTGCAGCACCACCCGGCTCCAGCCCACGGTGACGACGATGGCCGCCGCCAGCAGCAGGGCCGGCCGATGCCAGCGCGCCGGCAGCAGCCGAAAGGCGAGGAAGGCCAGCATCCCGTAGGCCACCAGCGATGAACTGCTGTGCCCGCTGGGGAAACTGAAGCCCTCGGCCACCGCGATCTCGTGCGTGTGCACCGGCCGCACGCGCTCGAAGCTGTGCTTGAAGGCCCGCGTCAGCAGGCCGTTGCCGGCCAGTGCCACCACCCAGCCGGTGGCCAGCATGCGCCGCCCGTGCAGCCAGAGGGCCACGGCGACCACCACGGCCAGCACGGCGAGCACGGCCGTATCGCCCAGGTGTGTGAAGCGCGCGAACAGGGTCAGCGTGAACGTCGATGCGCTGGCGCGCAGGGTGGCGGCCAGGCTGTCGTCCAGCGCCGCCCAGGCAGTCGGCTGGCCCCAGGCATCGGCCAGCAGCGCCAGCACATGGGCGCAGCCCCAGAGCAGCACGCCCGCCAGCGCCATGGTGGCAGCCAGGGCCACCGGGCCTGAGGGGCGGGGCAGGCGGGTGGCCCAGGGAGCGCAGTGCGGCGCTGCGCGCGTGCTGCCCGCATGCACGAGCCAGGCCAGACCGAGCGCCAGCGCCAGCCCGGTCAGCCACACCGCGTAGGGGTGGGAGCCGGCCCAGGCGCCCCAGGCGGCGGTGGTGGCGTTCATCGGCGGCCTCCGGCGAGGCGGGGCGTTGGGGCGGGCTGGGGCAGAGCGCGGAAGGAGGTCATCGGCATGCTGGGTCGGAAATCAACCGACCATTGTCCTCAATGCGCTCGCCTAGCCCTTCGGGCCCGGTGCGCAACTGGGGGCATTTCGCGGCATTGGCTGACACGGGCTGGCGGCGCGCCGCAGTGCCTTGGGGCCTTGCGGGTTCCACAATCGACCGCTGCCTTCAAGCAAGGTGTTCACGACATGACGCAAACCTCTTCCCCCGCCTATATGCCGCCCCGGCCCGCCGCCGACGCGCCCCTGCACATCGTGGTGCCGCTGCGCCCCGGTGCCGATCTGGACGAGCTGCGCGCCAAGCTCGACGCCGTGCCGCACCTGCAGCAGCGCGCCGTGCGCTGGCATGTGCCCCGGGCGCGGGCCGATATCGTGCAGCTGTCGCAGGAGGCCGCGCGCAGCGCCAAGGCCGATGGCGGCCTGGTGGTGGCGGCCGGCGGCGACGGCACCATCAATGCCGTGGCCACCGCCGCGTGGGCCGAGGGCGTGCCCATGGGCGTGCTCCCCATGGGCACCTTCAACTATTTCGCCCGTGACCAGTCGCTCTCGCTGGAGCCGCAGCAGGCCGTGCAGGACGTGCTCACCGCGCTCGAGGGCGGGGACATGCGGCCGGTGGGCGTGGGCTTCGTCAACCAGCGCATGTTCCTGGTCAACGCCAGCGTGGGCCTCTACCCGCGCCTGCTGGACAACCGCGAGCGCGCCTCGCGCCGCTTCGGGCGCACGCGGCTGGTGGCCATCATCTCCTCGATCTGGAGCGTGCTGCGCGGCAGCGCCTCGCGCCGCTGGCGCGTGTCGGTGCAGCCCGAGGTGGGCGCGCCGCTGCAGCAGCAGGAGCACCTGGTGTCCACCCTCTTCGTGGGCAACAACCGGCTGCAGCTGGAGCAGGTGGGTATCGCCGAGGCGCAGGACGTGGCCGCTGGCGATCGGCTGGCCGTGGTGCTGCTGCGCCCGCCCGAGGGCGATGCCTCGACGGCCCGCATGGTGGGCAACGCCATCCTGGGCAAGCTCGGTCGGGACGAATCCGTCACCAGCGTGGCCTGCACCGAAATGGTGGCCGAGCCCGCGAGCTGGAAGCCGCAGCGCGTCAAGGTCGCCTTCGATGGCGAGCGCGAATGGATGCCGCCGCCCATCCGCTTCCGCGTGGGCGAGCGGCCCCTGTGGCTGATCGCGCCCACGGCCACCGCCAAGGACGACGACCCGGTGCCCGAGACCGCAGCTGCGGCCGCCGAGCCGGAACCCGTGCCCCTGCCGCCCGCCGGGCTCGCCCCCGCCTGAGGCCAAGCGCATGAGCGTTCTGCTGCACATCTCCGACCTGCATTTCGGCGCCCACGACCCGGCCGTCTGCGATGCGGTGGCCCGGCTCACCGCACGGCTGGGCGTGCGGTTGGTGGTGGTGTCGGGCGACCTGACCCAGCGCGCGCTGCCGGTGCAGTTCGAGCAGGCCCACGCCTTCATCACCGCCCTGCCGGCGGAACACCGCCTGGTGATGCCGGGCAACCACGACGTGCCGCTCTTCGCCTGGTGGGAGCGCCTGGGCGGCCATGCCTACGACCGCTATGCGCGCTGGTGGGGCGATGCGCTGGAGCCCGCGTGCGAGGCCGACGGCTTCGCGGTGGTGGGTGTGAACACCACGCGCTGGTGGCGCCACCAGCGCGGCAGCCTGTCGGTGCGTCAGATCGACGCGGTGGCCGAACGCCTGTCAGCGGCCCGGCCCGGCACCTGGCGCATCGTGGCCAGCCACCACCCGCTGGTGGCCGGGCACCCGCAGGACCGCAGCCACCGCCCGCACCGCGCCGAACGCGCCCTGGCGCGCTGGAGCGCGGCCGGGGCCGATCTGCTGCTCTCGGGCCACGCGCACGAGCCGGGGCTGGTGGAACCGATCACCGGCCTCTGGTCGGCCCAGGCAGGCACGGCGGTGTCGGTTCGGCTGCGCGCCAGCGCGCCCAACAGCCTCATCACGCTGGAGCGCCTGCCGGCGCCCGAGGGGACGGGCGACCAGCGCTGGCTGACGCGCTGGGACTATGTGCGTGACGCGGGCGAATTCCTGCCGGTCGAGCGCCACGACCTGAGCCGGACTTCGCCGCTCGCCGCTGGCTGAGGCGGCTTCCAGCAACTACATCGACCAGATGCGCGGCCGCTCGGCCGGCAGTTGCCAGAGCTTGGCGCGCCAGGCGGCCCACACGCGCTGCAGCAGCGCCATGGCGGGCTCCACCACCGGGGCCAGGGCGCGCACCACCACCACGCGGTCGTTGGGCGCGGTGGCGCCGGACAGGGGCGCCAGCGCATCGGCATCGGTCACGGCGCGCGCGCAGTCCAGCGCGGCTTCGCGCCGTTCGCGCGAAAGCGGCGAGCCCGCAACGAAGAAAAGCGATGCGAGGCAGCGGTGCCCGGCGAGACCCAGCGGCCCGTCCATCAGCAGCGCGTCGGCGGCGTCAATGCGGCCGCGTTCCAGCCACAGGCCCGGCACTTCGATGTGCTGCTGCAGGCGCCCCTGCGTGAAGGGCTTGCCCGCATGCGGCAGGCCGAAGGCGGCGACGTCCAGGCCGATCATCTCGGCGCCGGGCGCCAGCTCCATCGTCAGGCGGTTCTCGGCGTTGCAGGCGTCGAAGCACAGGGCTTCGAGCGGCAGCCATTCCAGGCGCGCGCCGGGCTCCAGCACCGCATGCGTGCGCTGCAGCGCCAGCGGTCCGAGCGAGCGGTAAAAGCGCGTGGCGCCGGGTGTGGTCACCAGGCCGTGCGCGCCTTCGCCCACGCGCAAGTCGATGTCCAGCGTGTCGCCCCCCACCAGCCCGCCGGGGGGATGGACCAGCACGTTGTGGCAGACCGCGTCGCCCTCGGGGTAGAGGCTTTGCAGGATGCGCAGCGGCCCGCTGTGCTCGAAGCGGGCGACGGTGCGGCCGTGTTCGCGGCGGTAGTCCAGTTGCAGGCGGGCGTGCCAGGTCATGCGGTGCGTGCTATCGAATGAAGAGCGGAGCGCGCATGATATACGGGCGCTGCAGCCCGCCCGGGCTGTAAACGGTGCCGCTCAGGCCTTCCACGCGCCGACGTGCGAGGCCGAGGCCTCGTCGATCAGCGCCGGGCCGATGCAGGCGATGGGGTGGGGCGAGGCGTTGAACACGTCACGGCAGGAGAGCTCGGCGTCGCGCTGGTCCTGCCGCTCGCCGCGGAAGGCGCGCAGGCGTTCGGCGTCGATGCCATAGACCACCCGGCCGATGTTGGACCAGAAGATGGCGCCGGCGCACATCACGCAGGGCTCGCCCGACGAATACAGCGTGGCCGCGGCGAGCGTGTCGCGCCCGTGCGCGGGGCTGGCGACGCGGATCGCCGACGTCTCGGCATGTGCCGTGCAGTCGCCGGTCTCGCCGTTGGCGTTCCAGGCCTCGGCCAGCAGCGTGCCGTCGGCCGCCACGATGACGGCGCCAAAGGGGCGGTTGCCGCGCGCCCGCGCCTGGTCGGCCAGGGCGATGGCCTGGCGCAGGTAGCGGCCGTCGCGCTCGTCCAGCGGGACTTCGGCCGGGAGCGGGGGCAGGGTGGTGGCGAGCGCGCTCATGCGGCCACCTTGCGCTCGGCCGCCGCGGGCAGGAAGGCGGGGTTGAAGATCTGCTCGGGCGTGGGCTTGCGCGCCAAGCCGAACACGGTGGCGACTTCATCCACCTGGCGGGCCAGCACGGCGGGGGCGACGGCGCCCAGGCCGATGGCCTGCGTCTCGGCCGTGTTCAGGTACTGGCGCGTGATGCCCCAGCGCTCGCGCTCCACATCCATGTTCAGGATGGGCTCGCGGGCCTTGATGGCGGCCAGCGCCGCATCGGGCTGGGCCAGCGTTTCGCGCAGGGCGCGGTTGCTGGCGCGCAGGAAGGCGCGGGCGGCGTCGGGTTTCTCTTGCAGCAGCTTGCCGGCCAGGAGGGCGTTGCCGTAGAGCTGCAGGCCGGCGCGGCTGTATTCCAGCACCGCCAGGTCCTTGGGCGGGATGCGGGCGAAGAGCGAGACGGCGGAGTCGTGGAAGTAGGTGGCGGCATCGACGTCGCCGCGCACCATGACGTTGTCGCGCGCGCTGAAATCGGTGGTCACCCACTCGAACAGATCGGGCCCGGTCTTGAGCGCCCGCGCCACCATGGGCCAGCTGCGGCGGGTGGATTCGACGGCCGCCGCCGCCACGCGCTTGCCCCTGAGCGAGAGGAAGTCTTCGGTGATGCCCCGGTCGCGCCGCCCGATGATGACGAAGGGCGCGCGGTTGTAGTACTGATAGACGGCCTGCACGGGCGTGTCGGGGTTCTGCGCGTGGAATTCGACCAGCGCGCTGAGGTCGCCCAGGCCCAGGTCATAGGCGCCGCTGGCCACCCGGGTGATGGAGGCCACCGAGCCCGAGCCCACGTCGATGGAGACGTCCAGCCCCTCGTCCTTGTAGTAGCCCTTGGCCAGCGCCAGGAAGAAGGGCGAGGTCTGGCTGGTCACGCGGAAGTCGAGCGTGAACTTCAGCGGCACGAGGCTGCGCTGCGCGTGGACGGCGGGTGCGAGGCCTAAGCCCAGCGGGGCGCCCACGGCGGCGGCGATGGAGGTGGAAAGGCTGCTGGAGAGGAAGTGGCGGCGTTGCATGGCGGATGCTCTTCGGTTCGGACGACAGGTCGGTCGAATGGCCGGCGCGCAGGGTGGCATGCACCCCCGCAGACGGTGCGAACGAGCAATTTCCGGGCGCCGCCGGGTGTCGCATGGCCGGCTGCGCTGAACGCTTCTACTCAGTGCATGGCGTTGCATGAAGTGTGCCGGGCCTCTTGGGTGCGCAGCTGTGCCGGCATGTGCCGCTCGGGTGCGCAGGCATTGGCCTGTGAATTGCTTGCCGGTGGCGCGAGAGTAGAAGCGTTCAGTTCGGCCGCCAGGGGTTTGCGTGCAAGCCTGCAGGGCCGGCGGGTCATTGCTCTTGAAGCCGGCGCCAGCCGGATGTGCGTGCCGCGCCCCATCGTGGGCTCGGGCCGCACCCGGCCGGTGCCTCATTCCTTCAAGAGCCCGTGGCGCCGCGAGCGTCCTGCATGCCTTGCCGGCCTTGCCGCAGCGCCATGGGTTCTTGTGCGGACCACCCCCCGAACCGAGGATCACGCCATGACCGCTCCCATGCTTTCTCCTGCCGCTGCTGCACCCACCCCCGTCTATGAACCCGCCAACGCCCAGGGCGTGATCGCCGAGCTGGAAAAGGAAGCCCGCATGGGCGGCCTGGGCGAGGAAACTACGGCCCGCGAGGTGCGATGCATCGACATCTCCGACTTCGACGCGCGCAAGGAAGAGATCGCCGAGGCGCTCTGGAGCGCGTCGGTGGAGATCGGCTTCTTCCAGGTCTCGGGCCACGGCATTCCGCTGGAGGACATCCGCGCCGCCTTCGCGCGGGCCGAGCGCTTCTTCGCGCTGCCCGCAGAGACCAAGGCGCAGTGGCCGCTGGCGCGCAATGCAGGCTGGGAGCACAAGGCGCAGATTCGCCCCTCCACCCGCACGCCGGACCAGAAGGAGTCCTACCAGGTCACGCGCCCGCGCATGGCGGGCCTGTGGCCCAGCGAAGCGGAACTGCCCGGCTTCCAGGAAGCCACGCTGGGCTTCGAGGCCCAGTGCTGGCAGGTGGCGATGCAGCTGCTGTCGTGCTTCGCCTGGAAGCTGGGATTCGCGCCGGACTTCTTCACCCGCGCCCACGACCCCTCGGTGCCCGCCTACCAGAGCACGTTGCGCATGCTGCACTACTTCGCCGTCGATCCCGCGCTGAAGGACGAGCTGGGCCTGTGGCGCGCGGGGGCGCATACCGATTTCGACTGCCTCACACTGCTCTTCCAGCGCGCCGGCCAGGGCGGGCTGCAAGTGCTGCCGGGCAAGGAGATGGAAGGCCGCGCCTGGACGCCGGTGGACCCGATCGAGGGCGTCATCACCTGCAACATCGGCGACATGCTGATGCGCTGGAGCGACGACCAGCTGCCCAGCAACTTCCACCGCGTGCGCAACCCGCTGCCGCACGAATACCAGGGCGCGCGCTACAGCCTGGCGTTTTTCGCGCAGGCCAATGAAGACGCGGTGATCCAAGGCCCGGCGAAGAAGCACGCGCCGATCACCGGGGCTGAATACCTGCGCCAGCGCATCAGCGCCAACTTCTCCAACCGGTACTAGCCAAAATGGCCTGCAGCGCTTGATTCATCAGCGCTTGCAGCTATTCATTTGATAGCTATCAGCTGCGCGCGGGTCGCCAGGGGCGCAGCCAGCCCAGCCCGTCGCTGGTGGCGTGCGGCGCCGCGCCGCGCGCGGGGCGGTATTCGCAGCCGATCCAGCCGTCGTAACCCAGGCTGTCGAGCAGCCGGAAGAGATAGGGGTAGTTCACCTCGCCCACGTCGGGCTCGTGCCGCTCGGGCACGCCCGCGATCTGCAGGTGGCCGATGCGGCCGGTGGGCACGTACTGGCGGATCTTCGCCGCCAGATCGCCCTCGACGATCTGGCAGTGGTAGAGGTCCATCTGCACCTGCACGTTGGCGGCACCCATCTCGGCGATGAGCGCATGGGCGGCGTCCTGGCGGTTCAGGAAGAAGCCCGGCATGTCGCGGCCGTTGATGGGCTCGATCAGGATGCGGATGCCGTGCGGCGCAGCCTGCGCTGCGGCATGGCGGATGTTGGCGATATAGGTGGCGCGCACGGCGGCCGGGTCGGCGCCTTGCGGCACGAGGCCCGCCATCACGTGGATGCGCGGGCACCGCAGCGCCTGCGCGTATTCGATGGCCTGGGCGATGCCGGTTCGGAATTCGGCCTCGCGCCCGGGCAGGCAGGCGATGCCGCGCTCGCCCGCCTCCCAGTCGCCGGGCGGGGCGTTGAACAGCACCTGCTGCAGGCCCAGGGGGCTGAGGCGACGGGCCAGTTCCTGGGCCGGCCAGGCGTAGGGGAACAGGTATTCGACCGCCTCGAAACCGTCGCGGGCGGCGGCGGCGAAGCGGTCGAGGAAGTCCAGCTCGTTGTAGAGCAGCGAGAGGTTGGCGGCGAAGCGGGGCATGGTGGCTCCGATTGTTGCAGGCCGCAGGCCTGCAGGCTTAGAACGTGAACACGTTCTAAGCCCTCACGCTTCCGGCGCGTCGTCCAGCAACTGCTCCAGCCGCCTCGGGTAGTTGTTCAGAAAGTCGCGCGTCACCTCGAAATGCTCGGTGTCCTCAAAGGCCACTTCGCTCACGCCCGTGCCGTCGAACAGGATGATCTTCGCGTGCGGGTACGACAGCAGGATCGGCGAGTGCGTGGCGATGACGAGCTGCGAGTGGTCCTCGACCAGCTGGTGGATGGCGCACAGCGCCGCCAGCTGGCGGTTGGGCGATAGCGCGGCCTCGGGTTCGTCGAGGAAGTAGATGCCGTCGCCGCGCAGCTTCTGCGTCAGCACGCTCATGAACGATTCGCCGTGCGACTGGGCGTGCAGTTTCCGGTGGCCGTAGCCGTTGTGGCCGGGCATGTCGTCCATGTAGGTCGCCACGTTGAAGAAGCTCTCGGCCCGCAGGAAGTAGCCGTCTTTCGGAATGGGCGCGGCGCGGGCCAGCCGCAGGTCGCCGTGCAGCGGCGAGACGGAAGCTTGCTGGAACGTCGTCTGCAGCCGCACGGATTTTGTGCCGCCTTCCTGCCCGAATCCCAGGCCCACGGCCAGCGCTTCCAGCACGGTGGATTTGCCCGCGCCGTTCTCTCCGACGAAGAAGGTGACGTTGGGATGGAAGTCGATCTGGTCTATTTGCGCGACGGCCGGGATGCTGTAGGGGTAGGTGCTCTCGTCGATGTCGGCGTCGGGCCGGAAGCTGGCGCGCAGCAGGTGGGGTCTTGTGCGGCGGGGCATTTGCGTTCCCTAGGCCTGGGCGCCCAGCGGCTTGACCAGGAACAGCGAGCGGACCTCATAGCCCAGCTCTTCATACACATGCAGCGCATGGGTGTTGAACGCCCAGACGTTCAGACGCACTTCGACGCCTCCCCCCTGCGCCACCCAGTCCTGGGCCCGCTGCATCAATTCCCTGCCGATGCCCCGGCCCCGCTGGCTGGCGGTGATGCCCACGCTGCCCACGCGGCCGAAGCGCATGGGCTTCAGCAGCGTGTGGGATTCCGAGACGATGCTGACGGTGACGAAGCCGACCAGCCCGCCCCGGGACTCGGCGACGAAGGTCGTGGCGTCTTCCCGGCCGATGCTGCTGCGCCAGTGCGCTGCGTCCCGGTGCGGTTCGCCCGGGCCTGCGAAGATGCCGGGAAAGGCCTCGTGGTGGACCGCGTTCACTTCCTCGCCGAGCGCGCAGATCGCGTGGAGGTCGGTTTCGGTGGCTTCGCGGTAGGTGGGCATGCGGAAATTGTAGGGTTGCGCCATGGCGCCGGGCCCGGGCCCGCGCGCCCTCACTCCCCCTGCGATCCCCGCCGTGCCCAGCCGGTGGTGTGCTTTTCCAGCACGCTGAAGAGCTCGTACATCACCATCGCCATGGCGCCCACCACCATCAGGCCCGCGAAGGCCAGGCCCATCTGCATCGACGAGCCCGCGGAGATCAGCAGGTAGCCGATGCCCTCGTTGGCGGCGGTCATCTCGCTCACCGTGGTGCCCACGAACGCGAGCGTGATGGCGACCTTCAGCGAGCCGTAGAAGTAGGGCAGCGAGCGCGGCAGACCGACCTTCATCAGCACGTCCCAGCGCTTGGCGCCCAGCACGCGCAGCACGTCTTCCAGTTCGGGCTCCAGCGTGGCCAGGCCCGTGGCGATGTTCACCATGATCGGGAAGAAGCTGATCAGGAAGGCCGTGAGGATGGCCGGGCCCGCACCGATGCCGAACCACACCACCAGGATGGGCACGAACGCGGCCTTCGGGAGCGCGTTGAACGCGGTCATCAGCGGATAGACGGCCGCATACGCTAGCCGCGAGGAGCCGATCAGAAAGCCCAGCAGCACGCCCACCACGATGGCGATGCCGAAGCCTGCCATGGTCACCCAGAAGGTGCGCCAGGCGTGTCCAGCGATGATCCACTTGAATTCGACCAGCTGGCTCCAGATGGCGCCGGGGCTGGGAAAGATGAATTCCGAGATGCCCAGGCCCGAGCAGATGACCTGCCAGAGCACGATCACGGCGAACAGCAGCACCCAGGGCGACCAGCGCTCGATGCGTCGGCGGTGCGCGGCGTTCTTCATGATGCTCGTCATTGCGTGATCTCCCCGCCGGCCTTGCGCAGCGCCCCGATGTGGCCGCGCAGCTCCAGCACGATGTCGGTGAATTCCTTGGTGTAGGTCAGTTCCAGCTCGCGCGGGCGCGGCAGGTCGATGTCGCGCCTGACGACGAAGCGGCCCGGGCTCTTGCTCATCACATAGACGGTGTCGGCCAGGAACACGCTTTCGCGCAGGTCGTGCGTGACGAGGATGACGTTGAACCGCTGCTCGGCCTGCAGGTCGCGCAGGATGCACCAGAGCTCTTCGCGCGTGAACGCGTCGAGCGCGCCGAAGGGTTCGTCGAGCAGCAGCATCTTGGGCTCATGGATGAGCGCGCGGCAGATGCTCGCGCGCTGCTGCATGCCGCCCGAGAGCTGCCAGGGGAACTGGTCTTCGTAGCCGCCCAGGCCTACCTTCTGCAGCAGGGCGCGGGCGCGGGCCTCGTATTCCTTGCGGCGGGCCTTGAACTGGCTGCGATGGGGCTCCACGATCTCCAGCGGCAGCAGCACGTTGTCCACCGTCGTGCGCCAGGGCAGCAGCGAGGGCGCCTGGAAGGCCATGCCCGAGATCTTCAGCGGTCCGGTGACGGGTTGGCCGTCGATGCGGATCTTGCCGATGGAAGGCATGCGCAGGCCGGTGGCCAGCTTCATGAAGGTGGACTTGCCGCAGCCCGAGGGGCCGACGATGGCGATGAACTCGCCCTGCCGCACCTGCAGGTCGATGGCTTCGACGGCGAAGTGGTTCTGTGCGAGCAGCTCGTCGTTGTAGGCGAGCCAGACATCACGGAAGTCCACGAAATAGGGAGCTTCGGCCTGCATGGGTGTGGTGTAGGGAATATGCCGCCGGCGCAGGTCGATCCAGTGCCTTAAGCTATTGAAATGAGAGCGACCAGCCGCAGCCCCGCGCGGGAGCCAGGCCGGCGCGCCCCAGGCGTCGTTACTTGCGCGGCAGGATGTTCAGCTCGGCGGCCGTCGGCAGGAAGCTGCCGTTCCATACCGTTTCGGGGTTGACCCGTGTCTTGGTGGAGTAGGCGTCCGACACCTGCGAAGCCATCAGCGAAAGCCGCTGCGGCTTGAGCTGGCCGAAGCCTTCGGCGCGGGCGTCTGGGCTGTTGACCACGGTGTCGATGGCCAGTTGCAGGCGGCGCGTCTCGAGCTGCGTGTTGATGATGCCGTCGCGTTCCTTCACATAGGCGATGGCGGCGGCAGGATTGGCGATGACCTCTTTGGCGCCGCGCGTGAAGGCCTTGAGGAAGGCCTTGATGGCTTGCGGGTTCTCCGTGACCAGCTTGGGGTTGACGATGATGACGTTGCCATAGAGCTTCACGCCGAAATCGGCATAGGGCATGACCACCACGTCGCTGGCCTTGGCGCCACGCGCCTCCAGGCTCAGCAGCGAGGTGAAGGTGAAGCCGGTGATGGCATCGACGTCGCCGCGCATCAGCATGGTTTCCCGCAGCGGTGGGTCCATGGCCGTCCACTGCACGGCGCCCACGCCGTTGGCCTTGACGAAGATCGGGAAGGCCCGGCGGCCTGCATCGAACACCGGAGCGCCCAACTTCTTGCCCGTGAGGTCGGCGGGCTTGGCGATCCCGCTCTTCTTGAGTGCCATGACGGCAGCGGGCGTGTTGTTGTAGACCACCATCACCGCGATGGGGCCGTTCTTGGCGTCAGGGTTGTTGGCGTGGAATTCCATCAGCGAGGCCATGTCCGCGAAGCCGATGTCGTAACTGCCCGAGGCCACGCGCTGCACAGCGCTGCCGGAGCCATTGCCGGCATCCACCGTGACGTTGAGGCCTGCATCCTTGAAGTAGCCCTTGGCGGCGGGCAGCAGGAAGAAGGCCGAAGGGCCTTCGAAGCGCCAGTCGAGCTGGAACTTGATGGGCGTCAGCGTCTGGGCGGATGCGGGCAGCGCGAATGCGCTGGCCGTGGCCAGGGCCAGCGCGGCTTGCAGCAGGGAACGTTTCTTCATGCGGGACTCCGTTGGGTCAAGGAAAGCGTGGGCCGTCGCGGGCTACAGGGCGGGCTTCGCGCGCTTGTAGGCCAAGATTTGCAAGATTGATGCCCGCCATTTGTATACAAATTCAAGTCGATGCGGCGTGCGCAAGCAAGGGGCGCCCCGTTGTGGTGCCTGCGCTGGCGCGCGGTGCCCGTCTGCTGTGGCCGCCGCTGCCTCCCGCTTGCGAAGCCCTCATCTTGCCAGCGAGACCAGCTGCCACAGGGCGAAGCCTGTCAGCATCGCTGCGCTGACCCGATGGGTCGCCCGCTGCCAGCGCGGATCGAAGCGTCCACGCAGCCGGCCCACCAGCGCGCTGAGCAGCAGCCACCAGAGCGCCGATCCGGCCAGCACGCCTGCCACCATCATGCCTGGCGATGACACGGCCGAGCGGCCTGCCAGCGCGCCGAAGAGGGCCACGAAGGACAGAATCGTCGCGGGGTTGGACAGGGTCAAGGCCCAGGTGCCGAGAAAGCTGTGCAGTACGCCCTGCGAGGGTGCTGCAGCGGCCGCCTTCGTGCCGGCGGGCGCATGCATCAGCTGCCAGGCCGTCCACAGCAGGAAGCCGGTGCCGCACAGCGTGAGCGGCACGCGCAGGCTGACCAGCGACTGCGTCAGCCAGTGCACGCCATAAGCGCCGATGGCCCCATAGACGGCATCCGCCGCGGCGGCTCCCATCCCGGCGGCCAGGCCGGCGCGCGGCCCTTGGTCCAGGCTGCGCTGGATGACCAGCAGGCCTATGGGGCCAACGGGCACGGCGATCGACAGGCCGATCAGCAGCGACGAAGCGAAGAGGTGCAGAGGCTCGGAAGAATCCATGCCTTTGATCGTAGGCCGCGTGCCGCCGATCCCGAAGCGGATTTTTACGGCATGGCTGGCCTGGCGAAAGAATCTTTATGGACAATCGGCCACATGACCGAAAGCCTGCATCTGGACGACAAGGCCTGGAAGCTGATCGAGGCGCTGCAGGCCGACGGCCGTGCGCCGCTCAAGACCCTGGCCCAGGCCAGCGGCCTGTCGATCGCCGCGACGGCGGAACGCCTCAAGCGGCTGCAGGCCAGCGGCGTGGTGCGCGGCGTGCATGCCGATCTCGACCCCGCCCTGCTGGGTCTGCCGGTGCAGGCCGTCGTCGGCATCACGGTGGCGCAGCCGCACAAGCAGGCCCTGCTGAAGGCGCTGCGTGGCCGCCCCGAGGTGGTGGAGTGCCACCATGTGACCGGTGCCGACTCCTATCTGATGACCGTCGCCGTGGCCGGCATGGCCGCTCTGGAAGACTTTCTCAGCGATATCAACCGCTGGGGCGAGACGCGCACCTCCATCGTCATGTCCACGCCCATTGCGCGGCGTGGCCCGCGCCGGCCTGCCCCATGAAAAACGCCGCGCTGGGCGCGGCGTTTGCAGGGTAGGCGCAGGCGGGTGGTCAGCCGGCCTTGGCTGCCTTGGCGGCGGCTGCATTGGCCGCGGCCAATGCCGTCATGTTGACCACGCGGCGCACGGTGGACGACGGCGTCAGCACATGGGCCGATGCCTTGGCACCCAGCAGGATCGGACCGATGGTCGTGCCGTGGCTGCCGGTGGTCTTGAGCACGTTGAACAGGATGTTCGCGGCGTCCAGGTTGGGGCAGATCAGCACGTTGGCCGCGCCGGTGAGCGTGGACTCGAGCAGCGCGTTCTTGCGCACGCTTTCCGACAGGGCCGTGTCGCCGTGCATTTCGCCGTCGCATTCGATGTGCGGCGCGGCCTGCGCGAAAAGGTCGCGCGCGGCGCGCATCTTGCGGGCCGAGGGGCGCGTGGACGAGCCGTAGTTGGAGTGCGACAGGAAGGCCACCTTGGGCGGCAGGCCGAAGCGCTGCACCTCGTCGGCCGCCATCTGGGCGATGCCGGCCAGCAGCTCGGCGTCGGGCTCTTCGTTGATGTAGGTGTCGGCGATGAACAGCGTGTGCTGGTCGAGCATGAGCGCGTTCACGGTGGCGAAGCCGGGCACGCCTTCCTTCAGGCCGATGACCTGGCGGATGTGGTCCAGATGGCTGTCGAAGCGGCCCACCAGGCCGCACAGCAGCGCGTCGGCATCGCCCAGGTGCACCATCAGCGCGCCGATCAGCGTGTTGGAGCGGCGCACGGCGGCCTTGGCGGTCTCGGGCGTCACGCCGTCGCGGCCCATCAGGCGATGGTAGGCCTCCCAGTACTGGCGGAAGCGCGGATCGTCCTCGGGGTCGCAGATCTCCACGTCGCGGCCCGGCTGGATGCGCAGGCCGGCCTTCTTGATGCGCATCTCGATCACGGCGGGGCGGCCGATCAGGATGGGCTTGGCCAGTCCGTCATCGACGGCCACCTGCGCGGCACGCAGGACGCGGTCGTCCTCGCCCTCGGCATAGGCCACGCGCTGGGGCGCGGCCTTGGCGGCGGCGAACACGGGGCGCATGAACATGCTGGTCTGATAGACGAAGCGGGTCAGGCTCTCGCGGTAGGCGGCGTAGTCCTCGATGGGGCGCGTGGCCACGCCCGATTCCTGCGCGGCCTTGGCGACGGCCGGCGCGATGCGCAGGATCAGGCGCGCATCGAAGGGCGTGGGGATCAGGTAGTCGGGGCCGAACGAGAGTTCCTGGCCGGCGTAGGCGGCGGCCACTTCGTCGCTCATCTCGGCCTTGGCCAGGTCGGCGATCTCGCGCACGCAGGCGAGCTTCATGGCTTCGGTGATCTTCGTGGCGCCGCAATCGAGCGCGCCGCGGAAGATGTAGGGGAAGCACAGCACGTTGTTCACTTGGTTCGGGTAGTCCGAACGGCCGGTGGCGATGATGCAGTCGGGGCGGATGGCCTTGGCGAGTTCGGGGCGGATCTCGGGCTCGGGGTTGGCCAGCGCCAGGATGATGGGCTTGTCGGCCATGGTTTTGACCATGTCGGCCGTCAGCACGCCGGGGGCGGAGCAGCCCAGGAACACGTCGGCGCCGTTCACCACGTCGGCCAGGGTGCGGGCCTCGGTCTTCTGCGCGTAGCGGGCCTTGGATTCGTCCAGCGGGCCGCGGCCTTCGTAGATCACGCCCTTGGAGTCCACCACGTAGATGTTCTCGCGCTTGACCCCCAGGCCCACCATCACGTCCAGGCAGGCGATGGCGGCGGCGCCGGCGCCGGAGACGGCCACCTTCACGGCGCCGATGTCCTTGCCGACCAGTTCCAGGCCGTTGAGCAGCGCGGCGCTGGAGATGATGGCTGTGCCGTGCTGGTCGTCATGGAACACCGGGATGTTCATGCGCTTGGAGAGCTCGCGCTCGATGTAGAAGCACTCGGGCGCCTTGATGTCTTCGAGGTTGATGCCGCCCAGCGTGGGCTCCAGCGCGGCCACGATGTCGATGATCTTGTCCGGGTCGCGCTCGGCCAGCTCGATGTCGAACACATCGACGCCGGCGAACTTCTTGAACAGGCAGCCCTTGCCTTCCATCACCGGCTTGCCGGCCAGCGGGCCGATGTCGCCCAGGCCCAGCACGGCGGTGCCGTTGGTGATCACGCCCACCAGATTGCCGCGCGAGGTGTAGTCGAAGGCGAGGGACGGGTCGGCCTGGATGTCCAGGCACGGGTAGGCCACGCCGGGCGAATAGGCCAGCGACAGGTCGCGCTGGTTGGACAGGGGCTTGGTCGGCGTCACGGCGATCTTGCCGCGCACGGGGCTGCGGTGGTATTCGAGCGCGGCTTCGCGCAGGGCCGCTTCGGCGGCGGAGAGTTGTTTTGTCATACGGTGTACCGAGAAAAAGCGAGGTGCGGAAAGGCTTTGCCCGTCGAGCTTAACGCCGTGCCGGCGCGGCGCCGGCGATGTCACATGCGTTTTGTGCATGACCTGCCGGCGCAGCGGGCGATGGGGGCCTTCGGTGAGAGGGCCCCCGGTGCGTTGGCTCGCTCAAGGTGCGGGCCGGCGTCAGTGCGCGCCGGCCTGCCGGGCAGCGTCCACGGCCGCGGAGGTGTCGCGGCGGGCGCCATTGAAGAAGACATTCAGGAGCACGGCGGTGATCGAGGCCAGCAGAATACCGGATTGCCGCATCCCCTTGCGGAAGCGGGGCGCTACGCCCACGCCGATGGCGACGGCCAGGATGGTCGCGCCTGGCGGATCGGTCAGGCCAGCAGCGCTTTGACCAGATCGAGCTGCCGGTCGGCCCGCTCGGAGTCGAGATCCAGGCTGGTTTCGATGCGTGCCAGGTGTTCCACCATGCATTGGACGGCCGCATCCGCATCGCCGCTGCGGCAGATGCGCAGGAAGTCGGCGTGCTCGTCCGATGCGCAGTGCGCGTCGTTGGACGAGTGGTAGAGCATGGCGATGAGCGAGCAGCGCGCCACCAGATCGCGCACCAGCTGCGCCAGGGTCTTGTTGCCGACCATCTCGGCCAGCGCGACGTGGAAGTCGCCGAGCAGCTGTTCCTGCACATGGCCGACTGCGGTGCCGCCCTTGAGCGTGGCACGCTCGAAATGGATGTGCTGCTCCAGCCGCTGGTAGTCGGCGCGCTTGCCGCGGGCGACGAAGAGGCGCACCACCTCGCTTTCCAGGATGCGGCGCACGGCGAACACCTCGCGCGCCTCCTGCACGCTGGGGCGGCTCACGAACGAGCCTTTGTCGGGGATGGTCTCGATGAGCCGGTCCTTGGCCAGCATGACCAGCGCGGCGCGGATCTTGGTACGGCTGACCGAATAGACCCGGCCCAGCGCCTCCTCGCGCAGCCAGGTGCCGGGCGGCAGGCGCTTTTCCACGATGGCGGTGGCGAGGTCGCGGGCGATGCTTTCGATGGAGGCCTGCGCCGGCTCGCCCGTGCCTTCGGCGGCGGGCGGGGCTTCTGCGGGCGGAGCGGCGCTGCGGGCCGCGCGCTTTCTGGGTATCGCAGGCGCCGGAGCGGCAGCGGTGGCGTTGGCGGGGGGCTGAGGGGCGGGGCGGGCGCGTGGCATAGCGCGATTATTGTGGTTCCGGGCCGCGCGCCGCGGTTTCAGCCCTGCGCTGCGTTCAGCGTGAAGCCGGCCAATGCGCCAGTCATGGCCTTGGGCAACGGCGGGGCCAGCTCGCCGTGCTTGCTGGTGGACAGGCGCAGCGTCACCATCGATTCGACCAGGGTGGTGGCGGCTGCCACGCCGTCGATCACCGGCACGCCTAGCACGCCGCTGATGTGCTCGCACAGGTCGGCCATGCCGGCGCAGCCCAGCACGATGGTGTCGCAGCCGTCCTCGGCCAGGGCGCGGCGGCATTCGTCCGTGATGCGCTCGCGGGCGTTCGAGCCGGGCACTTCCAGCTCCAGCACCGGCAATTCGCAGGTGCGCACGTTGGCGCAGAAGCGCTCCATGCCGTAGATCTCGGCCAGGTGCCAGGCCTGGCCCCTGGTGCGGCCCAGCGTGGTGACCACCGAAAACCGCGAGCCCACCATGCTGGCCAGATGCATGGCCGCTTCGGCGATGCCCACCACCGGACCGCGTGCCAGCTCCCGCGCGGCCTTCAGGCCGGGGTCGCCGAAGCAGGCGATCACGTAGCCATCCGCACCTTCGGCCTCGCCCCGGGCGATCTCCTGCAGCAGGCCAGGCACGGCCAGTGCCTCGTCGTAATGGCTTTCGATGGAGGCCGGACCCATGGCGGGGCTCACGGCGATGACCTCGGTGCCCGGCCGCGCCACGGCGCGCGCGCAGGCCCCGATTTTCTCGGTCATGCTCCAGGTGGTGTTGGGATTGATGATCTTGATACGCATGGGCGCTGCACGCTCCTTCTCGGGTTAGTTTTTCTTGCGGTTCAGTGCCAGGTAGATGACCAGGCCCAGGCCCATGCCGATGAACCAGGCATAGCTGGCCACGCCGCGCCAGCTGGGCACGATCACGCACAGGATGGGCACGAGCGCTGCGGGCACCATGGTCATCACGGCGCGCGGGTTGTAGCCGCCCTGGTACCAGTAGCGACCTTCGGGCTTCATGGTGTAGAGGTCATCCACGTCCACCTGCTGGCGGCGCACGAAGTAGTAGTCGGCGATCAGGATGCCGAACAGCGGACCGATGAATGAGCCCAGGATGTCCAGCGTGTAGTGGATGACCTCCGGGTTGTTGTAGAGGTTCCAGGGCGTGATGAAGATCGAGCCCACGGCGGCGATCATGCCGCCCGTGCGCCAGCTGATGTGCTGGGGCGCGACGTTGGAGAAGTCGAACGCCGGCGAGACGAAGTTGGCCACGATGTTGATGCCCACGGTGGCGATCATGAAGGTGAGCGCGCCCAGCACCACGGCGGTGGTGGAGTCGATGCGGCCCACGGTGTGGACGGGATCGGTGATGAGTTCGCCGAACACGGGCAGCGTGGCGGCCGTGGTGATGACGGTCAGCAGCGAGAAGAAAACGAAGTTGACGGGAAGACCCCAGAAGTTGCCCCTCTTCACCGCCTCGAAGCTTTTCCCGTAGCGCGAGAAGTCGCCGAAGTTGAGCATGGGGCCGCTGAAGTAGCTCACCACCAGCGCGATGGCCGAGAGCATCACGGGCACCGCGTCCCAGCCCTGGAAGCGCACGCCGCCCAGATTCAGGTCGATGTTCTTCCAGCCGGCCTTCCAGACCAGCCAGCCGCAGAGAATGGCCATCACCACATACACGCCCGGGCCGGCCCAGTCGATGAAGCGGCGGATGGCTTCCATGCCGTGCCAGAACACCAGGGCCTGCAGCACCCACATGACCATGAACGAGACCCAGCCCAGCGTGGACAGGCCCGCGAAGCCGTGCCGCGTGACATCGGCATAGGCATCGAGCGACGGGTAGAAATGCAGTGCCAGGATCATGAAGGCGCTGGAAGCCAGATAGGTCTGGATGCCGTACCAGGCCACCGCGATCAGCCCGCGGATGATGGCCGGGATATTCGCGCCCAGCACGCCAAAAGAGGCGCGGCAGATCACGGGGTAGGGCACGCCCGTCACCTGGCTTGGCTTGGCCACCAGGTTGCAGAAGAACTGCACGATCACGATGCCGATCAGCAGTGCCGCCAGCACGTGCCAGCTCGACAGCCCGAGCGCGAACAGGCTGCCGGCCGTGACGTATCCGCCCACGCTATGTACGTCGGACATCCAGAACGCGAAGATGTTGTACTGGCCCCAGGTCTGCGTCCTCAGCGGGGCGAGGTCTTCATTGGTCAGGCGCGGGTCGTATCCCGGCTTGATGAGTGCATTGCCGGAGTGCGGCGACGCGCTGTTCGAGGCGTTGGACACCGGCGCAGGCGTGGCGCTGGCAGTACTGATCACAGTGGACATGGCTTCTCCTGGTGCATGGTTTGGGGCCGGCGGGTGTTTTTGCACTCGTTTAATGCATCCATGTTTGTATACAAATTAGCCGGGCGTTCCAAGGCACTGGATCGGTGTAATGCCTGGGAGTTACCCGCTTGCCGGCGGAGTGAGCAAAATGCATGCGCGGGATGGCCGGGTGGTTTGCACCCCTTGGGCCAGGGCAAGGCCCTGGGGTGCGGGCGCCGGCTGCCGCGGATGCGCCCGGCTGGCCGGCGAGGGTGGAATGCCGGATCTGGCAGGCCCCGCAGCGGCGCGGTCGGAAAAGGGCAGGATCTGTGTGGCCCGGGCCAGGACGTGCGTCAGCTGTCGCGCGCGGCAGCCGGCAGCGGCGCCAGCGATTCCCGCAGCCGGTCGCGCACCCGCGGCTGCGCGGGGTTCAAGGCGTTTTCCACTTGGCCGATGTGCGCCAGCATGCGCTCGCGCGCAAGGGCTGTGTCGCCGGCCTCCAGGGCTTCGACGATGGAGCCATGGTCCGCGCAGGATTCGCTGGCGTCGTGCTGCGACTGGTAGAGGGACGCGGCCAGCGTGGTGCGGGCCGTGAGGTCGCGCAGGATGCCGCAGAGACTGCGGTGGCCCATGGCATCGGCCAGGCATACGTGGAAATCCGCCAACAAGAAGGCGCGGGTCGCGGCGTCGGCGCCTTCGATGGCCTGGCGCTCCTCGTCGATGTGCGCGCGCAGGCGCTTCACCACGGCGCGCTGCAGCGGCAGGCCGGCTTCGGCGAGGATGCCCGACTCGATGATGCGTCGCGCGGAGAAGGCGTCGCGCGCATCGTCCACCGAAGGCTCCACCACATACCAGCCGCGCCGCGGCCGCACCTCGACAAAGCCGCGTGCCTGCAACTGCATCAGCGCCTCGCGCACCAGCGTGCGGCTGACCTTGAACAGATCGGCCAGATCCTGCTCGCCCAGCCGTTCGCCGGGCGCAAGTTTCTGGGCCAGGATGGACTCGACGACTTGGCGGGCGATTTGTAGCGGGCTGATGGTCATGAGGCGATTGTGGGGCCGGGGCTGCTCCTTCTCAGAGCGTCAATGCCGCCAGCTGCGACCCGGGTGGGTTCTTGTCGAGCTGGAAGGTCCCCACGATGCGTGCCAGGCTGTGGGCCTGGTCGTTGAGCACGGCTGACGCTGCGGTGGACTCCTTGACCAGGGCGGCATTCTGCTGCGTGGCGCGGTCCATCTCGGCGACGGCCTGGTTGATCTGGCCGATGCCGCTGCTCTGCTCATTCATGGTGGCGTTGATCTCCCCGATGATCTGCTCGACCTGCTGAATGTCCCGCACGATCTCGCCCATGGTCTTGCCAGCTGCCTGCACGCGCTGCGTTCCGGTGGACACGCTGGCGCCCGACGCGTCGATCAGCGTCTTGATCTCCTTGGCTGCGGTGGCGCTGCGGTGCGCCAGGCTGCGCACTTCGCTGGCCACCACAGCGAAGCCTCGGCCGTTCTCGCCCGCACGGGCGGCTTCGACGGCGGCGTTGAGCGCCAGGATGTTGGTCTGGAAGGCGATGGAGTCGATGACGCCGATGATTTCGCCGATCCTGGCCGACGCTGCGGTGATCTCGTCCATGGTCGCCACGGCGCTGGCCACCACCTCGCCGCCGCGCGCGGCCGTGACGCTGGCAGACTGCGCCAGGCGCGTGGCCTGCGCGGCCGCGTCCGCCGACTGCCGCACCGTCCCGGTGAGCTCCGATAGCGAGGCGGAGGTTTCCTGCAGCGCACTGGCCGAGCCCTCCGTTCGGTTGGACAGATCCTGGTTGCCTGCGCGGATCTCATCGGTGGCGGTCTTGATGGAATCGACGCCCCGGCGAACGTCGTGCAGCACGGCGCCGATCTTGTCCACGAAGGTGTTGAACGACGCGGAGATCTGCGCGACCTCGTCCTTGCCGTGGACCGGCAGGCGGTGGGTCAGGTCGCCGTTGCCCGAGCCGACTTGGTCCATGGCGTCGCGCACTTCGGACAGGCGGCGGAACGACGCGGAGGTGAGCGCCGCCCCGATGCCGGCAGCGGACAGGGCCAGCAGAACGATGGCGATGATCAAGGTGTGCAGCACTTTGCCCAGGCCTGCCGTGGCTTCGGCCCGGTCCAGTGCCACCACCAGGATCCAGTCGGTGCCCTGGATGGGTTGCCCCTTGAGCAGTTTGGCAGCGCCGTCCAGGTCGATCTCCAGCGGCTGGCTCGATGGGGTCAGCGATGCCAGAGTGGCGGGCGTGAGCAGCGGGGAGATGTCGGCGGACGGCTTGAGCACGAGCTTGGTGTCGGCGTGGGCCAGGATCTGGCCGGCGGCGTTGACCACGAAGCCGAAGCTCTTGGGCGTGGGCCGGATGGCCGATACCACCTCGCGCACGCCGTCCAGCGGCACGGCGCCGCTCAGCACGCCTTCGAGCTGGCCGTCGCGCAGCATGGGCGCCACGAAGGCCACGTAGGGAACTCCGGTGGTCGAGTCGCCGTAGGGCTTGGTGACGGTGAGCTTGCCGGCCTCGGCGCCGGTCTTGTACCAGGGGCGAGCCGTGGGGTCGTAGCCCGCAGGGGTGGATGTGGTGGACAGGAAGGTCTTGTCCTTCCAGCCCACGGTGGCGACTGGAAAGCCGTTGGCCTTGCCCATCAGCGCCACGAAGCCCTGCGGGTCTCCGTACTGCACGGCTGCGGCGGTGGCCTTCACGGCGCCGCCCTTCGCATCCACCCAGTTGTCCACGGCCATGGCGTTGCCTGCGGCCACTGCGTTCAGGTCCTGCTCGATGGTCTCGAACGTATTGGTGCGGGTGATGTGGTAAGTGGCCGCGCCCGTGATGGCCAGTGCGCAGACCACCGTGGCGGTGGTGATGAAGAGGATGCGGGAGCGCAGTGTGTGCAGCATGGAATACCTTGTTGATGCTGGCGAAAGGCGTCGTCTATTAGAGGCGATGCATGTGTCAATAAGTATCTTTTTCAGCGAGGGATACCCATTGTGTTTTTGCGCCGTGTCCGGGTGGGCCTTGCCTGCGCGTAGCGCCGGCCTGGCCGCGAAGCGGCGTGTGCCTCAGGCAATGGGTGGGACGTTCTCGGCGTTCAGCACGGCGTGGGCGCGTTCGTGGTCGATGTCGCCCTCCCAGGCCGCGATGGCGACCGTGGCCACGCAGTTGCCGATCAGGTTGCCCAGGGCACGCGCGATGCCCATGAACCAGTCCACCGACAGCACCAGCACCAGGCCGATGGCCGGGATGGCCGGCACCGCGTGCAGCGTGGCGGCCAGCACCACGATGGCCGAGCCTGGCACGCCGTGCGCGCCCTTGGAGGTGACCAGCGAGATCGCCAGGATGGTCAGCAGGTCGGCCATGCCGATGGGCGTGTTGGTGGCCTGGGCGATGAACACGGCGGCCAGCGTGATGTAGATGGAGAAGGCGTCGAGGTTGAACGAGTAGCCGGTGGGAATCACCAGGCCCACGGTCGAATCGCGGATGCCCATGTTCTTGAGCTTGGCCATGACCTGCGGCAGTACGCTGTCGGACGAGGTGGTGGCGAACACCACCGCCAGCTCTTCTCGCAGATAGCGCAGCAGCTTGAACAGGCTGAAGCCCGACACCCGCATGATCAGGCCCAGCACCACGGTCACGAACACGATGACGGCGACGTAGAAGAGTCCCACCAGCATGCCCAGCTGTTTGAGCGAGCCGATGCCGTACTTGCCCACGGTGAACGCGATGGCACCCAGCACGCCCAGCGGCGCCAGCCGGATGAGCAGACCCATGATCTTGAACAGCACCAGCGAGAGCTCCTCGATCAGTCCCGCCACGCGCGCGCCTCGCTCGCCCAGCAGCGACAGCGCCACGCCGAAGACCACGGAGAAGAGGAGCACCTGCAGCACGTCGCCCGAGGAGAAGGCGCTGATGGCCGTGGTCGGGATGAGCTTGAGGATGAAGTCGCTGAAGCCGCCGCTCGCCAGCTTGTCGGCGTTGGAGGAATAGGCGTTCAACGCCGACCCATCCAGCAAGCGCGGGTCCACGTTCATGCCAACGCCGGGCTCAAAGAGGAAGGCCAGGCCCAGGCCCAGCATCAGCGCGATGGTGGTGACCACCTCGAAATAGATCAGCGCCTTGACGCCCACCCGGCCCACCCGCCGCAGATCGCCCGTGCCGGCGATGCCGTGCACCACCACGCAGAAGACGATCAGCGGGATGAGCATCTTGATGAGCTTGATGAAGCCATCGCCCAGCGGTTTGAGCGCGACGGCCTTGTCGGGCCAGAGCAGGCCCAGCACCACGCCGGCAATCAGCGCCAGGACGACCTGGCCGAAGAGGGATCGGAAAAGACGGGACATCAAACAGCTCCAGACGCCTACAAGACTTGTATGCAAGAACTGTAGGCAATTGTTATGCCCGTGGCGTTCGGGGAAACCGGTGGTGCTATTTTTTTAATAGCTGAAGGTCCTTTGCGATATTGGGGCTGAGCCGCTTTCTGATGAAATTTCTTGGCGGTCCGCTGCCCGGGATTGGCACCGTGCTCCTGCTGCCGCTGCGCACTACCGGGGTGCGATCGGAAAGAAAAAAGCCGCCCGAGGGCGGCTTGCGTGATGCAGGGTGGTGCAGACGTGCTGGCGGATAGCTTCAGTACCCGAGCGTCTTGCCGTCGGGGTTGCGCGGGTCCGAATAGCCGTACAGCGCGCCGCCGCGCAGCTGGATGGTCTGGGTGCGGCCCATGGTGGGCTTGACCACCACGTGGTGCCCGCGGGCCTTGAGCAGCGCGATGGTGTCGGGCGAGAGGCCCTTTTCCACGCGCAGCTCGTCCGGCGTCCACTGGTGGTGCACGCGCGGCACGCTCGCGGCCTCGGCCGGGTTCATGCCGAAGTCGATCACGTTCACCACGGTCTGCAGCACGGCGGTGATGATGCGTGCGCCGCCGGGGCTGCCCGTCACCAGCACGGGTTGGCCGTCTTTCAGCACCATGGTGGGCGTCATGGACGACAGCGGGCGCTTGGCCGGGGCGACCGCGTTGGCATCGCCGCCCACCAGTCCGTAGGCGTTGGCCACGCCGGGCTTGGCCGAGAAGTCGTCCATCTCGTTGTTGAGCATGATGCCCGTGCCGCGCGCGACGATGCCGCTGCCGAAGTTGGTGTTGAGCGTGTAGGTCACGGCCACGGCGTTGCCGGCCTTGTCCACCACCGAGTAGTGCGTGGTCTGGTCGCTCTCATACGGCTGGGGCTGGCCCGGCTTGATGCTCTTGGCCGAACGCGCGGCGTTCGGGTCGATGGTCTTGAGCAACTGCGCGGCGTAGGCCTTGGAGGTCAGGCCCTTGAGCGGGATCTTCACGAAGTCCGGATCGCCCAGGTATTCGGAGCGGTCGGCATAGGCCAGCTTCATGCTCTCGGCCAGGTAGTGGAGGGTCTGCGCGCTGTTGGAGCCCCACTGGGCGAGTGGCAGCGGCTCCAGCATGTTCAGGATCTGCACCAGGTGCGGCCCGCCGGAAGAGGGCGGCGGCATGGTGACGATCTCGTAGCCACGGTACGTGCCGGTGGTGGGGGCGCGTTCGATCACCTTGTAGTTGCGCAGGTCGGCGAGCGTGACGGCGCCGGCATGCGGCGCGGTCTCGGCGGCGATCTTCTGCGCGATCGCGCCCTGGTAGAAGGCGCGTGCGCCCTGCTGGCCGATCAGGCGGATGGAGGCGGCCAGATCTTTCTGCACCAGCGTGTCGCCAGCCTTGAGCGGCTCTCCGTTCTTCCAGAAGATGGCGCGCGTGGCGGGCCACTGGCCCATGTTCTTCTTTTCCTGCTGCAGGATCTTGGCCAGCGTCTCGCTGACCGGGAAGCCCTTGGCCGCGAGCGCGGCGGCGGGTGCCACCACCTGGGCCAGCGGCAGGGTGCCCCAGTGCTTGAGCGCGTGTTCCATGCCTGCCACCGTGCCGGGCACGCCGATGGCGTAGTGCGTGTAGAGCGACTTGCCGTCCACCACCTTGCCGTTCGCGTCCAGGTACATGTCGCGCGAGGCGCCTGCAGGGGCCATCTCGCGGAAGTCGAGGGCGATGTTCTTGCCGGTCCTGGCGTCGTGCACGACCATGAAGCCGCCGCCGCCCAGGTTGCCTGCATTGGGCAGCGCCACGGCCAGCGCGAAGCCGATGCCCACGGCCGCGTCCACTGCGTTGCCGCCGGACTTGAGGATGTCCAGGCCGATCCGGGAGGCCAGTTCCTGCTCGGTCGCCACCATGCCGTTGCGGGCGACGACCGGGTGGAAGATGTCCATGTCGAAGTCGTAGGCCGCGCTGGCCGCCTGGGCTGCAGCGGTTTGCTGCGCCGCCGGGGCGGGCGCTGCGGCGGCCGGCTCCGCCCCGGGCATGGCGGAATGCTGGGGTGCGGCGACGGAGGCCGCCGGCTGCGCGGTGGCATCGCGCTGCGGCGTACCGCAGGCGGTCAGGCCGGCCAGGGCCAGCGCAAGGCTGGTGGCCAGCAGCGTGTGGCGAAGTTGCATGGGGTGGATCTCCTCTCTGTGTCTATGGTGGGCGGTCCCGAGAGGAGTGTAGGCAATGCCGGACCAGCCCCTCGCGCGCAGCGCGTCCTGGCCGGGCTGGTCCGCAGCGTTGCCTTCAGGTGCCGGGGGAGGCCCCACCCATCGGCTAAGCCTTCAGCGCCGCGCGGCGGGCTGGCGCTTGCGCGCCTCGTCGTCCATCAGCTCGTACCACATTGCGTTCAGCACGGCGAAGGCCGCTGCCAGCGGGAGGCCGAGAAGCCAGGCGAAGTACCACATGGTTGTTTCCTTTCGATCGGTGTAGTGAGGCGCAAGGCCGTGTTCAGTAGGCGTGGTCGCCATGGGTGATGTCGTGGGTGCGCACCTTGCCCCACATCACGCGGTACACCCAGGTGGTGTAGGCCAGGATGAGGGGCACGAAGACCACGGCGCAGACCAGCATGATGAAGAGCGTCAGGTGGCTGGAGGAGGCATCCCACACCATGAGCGCCGAGCGCAGGTCGATCGAGGAGGGCACGATGAACGGGAACATCGAAGCCCCCACGCTCAGCACGATGCCCGCCACCGAAAGGCCGCTGAAGATCACCGTGATGCCTTCCCAGCGGGCGCGCAGCCCGAGCAGCGCCAGCAGCGCACCGGCAAAGCCGAGCACGGGCGCCAGCATCGTCCAGGGATGGTTCAGGTAGTTGGTGAACCAGCCGCCCGCCACGCCCGAGGCCACGGTCTTGGCCAGCGGGTTGGACGGGCCGTTGGCTACATGGGCGCTGACGAGCTCGTAGCCGCCCACGACCTTCCAGAGCAGCACGCCAGCCAGCGCGTAAAGCACGATGGTGGCGAGCGAGGCGGCTGTGGCGAAGCTGCGCGAGCGTTCGGCCACGGCGCCTTCGGTCTTGAGCGCCAGCCAGGCGCCGCCGTGCATGGCCAGCATGGCGACGGAAACCAGCCCGGCCAGCAGGGCGAACGGGTTCAGCAGGCCGAAGAAGCTGCCTTCATAGACCATGCGCATGTCGTTCGTGAAGCGGAAGGGCACCCCCTGCAGCACGTTGCCCAAGGCCACGCCGAAGATCAGCGCAGGCACGAAACCGCCGATGAAGAGCGCCCAGTCCCAGGTGCCGCGCCATGCGGCGCTCTCGTGCTTGCTGCGGTACTTGAAGCCCACGGGCCGCAGGATGAGCGCGAACAGGGTGGCGAACATCGCCAGATAAAAGCCCGAGAACGACATGGCATAGATGTGCGGCCAGGCGGCGAAGATGGCGCCGCCGCCCAGGATCAGCCAGACCTGGTTGCCTTCCCACACGGGGCCCACCGTGTTGATGACGACGCGCCGTTCCACGTCGTTGCGGGCCACGAAGGGCAGCAGCGTGCCCACGCCCAGGTCGAACCCGTCGGTGACGGCGAAGCCCACCAGCAGCACGCCCAGCAGCAGCCACCAGATGACGCGCAGCGTGTCGTAGTCGAGAAGGGTGTGAAGAATCATGCTGCGTCTCCGGCAGGTTCAAAGGTGGTGGGTTGCGAGGTGCCCGGGGGCACGGCGCCGATCAGCGGCGCCGCGGCCCCGTGCGAGAGCGGCGTCTCGGGATCGGGACCCTTGCGGATGGCCTTGAGCATCAGCTTCATCTCCACCACGATCAACACGGTGTAGATGGCAGCGAAGCCCAGCAGTGTGAACAGCACGGTGCCGGCGCCCAGTTCAGAGACGGCCACGGCCGTGGGCAGGACGCCTTCCACCGCCCAGGGCTGGCGGCCCAGTTCGGCCACGATCCAGCCGCATTCGGCGGCGATCCAGGGCAGGGGTATGGACCACACGGCCAGCTTCAGCAGCCAGGGGTAGGCATCGAGCCGGCGGCGTGCCGACAGCCAGAAGAAGACCGCGTTGAGTGCGATGAAGAAGAGGCCCAGGCCCACCATCACCCGGAACGACCAGTAGAGCGGCGCGACCTGCGGCACCGTGTCCCAGGCGGCCTGGGCGATCTGCGCCTCCGTGGCCTGGCGCGGGTCATCCACGTAGCGCTTGAGCAGCAGCGCGTAGCCCAGCCGGTGGCCGTGCAGCTCGAACACCATGCGCGCATGGTTGGGGATGGCCGCGTCGGAGCCGGCGGCGCGGATCTGCTGCAGCGCGTCGTAGGCCTGGATGCCGTCGCGGATATAGCCCTCGGACTGCTTGACCAGGTCGTTGATGCCCGGGATCTGCGTATCGAGCGAGCGGGTGCCGATCAGGCCCATGACCCAGGGGATATGCACGGCATAGTGCGTGGCGCGGGCTTGCTGGTCCGGCCAGCCGATGGCGGTGAACGAGGCCGGGGCGGGCTCGGTGTCCCACATGGCTTCGATGGCCGCGAGCTTCATCTTCTGGTGCGCGCTGGTCGCGTAGCCGCTCTCGTCGCCCAGCACCACCACCGACAGCGCGGCGGCCAGGCCGAACGATGCGGCCACCGTCATCGAGCGCTTGGCCAGCTCGACATGCCGGCCCTTGAGCAGATACCAGGCCGACACGCCCAGCACGAAGAGCGCCGCAATGGTGTAGCCGGCCGACACCGTGTGGACGAACTTGGCCTGCGCCACCGGGTTGAACAGCACGTCATAGAAGCTGTCCACCTCCATGCGCAGGGTCTGCGGGTTGAGCTTGGCGCCCACGGGGTTCTGCATCCAGCCGTTGGCGATCAGAATCCACAGCGCAGAGAAGTTGGTGCCCAGCGCCACCAGCCAGGTCACCACGCAGTGCGCCACCTTGGACATGCGTTCCCAGCCGAAGAAGAACATGCCGACGAAGGTGGCCTCCAGGAAGAAGGCCATCAGCCCTTCGATGGCCAGCGGCGCCCCGAAGATGTCGCCCACATAGTGGCTGTAGTAGCTCCAGTTCATGCCGAACTGGAACTCCATCACGAGGCCGGTCGAGACGCCCAGCGCGAAGTTGATGCCGAACAGCACGCCCCAGAACTTGGTCATCTGGCGCCAGACGGTGCGGCCGGTCATCACATAGACCGTCTCCATGATGGCCAGCAGCACAGCCAGCCCGATGGTGAGCGGCACGAAGAGAAAGTGGTAGAGCGCGGTCATCGCGAACTGCAGCCGCGATAAGCCGACGACGTCGAGGTCCATGGTGGAAATCCTTTCTGGAGGGAACGAGCGAAAAAGAGGGAGTGCGTGTGTGTTCAGTACTGGCGCAGCGTGGCCAGCACGGCATCGAATGGCGGCGTGCCGCGCAGGTGCTCGGCCGCGATGCGGCCCTGCGCCAGCACGATGAGGCGGTCGGCCAGCAGCGCCTCGCGGCGCAGGTGGGTGGCGATCAGCACCGTGCGGCTGCCGGCATGGCGGGCGAGCCGCTCCAGCACGTCGGCCGCGGTGGGGCCGTCCAGGCCCTCGGTGGGTTCGTCCAGAAGCCAGAAGCCGGCGGGGTGCAGCAGCAGCCGCGCCAGCGCCAGCCGGCGCGCCTGCCCGCCCGAGAGACCCAGGCCGCCTTCGCCCAGGGGCGTGTCCAGTCCGCGCGCCAGGCGCTGCACGTCGGCCGCCAGGCCACTGGCCTGCAGGGCGGACCAGAGCTGCTCGTCGCTCGCGGCCGGGTCGGCCAGGCGCAGGTTGTCGCGCAGGCTGTCCTGGAAGAGTTCGGTGCGCTGTGTGAGCCAGGTGCCGGCCTCGGCCTGCACGCTGCCGGCGCCCGGGCGCAGCTCGCCCGCGGCCAGGGCCAGCAGGGTGGACTTGCCCGCGCCGCTCGCGCCGACCACCGCCACCCGTTCGCCCCGCGCGATGGTCAGGGCGATGCCGCGCAGGATGCCGTCATCGTTGGCATACCCGGCGCATACGGCGTCCATGCGCAGTGCCGCATCGTTGGCGGCGGGCGGGGGCAGTGTGGCCGGTTCCGCCGCGGGTGCGGCCAGGCGCGGCGCCAGCCGCCGGGCGGCCAGAGCGCTGCGGCCGGCTTCCAGCGCGCCCCGGCGCAGCGCGGCGAAGGGCTCCAGCGCCGAGAGCGCCAGGAGCAAGGCCAGGGCGGCCAGCGGCGCGGTCACGGAGCCGGTCTGCGCCAGTGCGCCCATGGCCAGCAGCACGGCGGCGACGGTGGCGTGTCCGGCTACTGCGTAGGTCCAGCCGGTGCGGGTTTCCAGGCGGTGCAGCGCGTCTTCGGCCTGGGCCAGGCGCGCATCGGTGCGCGCGAGCCGCTGGCATTGCGCGGCCAGCCGGCCTGCCATGGCCAGCTCGGTCTGGCCGGCCACCAGGTCGATGGCCTGCTCGCGCAGCCGCTCCAGCCCGCGCGCACGGCGCAGTGCGGCGCGGCGGGCGCGGCGGGCCGCGAAGAGCGCCACGCCGCCGCCGCACAGCAGCAGCCAGGCGAAGGTGGCCAGGCCCAGCCGCCAGTCCAGCGCACCCAGCACGCAGCCGGCCAGCAGTGCGGCCCCCAAGGCAGCGCCCGCGGGTACGGCCACGCGCAGATAGAGTGATTCGAGCGCGTCGATGTCGTGCGTCAGACGGAACAGCAGGCGCGCAGGCCGCTGCTGCAGATCGCGCAGGCCCTGGGGCTGCGCCCAGCCGCGAAAGAGCCGCTCGCGCAGCGCGGCCAGCACGGCGAAGCTGGCATCGTGCGTCACCACGCGCTCCGCGTAGCGCCCGGCCGTGCGGCCCAGCGCCAGCACGCGGATGCTGGCGCTGGGCATGAACACGTTGAAGGTCAAGGCCGCCGCGGCCGAGAGGCCCGCGAGCGCCGTGCCCGTGATGAACCAGCCCGAAATGCCCAACAGAGCCATGCCGGCCAGCACCGTGATCGCGGCCAGCAGCGTGCCCAGCAGCAGGCGAGGGCCGCTGGTGGCAATGAAGAGGCGCAGCACGGCGCCCAGGCCGGGGCGCTGCGCAGCGCGGTGCGGATGCGTGTTCATGCGGCTCTCCGTGGGGCGGCATCACCCAGTTGCCCGATGTGCACCACGCGCCCGATGCGCGCGGCCAGCGCCAGGTCGTGCGTGGCGACGATCAGGGTGCGGCCTTGGGCCATGCGCAGCAGCGCATCGACCACGGCCTGCGCGGTGGCGCTATCCAGGTGGGCCGTGGGCTCGTCCAGCAGCCACAGGTCGGCGGGGCCGGCGGCGGCGGCGCGCGCCAGGGCCAGCCGCACGGCTTCGCCGCCCGAGAGGCCCGTGCCGCCTTCGCCCAGCGCGCTGCCCGGAACGACACGGCTGGCATCGCCCAGGCCAGCGTGGCGCAGCGCCGCGCTGGCGCGGTGGCGCGGCACGCCGGGGCGGTCCAGGCTGACGTTGTCCAGCGCGGTGCCCGAGAAGATGTGCGGCTTCTGGCCGATCCAGGCCATGCGGCGGCGCAGGGCGGCGGCGCTGGCTTCTTCGAGCCGCGTGCCGTCGATCACCACCTCGCCGCTGGAGACGGGCAGCAGGCCGGCGATGAGCGAGAGCAGCGTGGTCTTGCCCGCACCGCTCGCACCCACCAGCGCGACATGCTCGCCTGCGCCCACGAAAAGATCCACGCCCGCAAGAACCGGCGCTTCGCCCGCGTGCTGCAGGCTCACCTTGCGCAGCTCCACACGGGCAGCGCGTGGCGTATCGGGCTGGTGCTGTGGCTCTTCCAGAGCGCCCGGCATGCGCAGGGCATCGCGGGTCTGCAGTTGCGTCAGCGCCTGCAGCGCGGCCTGGCCGGCGGCCTTGTCGTGCCAGGCGGCGGCCAGATCGCGCAGCGGCTCGAAGAAGGCGGGCGCCAGCAGGAGCACGAAGAGACCCTGGCCCAGCGAAAGGCGTTGGCCCCAGCTGCCCGCGCTGAACTGGCCCAGCAGATGGAAGCCCACGTAGACGGCCACCAGCGCCACAGCCAGCGCCGAGAACAGCTCCAGCGATGCGGAGGAGAGAAAGGCGATGCGCAGCACGCGCATGGTGCGCTGGCGCAGGGTTTCGGCCGAGGCGCGCAGCCGGCGCGCCGTGGCATCGACGGCGCCCAGTGCGCGCAAGGTCGCCAGCCCGCGCAATCGGTCGAGCAGGAAACCGTTCATGCCGCCGAGCGCCTGCAGCTGCGATTCACTGGCGGCGCGGGCCTGCCAGCCGACCAGTGCCATTGCCAGCGGGATCAACGGAGCGGCGGCGACGAGGATCAGCGCGGCCAGCCACGACTGGCTGGCCACGGCCAGTGCCAGCACCGGCGGCACTGCCATGGTTCGCCAGCGGGCGGGCTGGTAGCGCAGCAGCCAGGGCAGCAAGGCCTCGGCCTGCTCGGCCATGGCGCTGGCGGCCTGGCCCGATGCCGCGCGGGCCCCATCCAGCGGGGAACGGCGTGCCAGCGCCGCGCAGGCTTGCGCCCGCACCGTGCTCACGTATCGCCGCGCCGCGGCGAAGATGCGCCGGCCGGCCCAGGCTTCGCCCGTGGCGCGCAACACGCCTAGCAGCGCATAGGCCAGCGCCGGCCCCGCTACGGCGGCCCAGCCCTTGCCATCGGCCAGCCGCTGCACGGCCACCGCCAGCGACGCGGCCTGGCCCACCCAGAGTAGGGCGGCCAGGGCCAGCACCGCATTGGCCAGGCGCGATTGCGGCACGGCCTGTGCCGCTGCAGATGGCACGGGGGGCGCAGCGCAAGCGGAGGCTTGCTCTCATTCATCGCCGTGTTCCGTGCCATGATGCTTCTTAAGTTTCAGTAATTTCGGAAAGTTTAAATCTTGATGGATGAGGTGCATCACTTTGTTGTGCGCATTCCACTAAGAATGCATCCGGTTTTTGATGTGAGTCAAAGGTGTGCGGGATAATTTGTTTGTCAAATTTTTAGAAAATTGTGAAAGAATCAAGCGGTGACACCTCTCGTTCAAACTTTCGTCAGCCATTTCGGGGAGATGGGCAGCCGCTGGGGCATCAACCGCACAGTGGGGCAGATCTATGCGCTGCTTTTCGTCACGGAGCGGCAGTTGCATGCCGACGACATCGGCGAGAAGCTGGGCATCTCGCGCTCCAACGTGAGCATCGGGCTCAAGGAACTGCAGGCCTGGGGGCTCGTGCGGCAAAGCCGCGTGCCGGGCGACCGGCGCGAATACTTCTCTTCGCTGGGTGATGTGTGGGAGATCTTCCGCGTGGTGGCTGCCGAGCGGCGCCGGCGCGAGGTGGCGCCCACGCTGTCGGTCCTGCGCGAATCGCTGCTGGCCGACGCCACCTCGCCCGAAGACGCCTTCGCCCAGGAACGCATGCGCCAGATGCACGGGCTGGTGGACCTGGCCAACACCTGGTTCGACGACCTGCAGCGGCTTTCGCCCGAATCCCTCGCCCAGCTGATGCGGATGGGCTCGAAGGTGCAGAAGCTGCTGGCGGCGCGCGACGTGCTGTTCGGCACGGGCGGGCGGGGCGACGATCCGGCCTGATGCCCTGCGCTCGCGCCCGTGCTCGCGACTGATGATTGCAGCGCGGCAGGGGCTTCACGGCGAGAGGCTCCGCACGCATCTCCCAGGTCTCATTGACGACCCTCGGCGAGATCGTCAACACGTTCTAAGGTTGCGTTAAGGCAGTCGTACCAATATCGGGCCGCACCGTGTCCTATTGGGTTCCCGTCGATTGCCATGCCGCTGGATCATGCTCTCTTCCTCGCTTTCAACGGCCGGGCTTCGGTGCCCCTGCGGCCGGGTGCGGTCGCGCCTTGCGCGTCGGATCAGCCGCAGCAGTGGATAGCGATGCGCCTCCCTCCGGGGGCTGGCCTGGCCGCTGCCGCCAGGAAGGCGCTCTGATGGCCGTGCAAGCCAAGCCTCGGCAACTCGCATGCCTCTCCTGCGTCGTGCCCTGCCACAACGAGGCAGCCAATCTGGAAAAGCTGCTGCCGCAGCTCCAGGAGGCGCTGGCGGCCTGCGTCGAAAGCTGGGAGATCGTCCTGGTGGACGACGGCAGCTCCGATGCGACCAGCATGGTGCTCGCTCACTGGGCGCAGCAACCGGGCTTTCGTGCGCTGCTGCTGTCGCGGAACTTCGGCAAGGAAGCGGCCCTCATGGCCGGCCTGGAGGCGGCGCAGGGCGATGCCGTGGTGACGATGGACGGCGACCTGCAGCATCCCCCGTCCCTCATTCCCGTCTTCATTCAGCACTGGAGCGAAGGCTCCGACATGGTCTATGCGCAGCGCCAGGATCGGCACGATGAAGGTGCCTTCAAGCGCTGGGGCGCGCGCTGCTTCTACGCCATCGTCAACATGGGCGGGCGCTTCGCAGTGCCCGCCGGGGCGGGGGATTTTCGGCTCATGGATCGCAGCGTGGTCGATGCCCTGCTGTCCCTGCCCGAGCGCAATCGCTTCATGAAGGGCCTCTACGCGTGGGTCGGCTTCGATGCGACCGCCGTTCCGTACATGCCCAGCGCCCGGCTGCACGGCCGCACCAGTTTCAGCCCCTTGGCGCTGATCCGGCTTTCGCTCGACGGGTTGACCGGCTTCACCGCCTGGCCCCTGCGGGCCGTGAGCGCCATGGGCCTGGTGCTGGCGGTGCTGGCGCTGCTCTACGGGGCCTATCTGACGATCGCCTACCTGCTCTATGGCCACGCCATCAGCGGCTGGACGACCATCGTGGTCGGCCTGATGGGCTTTTCCGGGGTGCAGTTGCTGTCGCTGGGCATCGTGGGCGAATACGTGGGGCGGATTGCGGAAGAGGTCAAGGCACGGCCCCTCTACGTGGTCAAGCGTGAACTGGGCCAGGGTCTGAAGAGGGCGGATTGATGACGGTGAACAAGAAGAACCCAGCGCCGCTGGGAATGATGGCGGTCGCCCTGCTGGTGCTGGCCTGGTGGGCCGCCACGGCGTGCCTGCGTCCGCTGATGCTGCCCGATGAGGGCCGCTACGTGGGCATCGCGTGGGAAATGCTGCGCTCGGGCGACTGGCTGACGCCCACCATCAACGGCTTGCCGTACTTCCACAAGCCGCCGCTCTTTTACTGGATCACGGCCAGCTCGCTCTGGTTGTTCGGCAACCACGAAGGCGCGGCACGCGTGGCGCCTCTGCTCGGCGCGCTGGCCGGTTCCTGGGCTTCCTACGCCTTCCTGCGCCGCTGGTGGAGCGAGCGGGCGGGGCGGATGGGCCTGCTGGTGCTCATGGCACAGCCCTTCTGGATCATGGGCGCGCAATTTGCCAACCTGGATACGCTGGTGGCCGGCTGCATCGTCGCCACCATCTGCCTGCTCGCGCACGCCGTGATGCTGGCCGAGCATGCGCTGCCGTATCGCCGGGTGCTGCTGGCTGCCTGGGGCATGGCCGCGCTGGGCGTGCTGGCCAAGGGCCTGATCGGCTTCGTGCTGCCCGCGCTGGTGGTGTTCCTGTGGCTCGCCGTGCAGCGGCGCTGGCGCCGCCTGGGCAGCCTCTTCTGGTGGGCCGGGCCGCTGCTGTTTTTGTGCCTGGCGGCGCCGTGGTTCGTCGCCATGCAGCAGCGCTTTCCTGATTTTCTGTACTACTTCTTCGTGGTGCAGCATTTCAAGCGCTTCGCGGAAACCGGGTTCAACAACGTGATGCCCCTGTGGTTCTACCCGGCCGTGCTGGCGCTCTTCTTCCTGCCGTGGCTGCCGTGGATGGCCCGCGCCTGCAGGCCCCTCGGCAGCGGCGCGTCGCCTGAGCACCGTTCGGTTCGTCTGCTGCTGTGGATCTGGGCGGCCGTCATCGTGGGCTTTTTCTCGCTGCCCCAATCCAAGCTGCTGGGCTATGTCATGCCTGCGGTGGTGCCGCTGGCCGCCCTGGCGGCGCAGGGCTATCTGTCGCGGGAGCGCGTCTCCCGCCTCCAGTCGGGCCTGTGGTTCCTGGCGGCGGGCACGGGCACGGCGCTCGCGCTGGGGGCGCTTACGTGGCTGACCGTGCATCCGCAGAAATCCATGCGCGCCTTCGCGCAGACGCTGAGCGAAAGCCGCGAGGCGGCAGAGCCCGTCGTGATGCTCGACACCTACTATTTCGACCTGCCGTTCTATGCAGGGCTGCGCACCCCGGTGGCGGTGATCGAGAACTGGGACGATCCGGCGATCCAGCGGCGAGATGACCAGCGCAAGGAAATCGCGGATGCCGGCCAGTTCGATCGGGCCGCCGCGTCCGTGCGCCTGCTGCTGCCGGCGTCCTTGCCACGGCTGCTGTGCCGTTCCGGCGTCGTGTGGGTGCTGGGGCCTTCCAGGGAGATGGAGCGCTATCCGTATCTGGCGGAGGCCGCCAGCGCCTACCGCGGCAACGCGATGACGTTGTGGCGCCTCGAAACCGGGCGCCCGGCCGTTGCCGCGCAGCTGGGGTGCAGCCAGATGCCGTACGACGATGCGCTGCGCCAGTCTCCTGCGCCGCTCTCCGAGGCCCGGGTGCCGGGGTGAGCGGTGTCCATGGACCGCCCCTGGACCGCCCCAGGGCGGCCCGCCTGACGCAAGAAAAAAGCCGGTCCGGGCAGCGCTGCCCGGGCCGGCTTTTTCGTGTGCGGTGTGGTTAGGCCAGCAGGTCGCTCAGCGCCCGCGCGATGACCTTGGTGGCGCGGCGCAGGTCTTCGAGGTCCAGGCGCTCGTCGGCGCGCTTGGCGTGCGATTCCAGCACCGTGCGCGGGCCGGCGCCGTAGATCACGCCGGGGATGCCGGCTTCGCCGTAGAGGCGCACATCGGTATAGAGCGGCGTGCCCATGGCGGGCACGGGCTGGCCGAAGAGGGCTTCGCCGTGGCGCTGGATGGCGCTCACCAGCGGCGCGTTGCCCGCCAGCGGCTTCATGGAGTTGGCCAGCAGCAGGCGCTTGATCTCCACGGTGATGCCCGGCTGGCCGGCGGCGGCCTCGGCGATCACGCGGCGGATGTCGGCTTCCACGGTGGCCGGGTTCTCTTCGGGGATCATGCGGCGGTCGAGCTTGAACACCACCTTGCCGGGCACGACGTTGGTGTTGGTGCCGCCTTCGATGCGGCCCACGTTCAGGTAGGGGTGCTTGATGCCCGCGACCTTGGACGTGATCTGCTTGTAGGCCGTGTTCTGCGCGTAGAGCGCCTTCAGGATCTGCACGGCGCCCTGCAGCGCGTCCACGCCGGTGTCGGGCACGGCGGCGTGGGCCATCTTGCCGTTCACGGTGACTTCCATCTGCAGGCAGCCGTTGTGGGCGGTGACGACTTCGTAGCTGAAGCCGGCGGCGATCATCAGGTCGGGCCGGGTGAGGCCCTTCTTCAGCAGCCAGCCGGGGCCGAGTTCGCCGCCGAATTCCTCGTCGTAGGTGAAGTGCAGCTCCACCGCGCCTTTGGACGGCCTGGCCACCGCTTCCAGCGCGCGCACGGCGAAGGTGAAGGAGGCGAAGTCGCCCTTGCTCACGGCCGTGGCGCGGCCATACATCTTGCCGTCCACGATCTCGGCGCCATAGGGGTCGTGTGTCCAGCCTTCGCCGGGCGGCACCACGTCGCCGTGGGCGTTGAGGGCGATCATGCGGCCGCCATCGCCGGCCTGGCCGTAGGGGCGGCGCACGATCAGGTTGGTGATCGACTGCATGCCGTAGTCGCGCACCTCGGCCTCGGGCACGGCGTGCTTTTCGGCCTCGAAGCCGAAGCCCTGGAGCAGCTCGGCCGTGCGCTCGGCGTGCGGCGCGTTGTTGCCCGGCGGCGTATCGGTGGGCACCTGCACCAGGGCTTGCAGGAAGCGCACTTCCTCGTCGAAATGCTGGTCGATCCAGGCGTCGAGTTGCTGGTAGTTGCTCATGGGGTTTCCGTGGCGAGTTGGTTCAATACGTGAGTGAAGGCATCGACGGCCAGCTGCATGTCGTCGGCCGTGGTGCTTTCCAGCGGGTTGTGGCTGATGCCGCTGTTCAGGCCACGCGTGAACAGCATGGCCTGGGGCATGATTTCGTGCAGTTTCATGGCGTCGTGGCCGGCGCCGCTGGGCATGCGGAAGACGGGCAAACCCAGCGCCTCCACCGCGCGTTCCCAGCGCTGCTGCCAGGCCGGCGCGCTGGGCGCTGCGGCGGCCTTCATGGCCTGCTCGCAGGTGTAGGACAGGCCCCGGCGCCGGGCGATGGCGGCGAGTTCTGCCAGCACGTCGCGCTCCAGCGCGTCGCGCTGCGGGTCGGTGGGGGCGCGCAGGTCCAGGCTGAAGAGGCAGCGGCCGGGCACCACGTTGATGGAGCCGCTGGGCACCTGCAGCTGGCCGATGGTGCCGACCGAGTCGCCATCCTGCGCGGCGCGCTTTTCCACGTAGAGGGCCAGCTCGGCCACGCCCACGGCGGCGTCGCGGCGGCGGTCCATGGGCGTGGTGCCGGCGTGGCTGGCCATGCCGGCCATCTCGCACACATAGCGCACGCCGCCGTTGATGGAGGTGACCACGCCCAGGGGGATGTCCAGCTCGTTGAGCACCGGGCCCTGTTCGATGTGGACCTCGATGAAGCCCAGGTAGCGGGCCGCGTCGCGGCGCAGCTTGGGGATGTCGTCGATGCACAGGCCCGCGTGCTGCATGGCCTCGCGCATGGTGATGCCGTCCGCGTCCTGCTGGTCGAGCCAGGCGTTGTTGAAGTGGCCGATGAGCGCGCCCGAGCCCAGGAAGGTGGCCTTGTAGCGCTGGCCTTCTTCCTCGGCGAAGCCCACCACCTCGATGCCGAAGGGCAGGCGGCGGCCGGCGCGGTGCAGCTCGCGCACGCAGGCCATGGGCACGAAGATGCCGAGGCGCCCGTCGTACTTGCCGCCGTTGCGCACGGTGTCGTAGTGGCTGCCGGTCATGAGGATCTTCGCGTCGGGCGTGGCGCCGTGGTAGCGGCCCACCACGTTGCCCACCGCGTCCACCTCGACCTCGTCGAAGCCGCAATCGCGCATCCAGTGGCTGATGCGCTGGGCACACGCGCGGTGCGCGTCGGTGAGGTAGGTGACGGTGAGCTGGCCCAGCTCGGCAAAGCCCGGGTCGCTGTGCGCGGCGAGCTTCTCCTGCCAGTCCCACACGTCATTGCCCAGCGCGGGTTCGTGGCCGAACTTGTCGTTCAGGCGGATCTCGGCGATGCGGTGGATGTTGCGCAGCGCCTCGGCCATCTCGAAGTCCACCGGGTTGTCCAGGCGGCGGGCGAAGGTGTCGATGATTTCCTGCTTGGGCAGACCCGTGCCGCGTGGCCCGCGCACGGCCAGGATGAACGGGAAGCCGAAGCGGGCGTTGTAGTCGGCGTTGAGCTGCTGGATGCGCGCGAACTCTTCGGGTGTGCACTGCGTGAGGCCGGCCTTGCTCTGCTCGTGGGTCGATTCGGCCGTGAGCGCGTTGGCCACCATGGCCTTGCCGGCCAGCTCGGGGTGGGCTCGGATGAGCGCGAGCTTGGCCTCGTGCGGCGCCTGCGCCAGCACGCGCACCATGGCGTACTTCAATTGCGCGAGCGAGCGAAAGGGCCGCTCGGCCAGCGCGCCTTGGGCGATCCAGGGTGAATGCTCGTAGAGCCCGTCCAGCAGCGCCAGGGCCTGGTCGGCCGGCGCGGCGTTGAGTTGTTCCAGCGTCAGTGGCATGGGTGGTTTGCTCCTGAAAAGTGAGCGTATGGCGCAGGTGGAATGCGCGCTAGAGGCCGATTCGGTCGTGTTTCGATCAGAGGGAAGGTGCCGGGTGCTGCGCGGCCCAGTGCTGCGCCAGGTCGAGCCGGCGGCAGACCCATACCTTGTCGTGCCGCTGGATGTGGTCCAGGAAGCGCTGCAGCGCGGTGATGCGGCCGGGCCGGCCCAGCAGGCGGCAGTGCATGCCGATGCTCATCATCTTGGGCCGGTCGTCGCCAGCCGGGTCGCCTTCGGCGTAGAGCGCGTCGAACGTGTCTTTCATGTACTGGAAGAACGGGTCGGCATGGGAATAGCCCTGCGGCAAGGCGAAGCGCATGTCGTTGCAGTCCAGCGTGTAGGGCACGATGAGCTGGGGCACCGTGCTGCCGTCGGTCTTCTGCACCTTCATCCAGAAGGGCAGGTCGTCGCCGTAGTAGTCGCTGTCGTAGGCGAAGCCGCCGTAGTCGGCCACCAGGCGGCGCGTGCGCGGGCTGTCGCGGCCCGTGTACCAGCCCAGCGGGCGGTTGCCGGTCAGCGTGCGGAGGATGTGCATGGCCTCGGCCATGTGGGCGCGCTCCACGTCTTCGGGCACGTTCTGGTAGTGGATCCACTTCAGGCCGTGGCAGGCGATGTCATGGCCCAGCTCGCCGAAGGCGGCCGCTACATCAGGGTGGCGCTGCAGCGCGGTGGCCACGCCGAACACGGTGAGCGGCAGGCCGCGGCGCTCGAATTCGCGCAGCAGGCGCCACACGCCGGCGCGCGAGCCGTATTCGTAGATGCCTTCCATGCTGATGTGGCGCTCGGGGTAGGCGGCGGGGTTGAACATTTCCGAGAGGAACTGCTCGCTGCCCGCGTCGCCGTGCAGCACGCTGTTCTCGCCGCCTTCCTCGTAGTTCAGCACGAACTGCACGGCGATGCGCGCACCGCCGGGCCAGCGGGCGTGCGGTGGGTTGCGGCCGTAGCCGATCAGGTCGCGCGGGTAGGGCAGGGTGGAGTCGTAGAGCGTCATGGCGGTGGGGTGTCAGGTCAGAGGGGCAGCGGCGACAGCGCCGCCGAAAGCTCGTTGAGCGGGCGCTGCTGGCCGAAGGCGAGGCTTTGCTCCACATGCAGCAAATGGGCCTGCATCAGCTGCACGGCCCGCGCCTCGTCGCCGTGGTCCAGCGCATCGACGATGGCGCCGTGTTCTTCATGCGAATGCGCGGCGGCGCTGGCGGACTGGTACATCAGGGTGATGAGGGCGCAGCGCGAGATCAGATCGCCCAGCAGCTGCGCCAGCACCTCGTTGTCCATCAGTTCGGCCATGCGGACGTGGAAGTCGCCCAGCAGCTCGGTGCGGCTGCTGGCGTCGGTGCCTTCCACGGCGGCCTGCTCGCGCCGCACGTGCTCGCGCAGCGCGGCGATCTTGTCCGGCGTGCGGGCCCGCACGAAGGCGCGGGTCATCTCCACTTCCAGCATGCGGCGCACGGCGAAGACCTGCCGTGCCTCGTCTTCCGACGGGGTGGAAACGAAGGCGCCACGCGCGGGCTCCAGCGTCACCAGCCGGTTCTGCGCCAGCTGAAAGAGCGCTTGCCGCACCAGGGTGCGCGAGACGCCGAAATGATCTGCCAGCTTCTGCTCGGCCAGCTTGGTGCCGGGCTGCAGGCGCTGCGTGGCGATGGCGCGCGTGAGCGACTGGACGATCGCGCTGGTGGACGAGGGTTCCATGGGCGAAGAGGGTAATTGCTCAAAAGTGTATACACTTTTGGTCCACACGGCGCTGCATCCCGTGGGCCGTTATTACAGGAGATTCCCTATGGGCCTGAGCACCCACGTTCTCGACACCATGCACGGCTGCCCCGCCGCGGGCATGGCAGTGGCGCTGTATGCCACCGACGGCGGCGCGGCCACCCTGGTCAAGCAGCTGGTGCTCAACCACGACGGCCGTACGGACGCGCCGCTCTTCGACAACGCCAGCCTGCGCCCTGGCACCTATCGCCTGAGCTTCGATGTGGCGGCGTATTTCCGCGCCCGGGGCGTGGAGCTGCCCGAGCCCCACTTCCTGAACGTGGTGCATCTGGACTTCGGCGTGGCCCATGCGGACCAGCACTACCACGTGCCGCTGCTGGTGAGCCCCTGGAGCTATTCCACCTATCGAGGCTCCTGACACGCGCGAGCGTGGGCGAAACACCCTGCAGCCCTTTTCTATTGAGCGCAGGGTGCTCTTCTTTTCATAGCTGGCCTTCGGTCAGCGTATCGAGCTGGAAGCGCCCCGACTTATCCCACAGCCAGGTGTCGGTATAGGTGACGCGGCCCATGCGCGCAGGCACGGGGAAGGGTGCCGCTTCGCGCACCGTGCGCTCGATCTCCTTCATCACCTCCGGCGCATGGCGTGGCGCGCGCATCCAGCGCACGGCGGTCACGCGGCCCGCCCGGTCGATGTCCACTTCCAGCACGCCGATGGCGTAGAGCAGCGGCTGCAGCTTGCCCTTGTAGATGCGGTCGGCGTTCAGGCCGTAGAGATGCGCGGCTGCATCCTTGCGGTAGGCACGGGGCGTGGTGGCGCCAGAAGGGCTGGCCGGCCCGCGCACGGCCGGCGCCGGGCCCACCGCGGCGGGCGACTGGCCGGCATCGGCGGGGCTATGTTGCTGCGCAGGTGGGGCGGCGGGCGGGCGGCAGGCGCTCATCAGCGTGGCCAGGGCGGCCATCAGGCCGGCGGGCAGCCACAGAGGGCGCTTGCGGCGTGGCTGCGGTGCTTCGGGGGGCTGGATCATGGCGTGTGATGCGGCAAGGTAGGTGGGACGGGGCCGGCGTATGCGCGGCGCCTCGCTATGCTTGAAGCCTGGTGCGCCAGCTGGCGCGGTGGCAGGGCTCACGAAAAGGATGCATGCGGATGGGTGGTGATGATGGCGACATGACGGCGTTGCAGCGCCTGCTGGACGGGCTGGCATCGGCGCCGGCATGCCTGGTGACGGTGGAGTCTATCCAAGGCTCGGCCCCACGCGAGCCTGGCGCCTGGATGGCCGTGTTCGGCGCACCGGAGTCGCCGGTCATCGGGACCATCGGCGGCGGGCATCTGGAGTGGCAAAGCATCGCCGATGCGCGCGAGTGGCTGACCGCCGCACCTGCGGGCGGCGCGCCCGACACCCGGCGGGTGCGCCATGCGCTCGGCCCCAGCCTGGGGCAGTGCTGCGGCGGCGTGGTGCAGGTGCGGCTCGAGCGGATCACGGCGGCGCAGGCGCCCGCGCTACGGGAGCGGCTGGCTCCGCGACTCACGCCCGTGGCGCTCTTCGGCGGTGGCCACGTCGGCCATGCCCTCGCCCGCGTGCTGGCGCCGCTGCCCTTCGCGCTGCACTGGATCGACAGCCGCGACGGCATCTTCCCGCCCCATTCGGCGCCCGGCACCGTCTGCGAGCATTCCGAACCGGTGCAGGGTGCGGTGCCTACGCTCACCGCAGGCTCGCTGGTGCTGGTGATGAGCTTCAGCCATGCCGAGGACCTGGACATCGTCGCGGCCTGCCTGCAGCGCCGCCGCACGCAGGGTGATCTGCCCTTCATCGGCATGATCGGCAGCCGCACCAAGTGGGCCACCTTCCGCCGGCGCCTGGCCGAGCGCGGCTTCACCGAGGCCGAGCTGGCCGGCGTGACCTGCCCCATCGGCGTGCCCGGCATCGCCGGCAAGGCGCCGGAGGTGATCGCCGTGGCCGTGGCGGCGCAACTGCTGCAGCAGCTAGCCCGGCCGGCCGCGGTGGGTTGAGTCCTCACGATTCGCCTGCCGCGGTAGCTGGCCGTGGGAACAATTCCTGCATACACTTTGCGACAGAACAACAACAGGTCGCAGCGGTGCCCCGGCAGATCGGCTTTTCGATGAAAAGCTGAGGTTCGCCAAGGTGCGCGGCCCCATTCGACTGCTCAGAGCGCCCGCAGTGGTGAGCAGGTTGCACGAGGCGGCGCCCCACGCGCCGCCCCACGTTGAGAGAAGAACCCATGGAAAGCTATCTCCTCGACTGGGCCAACCTGCTGCTGCGCTGGGTCCACGTCATCACCGCCATCGCCTGGATTGGCTCGTCGTTCTACTTCGTCTTCCTCGACTCCAGCCTCACCCCGCCGCTCGATGACGACCTCAAGAAGCATGGCGTGAGCGGCGAGCTCTGGGCCGTCCACGGCGGCGGCTTCTACCACCCGGTCAAGTTCGCGGGTGCGCCGCCGCAATTGCCGAAACACCTTCACTGGTTCTTCTGGGAAAGCTACAGCACCTGGATCAGCGGCTTCGCGCTCTTCACCGTGTCGTATCTCTGGAGCGCCAGCACCTATCTGATCGACAAGTCGCGCATGGACTGGGCGCCGGCCACCGCCATCGCCGTGGCGCTGGCCTTTTTGGTCGTGTTCTGGCTGCTCTACGACGGCATCTGCCGCGTCTTCGGCGAGAAGAAGAAAGGCGATGCCATCGTCGGTGCGCTGGTGTTCGTGCTGGTGTGCGTGGCGGCCTGGCTGGCGTGCCATTGGTTCGCGGGGCGCGCGGCCTTCCTGCTGGTGGGCGCGATGATCGCCACCTCCATGAGCGCCAACGTGTTCTTCTGGATCATTCCCGGCCAGCGCACGGTCATCGCGCAGATGAAGGCCGGCCAGCCGGTGGACCCGATCCACGGCAAGCGCGGCAAGCAGCGCAGCGTGCACAACACCTACTTCACGCTGCCGGTGCTGTTCTGCATGCTGTCCAACCACTACAGCTTCACCTGGAGCCACCCGCAGAACTGGCTGATCCTCATCCTGATGATGTTCGCGGGCGCGGCCATCCGCCAGTTTTTCGTGATGCGCCACGGCTGGAAGCTGGGCCGCAACGCCCATCCGCTGCCTTACGCCTTGGTGGGCTGCGCGGTCATCGTGGGCGCCATCGTCGGCCTGAAACCGTCCATCGCACCGGCCGCCACCGGTGCTGGCGCTCCCGCTTCGTCGGGTGCCGCCGCCGCCCCGGTGGGCTACGCTCAGCTGCAGCCCGTGCTGGCCCAGCGCTGCTACCTCTGCCATGGCGCGCAGGTGCAGATGAAGAATCTGCGGCTGGATTCCGCCGAATCCGTCCAGCAGCATGCCCAGGCCATCTACCAGCAGGTGGTGGTGCAAAAGCTCATGCCCATGAACAACGCCACCGGCATCACCGACGAAGAGCGTGGGCTGGTCAGGCGCTGGTTCGAGGGCGGCGCCGTGATGACGAAGTGAGGAATTCCGGGCGGCAAAACCAAGCCCGGGGCCGGGGATTCGCAGCCGCTGCGCTACAGTGGCGCGCTGCATTTTTTTCAAAGGAACCGGCTTGGAATTCGTGAGCTTTCTGATCGACTTCATCCTGCATGTCGACAAGCACATCGCGGCCTTCGTGGCCAGCTACGGCCCCTGGGTCTATGCGCTGCTGTTCGCCATCGTGTTCGTGGAGACGGGCGTGGTGGTCATGCCCTTCCTGCCGGGCGATTCGCTGCTCTTCATCGTGGGCGCGCTCTGCGGCGCCGGGCTGATGAGCTTTCCCATCGCCTGCGCCGTTCTGCTGGCTGCGGCCATCCTGGGCGACCAGTGCAACTACACCATCGGGCGCACCATCGGGCCCAAGGTGTTCCAGTGGGAGGATTCGCGCTGGTTCAACCGCCGGGCCTTCAACCAGGCACACGACTTCTACGAGCGCTATGGCGGCATCACCATCGTGATCGCGCGTTTCATGCCCTTCATCCGTACCTTCGCGCCCTTCGTGGCTGGCGTGGCGGCCATGGGCCGGGCCAAGTTCACGGCCTTCAACGTGGGCGGGGCGCTGCTGTGGGTGCTGGGCATCTGCACTGCGGGCTACTTCTTCGGCAACTTCCCGTGGGTGCAGAAGAACCTCGACAAGATCATCTGGGCGATGATCCTCATCCCGGGCCTGATCGCCCTCTTCGGCGCCTGGCGCGCCGGACGCAAAGCGCCGGCCGAGGCCGTGCCGAAGTAGAGGCGCGGCGACCCCACCACCAACAAAAAAGGGCACCTTGCGGTGCCCTTTTTCTTTGCGTTGAAGCGGCGGCTCGTGAGCCGGCGTGATCAACGGCGGCGGTCGCGGTCCTTGCCCAGTTCGTTACCGATCAGGGCGCCGGCAGCGGCACCACCCACGGTCGCTGCCGTGCCACCCACTGCGCTACCCAGCACGCCGCCAGCCACGGCGCCTACGCCGGTGCCGATCTGGGCATTGGAGGGGTTGGTCGAGCAGCCGGCCATGCCGAGTGCGGCAACGCAGGCAGCTGCAGAGAGAAGGTGGCGGTAGTTCATGGTGTGCTCCTTGATGGTTGTCTTGACGACAGGATTCGAAACGTCTGGTGCGCAATGAAAGCCTGTCGTGCACGCCTTCATTCATCGCATGGCCGCAGTATTGCCCCCGCCGCTGCCGCGCCTTGTCAGCAGAAGAAACCGCGAACTGTAGGACGGTGACCGGGTTGCCCGAGTGCGACTGCAGGGCAGCGCCCTGCGGACCGTCGAACACATCGACACACCCGATGTGGGGTGTGCGCTACACCGTGCGGCTGCGCGCGAGAGGCGGATTGCGGGCGAAGTAGCGCGTGATGCCGCGCATCAGCGCGTCGGCCAGTTGCTGCTGGTACAGGGCAGTGCGCAGGCGGGCTTCTTCTTCGGGGTTGCTGATGAAGGCGGTCTCCACCAGCACGCTGGGAATGTCGGGTGCCTTGAGCACCGCGAAGCCGGCCTGTTCCACGCGTGCCTTGTGCAGCTTGGCCATGCTGCCGATCTCGCCCAGCAGCACGCTGCCGAGCTTGAGGCTGTCGTTGATCTGCGCGGTGGTGCTCATGTCGAGCAGGGCGCGCTGCACGTGCTGGTCCTGCGTGCGCACGTTCAGCCCGCCCACCAGGTCGGCCTGGTTTTCCTTGTTGGCCAGCCAGCGCGCCGCGGAGCTGGAGGCGCCACCCTGGCTCAGCGCGAACACGCTGGCGCCGCTCGCCGCCGGGGTGGTGAAGGCGTCGGCATGGATGGAGACGAAGAGGTCCGCCTGCACGCGCCGGGCCTTGTCCACCCGCGTGCCCAGAGGCACGAAGAAGTCGGCATCGCGCGTCATGAAGGCGCGCATGGGGTTGCCGCCGACGGTGGTGGCATTGATGCGGTCGCGCAGCAGGTGGGCCACCTTCAGCACCACGTCTTTTTCGCGCGTGCCGGACGGGCCGATGGCGCCGGGGTCTTCACCGCCGTGGCCGGGGTCCAGCGCCACGATGATGAGGCGGTCGGTGGCCCGGGCGATGGCGGGCGCGGCGGGTGGTTGCGGCTGCTGTTGTGGCGGCTGCGTGGGCGGCTGCAGAGCCCGTGGTGGCGCAGCCGGCGGCCGGGCCGGGGCGGCGGCGATCAGCGGCGCAGGCGGGGGCGCGATGCCGGGCGCGGGCGCATCCGGGCGCTCTCCGTGCTGGGCGATGAGTTCGCCCAGCGGATCGGTCGGCGTGCCGGGCTTGGCGGCGATGTGCGGCAGCGGCGCCTGCGCTGGCGCTTCGCGCAGGCGTTCGGAGATCAGCGCTTCGAGCGGGTCTTCGGGCACGGCGGGGTACAGGTCGAACACCAGCCGGTGCTGGTAGGCCGCCACGGGCGCGAGCGAGAAGACCTGGGGCAGCGCAGCGCGCTTGAGGTCGATGACCAGGCGCACCACGCCGGGCGCGTTCTGGCCCACGCGGATGCCGGCGATGTTGGGGTCGTCGGCCTTGACCTTGGCCACCAGTTCGCGCAGTTCGGGGTTGAGGTCGATGCCTTCGATGTCCACCGCCAGCCGGGGCGGCGTGGCCACGAAGAACTGCTTGGCGGAGAGCTTCTGGTCGGATTCGATGGTGACGCGGGAATAGTCCTGCGCGGGCCATACGCGCACGGCCACGATGCCGGCGCCCCGGGCGATCTGCTGGGCACCCAGCAGCAGCACCAGGGAGCCCGCCTGCATCAGCAGCTTGCGGCGGGAGGGCGCGGCGGCTTCGCGGGCCGGCCGTGGGGCGGCGGTGCTTTCGTCCGGGCCGGAGGGGTGGTCGCTCATGCGTTGAGTCCTTGCAGCAGGGTGTGGCCGTGGGCGGTGGCGGCCCGCAGGGTGACGCGGCGCTCGGTGTCGTCCAGGGCTTCGATGTGGAGGGCCAGGTCTGCCGGCGGCAGCAGGGCCGCCGCCTGGTCGGGCCATTCGGCCAGCTTCAGGCCGGGGCTGGCGAAGATGTCGCGAAAGCCTGCGTCTTCCCATTCGCGCGGATCGCTGAAGCGGTAGAAGTCGAAGTGCCAGATGGCCAGGCCCGGCGCTTCGTGCGGCTCGACCACGGCATAGGTCGGGCTCTTGATGCGGCCCTGCACGCCGAGCGCGCGCAGCAGGTGGCGCACCAGCGTGGTCTTGCCCGCGCCCAGGTCGCCGTGCAGGGTGACGAAGGCGTTGGCCAGGCCCGGCAGCGCGGCCAGCCGGGCGGCGAAGCGGGCCGTGTCGTCCTCGCCGTGCCAGCGCATTTCGGCGCTGGCGGGCTGCGGCGATGCCGCCGCTTCGGGGGCATCGGCCTGGGGGCTTTCTACAATCGGGCCGTGATGGTGTGCAGCAGTCAACTCGTTCCTCAAATGCAAGGCTGGGCGCGCGAACTGGGATTCTCCCAAATCGGCGTGGCGGGCGTGGATTTGTCCTCCGCCGAAGCTGGATTGATGCAGTGGCTGGGCCAAGGGTTCCATGGCGATATGCATTACATGCAAGCGCATGGGCTCAAGCGCGCGCGGCCGGCCGAGCTGGTGCCCGGCACGGTGAGCGTCATCACCGCCCGGATGGACTATCTGCCCGCCGCAACGTTCCCCGCAGCCGGCGATGCTCCCGGCTGGCAGGCGGTCGAATTTTCGCGGCTGGAGCGCCCGGCCGAAGGCATCGTCTCGGTCTATGCCCGGGGGCGCGATTACCACAAGGTGCTGCGCAGCCGCCTGCAAAAGCTGGCCGACCGCATCGCCCAGGCCGTGGGGCCGATCGGCCACCGCGTGTTCACCGATTCTGCGCCCGTGCTGGAGGCCGAGCTTGCCAGCCGCAGCGGCCAGGGCTGGCGCGGCAAGCACACGCTGGTGCTCAACCGCGAGGCCGGCTCCATGTTCTTTCTGGGCGAGATCTACGTGGACATGGCCCTGCCCGCCAGCGCGCCCGTCACCGCGCACTGCGGCAGCTGCAGCGCCTGCATCGACGTCTGCCCCACGCAGGCCATCGTCGCCCCGCACCGGGTGGATGCGCGGCGCTGCATCTCCTACCTCACCATCGAGCATGCCGGCCCGATCCCTGAGGCGCTGCGCCCGCTGATGGGCAACCGCATCTACGGCTGTGACGACTGCCAGCTGGCCTGCCCCTGGAACAAGTTCGCGCAGCCGAGCGTGCTGCCCGACTTCGACGCCCGCCCGGGGCTGGCGGGTCAGCAGCTGGTGCATCTTTTCGGCTGGGATGAGCCAACCTTCCTGCGGCTGACCGAAGGTGGTCCGATCCGCCGCATCGGCCACGAACGCTGGCTGCGCAACGTGGCCGTGGCCCTGGGCAACGCGCTGCGTGCCACGGGCGACGAAGCCTTGCGCGCCGCGCTCGCGGCCCGGGCAGACGACCCGAGCCCACTGGTGCGCGAGCACGTGGCCTGGGCGCTCGCGCAGCGGCCTGGTTCGCAATGAAAATGCCTCATGGCGCTTGATTTGTAAGCGCCTTCAGCTATCAAAAGTGTAGCTTTCTAGCGCAATACGCCCAGCGCGAAGGGCAGGCTGAGCACGCCCAGGAGGGTCGATAGCGTGACCAGCCCGGCCACGTACGGCCCGTTGTAGCCCATGCGTGCGGCCAGCACGTAGCAGGTGGATGCGGTGGGCAGGGCCGAGAACGCCAGCAGCACGGTGGTCTGCACGGCGTCGAGTCTGAAGAGCCGCGCGAGGCCCCAGGCCAGCAGCGGCAGCAGCAGATGGCGGATCAGCAGCACAGCCACCGCCAGCGTCTTGCCGCGCACCAGGCTGCCGAACTGCATGCCGGCGCCGGCGGCCATCAGCCCCAGCGCCAGCGACGAGGCGCTGATGCGGCTGACCGTGGGCTCGATCCAGCCCGGGATGCGAAAGCCCAGCAGGTTGGCCACCAGGCCCGTGGCCGTGGCCAGGATGAGCGGGTTGCGCACCAGCTCCCGCACGAAGCCGGTCTGCCCGGCCCGCGCCATGGGCCAGACGGCGGCCACGTTGAAGAGCGGCACACACACGCCGATCAGCACCGCGATCAGCAGCAGGCCCTGGGGCCCGGCCAGCCGATCGGCCAGCGCCAGTCCGATGAAGGAATTGAAGCGGAAGGCCACCTGGGCGCTCGCCGCATGGTCGCGCGCATCGAGCCGGCCGCGCAGGCCCGGCAGCCGGGGCAGGACATAGGCCAGTCCGATGCCCGCCAGTCCCATCAGCACGCCGGCTCCGATCAGGCCCGATGCTTCGCCTACCTGGATGGGGCTCTTGACGATGGACTGGAAGAGCAGCACCGGAAACAGCAGGTAATACACCAGCGTCTCCACTGGCTGCCAGATGGGCCGGCCCAGCGGGGTGTAGCGGCAGAGCAGGTAGCCGATCGCGATGAGGGAGAAATCCGGGAGCAGGAGCTGGGCGTAGTTCACCCGGCCAGCATACCCGGCGCGGCGGGCCGCGCGGGGCGCGCGCCGCTATGCGGGGGGTGTCACTCTACTGAAGGACATGCGGGGATTTCCCGGGAAATCCCTCATGGATGAGAGCCCCTGCACACCCGATTTCGGTGAGGCCCGCCATTAGGATGCGTCCATCCCGTACCAACGCGTATCGACGCGTGTCACCGTGCCCATGACGCACATGCCTTTCAGGAGATCAACTATGCACCGCCGAAACTGGTTCGCACTGGCCCTTGCCCTGGCCGCCGGCAGCTCGCTGGCCCAGACCTATCCCAACAAGCCCGTGCGCCTGGTGGTGCCCTTCGCTCCCGGCGGCACGACCGACATCATTGCCCGCGTGATCGCCGACCCGCTGGGCCGCGTGCTGGGCCAGACCGTGGTGGTGGAGAACAAGGCCGGCGGCGGCGGCGTCGTCGGCGCATCGGAAACCGCCCGCGCCACGCCCGACGGCTATGCGCTGGGCATCGCCACCGTGTCCACCACGGCGGCCAACCCGGCCATCAACCCCAAGGTGCCGTACAACCCGCTGACCGACTTCACGCCGATCATCAACATCGCGGCCACGCCCAACATCATCGCGGTGAACCCGAGCTTCCCGGCCAAGGACTACAAGAGCTTCGTCGCCGAGATCAAGAAGGTGCCGGGCAAGTATTCGTATTCGTCTTCGGGCACGGGCGGCATCGGCCACCTGCAGATGGAGCTCTACAAGAGCCTGACCGAGACCTTCGTCACCCACATCCCCTACCGCGGCGCAGGCCCGGCCCTGAACGACACGGTGGCTGGCCAGGTGCCGATGATCTTCGATAACCTGCCCTCGGCGCTGCCCTTCATCAAGGAGGGCCGGCTGGTGCCCATCGTGGTCGCCGCGCCCCAGCGCGTGGCTGCCTTGCCCAACGTGCCCACCTTCAAGGAAGTGGGCCTCGAGCCGGTGAACCGCATGGCCTACTACGGCATCCTGGGCCCCAAGAACCTGCCCAAGGAGGTGGTGGACAGGATCAATGCCGGCGTGCGCAAGGTGCTGGAGGACCCGGCTGTGCGCAAGCGCATTGAAGACACCGGCTCCATCATCGTGGGCAACACGCCCGAGCAGTTCGCCGACCAGATCAAGGCCGAGTACGCGGTGTATAAGCAGGTCGTGCAAAAGCAGAAGCTGACGCTGGACTGAACCCCGGCTCCGGACGTGTGCCGCTCGCCGTGGCGCAGTGGCGTGTCACCGGGTTTTTCAGGCCGCCTTCGGGCGGCTTTTTCGTGGGGGACGGCCTCCGGCTTCGCGCCACGGCGGCGCGGGCTGAAGCGACACTCGGCGCGGGGCTCAAGGGATCGCCGCGGCGCCGCGCTTCATTTCGCTGACTGGTGATCCCGCCTAGTGCTCCTCGGCCGGCGTGCCGGGCGCGGCCTTCGTGCGCAGCACCGTCGCCGCGATGCCGCTGGCGATGATCAGTGCCATGCCCGCCCAGCCGATCAGCGGGATGGCGTCTCCGAACAGCACCACGCTGTAGATGGCCGCAAAGACAATGCCCGAATACTGCAGGTTGGCCACCACCAGGGTGCCGCGATGCGAACCCGCACGCGAATAGGCGCGCGTCATGCACAGCTGGCCGCCGGCCGCCAGCAGGCCGATGGGCAGCAGCCACAGCGAGTGCCAGCCGGGCCAGTCAGACAGACCCGCCAAGGGAATGGCCAGCGCGCCGGCCACCGCCGAGCCGACGGCAAAGTAGAAGACGGTTCGGGTTTCGGGCTCGTTCAGGCGTGAGAGGGCCACCACCTGCATGTAGGCGAAGGCCGCGCTCATGCCCGAGATCAGCCCCACCATGCCGGCGAAGCCCTGGTTGTCGCCGATGCTGGGCCGCAGCATCATGATCACGCCCGCGAAGCCGGCCAACACGGTCAGCAGCAGCGGCGCCTGTAGCGGCGGACGGGGCTGCGCGCCCGAGGGGCGCCAGGTCAGCAGCGTGCCGCCGATCAGGAAGGCGGCCACCCACACGCTGCTCATGTAGTTGAGCGTCATGGCCGTGGCCAGCGGCAGGTGGGCGATGGCGTAGAACCACGCGCCCAGCGACACCACGCCGATGGTGCTGCGCCAGGCATGCATGCCCGGGTAGCGTGTGGCCAGCGAGATGCCCTGCGAACGGGCCAGCGCCCAGAGAATGACCATGCCGATCAGGCCTCGGTAGCAGACCAGTTCGGCGGGGTTGAAGTAGGCTGATGCGACCTTGATGCATACGCCCATGCTGGCGAAGAGGAAGGCGGCCAGAACCATCCAGAGGGCTTGCATGCGGGGTGTCCTGAAACGGTGGGTGAGTCTGTCTGGAAATGAAAAAGGCTGCCAGCGTTCCCGGTGGGGACGCTGGCAGCCTGCGGTGCCTTACGTGGAGCAGTGGCTCATCGGAGCGTCATCGCTGTTCGATGCCCTCGCCCATCTGGGCCCGGTACCACTCGTGGAAGTGCTGCATGCCGTCTTCCATCGGGCTCTGGTAGGGGCCGACCTCGTTGTCGCCGCGCTCGTAGAGGGCGCGGCGGCCGGCGTCCATGCGCTCGCCGATCTCATCGTCCTCGATGCAGGTTTCCATATAGGCTGCCTGCTGCGCCTCGACGAACTCGCGCTCGAAGGCGGTGATTTCCTCGGGGTAGTAAAACTCCACCATGTTCAGCGTCTTCGTGGGGCTGACCGGGTGCAGCGTGGAGACGGTGAGCACATGCGGATACCACTCCACCATGATGTGCGGGTAGTAGGTGAGCCAAATCGCGCCGCGCTCGGGCAGCTTGCCCTCGCGGTAGTTCAGCAGCACGTCGTGCCACTTCTTGTACACGTCGGAGCCCGGCCGCGCGAAGGTCGAGGCCACGCCCACGGTCTGCACCGAATAGTGCTTGCCGAATTCCCAGCGCAGGTCGTCGCAGGTGACGAAGTTGCCCAGGCCCGGGTGGAAGGGGCCGACGTGGTAGTCCTCCAGATAGACCTCGATGAAGGTCTTCCAGTTGTAGTTGCACTCGTGCAGTTCCACGCGGTCGAGCGAGAAGCCCTCGAACGAGAGCTGCGCGAGCGGGCCCATGCCGGCCAGCTCGGCGTGGATGTCGCGGCCGTTGTCCTCGAACAGCAGGCCGTTCCATTCGCGCAGGCCGTAGTTGTTCAGGTTCAGGCACGGGTCGTGCGCGAAGTGCGGCGCGCCCAGCAGCTCGCCGCTGGGGGCGTAGGTCCAGCGGTGCAGCGGGCAGACGATATTGCCGCCGGCATGGCCCTTGCCCTGGCCCTGCAGCGTGCCGCGGCCCTTGAGCATCACGGCCTGGCGGTGCCGGCACACGTTGGAGATCAGTTCGACGCCGCCCTGCGCATTGCGGATCAGGGCGCGGCCTTCCTTTTCGTGCGGCAACGCGTAGTAGTCGCCCGCATGGGGCACGGAGAGTTGGTGCCCCACATAGCGGGGCCCGCGCTGGAAGATGGTCTCCAGCTCGCGCTGGAACAGCGCCTCATCGAAATAGCTTGAAACTGGTAGTTGGCTTGCGGCCTGCTGCAGTTGAAGACTTAAATCAGACATGGGTGACCTGACCTAAAGACTCCCCACAGGGAGGGTGCGCTTGACGCACGGGACTTGGAAAAAACGAAACCGGCCGAGCAAAATACCCACAGCCGGTTCGTCGAGAGGAATGGGATTGTAGCCTGTGGGGTTATTTCCGGCCCTGCGGTGCGTGTATTGCGGCCTGCGAACCCGCCCGCCAGGCGCGCCGCCCCAGGGGGCGCATGGCTCGGCTGGCGCAGGCTCAAGCCCTAGAATCAGTGGTTTTGACCGCGCGCTCCCTCCGCCGCACTCCACCCATGCCCAAGGCCGCCGCCGCTTCCGCCAAGACCCCCTCTGATCCCGTCAGCTACGAAGCCGCTCTGGAAGAGCTGGAGCAGCTCGTGGGCCGCATCGAATCGGGCCAGTTGCCGCTCGACCAGATGCTGGCGGGCTACCAGCGTGGGGCGGCGTTGCTCGAATTCTGCCGGGGCCGCCTGCAGGCCGTGCAGGACCAGATCAAGGTGCTGGACGAAGGCACGCTGCAGACATGGACGCAGGAATGACGATGGCCCACGCCACGCCCGGGGCGCAGCCGCCGGCCGTTCCCGCTGCCGCTTTCGATCTGAACGGCTGGAGCCGCGAACAGCTCGGGCGCGTCGAAGAGGCCCTGTCGCGCTGGGTGAGCGCCGAGGCGCCTGCGGGGCTGGGCGAATCCATGCGCTACGCCGTGCTGGACGGCGGCAAGCGCCTGCGCCCGCTGCTGGTGCTCGCCGCGAGCGACGCGGTGGGCGGCCAGCCCGAGGCCGCTCTGCGTGCCGCCTGCGCCATCGAACTCATCCACGCCTATTCGCTGGTGCATGACGACATGCCCTGCATGGACAACGATGTGCTGCGCCGGGGCAAGCCCACCGTGCACGTGCAGTTCGGCGAAGCCCAGGCGCTGCTGGCCGGCGACGCGCTGCAGGCGCTGGCCTTCGAGCTGCTCACGCCCGAGGGTGATGAGGTGCCGCCCGCCGTGCAGGCGCAACTGTGCCGCCTGCTGGCCCGCGCTGCGGGCTACGAAGGCATGGCTGGCGGCCAGGCCATCGACCTGGCCAGCGTCGGCGTGGATCTGGACGAGTCCCGGCTGCGCCGCATGCACCGCCTGAAGACCGGCGCGCTGCTGCAGGCCAGCGTGGCCATGGGCGCCGCCTGCGCTAGCGCTCCTGCCCCCGTGCTGCAGGCGCTCATGCGCTACGGTGCGGCACTGGGGCTGGCCTTCCAGGTGGTGGACGACATCCTCGACGTGACGGCCGACTCCGCCACGCTGGGCAAGACGGCCGGTAAGGACGCGGCGAGCGACAAGCCCACTTACGTCTCGTTGATGGGCCTGGAGCGCGCCCGCGCCCACGCCGCCGAGCTGCTGGCCGAAGCGCGCAGCGCGCTGCAAGATAGCGGCCTGCCCGATACCCGTGCGCTGACGGCGCTCGCCGACATGGTGGTCCACCGCTCGCACTGACGGGCCGCGTGCGCTGCGGGTCTTGAACCCTCGGAGCCGGTCCTGCGAATTTGAATCGAATCGGCTGCCAGCGCAGGCAATTTCTGCACTGATAGCTATAGAAAAAGTAGCATATGTCCACGAATTCCTATCCCCTGCTGCAGACGGTGAACGACCCCGCGGACCTGCGCCGCCTGTCGCGTGCAGAGCTCAAGGACTTGGCGGCCGAGCTGCGCGAGTTCGTGCTGCACAGCGTTTCGCAGACCGGCGGGCACCTCAGCTCCAACCTGGGCACGGTGGAGCTCACCATCGCACTGCACGCGGTGTTCGACACGCCGCGCGACCGTCTGGTGTGGGACGTGGGCCATCAGACCTATCCGCACAAGATCCTCACCGGCCGACGCGACCGCATGGGCACGCTGCGCCAGATGGGCGGCCTCTCGGGCTTTCCCCAGCGCGCCGAAAGCGAATACGACACCTTCGGCACCGCGCATTCCAGCACCAGCATCTCGGCCGCGCTCGGTATGGCGCTGGCCGCCCGCCAGCGCGGCGAGGACCGCCGCGCGATCGCCATCATCGGCGACGGCGCCATGACGGCCGGCATGGCCTTCGAAGCGCTCAACAACGCGGGGGTGGCCGACGCCAACCTGCTGGTGGTGCTCAACGACAACGACATGAGCATCAGCCCGCCGGTGGGCGCGCTCAACCGCTATCTGGCCCAGCTCATGAGCGGGCAGTTCTACGCCAAGGCCCGCGACGTGGGCAAGACCGTGCTGAAGAACGCGCCGCCGTTGCTGGAGCTGGCCAAGCGCCTGGAGCAGCAGGCCAAGGGCATGGTCGTGCCGGCCACGCTGTTCGAGAAGTTCGGCTTCAACTACATCGGCCCCATCGACGGACACGACCTCGACTCGCTCATCCCCACGCTGGAGAACATCAAGGGCCTGAAGGGCCCGCAGTTCCTGCACGTGGTCACCAAGAAGGGCCAGGGCTACAAGCTGGCCGAGGCCGACCCCGTGGCCTACCACGGCCCCGGCAAGTTCGACCCGAGCGTGGGCATCGTCAAGCCCGCCACGCCGCCCAAGCAGACTTTCACGCACGTGTTCGGCCAGTGGCTGTGCGACATGGCCGAGCGCGACGAGCGCCTGGTGGGCATCACGCCCGCGATGCGCGAAGGCTCCGGCATGGTGGAGTTCGAGCGGCGCTTTCCCGGCCGCTACTACGACGTGGGCATCGCCGAGCAGCATGCCGTCACCTTCGCCGCCGGCATGGCCTGCGAGGGCGTCAAGCCCGTGGTCGCCATCTATTCCACCTTCCTGCAGCGCGGCTACGACCAGCTCATCCACGATGTGGCGCTGCAGAACCTGCCGGTGGTCTTCGCGCTCGACCGCGCGGGCCTGGTCGGCGCCGACGGCGCCACGCATGCGGGCGCCTATGACATTCCCTTCGTGCGCTGCATCCCCAACATGAGCATGGCCTGCCCGGCCGATGAGCGCGAATGCCGCCAGCTGCTCACCACCGCCTTCGAGCAGGACCACCCCGTCGCCGTGCGCTACCCGCGCGGCAGCGGCGCAGGCGTGGCGCCGCTCGCCAGCCTGGAGGGCCTGCCCTTCGGCAAGGGCGAGGTGCGCCGCACGGCCGGCGGCAGCGCGCCGCGCCGCATCGCCATCCTGGCCTTCGGCACGCTGCTCTATACCGCGCTGCAGGCAGGCGATGCGCTGGACGCCACGGTGGCCAACATGCGCTGGGCCAAGCCGCTGGACACGGCCTTGCTGCAGGCACTGGCCGCCAGCCACGATGCGCTGGTGACGGTGGAAGAGGGCGCCGTCATGGGCGGTGCCGGCAGCGCCGTGGGCGAGGCGCTGGCCGCTGCCGGCATTGCGCTGCCGCTGCTGCACCTGGGGCTGCCCGACGTGTTCATCGAGCATGGCGACCCGGCCCGCCTGCTGGCCCTGCAGGGGCTGGACGCGGCGGGCATCGAAGCCTCCATTCGCGCGCGCTTCCTGGCCGGCTGACCGCACGGCCGGCGCGGCCACTACCAGCGCCGGCTTTGGCTTGTTCGCTTGCGGCGCCGCTGCGCCGCACGGCATCGTTCCTGCCCGCATCCCGCGTGCGTCTTGGCGCGCTCCGGCTTCGACGGTGGACGTGTGCATGTGTGCATGGGCGCGTGCAGGTCTGCATTCCCAAGGCTTGCAAAAGCCTGAACCCCAGCGCCTCGTGGGCCGCCGTCGCGGGAAAACCCCCAACGGGCCGTGCAAGGGCGCTTCCTACAATCGTTTCCGGCTGATACGGCCAACGGGTTCGCAGCGCACACCATGCGCTCGCCGCGCCCGGGTTTCGCACAATCACATCGGAGATCATCCATGGACCGTCGTTCCATCCTCAAGCACGCTGGCGTTGCCGGCGTGCTCGCCGCCGGGGCCGCCCCCGCCGTGCATGCGCAGGCCACCATCCGCTGGCGCCTGGCATCGAGCTTTCCCAAGTCGCTGGACACCATCTACGGCACGGCCGAAGTGTTCTCCAAGAAGGTGAGCGAAGCCACGGGTGGCAAGTTCCAGATCTCCGTGCATGCGGGCGGCGAACTGATGCCCGCCTTCGGCGTGGTGGACGGCGTGCAAAGCGCCTCGGTGGAGATGGCACACACGGCGCCCTATTACTTCTACGGCAAGGACCCGACCTTCTGCCTGGGCTGCGCCGTGCCCTTCGGTCTCAATGCCCGGCAGATGAACGCATGGATGTACGAAGGCAACGGCCTGAAGCTCATGCGCGAGTTCTACGCCAAGTACAACATCATCAACTTCCCCGGCGGCAACACGGGCGCGCAGATGGGCGGCTGGTTCCGCAAGGAGATCAAGTCCGTCGCCGACCTGAAGGGCCTGAAGTTCCGCACCAACCCCTTTGCGGGCAAGGTGCTGGAACCCTTCGGCGTGATCCCGCAGTCCATCCCCGGTGCCGACCTGTACCCCGCGCTGGAAAAGGGCACCATCGACGCGCTGGAGTGGGTCGGTCCCTACGATGACCAGAAGCTGGGCTTCAACAAGGTCGCGCCGTTCTACTACTACCCCGGCTGGTGGGAAGGCGGCCCGCAGCTGGACTTCTACATCAACACCAAGGCCTGGGAAGGCCTGCCGGCCGAATACAAGGCCGTGGTGGAAGCCGCAGCCTCGCACGCCCACGTCACGATGCTCGCCAAGTACGACGCGCGCAATCCCGTGGCCATCAAGCAGCTCGTGGGTTCCGGCACCAAGCTGCGGCCCTTCACGCAGGACGTGATGAACGCCGCGTTCAAGTCGGCCCAGCAGATCTATGCCGACCTGAACAACAGCAACCCGGAGTGGAAGAAGATCTACACCGACTACGCGAAATTCCTGGCCGACGAGAATGCCTGGTTCCGCTTCACCGAAGGCACCTTCGACCGCTTCATGCAGGCGCAGAAGCTGTAAGAACCGGGCCAGGGGCTGAAGGCGCCTTTACGGCGCCCCTCGGCTTCCATCGGCCGCAACAGAAAACCCCGCCAAGGCGGGGTTTTTTCATGGGCGGCGCCGTTTCGCTTCAGCCCTCAGCGGGCGGCGGGACAGGCTGGGCCATGCCCTGGCGGATCACGGCCTGGCCGAAGGCCACCAGCAGCGCCGGGTCGGCTGCATGCACCCAGGTGATGCCCCCCCCGCGCCGACGCACCAGCATGCGCGGCGCCACGATGGCCTGCAGCCAGGGCCAGTGCACGATCTTGAAGGTGGCCACGTCCTCGACACGCACACGCTTGTCCCAGAGCCAGGTCTGCACCACCGCATCGCCGCAAAAGCGGGTGCGGCTGAACACCATCCACCAGCCCACCCAGCCGATGAGCACGGCCGCGAGCGCGAAGGTGGACAGGGCGGTGAAATTCCATTCGGCCGCGCGCAGCGCCGGCAGCGACCAGAGCGCGAAGGCCGCGAGGCCGGCGACGATCAGCACCGCGAGGGCGCGCACCAGCGGCGGAAAGGCGGCGCTTTCGATGTCGGCGGCGGCTCTCCCGACGTCATCGCTGCGCCCATCCCCCGGGCTGCCCGAGCCATCCGCGCTCGCGGACGTGGCGGCCGGGACGGTCATTGCGCGCTGCTGGCTGCCGCGCCCTGGGGCTCGGGCGCTACGGCCGGGGCCTCGGCATCAGGGGCAGGCGCGTTGCCGAAGGGGTTTTCCATGTCCACCGGGTTGTCCTGGGGCTGCTGCATGTCGGCCGGCATTTCCAGCTTCACCTTGTCCAGGTCCACCACTACTTCCTTGTCGAGGAAGACGGTCACGGTCTGCGGGAAGAAGATCACGATGGCCACCAGGATCACCTGCATCACCACCCAGGGGATGGAGCCCATGTAGATGTCGCTGGACTTGACGGGCCGGTCGATGCGCTTTTCCTTGAACAGGGTGTCCGAGATGCCGCGCAGGTAGAAGAGCGCAAAGCCGAAGGGCGGGTGCATGAAGCTGGTCTGCATGTTCACGCACAGCAGCACGCCGAACCACACCAGGTCGATACCCAGCTTGTGCGCCACGGGGCCCAGCAGGGGCAGGATGATGAAGGCGATCTCGAAGAAGTCGAGGAAGAACGCCAGGAAGAAGATAAACACGTTCACCACGATCAGGAAGCCGATCTGGCCGCCCGGCAAGTCGCTGAGCATGTGCTCGATCCAGATGGCGCCATCGACGCCCTGGAACACCAGCGAGAAGACGCGCGAGCCGATCAGGATGAAGACCACCATGGCAGTCAGGCGCATGGTGCCGTCCATGGCTTCCTTGATCAGCTGCCAGGTCAGCCGCTTGTGGATGGCTGCGAGGATCAGCGAGCCCACGGCGCCCATGGCGCCGGCTTCGGTGGGTGTGGCGATGGCGTGGTCCATGAAGGGCAGGCCGCCCATGGAGCCCAGCACCGCGAAGATCAGGATGGCCGAGGGAATGATGCCGCGCAGGCACTTGCCCCACAGCGCCCAGCCGTGCAGCGTGCGCGCGGTGCGCGGCAGGCCGGGCACGTATTCGGGTCGGAAGCGGCCCAGGATGAACGTATAGATCGCGAAGATCAGCACCTGCAGGATGGCCGGCCCCCAGGCGCCCTTGTACATGTCGCCGACGGAGCGGCCGAGCTGGTCGGCCATGACGATCAGCACCAGCGAGGGCGGCACCAGCTGCGTGATGGTGCCCGAGGCGGCCAGCACGCCCGTGGCGTAGCGCATGTTGTAGCCGTAGCGCATCATCACCGGCAGCGAGATCATGGCCATGGCGATCACCTGGCCGGCCACGGTGCCGGTGATGGCACCGAGAATGAAGCCCACGATGATGACCGAGTAGCCGAGGCCACCGCGCACCGGGCCGAAAAGCTGGCCCATGGAGTCGAGCATGTCCTCGGCCAGGCCGCACTTTTCCAGCACCGCGCCCATCAGCGTGAAGAACGGAATGGCCAGCAGCAGGTCGTTCGACAGGATGCCGAACATGTTGATGGGCAGGTTGGCCATGAAGTTGGCCGGAAACCAGCCCATCTCGATGGCGAAGAAGCCGCTGAACAGGCCCAGCGCCGCGAGCGAGAACGCCACGGGGAAGCCGATCAGCATGATCGCGATAAGGCCCGCGAACATGATCGGGGCGAAGTTTTCCATGTGCATGCTAGGTGTTCCTTGCGCTGAGGAATCGGGTGGGCGTCGTCGTGCGGGCCGCGTTCACTGCAGCGGCTTTTCGTAGTGGGTGTTCATCGTCAGGTGCCCCGTCAGCACCGCCACGCGCTTGATGATTTCCGCCACGCCCTGCAGGAACATGGCGCCGAAGCCCAGCGGCAGCAGCAGCCCGGCGGGCCAGCGGATCAGGCCGCCGATGTTGCCGGACATCTCCTGCGTGACGTACATGTTCCAGAAGAAGGGCACGGTCAGCCAGGTCAGCAGGCCCATCACCGGCAGCAGGAAAAAGAGCAGGCCGAACAGGTCGATGAGCACCTGGCCGCGCGCCTTGAGCCGGCCGTAGATGATGTCCACGCGCACGTGCTCGTTGAGCTTGAGCACTAACGGCGCGCCCAGCATCACGGTGGTGCCGAAGAGATACCACTGGATCTCCAGCCACGCGTTGGAGCTCATGTCGAGGCCGTAGCGCACCAGCGCATTGCCTGCGGAAATAAGGGCGGCGGCCAGCACCGCCCAACCGGCGACCTTGCTGAGCTTGGTGGAAATCCAGTCCATGCCCATGGCCAGCCTGAGGAGTCCTGACATGGCTTGTCTCCTGTCTCGTAATCAGAGTGAACGCAGAGTGATCGGGCCCGCTTGAGGGCCCGTGAATCGGGGTCGGGCGATTACAGCGCATCCTAGGCCCGGCCGCTGAGAAAAGGCTGACGCGCAGGGTTGGGGTTTTCCTTGAAGCGCGGGCCCGTTCAGGGGCTGTGGCAGGACCCGATCACTCGCCCGTGGCCGTCGGGCTCCGGCGCCGGCGTGCTGCCGGAAAGCTCCACCAGGGCAGCACGCGGCTCATGGCCAGTACCTCGCCGCAGCGCATGGGTGCGTAGCCGGGCATGGCTGCCATGCGTTGCTGCCAGGCGGCGGTCTGCAGCAGCTCGCGCAGCGCGCGCGTCGCGGGCTGTTCCAGAGAGGACTTGAGGCAGGCCAGGTGGTAGCGTTCGTGCGCCAGCGGCACGAAGTCCAGCCCACGCGCTCGGGCGGCCAGCTCGATGCCCATGCCCACGTCGGCTGCGCCCGAGGCAATCGCCTGCGCCAGCGCGCCGTGCGAGGGTTCGACATGCAACTCGCCGTCCGGGCCGCCGGCGCCAATGTCGCCCGGCTGCAGGCCGGCCTGGGCCAGCAGGTCACCCAGCAGCACACGGGTGCCCGAGCCCAGTGGCCGGTGGATGAAGCGCGCGCCGGTGCGCGCCACGTCGGCCAGCGACTGCAGTCCCAGCGGATTGCCCTGCGCCACGATCAGGCCCTGCGTGCGCCGCGCGAAGCCGATGATCTTGTGCAGGCCCGGCTGCAGCAGCGGCTGATAGGTCTGCGCGGCGAGCGAATCCGGCGCCGGCTGCTCCAGCGTGTGAAAGCCGGCGATGGTGCAGCGGCCTTCGTTCAGCGCGCGGATCGCGTCCACGCTGCCGGTGAAGCGGATGTCCAGGTGCAGCGCCCCGGCGGCCGCGCCGGCCGCGTTCGATGCTGCATGGGCGCGCAGTACCGACAGCGCATCGTCGTGGCTGGCGTAAAGCGTCAGCACGTGGCTGTGATCGTCGAAGGCGACGGCGAAGGCGCGCTCCAGGTCGGCGCGCAGCGCCTCGATCTGCGGCGCCAGGCGCGCCTGGGCCTGGCGCTCGGCCCACAGCAGCTTGGTGCCGAAGTCGCTGAGCTGCGCCGATTGCCCCTTGCCCCACACGATGAGCTCGCCGCCCAGCTCATCTTCCCAGCGCTTGAGAGCGCCCCAGACATGCCGGTAAGAAAGGTCCAGCGAGCGTGCTGCTGCCGAGATGGAGCCTTGCTGCGCGACGGCCTGCAGGGTGTCGAGCAGGGGGTTGCGGATGAGTGCGTCGCCCGCGTCGCGGCTGAGCGTGTAGTGGAGCTGGACCCTATGCACGGAATTTCATATCGCTGGACATTGCAGAGCTTCATACGATAGCCCACAACCCATGTCCACCATCACCCAAAGCGCGACCACTGCGCTCGACCTCCTCACGTCCCTCGATCCCGCGCTGTGGACAATTGTCGGCCGCTCCTTGTCCGTCAGCGCCACCGCCTGCGTGCTGGCCTGCGGCATCGGTTTGGTGCTGGGCGCATGGCTGGGCGTGGCGCGCTTTGCAGGGCGCGGCGCGGTGCTCGCGGTGCTCAACACGCTGCTGGCCGTGCCGTCGGTGGTGGTGGGCCTGGGCGTCTATCTGCTGCTCTCGCGCAGCGGACCGCTGGGCGCATGGGGCTGGCTTTTTTCCTTCAAGGCCATGGTGCTGGCGCAGGCCCTGCTGGTGCTGCCCGTGGTCACCGCGCTCACCCGCCAGGTGGTCGATGATGCAGACCGCGCCCACGGCGAGCAGCTGCAGTCGCTGGGCGCCGGGCCGCTGCTGCGCAGCCTGCTGCTGGCCTGGGACGAGCGCTATGCGCTGCTCACCGTGCTGCTCGCTGCGTTCGGTCGCGCCATTTCCGAAGTGGGTGCGGTGATGATCGTGGGCGGCAATATCGACGGCTTCACCCGGGTGATGACGACGGCGATCGCGTTGGAGACCAGCAAGGGCGACCTGCCCCTGGCCCTGGCGCTGGGCCTGGTGCTGCTGGCCGTGGTGCTGGCGCTGAACGTGGGCATCGCCGGGCTGCGCCGCTGGCGCGAGCGCACCGATGGCGCCGCCGTCGCCGGTGCGGCGGCCGTGGCTGCATGAGCGCCGTGCCGGGCGCAGCGGCGGTGCCGCTCTATGACCTGAAGGGCGTGGGGCTGCGCCACGGCAGGGTGCAGGCGCTGGCCGGCATCGACCTGCGTGTGTGGCCGGGTGAGCGGCTGGCCCTGGTCGGTGCCAACGGCAGCGGCAAGAGCAGCTTGCTGCGTGTGCTGCACGGCCTGGTGCGCCCCACTTCAGGGCAGTTGCTTTGCGATGCCGGCTGCCGCCAGGCCATGCTGTTCCAGCGCCCCTTCATGCTGCGCGCCAGCGCGCTGCACAACGTGGCGCTGGGGCTGTGGCTTGGTGGCAACCCCTGGGCCGAGGCGCGCGACCTGGCGCTGCAGGCCCTCGGCCGCGTGGGCCTGGCCGATGCCGCCGCGCAGAGCGCGCGTACGCTCTCGGGCGGCCAGCAGCAACGCCTCGCGCTGGCGCGCGCCTGGGCCCGCCGGCCCGACCTGCTGTTGCTGGACGAGCCCACGGCCAGCCTGGACCCGCACGCCAAGCGCGAGGTGGAGGCGCTGATGGCCGAGTTCGCCTCAGGCAGCGCCTGTGCTGGTGCGGCGCAGCCGGTCACCATGGTGTTCAGCAGCCACAACCTGGGGCAGGTCAAGCGCCTGGCCAGCCGCGTGGTGTACCTGGAACACGGCCGCATCATGGCGGACCTGCCGGTGCACGCGTTCTTCCACGGGCCGCTGCCGGAAGCGGCCCGTCTGTTCGTCAAAGGAGAGATGGTATGAAGCGTCGGAACGATTTCAAGGGCTTTGGGCCACTGGCCCGCTGGGGTAAAGCGCTGGCTGCTATGTTTTTGGTAGCGTCCGTGGGTGTGGCGTCGGCGCAGTCGATCACCATGGCCTCCACCACGTCCACCGAGCAGTCGGGGCTTTTCAGCCATCTGCTGCCGGCCTTCAAGCAGGCCAGCGGCCTGGACGTGAAAGTGGTCGCCGTGGGCACGGGGCAGGCGCTGGACATGGCGCGCCGGGGCGACGCCGACGTGCTCTTCGTCCACGACCCGGCGGCGGAGGAGAAGTTCGTCGCCGACGGCTGGGCGGTCAAGCGTTACCCAGTCATGTACAACGACTTCGTGCTGATCGGCCCGCTCGCGGACCCCGCCGGCACGCGCGGCCAGGATATCGTCGCCGCGCTGGGCAAGATCGCTGCGGCCAACGCCGAGTTCATCTCGCGCGGCGATAAGAGCGGCACGCATGCGGCCGAGCTGCGCTACTGGAAGCTCGCGATGGGCGAGGGCAGCAAGGGCCGCGGCTACAAGGAATGCGGCTGCGGCATGGGGCCGGCGCTGAACATCGCCGCCTCCAGTGGCGCCTATGTGCTGGCCGACCGCGGCACCTGGCTGAACTTCAAGAACCGCGCGGGGCTCGCGGTGCTGGTCCAGGGCGATCGCCGGCTTTTCAACCAGTACGGCGTGATGGTAGTGAACCCGGCGCGGTATCCGCATGTGAAGGCGGCCGATGCGCAGAAGTTCGTGGATTGGGTGGTTTCACCTGCCGGGCAGGCTTCGATTGCCGCTTACAAGGTGGGAAACGAGCAGCTGTTCTTCCCGAACGCCCAGCCTTGAGCACGATGCGGCGCATGCCACCGCCGCCATGACCTGCCAGGCCCGGCTCCCAGTGTGCCGCCTCGGTGGCGGCGGGGGCCGTCTTGTGCGGCCCATGGACGATGTCCGCCGCGCGCTAGTGGGAAAGCGCCACGCACACCCGGCCCTGCTGCACACGCACCGCATGGGCCTGCACGGAGTTTTGCGGCGCCTCCAGGCATTCGCCCGTGCGCAGGTCGAAGTGGTTCTTGTAGAGCGGCGAGGCCACCACGACGCGATCGCCCAGGCTGCCGATGAGCCCGCGCGAGAGCACGCTGGCGCCGGATTGCGGATCGACGTTGTCGATGGCGTGGAACTGGTCGGGGCCGACGCGGAAGATGGCGACGTGGCGGCCTTGCACCAGCGCGCAGACGCCGGTGCCGGGCACGATGTCGTCTGCGGCGCAGACGTCGGTGAGTTGCAGGGTCTCGGTGTTCATGGGGCGGTTTCTGATGTCGGGGTCCAAGGGCGGGCGGCGCGCCGTCAGGCCGGGGCGCCTTCGGCGGCCGTTGCAGGCGCGCGTTCCTCGCTGCGGGCCGGTCGGATCTGGCCTCGCTCGTTCACGAAGACGATGCGTTCGTCGGGCTGGTCGCTGTTGACGAAGGTGCGGAAGCGCTGGCGCACGGCCGGGTCGGTCACGGCGGTCTTCCATTCGCATTGGTAGGTGTCCACCACGTGCTGCATCTGCGCTTCCAGCTCGGCGTTCAGGCCCAGCGTGTCGTTCAGCAGCACGCCCTTGAGGTAGTCCAGCCCGCCTTCGAGGTTGTCGCGCCAGGTGCTGGTGCGCTGCAGGCGGTCGGCCGTGCGCACGTAGAACATCAGGAAGCGATCCACCAGCCGCACCAGCTCTTCCTTCGACAGATCCGAAGCCAGCAGCTCCGCGTGCCGCGGCTTCATGCCGCCGTTGCCGCAGACGTAGAGGTTCCAGCCCTTCTCGGTGGCGATGATGCCCACGTCCTTGCCCTGCGCTTCGGCGCATTCGCGGGTGCAGCCCGAGACGCCGAACTTGATCTTGTGCGGCGCACGCAGCCCCTTGTAGCGGTTCTCCAGTTCCACGGCCAGGCCCACGCTGTCGCCCACGCCGTAGCGGCACCAGGTCGATCCCACGCAGCTCTTCACCGTGCGCAGCGACTTGCCGTAGGCGTGGCCCGATTCGAAGCCGGCGGCGATCAGCTCTTCCCAGATCAGTGGGAGCTGTTCCACGCGGGCGCCGAACAGGTCGATGCGCTGGCCGCCCGTGACCTTGGTGTAGAGGCCGTATTTCTTGGCCACCTGTCCCACGGCGATCAGCCCGTCGGGCGTGACCTCGCCACCGGCCATGCGCGGCACGACCGAATAGGTGCCGTCCTTCTGGATGTTGCCGAGGAAATAGTCGTTGCTGTCCTGCAGGCTCGCCAACTGGGGCTTGAGCACGAATTCGTTCCAGCACGAGGCGAAGATGCTCGCCGCCACCGGCTTGCACACGTCGCAGCCCAGGCCCTTGCCGTGCCGGGCGAGCAGGTCTTCGAAGGTCTTGATCTCGCCCACCCGGATCAGGTGGAAGAGTTCCTGGCGCGAATACGGGAAGTGCTCGCAGAGGTGGTTGTTCACCGCCATGCCACGCTTGGCCATCTCGGCCTTCATCACCTGGGTGACCAGCGGCACGCAGCCGCCGCAGGTGGCGCCCGCCTTGGTGCACGACTTCATCTCCGCGATGGTGCAGGCGCCTTCGCCCACGGCGGCGCAGATCTGCCCCTTGCTGACGTTGTTGCACGAGCAGATCTGAGCGCTGTCGGGCAGAGCCTCCACGCCCAGGCCGGGCTTGGCCTTGCCGTCGCTCGAGGGCAGGATCAGGAATTCCGGCTCTTCAGGCAGGTCGATGCCGTTGAGCGCCATCTGGAGCAGCGTTCCGTATTCGTCGGCATTGCCCACCAGCACGGCGCCCAGCAGCTTTTTGCCGTCGTCGCTCACCACGATCTTCTTGTAGATCTGCTTGCGCTCGTCGATGAACTGGTAGCTGCGGCAGTGGGGCGTCTTGCCCTGCGCGTCGCCGATGCTGGCCACGTCCACGCCCATCAGCTTGAGCTTGGTGCTCATGTCGGCACCCGCGAACGCCGCGCCGGCCTGGCCGGCGATGTGGCGCGCCGCTACGCGGGCCATGTCGTAGCCGGGGGCGACCAGGCCGAAGAGCTGCTCGTTCCACGAGGCGCATTCGCCGATGGCATAGACGCTGCGGTCGCTCGCGCGGCAGTGCTCGTCCACCGCCACGCCGCCGCGCGGCCCCAGGGCCAGAGCGCACTGGCGCGCCAGCTCGTCGCGCGGGCGGATGCCGGCGGAGAACACGATCATGTCGGTCTCCAGATGCGTGCCGTCGGCGAAGACCATGCGGTGCCGTGCCGTGGCCCCGTCGGTGATCTCCACCGTGTTGCGGCTGGTGTGGACCTGAACGCCCAGCGCCTCGATCTTGCTGCGCAGCACGCGGCCACCGCCTTCGTCCACCTGCACCGCCATGAGGCGCGGCGCGAACTCGACCACGTGCGTCTCCAGGCCCAGGTCGCGCAGCGCCTTGGCGCATTCCAGGCCCAGCAGGCCGCCGCCCACCACTACGCCGGTCTTTGAATGCGCGCCGCTGGCCTTCATGCCCTCCAGATCCTCGATGGTGCGGTAGACGAAGCAGTGCGGCCGGTCGCGGCCGGGCACCTGCGGCACGAAGGGCACCGAGCCCGTCGCCAGCACCAGCTTGTCGTAGTGCAGCACTTCGCCGTCCATCGTGGTCACGGTGTTGTTGCGGCGTTCGATGGAGGCCGCCCGCGCCGCCAGCCGCAGCGTGAAGCCGCTGCGCTCGAAGAAGCCGGGTTCCACCACCGACAGCTCCTCGGCCGTCTTGCCCGCGAAGAATTCCGAGAGGTGGACCCGGTCGTAGGCCGGGCGCGGTTCCTCGCACAGCACGGTCACCTCGGCGGCGACCTGCAGTTGCTCCAGCTCTTCCAGAAACTTGTGGCCGACCATGCCGTGGCCTACAACGATGATTTTCATGGGGTCTTTCCTGCATTTCCGGTGCGGGCCGGGGCTCTGGCAGGCGGCGGGCACTCTTGGCTGAAACAAGGCGCGTCGCACGACAGGAGCCCCCGCGCGAACGCGGATGAAGTCGGTTGGGAACGGCCGATGCAGGCCGCCGCCCCTCACAGAAGGGGCCGCTCTGGCATGCATCGGGTTCCGCCGTCGTTGGCGGAGGCTGTGAAAAACCGCAGCGGCACTGCCACGGGCTTCAGGCTGGGTCGCAGCAGGATTCGTGCCCGGCCTCAATTCGCCTGGGGGCCGCCGCTATCGGGGCGGGGCGGAGCGTTTTGCACCAGTCTGGGGTGCCGCGCCGGCCCGATTCGGGGCGGGGGCACCGCCGTGCTGCGTTGACTCAGTCCAGCACGGCCACGCCCTTGACCTGTGCCAGCAGCGCCTGCCCCACCGCCAGCCCCAGGTGGTGGGCCGAGCGCTGTGTGATGCGCGCCAGCAGCGGCGTGCCGGCGGCCTCCAGGGCCACCATGACCTGGCCCGGGCCGTCGGGCTGCAGGGCGGTGATGCGCACGGCCACCGCGTTCAGGATGCTGCTGCCCTGTGGCGCCGAAAGAGCCAGGCTCACGTCCCGGGCCTGCACGCGCAGACGGATCGGCTGGCCCGGCGCCCGGGCGCGGGCCGAGGCGAAGTGCAGGCGCCCTCCCGCGAAAGCCATGGTGGTGAGATGGTCGTGCCCATCGTGCGATTCCACGGTGCCGGCCACCACCGTGGCGGCGCCGTCGCCGTGGGCGAGCGGCAGATCCAGCCGCGCCAGCAACTCGGCGGTGGGGCCGGCGGCCTCGACCCGGCCTTCACGCAGCAGCACCAGGTGCGCAGCCAGCCGGGCCACCTCGTCCTGCGCATGGCTCACATAGATGACGGGAATGTCCAGCCCGCGCTGCAGGCCTTCCAGATAGGGCATGACCTCGGCCTTGCGCGCGGCATCCAGCGCGGCGAGCGGCTCGTCCATGAACAGCACGGCGGGGCTGGCCGCCAGGGCGCGGGCGATGGCCACGCGCTGGCGCTCGCCGCCCGAGAGCGTGGCGGGGTCGCGCGCCATCAGGCCGGCCAGGCCCAGCAGTTCCACCGCCTGCTCCAGCGCCACGCGCCGCCGCGCGGCGGGCAGGCGGCGCAGGCCGTATTCGATGTTGCCGCGCACGCTCAGGTGCGCGAACAGGCTGGATTCCTGGAACACATAGCCCAGGCCGCGCCGGTGTGTAGGCAGCCACAGGCGGCGGGCATCGTCCTGCCAGGGCTGGCCGTTCACCACGACACGGCCCCGGGCCCGCTCCAGCCCGGCCATGGCGCGCAGGCAGCTGGTCTTGCCGCAACCTGAGGGGCCGAAGAGCGCCGTGATGCCGCGCCCGGGCAGCGCCAGGTCCACATCCAGCGTGAAGGCGGCGCGCTCCAGCCGCAGCTGCGCCTCGATGGCGTCGGCCGGTCGCTGCTGCGGCGGCTCGTGCGTCATGGCGCGCGGCGCTCCGGCTGCCACCACTGCAACGCCAGCAGCACGATGAACGAGAACGCCACCATGCCGCCCGCGAGCCAGTGGGCCTGCGTGTACTGCAGCGCTTCGACGTGGTCGTAGATCTGCACCGACACCACCCGCGTCACGCCCGGAATGTTGCCGCCCAGCATCAGCACCACGCCGAACTCGCCCACGGTGTGGGCGAAGCTCAGGATACCGGCGGTGATGAAGCCCGGCCGCGCGAGCGGCAGCACCACGCTGAAGAAACGGTCGATGGGCCCCGCGCCCAGCGTGGCGGCCACCTCCAGCGGGCGCGCGCCCAGTGATTCGAAGGCGCGCTGCAGCGGCTGCACCGCGAAGGGCAGCGAATAGGCCACCGAACCCACCAGCAGGCCCCAGAAGGTGAAGGGCAGGGTGCCCAGGCCCAGCCACTGGGTGAAGGCGCCCACCGCACCCTGCGGGCCCATCAGCATCAGCAGGTAAAAGCCCAGTACGGTGGGTGGCAGCACCAGCGGCAGTGCCACCACGGCAGCCACGGGGCCGCGCCAGCGCGAGCGTGTGTGCGCCAGCCACCAGGCCAGTGGCGTGCAGAGCACCAGCAGGATGGCCGTGGCCAGTCCCGCCAGCCGCAGCGTGAGGCCGATGGCCGCGAAGTCGTCCGCCGACAGGGGCATGCTGTCAGAACTCGTAGCCGTAGCCGCGGATCACGGCGCGGGCCGCATCGCTGCGCAGGTACTGCAGTAGCGCCCGGGCGGCGGCGCTGTCCTTGCCGGCGGCCAGCAGCACCGCGTCCTGGCGGATGGGCTCGTGGAACTGAGGTGGCACCCGCCAGGCGGAGCCACGCGCGACGCGTCCGTCTTCCATGACCTGCGAGAGCGCCACGAAGCCCAGCTGCGCGTTGCCGCTGGCCACGAACTGGTAGGTCTGCGCGATGTTCTCGCCCATCACCAGCCGGGGCTGCACGCGCGCCGCCACGCCCAGCTTGTCCAGCGTCTGCTGCGCGGCCAGGCCATAGGGCGCCAGCCTGGGGTTGGCCATGGCCAGATAGGCGAAGTCGCCCGTGCGCAGCACCTGGCCTTGGGTGTCCACATAGCCGGGCCGGGCGCTCCAGAGCACCAGCTGGCCCACCGCGTAGGTGAAGCGAGATCCCGGCACGATCCGGCCTTCGCTTTCCAGCCGTGCGGGCGTGGCGTCGTCTGCAGCCAGCAGCAGCTGGAAGGGCGCGCCGTGGATGATCTGCGCGTAGAACTTGCCGGTAGCGCCTGACGACAGCACCGCCTTGTGGCCCGTGGCCTGCTCAAAGGCGGTGGCGATCTTCTGCATGGGTGCGATGAAGTTGGACGCCACGGCAACGGAGACCTCGTCGGCATGCGCCGCTGCGATGCCGCCCAGGGCCAGGACGATGCTGGCCAGCAGGCGGCGCAGGCCGCGTGATGGCGGGACGGTTGGCGTGCGCAGGGGCGTGCGGCAGCTGTGCATGGCGGGCGGCTCTCGCTATTCCATGGGTGAATAGCGAAAGTATAGCCAGCAGGCCTTTTCGTCCCGGCGGGGCGGCATGATGGCGCCCATGCAAGAACCCGCACCACCGCTGGCCTATTCCGAGGCGCTGGGCCATGGCCTGGCCGACCGGCGCATCGCCATCCTGCGCCACATCGGAGAAGGCGGCTCCATCTCCCAGGCTGCGCGCGCCGTGGGCATCAGCTACAAGGCCGCGTGGCAGGCGCTGGACACGCTCACCAACCTGGCCGGCGTACCCCTGGTGCAGCGCCTGGTGGGTGGAGCGGGCGGCGGCGGCGCGCGCCTGACCGAGGCGGGCCGCCATCTGCTCGCCGCGGCGCGCACGCTGGAGGCGGCCCGCAGCGCGGCCCTGGCCCGCATCGACCCGGCGGCCGGCGCGCAGGCGCTGGGCGGCCTGGCGGTACGCACCAGCATGCGCAACCAGTGGCCCTGCATCGTGCAGGCGCTGCAGGCGCATGGCCCGCTGGTGCTGGTGCAACTGCAGGGCGATGCGGCGGCGGCGCAGGCCTTGTCCGTGCGCGCACGCATCACTCGCGAAAGCGCCGAACTGCTGGGCCTGGCGCCGGGCCTGCCGGTGCAGGCGCTGTGCAAGGCCACGGCGGTGCGTGCTGTGGCGCTGAGGCGTGGGCAAGTGCCGCCGCCCGCCAATGCCTGGGCCGGGCGCGTCACCCGCGTGTCGCGCGGGGCGGCGGGCGACGAGATCTCGGCGCAGCTCGATGCCGGCGTGCAGATGGTGGGGTTCGCTGCGGCGGCGAGCGGCCTGCGCAGCCGGGCACGGGTGCTGCTTTCGGTGGACGAGTCGGCCGTGGTGCTGGCCGTGGCGCCCGGCGGCAGGGTTGGCGAGCATAGCGTTTCTACATAGGCATTAGCACATAGGCATTAGCCCCAGGTGCCCGGCCTGCGGGCGCGACTTAGGATGCGCTGCAACATTCCTGCAGTGCCTCCTGCCCGCCCTGGGCTGCACGGCTTGCAGCCCACCACGGAGCGGTCATCAGCGCAATGAGCGACGTCATCCTCGAAACCCACAGCCTGACCAAGCAGTTCAAGGGCTTCACTGCGGTCAGCGATGTCAACCTCGCCGTGCGGCGCGGGTCCATCCACGCGCTCATCGGCCCCAATGGTGCCGGCAAGACCACCTGCTTCAACCTGCTGACCAAGTTCCTGGAGCCCAGCTCGGGCACCATCCGGTTCAACGGGCACGACATCACCCGGGAGGCGCCGGCGCAGATCGCGCGGCGCGGGGTCATCCGCTCGTTCCAGATTTCGGCCGTGTTCCCGCACCTCACGCTGCTGGAGAACGTGCGCCTGGGCCTGCAGCGCCGGCTGGGCACCTCGTTCCACTTCTGGCGCAGCGCGGCCAGCCTGCGCCAGCTCGACGGCCGCGCGATGGAGCTGCTGGCCGAAGTCGGCCTGGAAGACCTGGCCCACGAGATGACCGTGAACCTGCCCTACGGCCGCAAGCGCGCGCTGGAGATCGCCACCACGCTGGCCATGGAGCCCGAACTGATGCTGCTGGACGAACCCACCCAGGGCATGGGCCATGAAGACGTGGACCGCGTCACCCAGCTCATCAAGAAGGTCTCGGCCGGCCGCACCATCCTCATGGTGGAGCACAACATGAAGGTGATCTCCACCATTGCCGACCGCATCACCGTGCTGCAGCGCGGCGCCGTCTTGGCCGAAGGCCCCTACGAGGAGGTCTCGAACAACCCGCAGGTGATGGAGGCCTACATGGGCACCACCGACGGCCAACTGCAGGGAGCGCATTGATGGCTGGCGTTCCCGCACTCGAAATCAGCGGTCTGCAGGCCTGGTACGGCGAATCGCATGTGCTGCATGGCGTGGACATGGTCGTGCAGCCGGGCGAGGTGGTCACTCTGCTGGGCCGCAATGGCGCGGGCCGCACCTCCACCATGCGCGCCGTGATGGGCCTGACGGGCGCGCGCAAGGGCTCGGTGAAGATCAACGGCACCGAGACCATCGCCATGGCCACGCACCGCATCGCCCACCTGGGCGTGGGCTATTGCCCGGAAGAGCGGGGCATCTTCTCCAGCCTCTCGTGCGAAGAGAACCTGCTGCTGCCCCCGGTGCTCAAGACCGGCACGCCCGGCATGCCCATCGACGAGATCTACGCCATGTTCCCCAACCTGGCCGAGCGCCGCCACAGCCAGGGCACGCGGCTGTCGGGCGGCGAGCAGCAGATGCTGGCCGTGGCGCGCATCCTGCGCACGGGCGCCAAGCTGCTGCTGCTCGACGAAATCTCCGAAGGCCTCGCGCCCGTGATCGTGCAGGCCCTGGCCCGCATGATCGTCATGCTGCGCCAGAAGGGCTACACGGTGGTGATGGTGGAGCAGAACTTCCGCTTCGCCGCGCCCCTGGCCGACCGCTTCTACGTCATGGAGCACGGGCGCATCGCGCTGCAGTTCGGCGCCGCCGAGCTGCAGGAGCGCATGCCGGTGCTGGGCGAGCTGCTCGGCGTCTGAGGTCACAGCCGTCCATCGCTCCGCCCCCGGACACAACGCATTTCCATCACATCAAGGAGACGACCCCATGCAAAAGAACCGACTCACCCGGCTGGCGACGGTGCTGGGCGCCCTGGGCCTGGCCGCAGCGGCCACCGCGCCGGCGCACGCGCAGGACAACAAGGTCAAGATCGGCTTCATCACCGACATGTCCAGCCTCTACGCGGACGTGGAGGGCAAGAACGGCGCGACCGCCATCCAGATGGCGATCGACGACTTCGGCGGCAAGGTGCTGGGCATGCCCATCGAGCTGCTGACGGCCGACCACCAGAACAAGGCCGACATCGCCGCCAGCAAGGCGCGCGAATGGATCGACACGCAGAGCCTGACCATGCTCTTCGGCGGCACCAATTCGGGCACAGCCCTGGCCATGGCCAAGGTGGCGCAGGAGAAGAAGCGCGTCTTCATGGTCAACGGCGCGGGCACCTCGGCGCTGACCAACGAGCAATGCACCCCCTACACCGTGCACTACGCCTACGACACCGTGGCGCTGGCCAAGGGCACGGGTGGCGCGGTGGTGCAGCAGGGCGGCAAGGACTGGTTCTTCCTCACGGCCGACTACGCCTTCGGCGCGGCGCTGGAAGCCGACACGGCCAAGGTGGTCAAGGAAAAGGGCGGCCGCGTGCTGGGCAACGTAAAGCACCCGATCAACGCATCCGACTTTTCCTCGTTCCTGCTGCAGGCGCAGAACTCCAAGGCGCAGATCCTGGGCCTGGCGAATGCGGGTGGCGACACCATCAACGCGATCAAGGCCGCCAAGGAATTCGGCATCAACAAGAGCATGAAGATCGCCGGCCTGCTGGTGTTCCTTACCGACATCCACAGCCTGGGCCTGAAGAACACCGAAGGCCTGCTGCTGACCACCAGCTGGGACTGGAACCTGGACGACAAGACGCGCGACTTCGGCCGCAAGTTCTTCGCCAAGACCAAGCGCATGCCCACCGACATCCAGGCCGCCGACTACTCGGCCACCATGAACTACCTGAAAGCCGTGCAGGCGGCCAACAGCACCGATGCCGACAAGGTGATGGAAAAGCTCAAGTCCACACCCATCGACGACTTCTACGCCAAGGGCGTGATCCGCCCCGACGGCCGTTTCGCCCACGACATGTATCTGATGCAGGTGAAGTCGCAGGCCGAATCCAAGGCGCCGTGGGACTACTACAAGGTCATGGCCAAGCTGCCCGCCGACCAGGTCTGGACGACCAAGGCCGACAGCAAGTGCCCGCTCTGGAAGTGATGCCACCCCATCGCTGACCGATCGACGCAGGGGCGGGGGAGAGCCGGGCGCGCAAGACCCGGCCGGCCCCCGCAGATGCGAAAAACCAACCTACAGGAGACGACGGACATGAAGCACGACACGATCGACACCACCCGCCCCGCGGCGGCCTTCCCCCGCGCCCGGCTCGCCCTGGCGCTGGCCCTGGGCCTGGCCGCATCCGCCGGCGCGCAGGCGCAGGCGCCGGACAAGGTCAAGATCGGCTTCATCACCGACATGTCCAGCCTCTACGCCGACGTGGAAGGCAAGAACGGCGCGGTCGCCATCCAGATGGCCATCGACGACTTCGGTGGCAAGGTGCTGGGCATGCCCATCGAACTGATGACGGCCGACCACCAGAACAAGGCCGACATCGCCGCCAGCAAGGCGCGCGAGTGGATCGACACGCAGGGCCTGAGCATGGTCTTCGGCGGCACCAACTCGGGCACCGCGCTCGCCATGGCCAAGGTGGCGCAGGAGAAGAAGCGCGTCTTCATCAACAACGGCGCCGCCACCTCGGCCCTGACCAACGAGCAGTGCAGCCCCTACACCGTGCATTACGCCTACGACACCATGGCGCTGGCCAAGGGCACGGGCGCGGCGGTGGTGGATGCGGGCGGCAAGAGCTGGTTCTTCCTCACGGCCGACTACGCCTTCGGCCACGCGCTGGAGTCCGACACCTCCCGGGTCGTCAAGGAAAAGGGCGGCACGGTGCTGGGCTCGGTGCGCCATCCGCTCAACGCGTCGGACTTCTCCTCCTTCCTCTTGCAGGCGCAGAACTCCAAGGCCCAGGTGCTGGGCCTGGCGAACGCCGGCGGCGACACCATCAACTCCATCAAGGCGGCCAAGGAATTCGGCATCGGCAAGACGATGAAGCTCGCCGGCCTGCTGATCTTCTTCAGCGACATCCACAGCCTGGGCCTGAAGACCACCGAGGGCCTGCAGTTCACCACCAGCTGGTACTGGGACCTGAACGACGAGACGCGCAAGTTCGCCGACCGGTTCATGGAAAAGACCAAGCGCCGCCCCACCGAGATCCAGGCGGCCGACTATTCCGCCACCATGAACTACCTCAAGGCCGTCGAAGCCGCCAAGACGCTCGATGCCGACAAGGTCATGGAAACCTGGCGCGGCATGAAGATGAACGACTTCTTCGGCTCCGGCACGCTGCGCGCCGACGGCCGCTACGTGCACGACATGTACCTCATGCAGGTCAAGTCGCCCGCCGAATCCAAGGGCACCTGGGACTACTACAAGCTCGTGAAGAAACTGCCCGGCGATCAGGTGTTCGCGACCAAGGCCGAGAGCAAGTGCGCGCTGTGGCAGTGATGCACGCGCCCCGGCACCGCAGCCGCTGACCCGGTCGAACGTCCCACGCCACCAACACCACCCCTCATCCACCCTTCGCGCCCCCATCCATGGAACTCTTCGGTGTCTCACTGCCGGCCCTGCTGAGCCAGCTCCTGCTGGGGCTGGTCAACGGCTCGTTCTACGCCATCCTCAGCCTGGGGCTGGCGGTGATCTTCGGCCTGCTCAACGTGATCAACTTCGCGCACGGCGCGCTGTTCATGCTGGGCGCGCTGCTCACCTGGATGGGGCTGACCTACCTGGGCCTGAACTACTGGGTGATGCTGGTGGTGGCGCCCCTGGTGGTGGGGCTGGTGGGGGTGGTGATCGAGCGGCTGCTGCTGCGCTGGATCTACAAGCTCGACCACCTCTACGGCCTGCTGCTCACGCTCGGGCTCACGCTGCTGATCGAGGGGGTGTTCCGCTCCATCTACGGCGTCTCCGGGCTGGGCTACGACACGCCCGAGCTGCTGGAAGGCGCCACCAACCTCGGCTTCATGATCCTGCCCAACTACCGCGCCTGGGTGGTGGTGGCCTCGGTCGTCGTGTGCCTGGGCACCTGGTTCGTCATCGAGAAGACCAAGCTCGGCGCCTACCTGCGCGCCGGCACCGAGAACCCGCGCCTGGTCGAAGCCTTCGGCATCAACGTGCCGGTGATGATCACGCTCACCTACGCCTTCGGCGCGGCGCTCGCCGCCTTCGCGGGCGTGCTGGCCGCGCCGGTCTACCAGGTCACGCCGCTCATGGGGCAGAACCTCATCATCGTGGTGTTCGCGGTGGTGGTGATCGGCGGCATGGGCTCCATCATGGGCTCCATCCTCACCGGCCTGGGCCTGGGCGTGATCGAGGGCTTCACCAAGGTGTTCTACCCCGAGGCTTCTTCCACCGTGGTCTTCGTCATCATGGTCATCGTGCTGCTCATCCGACCCGCGGGCCTCTTCGGCAAAGAGAAATGAACGACGACAACAAGAACAAAGCAGGGCAGACGACGAAGACACCCGAGGCCACCGCATGAACCAAAAGAACCTCACCGCCATCGGCTACGGCCTGCTGCTTGCAGGGCTCGTCGCCGCGCCGTTCCTGGGCGCCTATCCGGTCTTCGTGATGAAGCTGATGTGCTTCGCGCTCTTCGCCTCGGCCTTCAACCTGCTGCTGGGCTACACGGGCATGCTCTCGTTCGGGCACGCGGCCTTCCTGGGCGGCGCAGCCTACGTCACCGGCCATGTGGTCAAGGCCTGGGGCGCTACGCCTGAGCTGGGCCTGCTGGCCGGCACGCTGGCCGGCGCGCTGCTGGGGCTGGTCATGGGCTTCTTCGCCATCCGCCGCCAGGGCATCTACTCCACCATGATCACGCTGGCCCTGGCGCAGATGCTGTTCTTCGCCTGCCTGCAGGCACCGTTCACGGGCGGCGAAGACGGCCTGCAGGGCGTGCCGCGCGGCAAGCTCTTCGGCGTGATCGACCTCTCCAGCGACCTGGCCATGTACTACGTGGCGCTGGTGGTGGTCGTGGCGGCCTTCCTGGTCATCGTGCGCACCATCCATTCGCCCTTCGGCCAGGTGCTCAAGGGCATCAAGGAAAACGAGCCGCGCGCCATCTCGCTGGGCTACGACACCAACCGCTTCAAGCTGCTGGCCTTCGTCATCTCGGCCGCCATCGCCGGGCTGGCCGGCGCGCTCAAGACGCTGGTGCTGGGCTTCGCCACGCTGTCCGACGTGCACTGGTCATCGTCGGGCCACGTCGTGCTGATGACGCTGGTGGGGGGCCTGGGCACGCTCAGCGGCCCGCTGGTGGGCTCGGCCGTGGTCGTGCTGCTGGAAAACAAGATCGGCGAGCTGGGCGGCCTGCTGGCTTCCATCACCGGCGTGGACTGGTTCAACACCCTGGGCGAGTCGGTCACCATCGTCACCGGCCTGATCTTCGTGGTCTGCGTGCTGGCCTTCCGGCGCGGCATCATGGGCGAGATCCTGGCCTGGCTGGAGCGGCGCCGGGCGGGCCGCGAGGGTGCGGCCGGGCCGCATTGAAGCCGCGGGAGGGGCTGGCCTGCGGCACTTTCAGGTCAAATCACCCCGCAGCCCTTGCCCAGTAAGCGCATTAAGCTATCAAAAGAATAGCGGTCGGCTGGGCGGCGGATCGCGTCGCCGATGGAGCGAGAGGGCAGGGCCGGCCATGGCCGCCCTCCATCACCCCAGCCGCAGCCGCTGCGCGTAGCCCGTCATCTCCAGATAGCCCCGGCCCACCGCGTTGCCGGCCGCATCGCGCAGCTCGCTCAGGCCTTCCCAATAGACGGCGCCCGTGGAACTGCTGCTGTCCAGCTCCTGGTCGTCCAGCAGCGCCCGCACCGTGAAGCGGCCGGCGGGCGTTTCCACTTGCCATTCGACCGGGTAGCGCGCCCCGGTGGCGCCGCTCTGCCAGACCCGCTGCGGGGTGAAGCGCACCTCATCGGCGCCGAAGATGCGCGGCGCCGCATCCGCCCCTGCACGCCAGGAGCCACCCGCCCACAGCGCGCTGCCATCGGCGCGCCGCAGCCGGAAGGCCGTGAGCGCCGCGCCGCTGTCCAGGTTCATGCCGATCCAGTCCCAGCCCACGGCCTCGGGGTGCATCAGCGCCTCGCTCCACTCATGGTCCAGCCAGGCGCGGCGGCTCTGCGGCGGGCCGTCGGTGGCGACGGGCAGGCGCTGGCCCTCCAGCGTGATGTGCCCGCTCACCGCCAGCTGCGGCTGGCTGTAGTAGTAGCTCGCCTGCGCCGCATCGGGCCCCTTGCGCGAGAGGCCCGCGCTGCCCTGCAGCAGCACGGGCTGCGTGGTGTCGAAACGCAGGTCCAGCGCGAAGCGGGCGGCCTGCACGCGGGCCGTGTAGCGGCTGCTGCCGGGCGTGGGGCCGTCCTCGCGCAACAGCTGCCAGTCGCGCAGGCGCACGTCGGTGTCGGCCTCGGCCGCCTCGGCGATGCCGAAGCCCGCACGGGCGATGCGCTGGTCGTGGTGCAGCCTGCGGCCCTGCAGATCGGTCAGCGCCGCATGGGCGAAGACCAGCTGCCGCGCCGCGAAGGCCGACTGCAGCCGCTGCGTGGCCTCCACCCGCGAGCGGAAGAACGTCACCTGGAAGCCGAAGGCCCGCCCGCCCGCCAGCGCGTGGCCGGTGATGTACCACCACTCGGTGCGCAGATCGGGGTGGCTGCCGTGGTCGCGCGGAAAGCGCAGCGCGCGCGGCGCCAGCGCCTGAGCCGCGCCGGCCGGCCACAGCGCCAGCAGCAGGGCCGATCCCAGCGTGGCGCCCGCGCCCTGCAGCAGCCACTGGCGGCGGCTGGCAAGGGGCGGCGCGTCGCCGCCAGAGGGCGGGGGCGGGGTGTCGTGGCGCATCGCGGCCTTATTGGCGTGCCCGGCCGTCAGGCCCGGCAGGACTGCAGCAGCGCGTCGATGCGCGCCCGTGCCGGGCCGCAGTCGCCCATGCGCGTCTGCACCCAGTCCGCGTCGTAGTAGGTGGGCAGGTAGCGCTCGCCCGCATCGCACAGCAGCGAGAGGATCGCGCCCTGTTCGCCCGCCGCGCGCATCTCTGCCGCCAGCCGCAGCATGGCCACGAAGTTGGTGCCCGTCGAAGGCCCCACGCGCCGCCCCAGCAACTGTGACAGCGCCTGCATGGCGGCGATGGATTCATCGTCGGCCACCTCTTCCATGCGGTCCACCAGCGTGCGGATGAAGCTCGGCTCCACGCGCGGCCGGCCAATGCCCTCGATGCGCGAGCCCGGCGCCGTCAGCGTCGCCACGCCCGTGCGGTGGTAGAGGCTGAACACCGAACCCGCCGGATCGGCCACGCACACCTGCGTGGCGTGCCGCTGGTAACGCACATAGCGCCCGATGGTCGCGCTGGTGCCGCCCGTGCCCGCGCCCACCACGATCCAGCGCGGGACAGGGTGCCGCTCGCGCGCCATCTGCGTGAACATGCTCTCGGCGATGTTGTTGTTGCCCCGCCAGTCGGTGGCGCGCTCGGCGTACGTGAACTGGTCCATGTAATGCCCGCCCGTCTCCGCCGCGATGGAGCGCGCCGCGTCATACACCTCGCCCGCGCTTTCCACGAAATGGCAGCGCCCGCCGTAGAACTCGATCAGCGCGATCTTCTCGGCCGAGGTGCTGCGCGGCATCACCGCCACGAACGGCAAGCCCAGCAGGCGGGCGAAATACGCCTCGCTCACCGCCGTGGAGCCGCTGGACGATTCCACGATGGTCGAACCCTCATGCACCCAGCCGTTGCAAAGCGCATAGAGAAACAGCGACCGCGCCAGCCGGTGCTTGAGGCTGCCGGTGGGGTGGGTGGATTCGTCTTTCAGATACAGGTCGATGCCGGCGGCAGCCAGGCCGGGCAGTTGCAGGGCGATCAGGTGGGTGTCGGCGCTGCGGTGGTAGTCGGCTTCGATGCGGGAGATGGCGGAGGGGAGCCACTCATCAATATTAGTCATGAAAAATTTTCAAATTCTCGGGTCTTTGTCAGGGATCGCCTGCATGCCAAAGGTACGTTTTTAGCTAACGGAATTTAGCTTCGGCAATTTCCAGCTCCCGATCCGCGCCATGCGGAGCGCTAAATTTCTCTTTAGCTTTTCTAAGAATGGCTTTGCTCTTAGCTCATTTCGCGTTGAGGAGTCAGCCTCGTCTGTGGTAACTATGTTGACGGCGATCTCAGAGTAAAGCTCCATGGCCTTTTTAGCGTACTTTTTTAGCGCAGCATTGAAGTCTGGTGAAGTCATCCGTCTTAAGGTTAGCTTGCTCATGTCGGACCCGGACCGCTCTATCAGGGTGTTTGCAACGTATATGCCCCAGGGTGTTCCGTGAATTCCAAGAATGGCTTTCATAACTGGGTCGGGATCGCCATCTTGTGCGTCAAGTAGCTGTGCTCGCTCATTTTCTATTTCTTGGGCTAGGATCCATGCAAGCATTACACGCTCAGGTTTTAATCCGCGGGGGAATATATTCTTATATGATCGATCAAAAAGCTCGGCCTTCTTTGCTACGGACTCTAAAACCGTGTCTTCCGACATGGCTGCTAAATATTGTGTGATACGGTCCAGCTCTATGCGTTTTGTGCTTTTTGCGGTTTTTGCCCCTTCTTGTTTTGGGGCGTAAATGTAATCAATGGTGGAAAATGCGCTTCGTAAACTCTCTTGTATTGGATCTAGCAAGCGAACTGCTGCTTATTTGACCGGATTCTGCGTGTTGTTATAGCGGACGATGTCGGTCAGTAGAGCTTTTTTGGCGCCGACTACTCTGGCGAGAACTTGCGCTTTGCCCGCATCTGGAGATTTTTCAATTGCCCGCGTTAAGCTGACCGTAGTTTGGCATCCGTTGACAACAGAAAAACGCCGGATTAGGTATTTGTTGTCACGAAGGTTTTCAAAGCTATCCGCGACTATGGTAATTCCGTTATTTAGGGCCCAGAAATCACCCGGTCGGTTATTCGCTGTTTCGACAATCTTCTCATTAATTCCACCCTTTCTTTCTCCAATGAAGAGGCGGACATTTCCTTCGAATAACTGATTGTTATATTTTTCGTGCAATCTGGCTAGCTCGGATGCAGCTACGGAGCCTACTATGGCTTGCCCGAAGTCGCCCTTAACGTCAGCAACTGGCCCGGAAAATGTAATTACGTCTTCTGTTACATTGCGGTCTGCGGCGCGAGCTATCACAAACTTGTCATAGATCGATTCTTGATGCTCGTAAAAAAATGTCGCCTCGGTGCCATAGGTTTTTGAACGTACTGTCGCCTCGCGCTGCCTGGCAATTTGATCGGATTTTGCTGCTAAAGTTACCAGGCCGAAAACTCGAGAATAGTGGGAGATATCTACCTCTGTTAGAAGTTCAAATATGTCTCGCCGCCCGCCATGTTGGAAAGAGATGGGATCGTTGATGTTGGTGACCGCCGCCACTAGGGCATTCCACTTCTTGATCCCCGCGCTCCGGTCGGCTCGGTCGGAAACATAGCCTTGGAGAATGTATACGACTTCTTGGTCGTTATCGATGTAAATAAAGTCGCAGCCATTGTCCTCGGATCCGTCAACAGATGCTGCATCAATTGCCTCGTCCTCGTCAATGCCCAGCAATGTGGATGCGTACCACGCGGTTATTGCTTTGTCTCTAGAGATGCCACCACGCTTTGCCAAGGAATCAATGGCCATTAACATTTCCTTTCGGGGGTCCGCGTTGGTCGCCTTGGATGCTGTCGGGCTTTGATTGATGCTTGCCAAGATTTTCTCCTGCAGTAGTTATTTGTCTAGTTTATAGAAATTCTGCTCAAAGCTAAAGCTTGAATATCGACGGCTTGACTTGAGTTAAGAAGATAAGGGGCAATATCGAATGAGTATGGTTCAGGGGGCTAGGCCGAAAGGGCGTGCTACCAATCCTCTTTGACCGCCATCACCGCATCCCTCCCCGCAGCAGCCCGTCCCGCCACCCACGCAGTGACGGTCCCCGCAGCCACCACCGCCCCCGCCAGCGCTACCAGCCGCTCCACCGGCACCCGCATCTCCATCGTCCAGTGAAAGCTCTGCGGGTTCACCACATGCACCAGCACGGCGGCGACGGCCAGGCCCAGCAGGGTGCCGGCCAGGGCGCCGATGGCCGTCCAGGCGGCGCCTTCGCCGGCGACCACGGCCAGCACCTGCCGGCGGGTGAGGCCCAGGTGGGCCAGCAGGCCGAATTCCTTGCGGCGCGCCAGCACCTGGGCGCTGAAGCTGGCGGCCACGCCGAAGAGGCCGATGGCGATGGCCACGGCCTGCAGCCAGTAGGTGACGGCGAAGCTGCGGTCGAAGATGCCGAGCGAGCGTTCGCGGATGGCGACGGAGGCGGCGAATTCCAGTGCGCTGCTCGCGTCCTTGCCCGCACCGTCGGCGGTCTGGCCTGGGGCCTCGGGAGTGCCCTCCGCCGCGCCGGATGGGCCGGCCGTGCGCTGCGCGGCCAGCGCGATTGCCAGCGCGGTGATCTCCTGGCGCAGCGCGGCTTCGTCCGTGCCGGGGCGGGGCCAGAGGGCCAGGTCGCTCACGCGGGCGTCGCCTGTCAGGCGCACGAAGTCGGCGCTGTCGATGGCGATGGCGCCGAACTGGCGCACATAGTCGCGCCACACGCCTGCTACGAAAAACGTAGCTGGCTGCGCTGGTGTAGCCTGGGCCAGCGGCTGGAATGACGTGGAAAGCAGGGGCCAGTCGGCGCCCACGCGCACGCCGTAGAGCTGCACCACGGCCTCGCTCACATACACGCCCACGCGGCCGGCGGGCACGGGCAGGGCGGGGCCGACCAGGGGCAGGGTCTGGGCAGCGCCGCCAGCATTGCTGTTCGCCACCAGCGGCCGGGCGATGAGGGCCACGGCGGGGCGGGCCGGGTCCAGCAGCAGGCTGGTGGTGCGCAGGGCCTGCACGCGCTCGATCTGGGGCAGCCGGGCCACGGCCTGGGGCAGGCCGGCGGGCAGGGTGGCGGCGTCGTCGCCGGTGCTGCCGCCGCCGCTGCTGCCGGTCACGCGCACATAGAGCGGCGCAGGCAGCACGGCGTCCAGCCAGGCGATGACGGAGCCGCGGAAGCTCGACACCATCACCGTGAGCGCCACGGCCAGGCTCAGCGACGCGACCACGCCGCCCACGGCCACGGCGGCGGTGCCGCGCATGCGGCGGGCGCGCTCCAGCGCCAGGAGGGGCAAGAGGCGCCGCGCCGCCAGCGGCTGCAGCGCGCGCAGCAGCCCTTGCACGGCCCAGGGCAGCAGGGCGATGCCGCCCACCAGCAGCAGGCCCACGGCCAGATAGGCGGCCAGCGGCATGCCGAAGACGGGCGGCGCGAAGGCCAGCGCCGCGCCGGCGCCCATCAGCGCCAGACCCGGCAGGCTGCGGTGGGCCCCGCCGCCTGCGGCGCCCAGGCCTTTGAGGGTCTGCGCGGGCGGCAGGCGCTGGGCCTGGCGGGCCGGCCACCAGCCGCCCGCCAGCGCGGCGGCCACGCCCAGCGCGCCGTAAAGGCCTGCGGCCGGTGCGCTCCACTGCAGCGCGGGCTGCACGCCCGAGAAATAGCCGCCGCCCAGGTCGCCGCCCAGCACGCGCAGCGCCAGCGCCGCCAGTCCGGTGCCCAGGGCGATGCCGGCCGCACTGCCCAGCAGGCCCAGCAGGGCCGATTCGCCCAGCACCAGGGCCAGCCGCTGGCGCGGCGTGGCGCCCAGCACGGCCAGCAGCGCGAACTGCGGTGCCCGCTGCGCCACGCTGAGCGCCAGCACCGAAAAGACCAGAAACGCGCCCGTGAAGAGCGCCACCAGCGCCAGCACCGTCAGGTTGACGCGGTAGGCGCGCGAGAGGTTGCTCACGCGCTGGGCGGCATCGCCGGGCTCGGCCACGCGCACGCCGCGCGCGGCGCCGGGCAGGGCCAGCAGGGCGCGTTCGGCCGCGGCACGGTCGGCGCCGGGGCGCAGCTGCAGGTCGATGCGGCTGAGCTGGCCGCCGCGCCCGAAGAGGTCTTGCGCGGCGGCGATGTCCATCACCGCCAGCGGCGGCCCGCCCGCTGCCACCCGGCCGGCCACGCGCACGGTGCGGCTCTGCAGGCCGGTGCGCAGGGTGAGCGTGGCGCCCTCCGCACCCGGCTGCGCGCCCGCCAGCCGCAGCGCATCGGCCGCCGCGGCATTGAGGAACACGGTGGCGGGCGAGAACAGCGCCAGCCGGTCGCCGTTTCCACTGTCGCTGTCGCTGCCCGCGAAGGCCTGGGGCATGAGGGCCGGGGCCATGGTGGGCAGCAGCAGCGCATCGACGCCGACCACGCGCAGGGCGATGGGCGGGGCGGCGGGTGTGGCGCCTGCGGCATCGCCGGGTGCGGGTGGGCTCTGGTTCGGGGGCTGCGTCTGTGTCTGTGCCTGCGCCGACAGCTCCAGCCAGGGGCTGGCCAGCGCCACCTGCGGCAGCGCGGCGACCTGGCCGTAGAGCGCCTCGGGCAGCGCGCCCTGGGCTGGGCGCAGTTCCAGATCGGGCTGGCCGTTGACCGAGCGCACGGCCTGCGAGAACTCGTCCAGCGCCGAGGCATTGATCACATGCACCGCAAAGCCCAGCGCCACGCCCAGCATGACGGCCACGACGGCGGCGGCGCTGCGCCAGGGGTGGTGGCGCAACTCGCGCCCCGACACGGCGGCCAGCAGGCGGAGGAAGGCGAGCAGGGCGGAGGTGGGCAGGGGCATGCGGTCAGTGTTGGGCTGGAGGGCGGGCACGGCGCCATCGCATCGGCGCCCGCCCTGGCCCATCAGTCTGCCTGACGCAAGGCCTCGATCAGCTGCGCGACGTTGGACACGGCCAGCTTTTCATAGGCGGCCTGCAGCTGGTTGCGCACGGTGGCCGGCGAGCGCTGCAGCAGCGCGGCCACCTGCTTGTGGCTGTAGCCCTTGGCGGTGAGCTGGGCCACGCGGAGTTCGCCGGGCGTGAGCTCGTCGGCCGGGCAGCGACGTCGCCCTTTGAGGAACAGCAGCCGGTGCTGGGCATGGTGGCGCAGCACCAGCGAGCGGCCCCGGTGGCAGGGCTGGCCACCGAGGAAATCGTTCAGCGGCTCGGCAGGCAGCGCGTGGCCGGCCCAGCCCGGCCATTCGGCGCGCAGCATGTCCCTGAAGGCCGGATCGGCGTGATAGATGACGCCGCGCAGGTCGGCAATGGCGGTGCCGCACGTGGGCGGGGCGGCCGGGTGGATCTGCTGCAGGTGGATGCGGCGGTTGATGGCCAGCGCCTGCATGAAGTGCGGCGCGAGCTGGTCGATGCACTGCGCTTCGTGCGCCTGGCCCTGTGCGTCGGGGTCGGCGCGGAACAGGGAGATCCAGTGAACGAACCGCCGCTCCAAGTCATTGTCGGCGGTGATGAAGTTGTTGGTCTGCCCCCAGCGCTGAAGGAAGTCGCGCATCTCGCGCTCTTCTCGCCGGTGGTGCCAGGTCGCTGCGTGGAAGTTGACCGTGCCGCGCCTGCGGTTCATCAGGCTGGCGGCGGCCGAGTCCTGGTGCTTGACGGCCTCGTACTCGGCCATCATCTCCGGCGACTTGCGGAAGAGGTGCAGGGTGTGGACGTCGATGCCGGCCGGGTGGGTGCCCGCCGTGCCCCACATGGCAGCGTCGAAGGGCACGGCCGACTGCAGCAGCTGGAGCGCGGCATCCTGAAACGCGTCGATGGAATGCTCGTGGGCGAAGCGATAGAGATGCAGCAGCAACTCGCCCGGGTCTTGCGGTGCGGTCATGGCGTGGGGCTCCAGGCTCGGTGAAAGCAGGCCTGCCCAGTATAGAAAAGCCCCGTGCATGCCGGGGCGCCGCTTTTCAGCCGATGGCCGTGATGCCTTCGCTGCTGAGCCGCAGCACCCGGTCCGCCCGCGCCGCCGCCGCTTCCGAATGCGTGACCAGCACCAGCGCCGCGCCGTGTTCGCGGGTCTGGGCGATGAGCAGGTCCATCACCCGGGCGGCGGTGCCGGGGTCGAGGTTGCCGGTGGGCTCGTCGGCCAGCAGCAGGGCAGGGCGGTGGACCAGGGCGCGGGCGATGGCCACGCGCTGCAGCTGCCCGCCGCTCAGCTGCTGCGGCAGGCGCGCGCCCAGGCCGTGCAGGCCCACGGCGTCCAGCATGTGCTCGACCCGTGCGGGGTCGTTTTCGCCCAGCAGCATGAGCGGCAGGGCCACGTTCTGGGCCACGTCCAGGTGCGGCAGCACGTGGAAGGCCTGGAAGACGAAGCCCACGTGGCGGCGGCGCCAGAGGGCGCGCTGGGTGTCGTCCAGCGTGCCCAGGTCGGTGGTGCCGGGCAGGGTGGTGATGCGGCCCGTGTCCCAGCTGTCCAGCCCGGCCAGGCAGTTGAGCAGGGTGGATTTGCCCACGCCCGAATCGCCCACGATGGCGACGAATTCGCCGCGCTGCACCTGCAGATCGACGTGGCTGAAGATGGTCGCGTCGCCATAGCGTTTGCCCAGGCCGGTGGCGGTGAGCACCGGGGGGGCGCCTGGGGTGGCCGGGGGCGTGGTCATGCGGCGGCGGCGTGCAGCAGCGCCTGCACGCGGCCCACGAGGGTGGCGGTGGCGCCCGGCGCATCGCAGGCGATGGCCTGGCGCTGGGGCATGCTGCGCAGCCAGGTGATCTGCCGCTTGGCGAGCTGCCGGGTGGCGGCGATGCCGCGTTCGCGCAGGTCGGCGGCGGGCAGGCGGCCGGTGGCGGCTTCGATGTCCAGCGCCTCCCAGGCCTGGCGGTAGCCCACGCAGCGCATGGAGGGCAGGTCGATGTGCAGGTCGCCCCGGGCGCGCAGGGCGCGCACTTCGTCGAGGAAGCCGTCCTGCAGCATGGCGTCGAAGCGCTGGGCGATGCGCTGGTGCAGCCAGGCGCGGTCGGTGGGTTCTAGGGAAAAAAGCGCTCCTGCGCCCATCCTGTCTGCGCTGTCAGCTATCTTTTTGATAGTGTGGAAGTGCGACAGGGGCTGGCCGGAGACATGCCACACCTCCAGCGCGCGCTGGATGCGCTGGCTGTCGGCGGGCGCCAGCCGGGTGGCGGTGGCGGGGTCGATGCGGGCCAGTTCGGCATGCATGGCGGGCCAGCCGATGGCGGCGGCCTGCGCTTCGAGCCGGGCGCGCACGGCGGGGTCGGCGGGCGGCATGTCGTCGATGCCGTCGATCAGCGCCTTGAAGTACAGCATGGTGCCGCCCACCAGCAGCGGCAGCGCGCCGCGTGCGCGGATCTCGCCGATGAGGCGCTGCGCGTCGGCCACGAATTCGGCGGCGCTGTAGGCCTGCAGCGGGTCGCGGATGTCGATCAGGTGGTGCGGCGCGCTGGCCTGCTCGGCGGCGCTGGGCTTGGCGGTGCCGATGTCCATGCCGCGATAGACCAGGGCCGAATCGACGCTGATGATTTCTACCGGCAATGTGGGCGCGAGCGCCTGGGCGATGGCCAGCGCGCCGGCCGTCTTGCCCGACGCGGTAGGCCCCGCCAGGGCAACGTAGGTGGGCAGGGTGTCAGCGCGGGGCATGCAGTGCTCCTGCGAAGCGCGGCACCAGCACCCACGCGATGGCGGCCAGCACTGCCGACCAGAAGGCGATGCCCTGCACCAGCGGCAGCACGGTGCCCCCCGGCTGCCTGCCCAGCCAGGCGCCGACGCCGAAAGCCGCCAGCATCATCATGAAACCGTTCAGCGCCGAGGCCACGCCGGCAGACTGCGGGAAGGGCCCGACCGCACCGCTTTGCCCGCAGGGCTGGTGGATGCCATGGCCCAGCATGAACAGGTAGAACGGCAGCAGCAGTGCCCAGGGCGATTGCCAGCCGGCCACCGCGTGCAGCAGCGCCAGGCCGCAGCCGCCGGCGGCACTGAGGCCGCCCGCCAGCACCACGGTGCGCACCAGGCCCAGGCGCGCCAGCAATCGGCGGCACAGCAGCGTGCCCAGCAGATAGGCCAGCGCGGTGGACAGCAGCACCAGCCCGTAAGCCGTGCGTGACAGGCCCAGCACGTCGATGAAGGCGAAGGACGAGCTCGCCAGGAAGGTGAAGAGTCCGGCGTAGCTGGCGGTGGTCAGCAGCGAGAACGCCCAGAACGTCGGCGTGCCCAGCACGTGGCCCCAGGTGCGTGCCAGCGTGGCCGGATGCAGGGCGCGCGGATTGCGTTGCGCCAGCGTTTCCGGCATGCGCCACGCCACCAGGGCGAGCGTGCCGGCGGCATAGGCCGTCAGCACCAGCAACGCGGCGCGCCAGCCCAGCCGTTCGGCCAGCAGTCCGCCCAGCGGCGCGCAGGCGCAGGCGACCAGGCCCAGGCCGGTCAGCGCCTTCGACATGGCGCGCGCACCGGCCAGGGGCGCATACAGGTCGCGCACGATGGCGCGGGCGCACATCACCACGGCGCCCATGGCGGCCCCCTGCGCCGTGCGCCAGAGCACCAGCTGTTCCATGGACGGTGCCATCGCGCTGCACACTGAGGCCGCGGTATAGGCGGCCAGCCCGGTCAGCAGGATGGGCCGGCGTCCGAAACGGTCGGACAGCGGCCCCCACACGAGTTGCGACAGGCCGAAGGCCAGCAGCAGGGCGCTCAGGGTCAGGTGGGCGGAGGCGACGTTGGCGCCCAGCGCGCGGGTGAGCGCGGGCAGGGCGGGCAGGTAGAGATCGGTGGTGACGGGCTGGATGCTCAGCAGCAGGGCCAGTACGACGACGGCAAGGCCGGGTGGCAGGGCCGTTGTGTTCGGCAGCGGCTCCAGCCCGGCGGCGGCGGAAGGGGCAGGCATAGTGCGGGCGAGGGTACCAGACGGGTCGGCCCGCCCTGGCGACCTGGCCCGGCGCCGTCAGCTGCGGGTGGGCGCGGGCGTGGCGGCCACCGCCGCCGGTGGCGCCGGGGCCAGGTGCGGCGTGCTGCCGGGCAGGGGCAGCTTGAAGAAGTCGGCCAGCGCCTCGCGGTACTGCTCCTGCCCCAGATCGTTGGTGTTGTGGTGGGTGCCGCCTTCGACCATCACGAAGCGCTTGGGCTCCTGCGCGGCCTCGTAGAGCTTGCGGCCCAGCGAGGGCAGGATGAGCCGGTCGTCGCTGCCATGCACCACGAGCAGCGGCGAGCCGATGTGCGCCACCTTGCGGATCGACTCGAAGCGCTGCGTGATCAGCCCGGAGATGGGCAGCCAGCCCCACTTGAAGGTGCTGACCACTTCAGCGATGTTGGTGAAGGTGCCTTCGACGATGGTGCCTTTCTCGTCGGGCACCTGCGAAGCGAGGTCGATGGCGATGGCCCCGCCCAGGGAATGGCCGAAGATGTAGCGGTCGCTCTGCGGCGCTTTCTTTGCCAGCCAGCGCCATGCGGCATGGGCGTCTTCGAGCGCGGTGGATTCCGACGGCAGCCCGGCACTGCTGCGCCCGAATCCCCGGTAATCGACGGCCAGCACCGAAAAGCCCATGTCGTGCATGCGGCGGATGCGCGGGGCCGAGCCGGTGACGTTCCAGCGCGCGCCGTGCAGATAGAGCATCACCGGCGCGCCGGGCTGGGCGGCAGGCATCCAGAGGCCGTGCAGCTTTTCAGTCTGGGCGGTGACGGTGGAATCGAAATCGATCCACACGTCCTGCATGCCCTCGGACAGATGCGCGCCGTTCCAGGCCCGGTCGCTGGGCTGGAAGATCCACTCGCGCTGCTTGGCGTCGAGCGCGGCGCAGCCGGCGGTGATGGCCAAGGCTGCAGCGATGGAAGAGATGAGGGGCCAGCGCTTCATGTGTAGGGCAGAGTGGCGGTGTGGCGGAAAGTTCTGGGTTAACGATTTGTTGCCGCGCGACGATGACACGGCACAGGGTGGTGCAGGCTCAGGGCAATCCCCAGCCCGCAGGCGCAAGGCCATGCAAGTTCCATGCGTGGTTACCATCGGGCTTTCTCCGGCAGCGGCCGGGCCTGCGCGTTCTCTGCGCCGCGGGTTCGGCCCCCGTTCCTCACCATCCAATGGCTCTGCAGTCCAGGCTGGATAAGCGCTGCGTGCTATGAATACTGAAGCGTCCGCGCTTTTGGAGTGCCCCGTGACCATCACCCCCAAGATTCCCCTGCTGTCGCTGCACACGCTCACGCCCGGGCACCAGGCGCAGATCGCCGAGCGGTATGAACTGCACTACGCCCCCACGCCGGCCGAGCGCACGGCCGCCATCGCCACCCAGGGCCATCGCTTCCGCGTCGTGCTGACGGTGGGCGCCACGGGCCTGTCGGCGCAGGAGATCGAGGCCATGCCCGCACTGGAGCTGATCTGCGCCCTGGGCGCAGGCTACGAGAACATCGCGGTGGACGCGGCCCGCGAGCGCGGCATCGCCCTGGGCACGGGCGCCGGCACCAACGACGACTGTGTGGCCGACCATGCCTTCGGCCTGCTGATCGGCATCGTGCGCGGCCTGCGGCCCATGGACCGCCTGTGCCGCGAAGGCGTCTGGCGCGACGCCATCGGCCTGCCGCCCAACGTGTCGGGCAAGCGCCTGGGCATCTTCGGCCTGGGCGCTATCGGCCAGAAGATCGCCCGCCGCGCCGCCGCCTTCGACATGCCCATCGGCTACCACAACCGCCAGCCGCGCGCCGGCGTGGAACACCGCTATTTCGACAGCCTGCAGGCGCTCGCCGAATGGTGCGACGTGCTGGTGTGCGCCACGCCGGGCGGCCCGGCCACGCGCCACAAGGTGGATGCCGCCGTGCTCGACGCGCTGGGCCCGCAGGGCTATCTGGTGAACATCTCGCGCGGCAGCGTGGTGGACACGGCCGCGTTGGCCCAGGCCCTGCGCGAACAGCGCATCGCGGGTGCCGGGCTGGACGTGTATGAAAGCGAACCTGCGCCGCCCGAGGCGCTGATCGCCCTGGACAACGTGCTGCTCACCCCGCACCTGGGCGGCTGGTCGCCCGAGGCCGTGCAGCGCAGCGTGGACCAGTTCCTGGCCAATGCCGAAGGGCACTTCGCCGGGCGCGGCGTGGTGTCGCCCATCTGATCGGATGCCGCAGGCCCGGCGGGCCTGATCGGTGGCCTGCGCCCGTCAGGGCTTGGCGTAGCCCAGACAGGCGCCCGCGTTGGGCAGGCCCTTGCATTCGCGCTTCAGGCGCCGGTCACGCTGCGCGGGCGTCTCCTGCGAACCGCCGGTGGCCGAGGGCTTGATGCGCAGGCGCTCCTGGTTGACGGCCCTTCTCTGCTTCTTGTCGTGGTTGGGCCGCACCGACTCGCCCGTGGCTTCGTCCTGCGATGCCGACGAACTCCGGGCATGGGCTTGCGGCATCGCTGCTAGCCAGAGCGCCAGGGCCGCGGCCGCCAGGGGCAGGGCGGCCCACAGCCGGATTCGGGAGGCTTTCAGGCCGGCGGGCATGGACTGGGCTGCCGGGTACGCTGCGTGCTTCGGGTGTCGGGTCGTTGGCATGGGGGTGTCCCTCCTGTGCCGCAATATAGTGCGGGCGCTGCCTTCTGTTCCATCGCGCCCGTCTTTTCTTTCTCCCCTTCCTCCCATCACCTCCATCCATGCGCCACACGCTCGCCACCCTGCAGGAATCCCGTATCCGTGAAGTCGCCAACGCCGGCATGGGCCGCAGCGACGTGCTGCCGTTCTGGTTCGGAGAGAGCGACGAGGTCACGCCGCAGGTGATCCGCGACGCGGCCATCGCATCGCTTGAGCGCGGCGAGACCTTCTATTCGCACAACCTGGGCCTGCTGGAGCTGCGCGAGCAGATCGCTGCCTATGCCAGCCGGCTGCACGGCCCGGTGGGCGTGGAGCGCATCGCCGTCACCTCCGGCGGCGTGAACGCGCTGATGCTGGCCATGCAGGCGCTCTTGGATGCGGGCGACGAGGCCGTGGCCGTGACCCCGGTCTGGCCCAACCTCACGGCCCAGCCGCTGGTGATGGGCGCGCGCCTGCGCTGCGTGCCGCTGCGCCCGCAGGCGGACGGCCTCTGGGCGCTCGACCTGCCCGCGCTGCTGGCGGCCATCACGCCGGCCACGCGCCTGCTGATCCTCAACGCGCCCAACAATCCCACGGGCTGGACGTTGTCGGCCGAGGAGCAGCGCGCCATCCTGGCCCACTGCCGCAGCACCGGCACCTGGGTGCTGGCCGACGAGGTCTATGAACGCCTCTACTACGAGCCCACGGCCAACGGCTGCGCGCCGAGCTTTCTCGACATCGCCGAGCCCGAGGACCGGCTGGTGGTGGTGCAGAGCTTTTCCAAGGGCTTTCTGATGACCGGCTGGCGCCTGGGCTGGCTGGTGATGCCGCCCTCGCTCACGCACCACATGGGCAAGCTGGTGGAGTTCAACACCTCCTGCATCAGCGTCTTCACCCAGCGCGCCGGCCTGGCCGCGCTGGCGCACGAGGCCGACATCACGCCCCGCGTGGTCGCCCACCTGCGCACCTGCCGCGACACCCTGGTACCCCTGCTGCAGGCGCTGCCCGGCGTGACCGTCGCGCCGGCCCGCGGCGGCATGTATGCCTTCTTCCGCATCGAGGGGCACAGCGACTCGCTGGCGCTCGCCAAGCGCCTGGTGGCCGAGGCCGGACTGGGTCTCGCGCCCGGCGTGGCCTTCGGCGACGAGGCCGAGGGCTGGCTGCGCTGGTGCTTCGCCTCGCAGGACGCCAGCCGGCTGGTGCAGGGGGTGGAGCGGCTCAAAAAGTGGCTCGGGGTATAATCGACCGGTTTTGCATGGTGCAAGACGCACGCCGGTGGCCGTTCCAGCTGCCAGCGCAAGTAAACCGGGAGCGCCACGGCGCTGTCTGCGGCTCTTAGTCAATCAAGAGTTCCAGCCGCACCGCCGCTTCCATACAAAGGAAATCCAATGATCGCATCCTCCATCAAGGCCGAAGTCGTCAAGGCCAACGCCCGCGCCGCCAATGACACCGGTAGCCCCGAAGTCCAAGTGGCCCTGCTGACGGCCCGTATCAACGAGCTGACCCCCCACTTCAAGCAACACGCCAAGGACCACCACGGTCGCCGCGGCCTGCTGCGCATGGTGAGCCGCCGCCGCAAGCTGCTGGACTACCTGAAGGCCAAGGACGCAGACCGCTACACGGCGCTGATCGCCAAGCTGGGTCTGCGCAAGTAAGCGCATTCGCATGACGAAACGCCTGGGTTAGCACGCTAGCTCAGGCGTTTTTTACTTCGGAGACGCAAAAGCAGAGCGAAGCTGTGTCATTCCAATGGCCCTGGGGCACCGGCCCGGGCCGCAGGTCCACTGGAATGGCATCGTGTTCTGATTTGCCTCCGGCCCTTGCTGGCTGCGCGCAGCCAGCTATCAAAAAAGAAGCATAGGAAACCGCATGACCATCTTCAATAAAGTCACCAAGTCCTTCCAGTGGGGCGACAAGACCGTCGTCATGGAAACCGGCGAAATCGCTCGCCAGGCCAACGGCGCCGTGCTGGTCGAGATCGACGGCACCGTCATCCTCGCCACCGTGGCGGCCTCCAAGTCGGCCAAGCCCGGCCAGGACTTCTTCCCGCTGACCGTCGATTACATCGAGAAGACCTACGCCGCCGGCAAGATCCCCGGCAGCTTCTTCAAGCGCGAAGCCAAGCCCAGCGAACACGAAACGCTGACCAGCCGCCTGATCGACCGCCCGATCCGTCCGCTGTTCCCCGAAGGCTTCCTGAACGAAGTCCACGTGGTCGTCCACACCGTCTCGCTCAACCCCGAAGTCGATGCCGACATCGCCGCCATGATCGGCGTGAGCGCTGCGCTGGCCATCTCCGGCATCCCGTTCAGCGGCCCCATCGGCGCTGCACGCGTGGGCTACATCAACGGCCAATACGTGCTGAACCCCGGCCAGACGGCCCGCAAGAACTCGCAGATGGACCTGGTCGTCGCCGGCACCGAAGCCGCCGTGCTGATGGTCGAATCCGAAGCCCAGCAACTCAGCGAAGAAATCATGCTGGGCGGCGTGGTGTTCGGCCACGAACAGGCCAATGTCGCCATCAACGCCATCCATGAACTGGTGCGCGAAGCCGGCAAGCCCGTGTGGGACTGGCAGCCGCCCGCCGAAGACGAAGCCTTCGTCGCCAAGGTCAAGGAACTGGCCGAAGACAAGCTGCGCGCCGTCTATCAGATCCGCAGCAAGCAAGCCCGCACGCAAGCCCTGCGCGAAGCCAACGCCAGCGTGATGGAAGCCCTCAAGGCCAGCGGCGAGCCCTTCGACGCCGGCAAGGTCGGCGACCTGCTGTTCGCCATCGAATCGAAGATCGTGCGCAGCCAGATCCTGGCCGGCGAGCCCCGCATCGACGGTCGCGACACCCGCACCGTGCGCCCCATCGAGATCCGCAACTCCGTGCTGCCCCGCACGCACGGCTCGGCCCTGTTCACTCGCGGCGAAACGCAGGCGCTGGTGATCTCCACGCTGGGCACCGAACGCGACGCGCAGCGTATCGACGCGCTGGCCGGCGAGTTCGAAGACCGCTTCATGTTCCACTACAACATGCCTCCCTTCGCCACCGGCGAAGTGGGCCGCATGGGCTCCACCAAGCGCCGCGAGATCGGCCACGGCCGTCTGGCCAAGCGCGCCCTGGTCGCCGTGCTGCCGACCAAGGAAGAATTCCCCTACACCATCCGCGTGGTGTCGGAGATCACCGAATCGAACGGTTCCTCGTCGATGGCTTCCGTCTGCGGCGGCTGCCTATCGATGATGGACGCCGGCGTGCCGATGAAGGCCCACGTGGCCGGCATCGCCATGGGCCTGATCAAGGAAGACAACCGCTTCGCCGTGCTGACCGACATCCTGGGCGATGAAGATCACCTGGGCGACATGGACTTCAAGGTGGCCGGCACGACCGATGGCATCACCGCCCTGCAGATGGACATCAAGATCCAGGGCATCACCAAGGAAATCATGCAGGTCGCCCTGGCCCAGGCCAAGGAAGCGCGCATGCACATCCTGGGCAAGATGCAGGAAGCCATGGGCGAGGCCAAGGCCGAAGTCTCGAACTTCGCGCCCAAGCTCTACACGATGAAGATCAACCCCGAGAAGATCCGCGACGTGATCGGCAAGGGCGGTGCCGTGATTCGTGCGCTGACCGAAGAGACCGGCTGCCAGATCAACATCGAGGAAGACGGCACCATCACCATCGCCGCCACCGACAACGCCAAGGCTGACGAGGCCAAGAAGCGCATCGAGCAGATCACGGCCGAAGTCGAGATCGGCAAGATCTACGAAGGCCCGATCGTCAAGATCCTGGACTTCGGCGCGCTGATCAACCTGCTGCCCGGCAAGGACGGCCTGCTGCACATCAGCCAGATCGCCCACGAGCGCGTGGAAAAGGTCACCGACTACCTGACCGAAGGCCAGATCGTCAAGGTCAAGGTGCTCGAGACGGACGAAAAGGGCCGCGTCAAGCTGTCCATGAAGGCGCTGACCGAGCGTCCGGCTGGCGATTTCGGCGGCCGTCCTGAGCGCGCCGAACGCGGCGAGCGCAGCGACCGTGGTGATCGCGGCGACCGTGGCGACCGTGCTGAGCGCGGCGAACGCCGTGACGGCGGCCGCGCCGAGCAGGCTGCCCCCGCAGCGGGCTCCGACGCCGGTTCGCACAACGCCTGATTGCTACAGGAATGAGAGCTTCCAGCGCCCGCTAGACGGGCGCCGGAGGCCTTTTTCGTTTTCATCAAGGTCATCGTCATGAACCGTGTCATGCGTGTTGTCGAAATCGCGGCTTTCGGTCCTCCCGAAGGCCTGCGGCTGGGCGAGCGCCCTGTGCCCACGCCGGGCGCCGGCGAGCTGCTGATCCGCGTGGCGGCCAGCGGCATCAACCGCCCCGACGTGCTGCAGCGCAAGGGCCATTACGCACCGCCGCCTGGCGCCTCCGATCTGCCGGGTCTGGAAGTGGCCGGCGTCATCGAGTCCGGGGATGCCGAGGCCATGGCCCACGCAGGCCTGGCCGCGGGCGACCGCGTCTGCGCGCTGCTGGCCGGTGGCGGCTATGCCGAATGGTGCGTGGCGCCGGTGGCTCAATGCCTGCCCGTGCCGCAAGGCCTGGGCGATGTCGAGGCCGCTTCGCTGCCCGAGACGTTCTTCACGGTGTGGAGCAACGTGTTCGACCGCGGCCGCCTGCAGTCCGGCGAGGTGCTGCTGGTGCAGGGCGGCAGCAGCGGCATCGGCGTCACGGCGATCCAGCTGGCTCGCGCACGCGGCGCCACGGTGATCGTGACGGCTGGCAGCGACGAGAAGTGCGCGGCTTGCCTGTCGCTGGGCGCGCATCACGCCATCAACTACAAGACGCACGATTTCGTCGCCGAGGTCCGGCGCATCACCGAAGGCCGTGGGGCCGACGTGATTCTGGACATGGTGGCGGGCTCGTACGTCGCGCGCGAGGTGGAGTGCCTGGCGGAGGATGGCCGTCTGGTCATCATCGCCGTGCAGGGTGGAGTGAAGGCCGAGTTCGACGCCAGTCTGGTGCTGCGCCGGCGACTCGTCATCACCGGCTCCACGCTGCGCCCGCGTCCGGTGGCATTCAAGGGTGCCATCGCCCGCGCCCTGCGCGAAGAAGTCTGGCCGCTGGTGGCGTCGGGGGCGGTGCGCCCGGTGATCCACAGCACGCTCGACGCCTCTCAGGCCGCAGAGGCGCACACCTTGATGGAATCCAATCAACATATTGGCAAGATCGTCTTGAAGTGGACCGCATGAAAAAGAAACTGATTGCCGGCAACTGGAAGATGAATGGCGGCCTGGCCGCCAATCAGGCGCTGCTGACGGCGCTTCTGGATGGCCTGAAGACGCAGCCGCCGGTCTGCGACGTGGCCGTCGCCGTACCTGCCGCCTATCTGGCACAGGTGCAATCGCTGGTGGCGGGTTCCGCCGTCGCGCTCGCGGCGCAGGATGTCTCCAGCCAGGAATCCGGCGCCTTCACCGGAGAGATCTCGGCGGGCATGCTGCGCGACTTCGGCACGCGCTATGCGCTGGTCGGCCATTCGGAGCGCCGCCAATACCACGGCGAAACCGACGAGCTCGTCGCGGCCAAGGCCCAGCGCGCGCTGGCGGCGGGCATCACGCCCATCGTCTGCGTGGGCGAGACGCTGGCCGAACGCGAAGCGGGGCAGACCGAAGCGGTGGTCAAGCGCCAGCTAGCGGCGGTGATCCACCTCAATGGCCACTGCATCAGCGAGATCGTGGTGGCTTACGAGCCCGTCTGGGCTATTGGCACCGGCCGCACGGCCACGCCGGCGCAGGCGCAGGAGGTCCATGCAGTGCTGCGTGCCCAGCTGGCTGCGGCCACGGAGCACGCGCAGCGCATTCCGCTGCTCTACGGCGGCAGCATGAACGCGGCCAACGCTGCGCAGCTGCTGGCGGAAAACGATATCGATGGCGGTCTGGTGGGCGGCGCTTCGCTCAAGGCGGCTGACTTTTTGCAAATCATCGCGGCGGCGGGCTGACGGCCCGGCATCCGCAGACATTCATCCATTGGGGAGTATTGAAGAATGAACATCTTGGTGAACGTGATCCTTGCCGTGCAGATGCTGACGGCCCTGGGCATGATCGGTCTGATCCTCATCCAGCACGGCAAGGGCGCCGACATGGGTGCGGCCTTCGGTAGCGGCGGCTCGGGGAGCCTGTTCGGTGCGAGCGGCAGCGCCAACTTCCTGTCGCGCACGACCGCGGTGCTCGCTGGCGTCTTCTTCGTGGCGACGCTGGCGCTGGCGTATTTCGGCAACGCCCGCCCCACCAGCACTGGCAGCGTGCTGGAAGGCGCTCCCGCCGCGGCAGTGCCTGCTGCGGCCAGCTCGGCTGCATCGGTTCCTGCGTCCGTTCCTGCGGTACCGGCTTCCGGCGCAGGCCAGATTCCGACTAAATAAACGCATCAACCGCCCCAAATTGCCTGGGGCGGTCGCAATTCCGGAGTAGAATTGCGGACTGTCTGGACAAGCCAAACCGCAAGGTTCCTCATGCCATCCAGATGCATAAATCAGCCGTCGTGGTGAAATTGGTAGACACGCTATCTTGAGGGGGTAGTGGCGAAAGCTGTGCGAGTTCGAGTCTCGCCGACGGCACCAATACAAAAAAGGCCGCCCTCACACGCTCTGCAATGGAGTGTGTGCAGGCCGGCCTCAGCGGTGAGCAAATCCTCCAGATGAACCTCGATCAGTACCTCCCCGTTCTTCTGTTCATTTTGGTCGGCATGGGTGTCGGCGTGGTTCCCCTGGTGTTGGGCTACGTGCTCGGTCCCAATCGCCCTGATGCGGCGAAAAACTCCCCCTACGAGTGCGGCTTCGAAGCCTTTGAAGACGCCCGCATGAAGTTCGACGTGCGGTACTACCTCGTCGCCATTCTCTTCATTCTTTTCGACCTGGAAATCGCCTTTCTCTTCCCCTGGGCCATCGCCCTGCAGGATGTGGGTCTGGCGGGATTCATTGCCGTGGTGATCTTTCTGGCCATCCTCGTCGTCGGCTTTGCTTACGAGTGGAAAAAAGGTGCGCTGGATTGGGAATGAACGGCCAGAAAAGAGGAAGACACGATGATTGAAGGCGTGATGAAGGAAGGCTTCATCACCACGAGTTACGACTCCGTGGTGAATTGGGCCAAGACTGGCTCGCTCTGGCCCATGACCTTCGGTCTGGCCTGCTGCGCGGTCGAGATGATGCATGCGGCTGCCGCACGCTACGACATCGGCCGCTTCGGCGCCGAAGTGTTCCGCGCCAGTCCGCGTCAATCCGACCTGATGATCGTGGCCGGCACGCTGTGCAACAAGATGGCCCCCGCGCTGCGCAAGGTCTATGACCAGATGTCCGAGCCCCGCTGGGTGCTGTCCATGGGCTCTTGCGCCAACGGCGGTGGTTATTACCACTACAGCTATTCGGTCGTGCGGGGTTGCGATCGTATCGTGCCCGTCGATGTCTATGTGCCGGGCTGCCCTCCGACGGCCGAAGCCCTGATCTACGGCATCATCCAGCTGCAGCAGAAGATCCGCCGCACCAATACCATCGCTCGCGTCTGAAGGGTTGATGATGACTGCTATTGCCATTCGCCCCGAGGCGCTTCGGGATGTGATCGCTGCTGCCCTGGGCGACAAGGTCCGTTCGCTGACCATTGCGCTGGAAGAAGTGACCGTGCTGGTTTCGGCGTCCGATTACCTCGCCGCCATGCAGATCCTGCGTGATGCCCCCGGTTGCCGCTTCGAGCAGCTGGTCGATCTCTGCGGTGTGGACTACTCGGCTTACCGTGAGGTCGGCGTCGAGGGCTCGCGCTACTGCGTGGTTTCGCACCTGTTGTCCGTGAGCCTGAACCAGCGCGTGCGCGTCAAGGTGTTCTGCCCGGATGACGACCTGCCGGTCGTGCCTTCGGTAGCCGAACTCTGGAACTCCGCCAACTGGTATGAACGCGAGGCGTTCGACCTGTACGGCATCGTGTTCGACGGCCATAACGACCTGCGTCGCATCCTGACCGATTACGGCTTTATCGGCCATCCGTTCCGCAAGGACTTTCCGCTGTCGGGCCATGTCGAGATGCGCTACGACGCCGAGCAGCGGCGCGTGGTGTACGAGCCTGTGACGATCGAGCCGCGCGAGGTGACCCCGCGCATCATCCGCGAAGACAATTACGGAGGCCTGCATTGAGGCGCTGCGGCGCCCGGTGATCCATCATGGCTGAAATCAAGAACTATTCCCTGAACTTCGGGCCCCAGCATCCGGCCGCCCACGGTGTGCTGCGTCTGGTGCTGGAGCTCGACGGCGAAGTCGTCCAACGCGCCGACCCCCACATCGGCCTGCTGCACCGCGCAACGGAAAAGCTCGCCGAGCACAAGACCTTCATCCAGTCGCTGCCCTACATGGACCGGCTGGACTACGTCTCAATGATGTGCAACGAGCACGCCTACTGCCTGGCCATCGAGAAGCTGCTGGGCATCGACGTGCCCCTGCGTGCGCAGTACATCCGTGTGATGTTCTCCGAGATCACGCGCCTGCTGAACCACCTGATGTGGCTGGGTTCGCACGGCAACGACTGTGGCAGCTCCACCATCCTGATCTACACCTTCCGCGAGCGCGAAGACCTGTTCGACATGTACGAGGCGGTGTCGGGTGCGCGCATGCATGCGGCCTACTTCCGTCCGGGCGGCGTGTACCGCGACCTGCCGGACAGCATGCCGCAGTACAAGGTCAACAAGATCCGCAACGCCAAGGCCATCGAGGCGCTGAACCAGAACCGCAGCGGGTCCCTGCTGGACTTCATCGACGACTTCACGCAGCGCTTCCCCAAGTGCGTGGACGAGTACGAAACCCTGCTGACCGACAACCGCATCTGGAAGCAGCGTACGGTCGGCATCGGCGTGGTGACCCCCGAGCGTGCCCTGAACCTGGGCATGACGGGCCCGATGATCCGCGGCTCCGGCATCGCCTGGGATCTGCGCAAGAAGCAGCCCTACGACGCCTACGACCGTGTCGATTTCGACATCCCCGTCGGCAAGACCGGCGACTGCTACGACCGCTATCTGGTGCGCGTGCAGGAAATGCGCGAGTCCAACCGCATCATCAAGCAGTGCGTGGACTGGCTCAAGGCCAACCCGGGTCCGGTCATCACCGACAACCACAAGGTGGCGCCGCCCTCGCGCGAATCCATGAAGTCCAACATGGAAGAGCTGATCCACCACTTCAAGCTCTTCACCGAAGGCTTCCGCGTGCCCGAAGGCGAGGCCTATGCCGCCGTCGAGCACCCCAAGGGCGAGTTCGGCATCTATCTAGTGAGCGATGGCGCCAACAAGCCCTACCGCCTGAAGATCCGCGCTCCGGGCTTCGCCCATCTGGCGACGCTTGACGAGATGGCCCGCGGGCACATGATTGCCGACGCGGTGGCCATCATCGGCACCATGGATATCGTGTTCGGAGAGATTGACCGATGATTACCGATGCGACCAAGGCGCGCTTTGCGCGCGAAGTGGCGAAGTACCCCGCCGAGCAGAAGCAGTCCGCCGTGATGGCCTGCCTGTCCATCGTCCAGCAGGAGCAGGGCTGGGTCAGTGCCGACAGCGAAGCCGTCATCGCCGAATACCTCGGCATGCCGCAGATCGCCGTGCACGAAGTCACGACGTTCTACAACATGTACAACCAGCAGCCGACGGGCAAGTACAAGCTGAACGTCTGCACGAATCTGCCTTGCCAGCTGCGCGACGGCCAGAAGGCCCTGCACCACCTGGAAAAGAAGCTCGGCATCTCCATGGGCGAGACCACGGCCGACGGCCTGTTCACGCTGCAGCAGTGCGAATGCCTGGGTGCCTGCGCCGATGCGCCGGTGATGCTGGTCAACGACCGCACGATGTGCAGCTTCATGGACAACGAAAAGCTCGACCAGCTCGTGGACGGCCTGCGCCAGGCCGAAGGCCCCGCTCCGGGCCGTGTGGGGGAAAGCGCATGACGACGCCAGCACAGATCCTCTCGCAGTTCCAGGCCACGGGCGTCCAGACCTGCTTCCATGACCGTCACATCGAGCCGCAGATCTATGCGGGCCTCGACGGCACGAACTGGAGCATCAAGGACTACGAAGCGCGCGGCGGCTACCAGGCCCTGCGCAAGCTGCTGGGCACCGACGGCGGCGAGCCGATGACGCAGGACCAGGTCATCGCCACCGTCAAGGAATCCGGCCTGCGCGGCCGCGGCGGTGCGGGCTTCCCGACCGGCCTGAAGTGGAGCTTCATGCCCCGCTCGTTCCCGGGCCAGAAGTACCTCGTCTGCAATTCCGACGAAGGCGAGCCGGGCACCTGCAAGGACCGCGACATCCTGCAGTTCAACCCGCACATCGTCATCGAAGGCATGATCATCGCGGCCTACGCGATGGGCATCACGGTGGGCTACAACTACATCCACGGCGAGATCTTCCAGACCTACGAACGCTTCGAGGAGGCGCTGGAAGAGGCACGCGCCGCCGGCTACCTGGGCGACAACATCCTGGGCAGCAGCTTCAGCTTCCAGCTGCATGCGGCCCACGGCTTCGGCGCCTACATCTGCGGCGAAGAGACCGCGCTGCTGGAATCGCTCGAAGGCAAGAAGGGCCAGCCGCGCTTCAAGCCGCCGTTCCCGGCCAGCTTCGGCCTCTACGGCAAGCCCACCACGATCAACAACACCGAAACCTTCGCTGCGGTGCCCTGGATCATCCGCAACGGCGGCGCGGCCTATCTGGCCTGCGGCAAGCCCAACAACGGCGGCACCAAGATCTTCTCGGTATCCGGCGACGTGGAAAAGCCCGGCAACTACGAAGTGCCCATGGGCACGCCCTTCGCCAAGCTCCTGGAGCTGGCCGGCGGCGTGCGCAAGGGCCGCCAGCTCAAGGCCGTCATCCCCGGCGGTTCGTCCGCTCCGGTGCTGCCCGCTTCCATCATCATGGAATGCACGATGGACTACGACTCCATCGCCAAGGCCGGTTCCATGCTGGGTTCCGGCGCAGTGATCGTCATGGACGATTCCCGCAGCATGGTCGAGAGCCTGCTGCGCCTGTCGTACTTCTACTCGCACGAGTCGTGCGGGCAGTGCACGCCTTGCCGCGAAGGCACGGGCTGGATGTGGCGGGTGATCGACCGTATCCAGCACAACGCCGGCCGCGAAGGCGATCTGGATCTGCTGAACTCGGTGGCCGACAACATCCAGGGCCGCACGATCTGCGCCCTGGGCGACGCAGCGGCCATGCCGGTGCGCGCCATGATCAAGCACTTCCGACCTGAATTCGAAGCGCTGATCCGCCAACAGACCCCCCAGGCGCCTGCCTCTGCCTGACCTCGAGAACGCATATGGTTGAAATCGAACTGGACGGGCGGAAGGTTGAAGTCGCCGAAGGCAGCATGGTCATGCATGCAGCCGAGAAGGCGGGCACCTATATTCCCCATTTTTGCTACCACAAGAAGCTTTCCATCGCTGCCAACTGCCGCATGTGCCTGGTGGACGTGGAAAAGGCACCCAAGCCCATGCCCGCCTGCGCCACGCCGGTCACGCAGGGCATGATCGTGCGCACCAAGAGCGACAAGGCCATCAAGGCCCAGCAGTCGGTCATGGAATTCCTGCTCATCAACCACCCGCTTGATTGCCCCATCTGCGACCAGGGCGGCGAGTGCCAGCTGCAGGATCTGGCCGTGGGCTACGGCGGTTCCTCCTCGCGCTATGCCGAGGAAAAGCGCGTCGTGTTCCACAAGGACGTCGGCCCGCTGATCTCCATGGAAGAGATGAGCCGCTGCATCCACTGCACCCGCTGCGTGCGCTTCGGCCAGGAAGTGGCCGGCGTGATGGAGCTGGGCATGATCCATCGCGGCGAGCATTCCGAGATCACCACCGTGGTGGGCGATACCGTGGACTCCGAGCTGTCGGGCAACATGATCGACATCTGCCCGGTGGGCGCTCTGACCAGCAAGCCCTTCCGCTACAGCGCCCGGACCTGGGAGCTGTCGCGCCGCAAGACGGTGAGCCCGCACGATTCGACGGGTGCGAACCTGATCGTGCAGGTCAAGAACCACCGCGTGATGCGCGTGGTGCCGCTCGAGAACGAAGACGTCAACGAGTGCTGGATCGCCGACCGCGACCGCTTTTCCTACGAAGCCCTCAACGGCGGCGACCGCCTGACCCGCCCCATGCTCAAGCAGGGCGGCCAGTGGCGCGAGGTCGATTGGCAGACGGCCCTCGAATACGTCGCCAACGGCCTGCAGGGCGTGAAGAACCAGCACGGCGCCAACGCCATCGGCGCTCTGGTCAGCCCGCACAGCACGCTGGAAGAGCTGTATCTGGCCGGCGCCCTGGTGCGCGGCCTGGGCAGCGACAACATCGACTACCGCCTGCGCAACGCAGAGTTCCCCGCTGCCGAAGGCGTCCGCTGGCTGGGCACTTCGATCGCATCGCTGTCTGCGCTGCAGTCCGTGCTGGTCGTGGGCTCCAACCTCCGCAAGGACCACCCGCTGTTCGCGCAGCGCATCCGCCAGGCCGCGCGCCGCGGCTGCACGGTGACCGCGATCAACGCACGTGAATACGACTGGGCTATGCCTGTGGCGCAGACGCTGCTGGCTCCGGCCTCCGGCTGGCTGGCAGCACTGGCCGAAGTTGCCGCGGCGCTGGCCCAGGAAAAGGGCGTAGCCGCTCCCCAAGCCGTGGCGCAAGTGGGCGATGCCGCCCAGGCCGTGGCCCGTGCGCTGCTGTCCGGCGAACAGAAGGCCGTGCTGCTGGGCAACGGTGCTGCTCACCACGCCCAGGCCTCCAGCCTGCTGGCGCTGGCTCAATGGATCGGCGAGCAGACCGGCGCGACCGTCGGCTACCTGACCGAAGCGGCCAACACCGTGGGCGCGCAGTTCGTCGGCGCACAGCCGCAGTCGAACGGCCTGAACGCGGCGCAGATGCTGTCCGGCGGCGTCAAGGCGGCCTTGCTGCTCAACACCGAGCCGGAGCACGACTCCGCCCTGGGTGCCGATGCCGCCAAGGCGCTGGCCGGCATGGACATGGTGGTGACGCTGAGCCCCTTCAAGACCAACCTGGAATTCAGCGACGTGCTGCTGCCGATCGCTCCGTTCTCGGAAACCTCGGGCACCTTCGCCAATGCCGAAGGCCGGCTGCAGAGCTTCCATGCCGTGGTCAAGCCCCTGGGCGAGGCCCGTCCTGCCTGGAAGGTGCTGCGCGTGCTGGGCAACCTGCTCAGCGTGCCGGGCATCGGTTTCGAGACCTCGCAGGAAGTGCTGGCCCACGCCACGGGCGTGGCGCAGAGCGCTGCCGCGCTGGAGCAGATCTCTGCCGAGCGCTTGAGCAACCGCACGGCCGCTTCGGCCGCTGCACCAGCGGGTGCCGCCGTGGGCGAGCCCGTGGTGGCGAGCATCTACCAACTGGACGGCCTGGTTCGCCGTGCCACGTCGCTGCAATTGACGGCCGACGCACGTCTGGCCGCTGAAGGAGCCGCAGCATGATCGACGCGATGTACAACGGCGGGCTGAACCTGTTCGCCGCCTCCTGGTGGACCGCCGCCGTGTGGCCCGTGCTCTGGAACCTCATCAAGATCGTCGCCATCGTGGCGCCGCTGATGGGTGCCGTCGCCTACCTCACGCTGTGGGAGCGCAAGCTGCTGGGCTTCATGCAGGTCCGTCACGGCCCCAACCGCGTGGGCCCCTTCGGCCTGCTGCAGCCGCTGGCCGACGGCCTGAAGTTGCTGACCAAGGAAATCATCCAGCCTGCAGCCGCGAGCAAGGGTCTCTTCGTGCTGGGCCCTGTGATGGCGATCATGCCGGCGCTGGCCGCGTGGGTTGCGATTCCCTTCGGCCCCGAGACGGTGCTGGCCAACGTCAACGCCGGCCTGCTGCTGATCATGGCGATCACCTCGATCGAGGTGTACGGCGTGATCATCGCCGGCTGGGCATCGAACTCGAAGTACGCCTTCCTGGGCGCGCTGCGCGCCTCGGCCCAGATGGTGAGCTACGAAATCGCGATGGGCTTCTGCTTCCTGGTCGTCATCATGGTGTCCGGCAGCATGAACCTGACCGACGTCGTGACCAGCCAGGGGCAGGGCACGATGGCCGGCATGGGCCTGAGCTTCCTGTCCTGGAACTGGCTGCCGCTGCTGCCGATCTTCGTCGTGTACCTGATCTCGGGTGTGGCCGAAACCAACCGCCACCCCTTCGACGTGGTTGAAGGCGAAGCGGAAATCGTGGCCGGCCACATGGTCGAGTACTCGGGCATGGGCTTCGCGATCTTCTTCCTTGCTGAATACGCCAGCATGTGGCTGGTCTCCATCCTGGCCGTGCTGATGTTCCTGGGCGGCTGGCTGCCCCCCGTGGACGCGCTGGGCTTCATTCCGGGCTGGATCTGGCTGGGCATCAAGACGTTCCTGGTGGTCTCCATGTTCATCTGGATTCGCGCGACCTTCCCCCGCTTCCGCTATGACCAGATCATGCGTCTGGGCTGGAAGATCTTCATTCCGGTCACCCTGGTGTGGCTGCTCATCGTGGGCGCATGGCTGCATTCGCCCTGGAACATCTGGAAATAAGCGGGGACAACCATGACTGCTGTTGCTGCTGCATCACCGTTTTCGGTGAAGGATTTTTTCAAGAGCTTCATGCTGGTGGAGCTCCTCAAGGGGATGGCTCTCACGGGCCGCTACGCCTTCCGCCGCAAGGTGACGGTGCAGTTCCCGGAAGAGAAGACGCCGCTGTCGCCGCGCTTTCGCGGCCTGCATGCGCTGCGCCGCTATGAGAACGGCGAAGAGCGCTGCATTGCCTGCAAGCTCTGCGAGGCCGTGTGCCCGGCGCTGGCGATCACCATCGAGTCCGACGTGCGTGCCGACGGCTCCCGCCGCACCACCCGCTACGACATCGACCTGACCAAGTGCATCTTCTGCGGCTTCTGCGAGGAAAGCTGCCCGGTCGATTCCATCGTGGAAACCCAGATCCTGGAATACCACGGCGAGAAGCGCGGCGACCTGTATTTCACCAAGGAAATGCTGCTTGCCGTGGGCGACCGCTACGAACCAGAGATTGCCGCAGCGAAGGCCGCGGACGCCAAGTACCGCTGACCCGCGGTACCGCCCCTGCCGACACTTACCAAAGATCTGATTCATGGACGCCAAGACTGGTTTCTTCTATCTGTTCTCGGTTGTGCTGCTCTATGCAGCCTTCCGAGTCATCACGGCCCGCAATCCGGTGCATGCCGTGTTGCACCTGATCCTCGCCTTCTCCCAAGCTGCGGCCATCTGGCTGTTGCTCAAGGCCGAATTTCTCGCCATCGCGCTGGTGCTCGTCTATCTCGGTGCGGTGATGGTGCTGTTCCTCTTCGTGGTGATGATGCTGGACATCCACATCGACACGGTGCGAAAGGGCTTCTGGCGCAACTTCCCGTTGGCAGCCTTCGTGGGTGCAGTGATCGCCCTCGAAATGGCGGCGGTGCTGATGGGCGGCTTCCGGGGTGTGGATGAGCCAAAGGCAGTCGCCGCCGTGGTCGACGCCGCGGGCCAGGTGGTGCCTTACTCCAACACGAAGGCCCTGGGCAAGCTGCTCTACACCGAGTACCTCTATCCGGTGGAGATCGCCGCCGTGATCCTGCTGGTGGCCATGATCGCTGCCATCGCACTCACGCTGCGCCAGCGCAAGGACAACAAGACCATCAACCCGTCGGAGCAGATCCGCGTGCGTGCCAGCGACCGCGTCGCCATGGTGAAGGTGCCCGCCACCCAGAAGGCTGCAGAGCCGGCGCCCGCCGCGCCCGCTGCCGAGGAGAAGAAAGCATGACGTTGACCCTGGGCCATTTCCTCTCGCTCGGCGCGATGCTGTTCGCGCTCTCCGTGATCGGCATCTTCCTGAACCGCAAGAACCTCATCGTTCTGCTCATGGCCATCGAGCTGATGCTGCTGGCTGTGAACATGAACTTCGTGGCTTTCTCCCACTACCTGGGCGACATGCATGGACAGGTGTTCGTGTTCTTCATCCTGACCGTGGCGGCGGCCGAATCCGCCATCGGCCTGGCCATCCTGGTTCTGCTGTTCCGCAACAAGTCCAGCATCAACGCGGAAGACCTCAACACCCTCCAGGGTTGATGGGCGCCGGACACAAGCAAGGTTCTCAAGAATGAGTCAAACCCTCTCTGCATCCATGCTCCTGGCGGTGCCTTTGGCGCCGCTGGCGGGTTCCGCGCTCGCGGGTATCTGGGGCACGGCCTTCGGTGGTAACAAGATCGGCCGCGGTGGCAGCCATTCGCTGACCATCCTGGGCGTGCTGTTGGCCTTCGTCCTGTCGGCCTTTACGCTCAACAGCGTGATCTCCGACGGTGCCCGCTTCGACCAGACCATCTACACCTGGATGGTGGTCGGTGGCCTGAAGATGGAAATCGGCTTCCTGATCGACAGCATCACCGCGATGATGATGTGTGTGGTGACCTTCGTGTCGCTGATGGTCCACATCTACACCATGGGCTACATGGAAGAGGACGACGGGTACAACCGTTTCTTCTCCTACATCTCGCTGTTCACGTTCTCCATGCTGATGCTCGTGATGAGCAACAACCTGCTGCAGCTGTTCTTCGGCTGGGAAGCGGTGGGCCTGGTGTCGTACCTGCTGATCGGCTTCTACTTCAAGAAGCCCACGGCCATCTTCGCCAACATGAAGGCCTTCCTGGTCAACCGCGTGGGCGACTTCGGCTTCATCCTGGGCATCGGCCTGATCGCTGCCTACACCGGCACGCTGAACTACGGCGAGATCTTCGCCAAGCTGCCCGAGATCCAGGGCACGCTGCTGCCCGGCACGGGCTGGATGCTGGTCACCGTGATCGCCATCTGCCTGTTCATCGGCGCCATGGGCAAGTCGGCCCAGTTCCCGCTGCACGCCTGGCTGCCCGATTCGATGGAAGGCCCGACCCCCATCTCCGCGCTGATCCACGCGGCCACCATGGTGACTGCCGGCATCTTCATGGTGTCGCGCATGTCCCCGCTGTATGAGCTGTCCGATACCGCGCTCAACTTCATCCTGGTGATCGGCTCCATCACGGCGCTGTTCATGGGCGTGCTGGGCATCATCCAGAACGACATCAAGCGCGTGATCGCGTATTCCACGCTGTCGCAGCTGGGCTACATGACCGTGGCGCTCGGCGCTTCGGCCTACTCGGTGGCCGTGTTCCACCTGATGACCCACGCCTTCTTCAAGGCCCTGCTGTTCCTCGGCGCGGGTTCCGTGATCATGGGCATGCACCACAACCAGGACATCCGCTGGATGGGCGGCGTGCGCAAGTACATGCCCATCACCTGGATCACCTTCCTGCTGGGCAACCTGGCGCTGATCGGCACGCCGTTCTTCTCGGGCTTCTATTCCAAGGACGCCATCATCGAAGCGGTGCATGCCACGAACCTGCCGGGCTCGGCCTTTGCCAACTTCTCGGTGCTGGCCGGCGTGTTCATCACCGCGTTCTATTCCTTCCGCCTGTACTTCATCGTCTTCCACGGCAAGGAGCGCTACGACCAGAACCCGGACGCGCACCACGACGACCACCATGCGCACGACGACCACCACGGCCATGGCCACGACGCCAAGCCGCACGAGTCTCCGCTGGTTGTGACCGGCCCCCTGGTGCTGCTGGCCATTCCGTCTGTCGTCATCGGTGCCATCGCGCTGATGCCGCTGCTGTTCGGCGACTTCTTCAAGGGCGTGATCCACGTCGATGCCGCCAAGCACGGCGCCATGGCCGAGCTGGCCGAATCCATCCATGGCTGGGTGCCGATGGCGCTGCACGGCTTCACGGGCATGCCTTTCTGGCTGGCGCTGGCCGGCGTGGTGTCGTCCTATGTGTTCTATCTGGTCAAGCCCGAATGGCCCGCCGCCATCAAGGCCGCGATGCAGAAGATCGGCGTCTATCAGCTGCTGGAAGCCAAGTACGGCGTGGACTGGGTCTATGAGAACGTGTTCGCGCGCGGCTCGCGCCTGCTCGGCACCGGTCTCTGGAAGGCTGGCGACCAGGCCGTGATCGACGGTCTGGTGGTCAATGGCTCGTGGAAGCTGGTCGGCCGCATCGCCTCGGTGGTGCGCTGGTTCCAGTCGGGCTACATCTACCACTATGCGCTGGTCATGATCCTGGGCGTGTTCGCGCTCATGACGTACTTCGTGTGGCTCAACAAGTAGGGGAAGAACAAAAATGGGTTGGTTGAGTCTTGCGATCTGGACACCGATCGCCTTCGGTGTCCTGCTGCTCGCCTTCGGGCGTGAAGAACATGCACGCGCCGTGCGCTGGCTGGCCCTGATCGGCTCGCTGGTCGCGCTGGCCGTGACGGTGCCTCTGTATGTCGGTTTCGACAACACCACCGCCGCTGCGCAGTTCGTCGAGAAGGCCATGTGGATCGAGCGCTTCAATGTGCACTACCACCTGGGCGTCGATGGCATCTCCTTCTGGTTCGTGCCGCTGACGGCCTTCATCACGTTGATCGTGGTGATCGCCTCGTGGGAGTCCATCACCGAGCGCGTGAACCAGTACATGGGCGCGTTCCTGATCCTCTCGGGCCTGATGATCGGCGTGTTCAGCGCGCTGGACGGCATGCTGTTCTACGTCTTCTTCGAAGCCACGCTGATCCCGATGTATCTCATCATCGGCATCTGGGGCGGCCCGAACAAGATCTACGCGGCGTTCAAGTTCTTCCTTTACACGCTGCTGGGCTCGCTGCTCATGCTGATCGCGCTGATCTACCTGTACAACCAGTCGGGTGGCAGCTTCGACATCGCCACCTGGCACCAGCTGCCGCTCACGGGCACCGCCCAGACGCTGCTGTTCTTCGCCTTCTTCGCGGCCTTCGCCGTGAAGGTGCCGATGTGGCCCGTGCACACCTGGCTGCCCGACGTCCACGTCGAGGCGCCTACCGGTGGCTCCGCCGTGCTGGCCGCGATCATGCTGAAGCTGGGTGCCTACGGTTTCCTGCGCTTCTCGCTGCCCATCGCTCCTGATGCCGCCCGCCAGTGGGCCTGGCTGATGATCGCCCTGTCGCTCATCGCCGTGATCTACGTGGGCCTGGTGGCCATGGTGCAGAAGGACATGAAGAAGCTGGTGGCCTATTCGTCCGTCGCCCACATGGGCTTCGTCACGCTGGGCTTCTTCATCTTCAACCCGCTGGGCGTGTCCGGCGGCCTGGTGCAGATGATCGCCCACGGCTTCGTGTCGGGCGCCATGTTCCTGTCCATCGGCGTGCTGTACGACCGCGTGCATTCGCGGGAGATCGCTGCCTACGGCGGCGTGGTCAACACCATGCCCAAGTTCGCCGCCTTCGCGCTGCTGTTCGCCATGGCCAACTGCGGCCTGCCGGGCACCGCCGGCTTCGTCGGCGAGTGGATGGTGATCCTGGGTGCCGTCAAGCACAACTTCTGGATCGGCCTGGGTGCCGCCACCGCGCTGATCTTCGGCGCGGCCTACACCCTCTGGATGTACAAGCGCGTGTATCTGGGCCCCGTGGCCAACGACCACGTGCGTGACCTGAAGGACATCGGCAGCCGCGAATTCCTGGTGATGGCCGTGCTGGCGATCGCCGTGCTGTACATGGGCATCTACCCCCGTCCGTTCACCGACGTGATGGATGTGTCGGTGGCCCAGCTGCTCCAGCACGTGGCGCTGTCCAAGCTCCACTGATTGATCCACCAGACTGAACCGAGAGAGACGAGATGATTGACAACATCAGCTGGCTGGCGATCTACCCCGAGATCGTGCTTCTGGTCATGGCCTGCGTGATCGCGCTGGTGGACCTGGGTGTTTCCAGCGCCCGCCGTACGGGCACCTACATGCTCACCATGCTCACGCTCACCGTGGTGGCCGTGCTGCAAGGCATCTACGCCAGCGGCGGCAACACCTTCTACGGCTGGGGCAACATGGTCGTGAGCGATGCCATGGGCAACTGGCTCAAGTGCTTCGCCACCGTGGCCATGATGGTCACCCTGGTCTATGGCCGGCCCTACGCCGCTGACCGCGGCATGCTGCGCGGCGGCGAGCTGTTCACGCTGTCGATGTTCGCGCTGCTGGGCATCTTCATCATGATCTCGGGCAACAACTTCCTGGTGATCTACCTGGGCCTGGAACTGCTCACGCTCTCCAGCTACGCGCTGGTGGCCCTGCGCCGCGACCACACCACAGCCACCGAAGCCGCGATGAAGTACTTCGTGCTCGGCGCCATGGCCAGCGGCTTCCTGCTGTACGGCCTGTCGATGCTCTACGGCGCGACCGGCTCGCTGGACATCGGCCAGGTCTTCAAGGCCGTGAACTCCGGCCAGATTCGCCATCAGGTGCTGGTGTTCGGCCTCGTGTTCGTGGTGGCCGGCCTGGCCTTCAAGCTGGGTGTCGTGCCTTTCCACATGTGGATTCCCGACGTCTATCAAGGCGCGCCCACGGCCGTCACGCTGGTCATCGGCGGCGCGCCCAAGCTGGCGGCCTTCGCCATCACCATCCGCCTGCTGGTGGACGGCCTGCTGCCGCTGGCCATCGACTGGCAGCAGATGCTGGCCGTGCTGGCGATCGGCTCGCTGCTGGTCGGCAACCTGGCGGCCATCATGCAGACCAACCTCAAGCGCATGCTGGCCTATTCCACGATCTCGCAGATGGGCTTCGTGCTGCTGGGCCTGATGTCCGGCGTGATCCAGGGCAACGTGGACGCGACCGCGGTCGAGAACGCCTACAGCTCCGCCATGTTCTACGTGGTGACCTATGTACTGACCACGCTGGCGGCTTTCGGCGTCATCATGCTGCTGGCCCGCGAAGGCTTCGAGAGCGAGGAAGTGGCCGACCTGTCCGGCCTGAACCAGCGCAGCCCGCTCTATGCAGCCGTGATGTCGATCTGCCTCTTCTCTTTCGCCGGTCTGCCTCCGCTGGTGGGCTTCTACGCCAAGCTGTCCGTGCTGCAGGCCCTGGTGGCTTCCGGCCAGACCGCGCATCTGGTGCTGGCCGTGTTCGCGGTGATGATGTCGCTGGTCGGCGCCTTCTACTACCTGCGGGTGGTCAAGGTGATGTACTTCGACGCGCCGCTGACCGCTGCCCGCGTCTCCGCCCCGATCGACGTGCGCGTGGTGCTCACGGTGAATGGAGCCCTTGTGCTGGTGCTGGGCTTGCTGCCTGGCGGCCTGATGGCACTGTGCGCTGACGCCGTGGTGCGCGCGCTGGCTACCTGAGCGGGCGTCATCGCCGCTCAGGCATCTGCTTTGCAGATGCCCTGGATCACATGAACGGGAGTGCGGTACCTTGGGGCCGGCTCCCGTTGTCGCTCGTGGGGGTATGCTGCCGTCGCGGGCGGCCGAGCTTTGGATGTTTCGTCTCGCGTAGCGGCAGTCCGCAGCCCCTAGTGCGTCGTGATGCGCACGAGCTGCTTGCGGTTTCGCAGTGTTTTCTCTTGTCCCACTTCCCTGCCTGAACGGCGGCATCGCTACCGCTGCGTCGTACGGGCCTTACGGATCAAACCATGTCCCAAACAGGAGCCATCTGGCTGGTGATCTTGGCGGCCTTGCTCGCCGCCAATCTGCCCTTCACGAACGATCGCTGGTTCGCCGTCGGCCCTGCCGCGTCGGCCGGTGGCAAGCCGTTGATTGGTCGGGTGGTGGAGATGGTGGTGCTGTATTTCCTGGTGGGCGGCTTGGCGCTCATGCTGGAAAAGCGCGCCGGGCAGATCGCCCCTCAGGGCTGGGAGTTCTACGCAGTCACCGCCACCTTGTTCCTGACGCTGGCGTTTCCCGGTTTCGTCTATCGCTACCTGCTGAAGCGGCGTGGTTGAAGCGGCCTGCCGTTCGGCATCGCAGCTCTATAGACATGCTGGGGCCGACAAGCACCGCACTTCCATAGCAACTTGCCATCCACCGGCCTGAACGGCTTTGGCATTCCATGAAGGTTCTCGATCTTTTCTGTCCGAACGACCACGCTTTCGAAGGCTGGTTCGCCTCCGAAGACGACTATCAGTCGCAGCTGCAGCGTGGCCTGCTGCAATGCCCGCTCTGCGGCAGCGGCGACATCCGCAAAGGGCTGAGCGCGCCCCGGCTCAACCTTGGTGCCCGGGCGCCGGCCGTCGAGCAGGCCGCTGTGCAGGCTGCGTTGCCAGGGTCCAGCCAGGGTTCCAAAGGCCCCCTGGGTGCGCAGGCTCCGGCCCTGACGCCCGACCAGATGCACCACGCGCAGGCCGTGCAGCAGCAACTGCAGGCGGCATGGCTGCGCGTCTCGCGTGAGATCGTGGCCCGTACGGAAGACGTGGGGCCGCGCTTCGCCCAGGAGGCGCTGGACATGCATCGCGGCGAGATCGAGGAACGCCCCATCCGGGGCCAGGCCACGCGCGAAGAAGCGGCGCAACTGCTGGAAGAGGGCGTGGCCCTGCTGCCGCTGGCCTTGCCCGCAGCGGCCAAGGAAACTCTGCAGTAAGAGCGGCTGACAAATCCCTCCCGGTGTCGTTGCCGCATCTTGTCGCACTACTTACTCGTACTGCCTGCGGTGCAGCGCCTCGCCAGAACCCCTTCGCTGGGTTTTGTCCGCCGCTTTGAGCCGTCAGTCGCTCGGGGCTTTCGTGCTGGCGCCTGAACTCTTGGTCGCGTGCGGGCCTTGGCCGGTGAACTGCAGCGCCGCCAGCCGGGCATAGACGCCTTGTCGGCGCATAAGATCTTCGTGCCGGCCTTCCTCGACGATACGCCCCTGGTCCATCACGACGATGCGGTCCGCGTTCTGCACCGTGGCCAGCCGGTGGGCGATGACCAGGGTGGTGCGGCTGCCGCCCGGGCGGTGCATGGCGGCCTCCAGCGCCGCCTGCACCATGCGCTCGCTCTCGGCATCCAGCGCGCTGGTGGCCTCGTCCAGCAGCAGCACGGGCGCGTCCTTCAAGAGCGCTCGCGCGATGGCCATGCGCTGGCGCTGCCCGCCCGAGAGGCGCACGCCGCGCTCGCCCAGGAAGGTGTCGTAGCCCTGAGGCAGCGCTTCGATGAAGCCGTGGGCGAAGGCGGCACGGGCGGCGGCGGTTACTTCGGCATCGGTGGCGGCGGGGCGCCCGTAGCGGATGTTCTCGCGTGCCGAGGTCGAAAAGATCACCGCATCCTGCGGCACGATGGCGATGCCCTGGCGCAGCCGCTCCAGCGACAGGGTGCGGATGTCCTGACCGGTCAGCGTGATGCGGCCGGCATCGGCCGGGCTGCGGCCCAGGTCGTAAAAGCGCTGCAGCAGCTGGAACACCGTGCTCTTGCCGGCGCCGCTGGCGCCGACCAGGGCCACCGTCTCGCCGGGGTGCAGTGCCAGGTCGAAGGACTGCAGCGCAGGTACTTCCGGCCGGGAGGGGTAGGAGAAGTGCACGTGCTCGAAGGCCAGCGCCGCCGTTCCCTGGCCCGGCGTGGCCGGCAGGGTCGATGCGTGGGCGGCTCCGGGCACCGATACGGCGGGCACCGTGCTGTCCAGCAGCTCCATCAGCCGCTCGGTGGCGCCGGCGGCGCGCAGCAGGTCGCCATAGACCTCGCCCAGCACGGCCACCGCGCCGGCCAGAAACATCACGTAGATCACGGTCTGGCCGAGCTGCCCGGCCGACAGCGTGCCCGCGATGACGGCCTGCGTGCCCTGGTAGAGGCCCCAGAGCAGCGGCGCGGCGTTGGCGATGATGATGAAGGCCACCAGCACGGCGCGCGCGCGGCTGCGGCGCGTGGCGGTGTTGAAGGCGGCCTCGGTGGCGGCGGCGAAGCGATCGGCCTCGCGCTCTTCGGCCGTGAAGCTCTGCACCACCGCGATGCCGTTGAGCACCTCGGCCGCGATGGCGCTGGCGTCGGCCACCCGGTCCTGGCTGTCGCGCGAGAGGCGGCGCACCCGCCGCCCGAACCAGAGCGTGGGTAGCACCACCACACCCACGGCTATGAAGACCAGCACCATGACGTAGGGGTGGGTCCACACCAGCATGGCCAGCGCGCCCAGGGCCAGCACGGCATTGCGCAGGCCCATGGAGAGCGACGAGCCGACGACGGTCTGCACCAGCGTGGTGTCCACCGTCAGGCGCGAGAGCACCTCGCCGGTCTGCGTGGTCTCGAAGAATTCGGGGTTCTGCCGCAGCACATGGGCATAGACGGCGTTGCGCAGATCGGCCGTCACGCGCTCGCCCAGCCAGCTCACCATGTAAAAGCGCGCCGACGAGAACACGCCCAGCGCCATCGCCACGCCGAACAGCGCCGCGAAGTGCTCGCGCAGCGCCAGCACTTGCCCGCCCCGGTCGGGCGTGAGCAGGCCCTGGTCGATCAGTTGCCGCAGCGCCAGCGGAAACGCCAGCGTGGCTAGCGCCGCCAGCAGCAGGAACACCAGTGCCAGTGCGATGCGGCCCGCGTAGGGGCGCAGAAAGGGCAGCAGGCCTGCCAGGGCGCGGGGTGGGGCGGACGGCAGCGGGGTGGTGGCGGATGGCATGCGGCCAGTGTAGGCGGGTGGGCGGACGGGGGCGCCGTTCCGCCGGCGGATGTCACCCCGCAATGGCTTTGAGCGCTGGCTGATAGAGCGCCTTGTGCTATTGAATGTATAGCATCATCGCGGCCGTTCGGGACCGCTGCGGCCGCCGTCGCCCGCAGCCTGCAGCGGGTGCCATGCCCGCAGCGCGGCACATGTCAATCCGGGCTGAATCGCTGCCGGAAAGCCTCGGCGAAGGACTGTGTGCCGCTCAGGGAGAAGGTGAGCGAGTGCCGCTTCCCGGGCGAGCCGCCCACAACCGGCAGCAGCCGGCGCGATGCGGCGTCGTAGCGCAGCGGCTGCAGCGCGCTGCCGTCGCCGGGCTCGTGCTGCAGGTCGAAGTCCCAGGTGCCCCCGTCTTCCCAGGCCCCTTGCTGACCCGGAAACTCGGCGTGGGCCCAGGCCAGCACCGCAACCACCTCCGACTCCCATGCGGGCACCTGGGCACTCGGCACATGGGCGATGGCATCCCAGTTGGCGATGCCGTCATCGTCTTCGCTGTAGTCGAATTCCAGGTAGTGCAGGGTCATGGGGTCGAGGTGCGGAAAAGGAGCCCCTGGATTGTGCGTCGGGATTTGCGGGGGCTCATGCACCATGTTGAAACCCTGCTGGCGATGTGATGTGCAATATTGGTGCGATCGGATGCACCGGATTGGTGTGCGCCTGTCTTGCGTCCGTCATCGAATCCCCGCAGAGTGCGAGGGAGTCCGTGATGGTGAACGCGCCTGCGGCGTCCCTCGGACAGCATCAAGAAAGGCGATCTCCATGCAATTGACCGCGAAGTTGAGTTCTTCCGCCGCCCTGGCGGCCCTGGCTGCTGCCGCGGCGCTCGCCGGATGCGGCGGCAACGATGGGGCACCCACCCTCGAAGGCCGCAAGGCCCTGGTGATCGGCCACCGCGGCGCGGCGGGCTACCTGCCCGATCACACGCTGGAGGGCTACCGCCGCGGCATCGAGATGGGCGCCGACTTCATCGAGCCCGATCTGGTCTCCACCCGGGACGGCGTGCTCATCGCCCGCCACGAGCCCAACATCACCGGCACGACCGACGTGTCCACCCGCCCGGAATTTGCCAGCCGTAAGACCAAGCAGGTGGTCGATGGCGTGACGGAGGAGGGCTGGTTCGCCTCTGACTTCACGCTGGCCGAGATCAAAACCCTGCGCGCCGTGCAGCCCCTGGCCGAGCGCGACCAGTCGTTCAACGGCCGCTTCCAGATCCCCACGCTCAACGAAGTGCTGGATCTGGCCCGCAGCGAAGGCCAGCGCCGGGGCCGCACGGTGGGCGTCTATGCCGAGACCAAGCACCCCACCTACCACGCCCGCCTGGGCCTGCCGCTCGAAGACCGCCTGTTGGCCACGCTCGCGCAATACGGCTACACGGCCAAGGATTCGCCCGTGATCCTGCAGTCGTTCGAGGTCTCCAACCTCAAGTACCTGCGCGGCAAGACGCAGGTGCGGCTGGTGCAGCTGGTGGATGCCAACGACGTCAACTCCGACGGCAGCATCGACCTGACTGCGCCCTACGACAAGCCCTACGACTTTGCCGTGGCGGGCGACAGCCGCACCTTCGCCAGCCTGCTCACGCCCGCGGGCCTGAAGGAAGTGAAGACCTATGCGGACGGCATCGGGCCGTGGAAGCCCTACCTGATCCCGACGCGCCTGCTGGACGACAACCGCGACGGCAAGCCCGACGACCGCAACGGCGACGGCCGCATCGACGAAAGCGACCGCGTGCTGATGGCGCCCACGCAGGTGGTGGCGAACGCGCACGATGCGGGCCTCTTCGTGCATCCCTACACCTTCCGCAGCGAAGGCAAGCGGCTGGCCTCGGACTACCGTGGCGATCCCAAAGCCGAATACCGCCGCTTCTTTGCGCTGGGCGTGGACGGCGTGTTTTCGGATTTTCCCGATCAGGCCAAGGCGGCCCGCGACGACTGAGGAGCGCCGGGCCCGGCATGGCACGCCTGCTGAGCCGGGCCTGCCTACCCGCCGCTCACCGGCCGCGCAGGAAGAGCGCGTCCAGCTCCTTCATGCTGAGCTGCCGCCAGGTGGGCCGGCCGTGGTTGCACTGGTCGGAGCGGTCGGTGGTTTCCATCTGCCGCAGCAGCGCGTTCATCTCGTCGATGGTGAGCCGCCGGTTGGCGCGCACCGCGCCGTGGCAGGCCATGGTGCCCAGGATCTCATTGCGCGCGCGCTGCACCACGGTGCTGGCGTCGTGCGCGGCCAGTTCGGCCAGCACGCTGCGCGCCAGCTCCACAGGGTTGCCCTGCGCCAGCGTGGTGGGCACGGCGCGCACGGCCAGGGTGCGTGGCGAGAAGGGCGAAATCTCCAGGCCCAGCATTTCCAGCGTTTCGGCCTGGGCTTCTGCGGTGGCGACTTCTTCGGGCGTGGCGGCGAAGGTGGCCGGGATCAGCAGCGGCTGGCTGGCGATGCGCGCAGCGCTGTCCACCTGGGCCTTGAGGCGTTCATAGACGATGCGTTCGTGCGCGGCGTGCATGTCCACCACGATCAGTCCCTGGGCGTTCTCGGCCAGGATATAGACGCCGTGGATTTGTGCGACGGCGCGGCCCAGTGGCCAGGTGGGGGCCTCGGCGGCGGGTGTCTGTTCCCGCTCGGCAGGGGCCGGTGCGGCGGCCGTGCCCCAGGCCAGCGCGGGCGGCGTGGCGGGCGGCTCGGCGCCGGATGGGGCCGCGGGGTCGGTCAGGGTCGCGGCGGCTGCTGGCATGAAGCTCGGTTGCGGCGCGAGGCCGGTACCGAAGGCTGCGGGCGCTGGCGAGGGCGTGCCCCAGAGTGCCTGCAGGTCGGACACCTTGTGACCCGGTCGTTCATCGAATTGGATAGCGCTCTGCGCTTGCGGATAGGGCGCTGCGGGGCGATTCGGCACTGAAAACGTCGGCACGCCGACGCCCAGGCCAGCGGCCGGCGCTGCGTCGCCGGCAGAGGCGCCGGCCGCTGCGGCTGCCTGTGCCAGCGCCTGGGCGCGCGGTGCGGCCAGGGCGTTCTCGACCGCGTGGCGCACGGCCTGATGCACTTCGCGGCTGTCGCGGAAGCGGACCTCGATCTTGGTCGGGTGGACGTTCACATCGACGCGCAGCGGGTCGATTTCGACGTACAGCGCATACACCGGCTGCTTCTGGCCGTGCAGCACGTCTTCGTAGGCGCTGCGGGCCGCGTGCGTGAGCACCTTGTCACGCACGAAGCGGCCGTTGACGTAGCAGAACTGCTGGTCGGCCCGAGAGCGCGCCGCATCCGGCAGGCCCGCACGGCCGGTGACGGTGACCGCGCCCACGCGGTGGCGCACCGGCACCGATTCGGTGAGGAACTCTTCGCCCAGCACGTCGGCCAGGCGGCGGGCCAGGGCCTGCTGCAGCGCGTCGGCGTCATCCGCATCGGCCGTGGCGGCCAGCGTGGCGCGCCACTGCTCCACCAGCTTGCCTTCGTGCCAGATGGCGAAGCCCACGTCGGGCCGCGCCAGCGCATGGCGGCGCACGGCTTCGACGCAGTGGGCCAGCTCGGTGGCGTCGGTCTTGAGGAACTTGCGCCGCGCGGGTGTGGAGAAGAAGAGTTCCTTGACCTCGACCGTGGTTCCCACGCTGCGCGCGGCCGGCCGCAGCTCGCCGCTGCGCGCATCGAGCAGGAAGGCGCTGGCCTGCTGCGCTGTGCGCGAGAGCAGGGCCATTTCCGACACCGAGGCGATGGCGGCCAGCGCCTCGCCCCGGAAGCCCATGGTGGCGACCGATTCCAGGTCGTGCAGGTTGGTGATCTTGCTGGTGGCGTGGCGGCGCAGGGCGACGGGCAATTCTTCCTGCGGAATGCCGCCGCCGTCGTCCTCCACCGCGATCAGGCGCACGCCGCCGGCCAGCAGGCGCACGGTGATCTGGCGGGCGCCGGCATCGAGCGCGTTGTCCACCAGCTCGCGCACGGCTGAAGCGGGGCGCTCGACCACTTCACCCGCGGCGATCTGGCTGATCAGCTCGTCGGGCAGGTCACGGATGGGGCGGCGGGGCAGGGGCAATGGGGCGTTCACTGGCCGATTTTAGGTGGCTCCCGCCGCAGACTCCTTCGCGTGTCCCTCCGAACGTCTTCACGGTCTTTTCGGGATCGCGATGGCACTGCAACGCGATCCCCGCAGCGGCCTTGCGCACGTTCTCAGGCTGCCAAGCCCTGGGTGGTGCCGTGGGGCAGGGCGGCGAGAGCCGGTGCAGCGGGGGGCGGTGCCTCGGTCCAGAGTTGGCGGCCGGCCTGCATGGCAGAGGCCGGCAGGCACACGATGCCGCTGGCCGAGAGCTTGGCTTCGTGCTTGGCCAGTGCCGCGAGGTTGGCGACCTCCTCGGCATGCTGCACATGGCCCGGCGCGATACGCACCGCGCCGATGGACAGCGTGGTGCAGTGGAAAAAGCGTTTGACGCCATGGCGGTCTTCTGCCCAGATGCCGCCCGCGTTGCGTGCTTCGGCGTCGAAGAGTTCGCGCGACTGGCGGTTGAAGTCAGCCAGCAGGTCGCGGCAGCGCTGCAGCCAGTTGACGCTCTGGAAGAGCAGCATGAAATCGTCGCCGCCCACATGGCCGACGAAGTCGCGCTGCGCGTCGCAGTGCGACATGGCCAGACGTGCCAGCAGGCGGATCATCTGGTCGCCGCGCCAGTACCCGTAGTGGTCGTTGAACGGCTTGAAGTGGTTCAGGTCGGCATAGCAGGCGACGAATTCGGCACCGCCGTCCAGCAGCCGCTGCATGTGCAGGCTGGTGGGGATGTTGCCGGGCAGGAAAGTGAGCGGGTTGGCGTGGCGTGCGGCCTCGATGCGCGCCTCTGTCACGCTGCGCACCAGTTGGTCGCCCGTGCCCAGGCCCACGTAGCGCCCGTTGTCGGTCACGACGAAGCCGTCGTTCAGGTAGCGCTGGTCCTGCGACGTGAGGATGCCCACCAGCTGGTCCACGTCGCAGTCCAGCTCGACAACGCGGGGCGCATGGTTGGCGATGGTCCCGCAGGGCTTGCGGCCATGCACTTCGCGGAAGTAGAGCGTGGCGTAGTGATTCATGAACTGCTGGCGGTTGATGAGCGCCACGGGGCGGGTGCCCTCCAGCACCGCCAGCGCGTGCAGTTCGGTATGGTTGCTGAAGAGGCGGGCCACCTCGTCGTTGTGCGTGTCGGGCGTGACGGTGGGCGCATGCACCACCAGCAGGTTGCGCAGGATGCCCGGCCGCGCAGCGTGCGTCTGGTGCGGCAGCACGGCCACACGGCGGTCGTGCAGCGTCCGGTGCGCAGCCTCTTCGATGAGCGCCCGCGGTGCCTGGGCCGGGCGGCCCAGCAGGTAGCCCTGGCCGTAGGGGATGTCCAGGTCGCGCAGCGCGCGCAGGTCTTCGTCGGTTTCGATGCCCTCTGCCACGAGCGTGGTGCCGAACACCTCGGCAATGCCCTTGATGGCCTGCAGCATCTGCAGCTTCTCGGGATGGACTGCGATATCGCGCACGAAGTACTTGTCGATCTTCACGAAGTCAGGCTTCACCTCGGCCCAGAGGCGCAGGCTCGAATGGCCGTCCCCGAAGTCGTCCAGCGCCAGCCGGGCCCCGCAGGCGTGCACGGCACGCAGCGCGTGCAGCAGTCCGGGCATGTCGGAGACGCGTTCGTGCTCGGTGATCTCGATCACCAGCATGCGCGCCGCCACGCCGAGGCTGCGCACCTTGCTGCCCAGCAGGCCTTCGCCGCAAAGGGTCACGGCACGCACCAGGGTATCGGCGCTGATGTTCAGGAAGAGCCGGCCCGCGCTGCCCTGGCGGCCCCACTGCTGCAGCGCGACGACCACGCAGAGCATTTCGAAATCCTGCAGCAGTCCTTCTTCGCGGGCGCACTGCAGCAGCGCGTCGGGGCGATGCAGTGCGCTGCCCTCGGGGCCGCGTATCAGGGCCTCGTGTGCATAGATGGTTCCTTCTCGCAGATCGGCCAGCGGCTGGAAGACGCAATGCAGCAGGCCGCGGCGCATCAGCTGTGCGAGGGGGCCGCAGCCTTGCCGCGCTGCGGGGGATAGAAAATCCAGGGCGGCGCCGTGCCGCTCCAGCGCGAAGAGGTCCATGGTGCTGCCGCCGCAAAGGGAAGTGCCAACCATAAGTCTTTGCGATGACGAACGCGTGACATCGCTTGCTCGCCCGGAGGGCGTCCGGCCACATTCCACAGCGCGGCACTGCACAATCGCGCCATGCCTGACATGCTCCCTGCCGACGCCCGCCCGCCACTTGCCGCGGCTCTCGCCACCGATGCCACCAGCGCCCTCGCGGCGCCGCAACGCGATCTGCTGCGCTCGCTCTATGAGGCCGCCGTGCGCAGCGCACAGCCGCTGCACACGCTCGGCGCGCATCTGCCCGCGCCGCCGCCCGGCGGGCGCACGGTGGTGATCGGTGCAGGCAAGGCCGGCGGCGCCATGGCGCAGGCCGTGGAAGCGCTCTGGCCGGCGGATGCGCCCCTTTCGGGATTGGTGGTGACGCGCTACGGCCATGTGCCGCCGCGCCCGGCCGGACTGCCGGAGCGCATCGAGCTGGTGGAGGCGGCCCACCCGGTGCCTGACGCGGCCGGACTGCAGGCGGCGGAGCGCATGCTCACGCTGGTGCAGGGCCTGACGCCGCAGGATCTGGTGCTCTGCCTGATCTCGGGCGGAGGCTCTTCGCTGCTGACGCTGCCGGCCGAAGGCCTGAGCCTTGCGGACAAGCAGCGCATCCACCAGGCGCTGCTCGACAGCGGCGCCGGCATCGCCGAAATGAACTGCGTGCGCAAGCATCTCTCGCGCATCAAGGGCGGGCGGCTGGCGGCAGCGTGCGCGCCAGCGCGGGTCGTGACCCTGGCCATCAGCGACGTCCCAGGCGACGACGTTTCGGTGATCGCCAGCGGCCCCACGGTGGCCGATGCCGGCACCTGCGCTGATGCGCTGGATATCCTGCGCCGCTACCGCATCGACGTGCCAGAGGCCGTGCGAGAGCGGCTGGAAAGCGGCGCACTCGAAACGCCGAAGCCCGGCGATGCGCTTTTCGCCGGCCATAGCGTGCAGCTGATCGCCACGCCCCGGCAGTCGCTGCAGGCAGCGGCCCGGGCGGCGCGCGAGGCCGGCTGGACGGCGCACATCCTGAGCGACGAAATGGAAGGCGAATCGCGCGACGTGGGCCGTGTGCATGCCGCGCTGGCGCGCGCCGTGGCGCTGCATGGCGAGCCCTTCGCGCGGCCCTGCATCATCCTGAGCGGTGGGGAGACCACCGTCACCGTGCGCCCGCGCCGCGAGGGCGCCGAACGCGGCCGGGGCGGGCGTGCCGGGGAGTTCTGCCTGGGCCTGGCGCAGGCGCTGCAGGGCCAGCCGGGCGTGTGGGCGCTGGCGGCCGACACCGACGGCATCGACGGCGTGGAGGACAACGCCGGCGCCTTCGTCACGCCCGACACGCTGGCGCGCGCCGCCGCGGCCGAGCGCCGCGTGGCCGACCACCTGGACCGCAACGACGCCTACGGCTACTTCGCCGCGCTGGGGGATCTGCTGGTCACCGGGCCCACCCATACCAACGTGAACGACTTCCGCGCGCTATTGATTGAATAGCGCATGGCGCAGTCTGCGTGCGCGCTGCGCCGCAGAAATTCATGAAAAAAGGCACGCCGGAGCGATCCGGCGTGCCTTTTTGCAGAGAGGGGCAGCCAAGGGGCTGCCCGCGCCATCAGAAGCGGTGGCGGATGCCCAGGCCCAGGCTGGTGCCGCTGGTCTGGTTGGTGATCTTGTCGTTCATGACCACGGCGTAGAGGTCGGTGCGCTTGGACAGGAAGTGGTCGTAGCCGATGGTGAAGGTCTTGCGGTTCACGTCGGGCGTGGACCACTCGGTCTTGACCCATTCGGCCAGCAGCTTGCCGGTGCTGCCGACAGGCGCGGAGGCGCCCACCTGCAGCGTCTTGCCCTTGGTGCTCGCGGCGTCGGCGATCTTCTTCTCGCCGTAGCTCAGGTAGGGCTTGACCATGCCGAAATCGTAGGCGCCCAGCAGCATCCAGTACTTCTGGTTGTTGGGCAGCAGCGTGGTGGCGGCGGGGTTGGTCACGTCGGCGTTCTCGTAGAAGCCGGTCAGGGTCAGCGGGCCGCCGAAGTAGAAGAAGTTGGCGCCGTAGTTGTTCTTGCCGCCCTGGCCGGGCTGCTCGCCGAACTGGTACTGGACGTTGGCGGACAGGCCGTTGAACGTCGGCGTGGTGTAGGCGATCTGGTTGGACCAGCCGGTGTCAGCGGGCGTCATGGCGCGCCAGCCGGAGCCGTTGAACAGCGGCACGTCCTTGTGCAGGATCAGGGGCGAGAAGGTGAACGAATCGCCGAAGGGGTTGCCGATCACGGAGGGTAGGAAGTTGGGTGCCATCCAACGGCCCAGCAGCACCGAGCCGAAGCCGCCCGACAGGCTGACGTTGGCGTCGCGCGAGAAGAAGGTGTCGTTCTGGAAGCGGCCCTGCGTGCCCGTGTCCATCTTGATGAACGAGGTCAGCTGGAAGTTGGCCTTCAGGCCGCCGCCCAGGTCTTCCGTGCCCTTGAAGCCGAACCACGAAGTCGTCATGCCGCCGCTGTCCACCACGGAGCGTCGGCCGGCATCGCCAGCCATCTTCATCGAGCCGACGTAGATGTCGCTCAGGCCGGTCAGCGTGACAGTGCTTTGCGCATGGGCGGCTGCGCCGCACACGAGAGCAGCGCCGACGGCGATCAGGGTTTTTTTCATGGGTTCTTCCTGCAGGTGGTGAAGGGGCCGAAGCGGTCGGCCCGGAGGTCGTGGATTTCGCGCCGCTCGGCCAAGGGCTGGCGGCGGCTCCCGGATTGGATGCGAAGACGTATCCAATTGCAATGCTCGAAAGCAAACTCCGTGCCGTGTGTGTCTGTTTTACGACTCCCGAAGGCGGCACCCGCCGGGACGCGTGGAGAGCCGGTTCGGGTGCGACGCCTTCGAGGCACCGGCTGCAGCGGCTTTGACCTCGCTCAACACGGGCTGCGAGGCGCGCCTGCACAGTCGGCACCATGTCTCCCGATCATTTCTTTGGACCCTTCGATGGCGTGGAGGTGGCGGCCGCCGGCGAACTGCTGCGCCAGCGCCACCAGCGGCCTGCGTCCGTGCTGCATCTGGACAGCGGCCGCGTGCTGCTGGGCCTGCGCGAGGACGGCCTGCTGCGCCACCAGCTCGGCGTGGTGGAGGGGCCGGCCTGGCTGGATGCGGCCTGCGCGCTGGTGGGCCAGCCCTGCGTGGTGGACATGGTCGCGGACACGCGCGTGCAGCTGCGCAGCGTGCCGATCGAGGCGTTCCAACGCAGCGTGAGGGCCTTGTCCTCGGACGCTCAGAACCTGGTTCGCAGCTTGGCCGAGGGCTACTTCCGGCAGACCGAGTTGGCCGTGAGCCGGCTGGCGCAGGACGCAGAGGCTCGCTGCGCGCAGTGGCTGCTGCAGCACGCGCAGCCTTGCGACGACGGCGCCCTGCGCGTCACTTTGCATCTGCGCAAGCGCCTCATCGCCGCGCAGTTGGGCATCGCGCCGGAAACCCTTTCGCGGGTGTTGCGCCATCTGCGCGAGCACGGCCTCATCGCAGGCACCGGCAACGTGCTGAACCTGCCCCAGCCCGGTGCCTTGCAGCAGGTAGCCGGCTGCTGATGCCAGGCTGACCGCGCGGTCGGCGCCATGGGCTGGCGGGTCAGGGTTTTCCTGGCGGATTCTTGAGGGTTGCCCCGCACCCGGGCGCCGGGGTGCGCTGCGTATATTGCAATGAAGCCGGCGGAACTCCCTCCGCCGCGCATCAGCCCATTCTCGCCCCCCATGTCCTGCGCCCCACCGTTCGCGCCCGTCGATGCCGGCCCCTCCGGGGGCCAGGCATGACACCGCCAGCGGCCGCGGCGGCGCCAGCCACCCGCCCGGCCGGCATGGCCGGGTTCTTCCATGAAGACTCGTTCGACATGGCGCCGGACGATAGCCCCAGCGGGCTGCTGCCCGGTGCGCTGATCGCCAAGCTGGTCGCGCTGGCGGTGCTGGCCGTCCTGGTGGCGGGCGGCGTCGCGGCCTGGGTCGTATCGCAGTCCGCCAGCCAGGCGGCGCTGCAGCGCCTGGTGCACCAGCAGAACGACGAGGTCGAGACCGTGGCGCGCCTGCTGGCCAGCAAGATCGAGCAGAGCCAGCGCGTGCTGGGCACGGTGGCCGAAGGCATCGCGCCGGGCCTGCTCGATGCGCCTGCAACGCTGGAAGGGCTGGTGCGCCAGGGTCTGCCGGCGGCGCGCTTCTTCGATGCGATGCAGATCGCGCGCAAGGACGGCCAGCTCAGCGTGAACCTGCAGTCCGGCCGGCTCCAGGAGGCCTCGGCGCTGGACCCGGCCGAGCGCGATTACCTGGTACGCACCCTGGTGGACGGCCGGCCACTGGTGTCTGACCTGATCGGCAGCACACCGGGCGATGCGCGCGTGATGTTCACCATGCCGCTGCGCCGGGGCGAAGGTGCCGTCACCGGCGCGCTGGCCGGCGTGCTGCGGCTGCAGTCCCAGGGCCTGCTGCCGCAGTCCATGGCCATGCCGGCCCGCGATGATTCGCGGCTCATTGTCTTCACGCGCGACGGCGTGATCCTGTCGCACCCGCAGCGCGAACGCGTGCTGGGCCATGTGCGCGACGAGCCCGGCCTGGCGCAGGCCTATGCGCGTTGGCAGCGCCTGGAGCAACCCCTGACGGGGCGGGCCTTCACCGACCGCGAGTCGGGCCACGTCGTCAGTCTGGCGGGCGTGCCGCTGCCCCAGTGGATGGTGGCCCGGGTGAGCGACGCGGGCATGCTGGCCGCGCCCGACGAGGGCGTGCTGCGAGGCGCGTGGTGGAAGGCGGGCGGCGGCGTGCTGGCGATCGCCTTCTTGTCGGGCTTGGCCATGCTGTGGATGGCGCGGCCCCTGTCGCAGCTGAGCCACTGCGCGCAGCGCATGCTGAACGCGCATGTGGCAAACCAGGACGGGGCCGGTGGTGGCGGACGGGGCGCGGCCGCCCGGGTCTGGCCGCGCTCGCGCGGGGAGGTCGATGCCCTGGTGCGCGTCTGCACCCAGATGGAGTCCCAGCGCTGGCAGGACCGCCGCGACGCGGCCGTGACCGCTGCGCGCCTGGAGGCGGTGCTGGCACATGCGCCGGTGGGCATCGTCATCGCGCACGGTGACGTGCTGGACGTGGCCGGCGTGCATGCCGCCCGCATGCTGGGCTACGCGCCCGCCGAGCTGCGCGGCCTGCCGGCCGTGGCCCTGCATGCCGGCCCCGCCGATTACGCCCAGTGGCTGCAGCGGGTGCGCGAGGCCTTCGCTGCGCACGGGTGCTTTGACGGCGACGTGCGTTTTCTGCGCAAGGACGGCAGCCCCGTCTGGGCGCGGGTGCTGGCACACCGTCCGGCGGGAACGGCGGCGCAGGCGCAGGCCGTCGGCACCGTCTGGATGCTGGAAGACATCACGGCCGAGCGCGGCTCGCGTCAGCTGCGCGGCTGGGTGGCGGGGCATGATCCGCTCACGGGATTGCTCAACCGCGAGGCTTTCCTCGAACGGCTGGGCGAGTTGATGGGCGCTCAGTTGCCGCCGCAGGCCGGCGTGGAGACGCCGGTGGCCGCGGCCCGCCAGGAAGGCGCCGACCTGGATCCATTGGTCGTGCTGTTCCTGGACCTGGACCATTTCACGGTGGTCAACGACCAGGCCGGGCATGACGCGGGCGACGCAGTGCTGCGGCACGTGGCGCGGCTTATCGAAGAACAGGCGCGCCACGTGGGCTGGGCGGCGCGGCTGGGTGGCGACGAGTTCGCCGTGGTGCTGCCCGCCTGCTCCCGGGCGCGGGGGCATGAGATCGCGGAGCTGATTCGCACGGCCATCGCGGTCTGGGAGCCATGGTATGCGGGGCGCAGCTTCTTCGTCAGCGCCAGCGTGGGCCTGGTGGCTCGGGAGGCCGGCACGGCCGGCGATGACCAGGTGACCCAGCTGCTGCGCGCGGCCGACATGGCCTGCTACGAGGCCAAGCGGCGCGGGCGCAACCAGGTCTGGGGCCAGCCGGCGCGGGGCTGAGCCGCCGGGCTAGCCCAGCCTGCCCAGCGACCGCAGCACCTGCTCGGCCGTGGCCGGCGCTTGCAGGCGCACGGGGGTGGCCTCTTCGCCGGTGGGCCGCGCGGCCGCCACGGCGTTGCGCAGCGCCTCGTAGACGCTGATGGCCAGCATGAAGGGCGGTTCGCCCACGGCCTTGCTGCCGCCCACGTTGTCTTCGCGGTTGGCTTCGTGCCAAAGCTGGACCTTGAAGTGCGCCGGCACGTCGCCTGTGGCCGGAATCTTGTAGGTGCTGGGCGCGTGGGTGGCGAGCTTGCCTTCGGCGTTCCAGACCAGCTCTTCGGTGGTGAGCCAGCCCATGCCCTGCACGAAGCCGCCCTCGATCTGGCCGATGTCGATGGCCGGGTTGATGCTGCGGCCCACGTCATGGAGGATGTCCACCGCCAGCACACGCGACTCGCCCGTGAGCGTGTCGATGGCGACTTCGGTGCAGGCCGCGCCGTAGGCGAAGTAGTAGAAGGGACGGCCGGTCAGTGTGGTCTTGTCGTAGTGGATCTTGGGCGTGCGGTAGAACCCGTCGCTCCAGAGCTGGATGCGGTTGGCGTAGGCGGCCTGCACCACGTCTTTCCAGGCCCGCTCGTTGGTGGGGGAGATCACGCGCCCGCCCTCGAAGCGGATCGAGCCCGCACCGCAGCCGTCGAGCCCGCAGACGAAGGCCGCCAGGTTGTCGCGCACGTGGCGCGCGGCGAACTGCGCGGCGCGTCCGTTCAGGTCGGTGCCGCTGGAGGCGGCCGTGGCGCTGGCGTTGGGCACCTTGGCCGTGTCGCTGGCGGTGACCAGCACGCGCTCCAGGGGCACGCCCAGCTCGTCGGCCACGATCTGCGCCACCTTGGTGTGCAGGCCCTGGCCCATTTCCGTGCCGCCGTGGTTCACCTGCACGCTGCCGTCGGTATAGACGTGGACCAGCGCACCGGCCTGGTTGAACAGCGTCGCGGTGAAGCTGATGCCGAACTTGACCGGAGTGATGGCCAGGCCGCGCTTGAGCACCGGGCTGCCCGCGTTCCAGGCCGAAATTGCCGCCTGCCTTTGCCGGTATTGGGCTGATTGCTCCAATTTTGGTAGCAGCTCGGGCAGGATGTTGTCTTCCACCGGCATCTGGTAGTGGGTGACGTTGCGATCGGTGGTGCCGTAGAGGTTGGCCAGGCGCACATCCAGCGCGTCGCGGCCCAGGGCGCGGGCGATGTCGCCCAGGATGGCTTCGATGGCGATCACGCCCTGTGGCCCGCCGAAGCCGCGGAAGGCCGTGTGGCTCTGCGTGTTCGTCTTGCAGCGGTAGGACGCGATCTCCACGTCTTCGAGGAAGTAGGCGTTGTCGCTGTGGAATACCGCGCGGTCCGCGACGGGGCCGGAGAGGTCGGCCGAGAAGCCGCAATTGGCGGCCATCTGCAGCTTCAGGCCCTGGATGCGGCCGTCGTCGCCATAGCCCACCTCGTACTCATAGGCGAAGGGGTGGCGCTTGCCGGTGACCATGAAGTCGTCGTCGCGGTCCAGCCGCAGCTTGACCGGGCGGCCCAGTTTGTGCGCGGCCACGGCGGCCCACACGGCCAGGTGGCCGGCCTGGGTTTCCTTGCCGCCGAAGCCGCCGCCCAAGCGCCGGCATTCCACGCGCACGGCGTGGTTGTCCAGGCCCAGCGCGTGGGCCACCCAGTGCTGCACCTCGCCGGGGTGCTGGGTGCTGGAGTAGATGGCCCACTGCCGCTGCTCCAGCGGCACGGCGTAGGCGATCTGGCCTTCCAGGTAGAAGTGTTCCTGCCCTCCGACTTCGAACGCGCCCCGCAGGCGGTGGGGGGCGCGGGCCAGTGCGGCCCCGGCATCGCCGCGGCGCACGAAGACGGGCGGCAGCACGTAGCTCTGCGCGGCCATGGCGGCCTGCACGGTGAGCACGGCGGGCACGGGCGTGATGTCCAGCGTCACCAGCCGCGCCGCGCGGCGCGCCAGCATCACCGATTCGGCCACCACCAGGCCCACCACCTGGCCCACGTGTTGCACCGTGTCGAAAGCGAAGACGGGCTCGTCGTGCGCGAAGGCGGCCAGCAGCTTGTCGCCCGGCACGTCGGCGGCCAGTACCACGCCGCGCACGCCGGGCAGAGACAGCGCCGCTTCGGGGTACACCGCGTTCAGCCGCCCGTGCGCCACGGGCGAGAGGATGGGGGCAGCGTAGAGCGTGCCCTTGAGTTCGGGCAGGTCGTCGATGTAGTGCGCCAGGCCCGCGACCTGGGCGCGGGCGCTTTCGTGCGGGTGCGAGCGGCCCATGGCGTGCTCGTGAGCCGGCGCGCTGCGGGCCGGGGTGTCGGCGCCGGCAGCTCCGTGCGCGTCGGCGCAGGCGGCTTCGGGCGCACCGTCTGCGTCGCGGCTGATGGGGGTGGCGTGGGTGTTCATGCCGTCACCTCCGCCTGCGTGGAGGCCGGGCCGCAGAGCGGGCCCCGCAACTGGTCCAGCGAGATGGGCTGCGCATCGCCACCTCCGCCTTCCGCCCGGGCTTCGGGGCTTTCCAGCCAGCAGCGTTCCAGCAGCGCGCCCAGCACGGCGCGGCGGTAGGCGCCGCTGGCGCGCATGTCGGAGATGGGCGAGAACTCTGCCTGCAGCACGCCGGCGGCCTGCCGTAGCGTGGCGGCCGACCAGGGCTGGCCGGCGAGGGCGGCCTCGGTCTTGCGCGCCCGGGCCGGCGTGGCCGCCACGCCGCCTGCGCCGATGCGGGCCGATTGAATCTGCCCGCTCTCGATGTGCAGATGCAGGGCCAGGCACACGGCGGAGATGTCGTCGTCGAAGCGCTTGGAGACCTTGTAGGCCGCGAGCCGGCCGGTGGGCTCGGGCAGGGGCACGTCGATGCGTACCAGCAGCTCGTCGGCCGCCATCACGTTCTGGCGGTAGCCGGTGTAGAGGTCTTCGAGCGGCAGCGTGCGCTCGCCGCCCACGCGGGCCAGCACCACCTGGGCGCCCAGCGCGATCAAGAGCGGCATGGAGTCGCCGATGGGCGAGCCGTTGGCGACGTTGCCGCCCAGGGTGCCCGAATTGCGCACCGGCAGCCCGGCGAAGCGCGCGGCAAAGCGGTGCAGCTGCGGCCAGCGGGCGCGCAGCGCGGCGAAGGCGTCGGTGAGGGACGCCGCGGCGCCGATGCGCAGCATGCCGCCGGCCTCGTCGATGCGGCGCAGCGGCGCGGCGCGGGTCACGTCCAGGAACTGGGCGAAGCGGCGGTGCTGCTTGGTGATCCAGAGGCCTACGTCGGTCGCGCCGGCCACCACCTGGGCGCCGGGGTGGGCGGCGCGGGCGGCGAGCAGGTGTTCGAGCGTGATCGGGGCGATGTAGGCCGCATCGGCCTGCATCCCTTTGCCCTCGAAGGCGATGTGCTCCAGTTCCTGTAGCAGCACGGTTTCGTCCACCCGCATGGGCGGCAACTGCTGCATGCGCTCGGCGGCGTCGAGGATGGGGCGGTAGCCGGTGCAGCGGCAGAGGTTGCCCGAAAGCGCCTCGGCCGCCAGCGCGCGGTCGATGCCGCTGCCGTGGCAGACGTGGTTCTGGTACATGCCGAAGAGGCTCATCACGAAGCCTGGCGTGCAGAAGCCGCATTGCGAGCCGTGGCACTCCACCATGGCCTCCTGCGCGGGGTGCAGCATGGGTTGGTCGTCCGGCTGCGCGTTGCCGGATTCGGTGGCGGCCGGCTGGATCAGCGGGTCTTGCGCCAGATCCTCGACCGTCCAGAGCGCCATGCCGTCGATGGAATGCGCCAGGCGGATGCAGCTGTTGACGGCCTGGTAATGCACCTGGCCGCCGCGCGCTTCGCCCAGCACCACGGTGCAGGCGCCGCAGTCGCCTTCGCCGCAGCCTTCCTTGGTGCCGGTGGCGCACAGGTCTTCGCGCAGCACTTCCAGCAGGGTGCGGTCGGGCGGCACGCCGTGCAGCACCTGGGGCTGGCCGCGGCGGATGAAGCGAAGAGGGCGGGTGGGTGTCTTGGTCATGCGTGGTGAGGAGGCCGCAGGCGCGCCGGTGTGGCACGGGCTGGATTCTTCTTCGGTCGTGAGGTCTGGCATCAAAGCATAGGGCGTGCCGCGCGGCGGCGCCACCGTGGAAAGCGCAATCGGGAGCGGCAGCCTGCGGTGTACAGTTGCCGTCACCCCCGAAAAAGCCATCTCGGCGGCAGCCTGCCGCCCGGCGCGCCTGACTACGCCATGCTGCTGCAGTTGTTGCGCAGCGGCATACGCGCCCCCGTATGACAGGAATGCAGCACCCGGTATGCGAGACCAAGCCCTCTTCGACAAGATCGACCTCCATCTCATCAGGGTGTTGCATACCGTGCTAACCGAACGCAGCGTTTCCAAGGCCGCCGTCAGGCTGGGCATGCACCAGCCGGCGGTGTCGGCTGCGCTGCGCCGGCTGCGCGGGCTGGCGGGCGATCCGCTGCTGGTGCGCTCGGGCGCCGGCATGCAGCCCACCGACGCGGCGCTGCGCATGGTGGGGCCGGCCGGCGTCATCCTGCGCTCGGCCGAGGCGCTCTTTTCCGACGCCCGCGGCTTCGATCCGCGCACTGACACGCGCACGTTCCGCATCGCCGCCAGCGACTATCTCGACCCGCTCTTCCTGCCGCGCCTGATGGCCCGCATCAAGGCCGATGCCCCCCTCTGTTCGGTAGAGGTGCTGCCCCTGTCGGGCGACGCGCACTACCATGCGCACCTGGAGCAGGGCGAGGTGGACGTGGTCATTGGCAACTGGCCCCAGCCGCCCGAAGATCTGCACATGGCCCGGCTCTTCGGCGACGAGGTGGTCTGCCTGGTGGCGGCCGGCCATCCTGCGGCGCGGCGCGGCTGGACGGCCGAGGAATGGCTGGCCGCCGAGCACATCGCACCCACGCCCACCCACCCGGGCGCGCGCGGGGTGATCGACGCGCACCTCGACTCGCTGGGCCTGGCCCGCCGCATCGCGGCCCGCTGCGCGCATTTCAGCCTGATTCCGGACATGGTGGCATCCAGCTTGCTTGTGCTGACCACCGGCCGGCAGTTCTGCGAGCGCTTCACAGAGCGGCTGCCGCTGGCCGTGCTGCCATGCCCGGTGCCCTTTCCCCGTCTCATGTACTACCAGCTCTGGCATGCCCGGTCGCACCATTCGGCCGCGGCGCTGTGGTTGCGCGAGAGCGTCAAGACGGTAGCTGCCTCGCTACGAAATAAATAGCTGGCTGCGCCCACTCCGCCAGCGTGGAGTGCGGGTTTCGGCTGCCTGGATTCACGCAGAACTTAATAGACAATCGCCCCCATGAATCCTTCTGTTTCCCCTGCCGCCGCAGACCCCGGCGGCGCAGGCTCCACGCCGCCGCGCCTGCAGCTGTCGGGCATCACCAAGCGCTATCCGGCCGTGGTGGCCAACGACGGCGTCTCGCTCAGCGTGCGGCCGGGCGAGGTGCACGCGGTGCTGGGCGAGAACGGCGCCGGCAAGTCCACGCTGATGAAGATCATCTACGGCGCCGTCAAGCCCGACGAGGGCGCCATCCACTTCAACGGCCAGCCGGTCCACATCCGCAACCCGCAGGAGGCGCGGGCGCTGGGCATCGCCATGGTGTTCCAGCATTTCAGCCTGTTCGACACCCTGACCGTGGCCGAGAACGTCTGGCTGGGGCTGGACAAGCGCCTCACGCTGGCCGAGGTCACCGCGCGCATCACCGCCACGGCGGCCGAATACGGCCTGGACATCGACCCGCAGCGGCCCGTACACACGCTGAGCGTGGGTGAGATGCAGCGCGTGGAGATCATCCGTGCGCTGCTCACCCAGCCGCAACTGCTCATCCTCGACGAGCCCACCTCGGTGCTCACGCCCCAGGCGGTCGACAAGCTCTTCGTGGTGCTGCGCAAGCTGGCCAGCGAAGGCTGCAGCATCCTCTACATCAGCCACAAGCTGCACGAGATCCGCGCGCTCTGCACCGCCTGCACGGTGCTGCGCGGCGGCAAGGTGACGGGCGTGTGCAACCCGGCCGAGGAATCCAACGCCTCGCTCTCGCGCCTGATGATCGGCGCCGAGCCGCCGGCCCTGTCGCACCGGCCCGCACGCCTGGGCGACACGGTGCTGCGCGTGCAGGCCTTGAGCCTGCCGCGCACCGACCCGTTCGGCGTGGACCTGGTCGATCTGGACTTCGAGGTGCGCGCCGGCGAGGTGCTGGGCATTGCCGGCGTGTCCGGCAATGGCCAGAAGGAGCTGCTCTACGCGCTCTCCGGCGAAGACCAGCGGGCCCACCAGGCCATGGTGCAGGTGGGCGGCCAGCCGGCCGGCCGGCTGAACCCGCGCCAGCGCCGCGCCCTGGGCCTGCATTTCGTGCCCGAAGAGCGGCTGGGCCGCGGCGCTGTGCCCACCATGGGCCTGGCGCACAACCTGCTGCTCACACGCAGCAACTGCGTGGGCGCGGGCGGCTGGATCCATACCGGCGCGTTGGCCGACCACGCCCGCTCCATCATCGAGCGCTTCCGCGTCAAGGCCGGCGGCCCGCACGCGGCGGCGCGATCGCTCTCGGGCGGCAACCTGCAGAAGTTCATCGTGGGGCGCGAGATCGACGCCAACCCCAAGCTGCTGATCGTGTCCCAGCCCACCTGGGGCGTGGACGTGGGCGCTGCCGCCCAGATCCGCGGCGAGATATTGGCGCTGCGCGACGCGGGCTGCGCGGTGCTGGTGCTCAGCGAAGAGCTCGACGAGCTGTTCGAGATCAGCGACCGCCTGCACGTGGTGGCCAAGGGCCATCTCTCGCCCTCCATCGACCGGCAGGACGCCACGGTGGAGCGCATCGGCGAATGGATGAGCGGCCTTTGGAACGCCGACGTGCAGGCGCACCTGGGCCAAATCCAGAGCCAAGCCCAGGCAGGGGAGGCAGCCCATGCTTAAGCTCGAACTGCGTCCCCAGGCCTCTCGCTGGTGGACCTACGGCTCGCCGCTGCTGGCGCTGGCCATCACGGTGCTGATCGGCGTGGCGCTCTTCGCCGCGCTGGGCAAGGACCCGGTGCGCGGCCTGCAGCTCTTCTTCTGGGAGCCGGTCAAGTCGGTCTATGCCTTCGGCGAGCTCATGGTCAAGGCCACGCCGCTGCTGCTCATCGCGCTGGGGCTGGCCGTGTGCTTCCGCTCCAACGTCTGGAACATCGGTGCCGAAGGGCAGTTCGTCATCGGTGCGGTGGCTGCGGGCGGCATCGCCCTGCTGGCCGACAAGACCACGGGCCCCTGGATCGTGCCGGCCATTTTGATGGCCGGCGTGCTGGGTGGCATGTTCTGGGCGGGCATCACCGCGCTGCTGCGCGACCGTTTCAACGCCAACGAGATCCTGGTCAGCCTGATGCTGGTCTATGTGGCCACGCTGCTGCTGGGCTATCTGGTGTATGGGCCCTGGAAGGACCCCATGGGCTACAACTTCCCGCAGACCAAGACGTTCGAGCGCGTGACGCAGATCCCGCGCCTGATGCAGGGCTCGCGCCTGACCATCGGCCTGCCCATCGCGCTGGCCGCCGCGGGTGCGCTCTGGGTGTTCCTGTTCCGCACCCGTGCCGGCTTCGCCCAGCAGGTGGGCGGGCTGGCGCCTGCGGCGGCGCGCTACGCAGGCTTTTCCTCGCGCCGCGCGCTCTGGACGGCGCTGCTGATTTCCGGCGGCGCAGCGGGCCTGGCCGGCGCGCTGGAAGTGGCCGGTCCCATCGGCCAGCTCACGCCGTTCGTGCCGGCCGGCTACGGCTTCGCGGCCATCATCGTCGCGTTCGTGGGGCGGCTGCATCCGGTGGGCATGGTGTTCTCGGCCATCCTGATGAGCATGTTCTACATCGGGGGCGAGCTCGCGCAGTCCCGCCTGGGCCTGCCCAAGTCCCTCACCGGCGTGTTCCAGGGGCTGCTGCTGTTCACGCTGCTGGCCTGCGACACGCTGATCGCCTATCGCGTGCGCTGGGTCGGCGCGCGCGCTTCCGCCTCTTCTTCCGCAGGAGCCCGCTGATGGAGTCCTACGCATTGCTGCTGGGCGCCACGCTCAGCGCCGGCACCGTGCTGGCCATCGCCGCGCTCGGCCTGCTCATCAACGAGAAGGCCGGCATCGTCAACCTGGGGGCCGAGGGCATGATGCTCTGCGCCGCCATCGCCGGCTTTGCCACCGTGGTCCACACCGGCAACACCTGGCTGGGCTTCGCCGCCGGCATGGCGGTGGGGGCCCTGATGGCCGGCGTCTTCGGCGTGCTCGTGATCTGGCTGAACACCAACCAATACGCCACCGGGCTGGCGCTCAGCCTCTTTGGCGTGGGCTTCTCGGCCTTCGCGGGCATCAGCTACGTGCAGGCCAAACTGCCCGAACTGCCGCAGTACGCCATTCCCGTGCTGGGCGACCTGCCGCTGGTGGGCCCGGCCTTCTTCCGGCAACACCCGCTGGTCTATCTGACGATGGTGTTCACGGGCGTGCTGATCTGGTTCCTCTACCGTTCGCGCGCCGGCCTGGTGCTGCGCTCGGTGGGCGAATCCCCCGAGTCGGCCCATGCGCTGGGCTACCCGGTGCGGCGCATCCGCCTGATGGCGGTGATGGCCGGCGGCGCGCTCTGCGGGCTGGCGGGTGCCTATATCTCTACCGTCTATACGCCGCTCTGGGTCGAGGGCATGGTGGCGGGCCGCGGCTGGATCGCGCTGGCGCTCACCACCTTCGCCACCTGGAGGCCGGCACGGGTATTGCTGGGTGCTTACCTGTTCGGCGGCGTGACCATGCTGCAGTTCCACTTGCAGGCCTCGGGCGTGCAGGTGGCCAGCCAGCTGCTCAGCATGCTGCCCTACGTGGCGACCATCGTGGTGCTGGCGCTGATCTCGCGCAACCCGGCATGGATCCGCGCCAACATGCCGGCTTCGCTGGGCAAGCCTTTCCATGCCGGCTCATAATCCGCCGCCCGATTTCGCGTGCTCCTTCGTTTTTCCTTCCGACCTTCCTAGAAAAGAGAAGCCATGACCCAACTGACCAAACGATCCTTCCTCCAGGCGGCCACCTTGTCCGCCGTGGCCGCCGCCGCCCTGGTGGGCTGCGGCAAGAAGGAAGAGCCGGCTGCAGCGCCCGCTGCCGCCCCGGCGCCGGCCGCCTCCGCAGCCGCTGCCAATGCGCCGCTGAAGATCGCGTTCGCCTACGTCGGCCCGGTGGGTGATGGCGGCTGGTCGTTCGCGCACGACAACGGCCGCAAGGCGGTCGAGAAGGAGTTCGGCGACAAGGTCGTCACCAGCTTCGTCGAAAGCGTGCCCGAATCGGCCGACGCCGAACGCGTGCTGCGTGACATGGCCAGCCAGGGCAACAAGCTGATCTTCGGCACCACCTTCGGCTACATGGAGTCGATCCAGAAGATCGCCCCCGACTTCCCCGACGTGAAGTTCGAGCACGCCACCGGCTACAAGACGGCGCCCAACGTGCGCACCTACGACAGCCGCACCTACGAAGGCGCCTACATGGCCGGCATGATCGCCGGTGCCATGACCAAGACCAACACGCTGGGCGTGGTGGGCTCGGTGCCGATCCCCGAAGTGATCCGCAACATCGACAGCTTCACGCTGGGCGCGCAGTCGGTGAACCCGAACATCAAGACCAAGGTGGTGTGGGTCAACGAATGGTTCAGCCCGCCGAAGGAAACCGAAGCCGCCACCTCGCTGATCAACGGCGGCGCTGACGTGCTCTTCCAGAACACCGATTCGCCCGCCGTGCTCAAGACGGCACAGGAAAAGGGCAAGCGCGCTTTCGGCTGGGACAGCGATATGACCGCCTACGGTCCCAAGGCCCACCTGGCTTCGGCCATCATCAACTGGGGCCCGTACTACATCAAGGCCGTGCGCGACACGCTGGACGGCAAGTGGACCACCGGCCAGAGCTGGTGGGGCGTGAAGGAAGGCGCGATCGACCTCGTGTCCATCGCCGACGACGTGCCTGCCGACATCAAGGCCAAGGTCGAGACCGTCAAGAAGGGCCTGAAGGACGGCACGTTCGTGATCTGGAAGGGGCCGATCGTGGGGCAGGACGGCAAGGAGATCCTCGCCAAGGACGCCGTGGCCGACGACAAGTTCCTCGGCGGCGTGAACTTCTACGTGAAGGGCGTGGAAGGCAACGTGCCCGGCGGCGACAAGAAGTGACGCAAAGGGCGGCCCGCTGACCTGCGGGTCGCACCGCACGAAGGCTGCCCCGTCCGGGCAGCCTTTTTTTCTTGGCAGATTCCCTTCGAGCTCCCTTCGCGAGGCTTCCCACGATGATCGAACAACAACATTGGCACCCCGTGGCGGGCGTGGACGACGTGCCCGCCGCCGCACCGCTGGCAGCGCAGGTGCTGGAGCAGCCCGTGGTGCTCTGGCGCGATGCGGACGGTGCCATCCACGCGTTCGCCGACCGCTGCCCGCACCGCGGCGCGCGCCTCTCGCTGGGCCGCGTCGAAGGCGGCCGGCTCGAGTGTCCCTATCACGGCTGGCAGTTCGAGGGCGGCGGCCGCTGCATGCACGTGCCCGCGCTGCCGCAGTTCCAGCCGCCGGCCGGCCACCGGGCGGGCGCGTTCGAGGTGCGGCAGGCCCACGGCCTGGTCTGGGTGCGGCTGGCAGCGCCTGCGGCCGACGCAGCGGAGCTGCCATTGCCCGCCTTCGCCGCCGAGGACGACGCGCGCCTGCGCAAGCTCAACTGCGGCCCCTACGACGTGGCCGCCAGCGCGCCGCGCATCATCGAGAACTTTCTCGACATGTCGCACTTCGGCTTCGTGCACGAAGGCTGGCTGGGCGCGCGCAGCGCCGCGGCCATCGACGCCTACGAGGTCGAGCCCACGCCCACCGGCCTGCGCGCCACGGGCTGCAAGGCCTGGCAGCCGCAGTCCAACCTGCATTCCACCGCCCCCGCCCAGGTCGAATACACCTACGAGGTGACCGGCCCCTATACCGCCGTGCTGACCAAGCTGCCCGAGGCCGGCACCACCGCGGTGGAAGGCTGGCGCGAGTCCATCGCGCTCTACATCTGCCCGCTCACGCCCGAGTCCAGCCGCGTGTGGTTCCGCCTCGCGGTGGCGGATTTCGACTCGCCCGACGAGAAGCTGCGCGCCTTCCAGCACGCCATCTTCACGCAGGACCAGCCGGTACTGGAGTCGCAGATGCCGAAGTGCCTGCCGCTGGATCTGCGCGCCGAATTGCATACCGCTGCCGACAAGGCATCATCCGTCTATCGCCGCTATCTCAAGACCTGCGGCATCACCTTTGGAGTCTGCTGATGAAGGTCCCCGTCATTCCCACGAAGCGCCTGCCCGAGCTGCTGCGCGCCATGCCCAAGGCCGAGCTGCACATCCACATCGAAGGCTCGCTGGAGCCGGAGCTGATCTTCGCGCTGGCCGAGCGCAATGGCGTCCAGCTGCCCTACGCGAACGTCGAGGCGCTGCGCAGCGCCTACGCCTTCACCGATCTGCAGAGCTTTCTGGACATCTACTACGCCGGCGCCAGCGTGCTGCTGAAGGAACAGGACTTCTACGACATGGCCCGCGCCTATTTGAAGCGCGCCGCGGCCGACAACGTGCTGCATGCCGAGATCTTCTTCGACCCGCAGACCCACACCGCGCGCGGCGTACCGATCGAGGTGGTGGTGGCCGGGCTGCACCGTGCCTGCGTGGATGCCGAGGCCGAGCTGGGCATTTCCAGTGCGCTGATCCTGTGCTTCCTGCGCCACCTGAGCGAGGACGACGCGCTGCAGACGCTGGAGGCCGCGCTGCCGCTGCGCGATAAGTTCATCGGCGTGGGCCTGGACAGCAGCGAAGTGGGCCACCCGCCCGAGAAGTTCGCCCGCGTGTTCGCCCGCTGCCGCGAGCTGGGCCTGCACCTGGTGGCCCATGCGGGCGAGGAGGGCCCGCCGGCCTACATCTGGAGCGCGCTCGACGTGCTGAAGGTCGAGCGCATCGACCACGGCGTGCAGGCCGCGCAGGATGCGGCGCTGATGCAGCGGCTGGCCGACGAGTGCATCGCGCTCACCGTGTGCCCGCTCTCCAACCAGAAGCTGCGCGTGTTCCCGGACCTGGCCGACCACAACCTCAAGCAGCTGCTGGACGCGGGCCTCGCGGTGACGGTGAATTCGGACGACCCGGCCTACTTCGGCGGCTACATCAACGACAACTTCGTGCAGCTCTTCGAGGCCGTGCCCGCGCTCACGGCCAAGGACGCCTACCACCTGGCCTTCAACAGCTTCGAGGCCAGCTTCGCGCCCCAGCCCGCCAAGCATGCGTGGGAGCATGCGCTCAAGGCCTGCTTCGAGCGCTTCGCCGATCACCAGGGCTGACGCCTTGAGGTGAAAACAGGCAGCAGCGCTTGGCCATCAAGCGCTGTTTGCTATGAAAATAGAAGCGGCTGGCCGACGCGGCTTCAGTCCTGCACGAACCGCAGCCGGTTGCCGAACGGGTCGGTCACCGTCATCAGGTCGCCGCCGCCGGGCGCCTGCTCCACGCCCGGCCGCATCACGGCGTGGCCGCGTGCGATGAGTTCCGCGTGGAAGGCGACCAGCCCGTCGCAGCAGAGGAACACCGTCGCGCCGCCGGCGGTGTCTGCATCGGCGGGCTCCCAGAGCTGCAGCACGCAGCCGGCGCGCGAGACCCGGGCATGGCGGGGACCATCGTCCCGCGCATCGGGCCCGGCCGGGCGAGGCGCGCCATCGACCACGAAGCCCAGCACCTCGCCGTAGAAACGCAAGGCCTTGTCCAGGTCGTGGACCGGCAGCACCGGCACCGTCCGGTGCACCTGCAGCGCGCTTGCCTGGGGCGTCACGGCGGCCGGCGGCGACGGGGGCAGCGGCTCGGCCGTGGGCGCAGGCCGGGGTTCGCGTGGCTTGCGGGCCGTGGCCTCCCGCGCGGGACGTGGGGCCCGAGCCGCGGGCGGCTCGACCGCTTCCTTCAGAGGCTGCGAGGGCTCCGCAGCCTGCAGCGCCAGATACACCCGCAGCGCGCCGTAGGCATCGTTGGCGGCATAGCGTTGCTGCGATTCCGAGAGGCGTGGCTGCGCCCAGTTGGAGGTGCCGATCTTCTTGGACTTGGCGAAGCGCTGGCCGAAGAGCAGGGCGATGGCCGTCTTCACGCCCACCGACTTGGGATAGCCCTGGCGCCGCAGCACGCCGTCCACATCGAGCAGCGAATGGACCGGCCCGCCCAGCGAGCGCGCCAGCTGGCTGCGGTCGTTGTCCAGCCCGAAGCCGGCCTTGACCAGGCTGCGGGATGCCAGCAGGGCCTGCACGGCGCGGCGGCAGCCGGGGGTGTTGAGCTGGAACAGCCAGCCGCCTTCCAGCGTGGCGAACTGCACCAGGTGCGGGCCGTCCGGAATGTCGCCGCGCGCGAAGGTCGGCTTGGATTCGGTGTCGAAGCCGACCACGGGCAGGTCGATCAAGGCGCGCAGGGCGGCCTCGGCATCGGCGTCGTTGTCGATCAGCCGGATGCGGCCGAGGTCCAGGCCCTCGAAGGGCGGCAGCAGCGCGATCTGGTCTTTGGTGGGAAGGGGGGCGCGCGGGGAGTGGGAAGGCATGGCGACGAAGAATACCTGCGCTGCGGGTGCCCCCATGGCGCAGCGCGCCTGGAGACTGTCCGGGAGCGGCCTCAGAACGTGTTTACGATCTCGCAGGGGATCGCGTTGGAGCGCAATCGGGATGAGTGGATGTCTCGGATGCGCCGCATGGGCTGGTGCCCATGCAAGCAGCCGGGGCGTTCAATCGCCCGATTTCGCTCCAACCCGAAGGGCAGCTACGTCGGCGGGCGGTCTGCGGCGTTGCGGCGCTTGTGGATAGCCGTGCTATCCACTGCGCACCGCGCCTTGCATCCCATCCCGCCGACATAGCTGCGCGACCCCTGGGAGATCGTAAACACGTTCTCAGAGCGAGGTGCGCAGCCGCCAGATCTCGGGGAACAGCACCACGTCCAGCATCTTGCGCAGATAGCTCACGCCGCCCGTGCCGCCCGTGCCGCGCTTGAAGCCGATCACGCGCTCCACCGTGGTCACGTGGCGGAAGCGCCAGAGGCGGAAGGCGTCTTCCAGGTCGGTGAGCTTTTCGCCGAGCTGGTAGAGGTCCCAGTGCTCGCGCGGGCTGCGATAGACGGTGAGCCAGGCGGCTTCCACTGCATCGCTTTCGGCATAGGGCTGGCGCCAGTCGCGCTGGATATGGCTCTCGGGCACGGGGATGCCGCGCCGCGCCAGCAGCCGCAGCGCCTCGTCGTAGAGCGAGGGCGCCTCGTAGGCGGCCTGCACCAGGGCCAGCAGGTCGGCGCGGTGCTCGTGCGGCTTGAGCATGGCGCGGTTCTTGTTGCCGAGCGCGAATTCGATGCAGCGGTACTGGTAGCTCTGGAAGCCGCTGGACTGGCCCAGATAGGGCCGCATGGCGCTGTATTCGGGTGGCGTCATGGTGGCCAGCACATCCCAGGCGTGCACCAGCTGCTCCATGATCTTGGAGGCCCGCGCCAGCATCTTGAAGGCGGGCGGCAGGTCGTCGCGGGCGATGTGGGCGGTGGCGGCCTGCAGCTCGTGCAGCATGAGCTTCATCCAGAGTTCGCTGGTCTGGTGCTGGACGATGAAGAGCAACTCGTCATGCGCGGGCGACAGGGGCTTCTGCGCGGTGAGCACCGCGTCGAGCTGCAGGTAGTCGCCATAGCTCATGCTGCGGCTGAAGTCGAGCTGGGCGCGCTCTTCCTGCACGATGGCTTCGGGCAGGGCCGTGCTGGGCGCGGCCCCGGCGGCTGGCTGGCCCGGTGCGGGCGGGTTGGTGTGGAAGGGACACATGCTCAGGTCACCGCGTGCTGCTGGTTGAACTCGGGGCGCTGCCATTCGGCCGTGTCCAGCACCTGCCGCAGGTGCTCCACCGCGTTCCAGACATCGGCAAAGCCGACGTAGAGCGGCGTGAAGCCGAAGCGCAGGATGTCCTTGTGCCGGCCGGCGCCGCCGTCGCCCTTGCGGAAGTCGCCGATCACGTTGCGCGCGATCAGCGCCTGCACGATGGCGTAGGCGCCGGTGTCGCGGGTCAGGCAGACCTGCGAGCCGCGCCGGGCGTGCTCGCGCGGCGTGGCCAGGCCCAGGCCGTGGCCGGCGCAGCGCGCCTCCACCAGCTCGATGAAGAGATCGGTCAGCGCCAGCGACTTCTGCCGCAGCGCCTGCATGCCGCCCAGTGCCTCGGCGGCGGTGAACACGTCGAGCCCGCACTGCAGGGCCGACAGGCTGATGATGGGCTGCGTGCCGCACAGGTAGCGCGTGATGCCGGGGGCCGGCTGGTAGTCGGGCGTGAACTGGAACGGCGCCGCATGGCCCCACCAGCCCGAGAGCGGTTGCCAGAAGCGGTCGGCATGGCGCGGATGCACCCACACGAAGGCCGGCGCGCCCGGGCCGCCGTTGAGGTACTTGTAGCCGCAGCCGATGGAGAAATCGGCGCCTGCGCCGCGCAGATCGACCGGCACCGCGCCCGCGCTGTGCGCCAGGTCCCACACGGTGAGGATGCCCGCCGCATGCGCCGCGGCCGTGACGGCGGCCATGTCGTGCATGGCGCCGGTGCGGTAGTTGACGTGGGTGAGCATGAGCACGGCCACGTCGGCGGTCAGCGCGGCGGGGATCTCTTCGGGCTCGATCAGCACCAGCTCCAGCCCGCGTTCGCGGCACAGGCCTTCGGCGATGTAGAGGTCGGTGGGGAAGTTGCTGCGCTCGCTCACGATGCGGCGGCGGGCGGGGCTGTCTTCGCGGGCGATGTTGAGCGCGGCGCTCAGCACCTTGTAGAGGTTGATCGAGGTGCTGTCGGTGCACACCACCTCGCCCGGGCCCGCGCCGATCAGCGGCGCGAGCTGGTCGCCCAGGCGCTGGGGCAGATCGAACCAGCTCGCGGTGTTCCACGAACGGATCAGGTCGTTGCCCCATTCCTGCTTCACCACCTGGGCCACGCGCTCGGCCGCGGCCCGGGGCGCCACGCCCAGCGAATTGCCGTCGAGGTAGATGGTGTCCGCGGGCAGCGCGAAATGCGCGCGCAGCGGCGCCAGCGGGTCGCGGGCGTCGCGCGCCTGGCAGTCCTGCAGGGTGATGGAGGTCGTCATGGCTGTTCTCTGTTTACTATGGTTTTGATAGCTGTATGCGAAGGAATCAAGAGCGCTGCAGGCGGTTTTGATTCAGGTCGATGCCGTGCTCAGCGCAGGGCGCGCAGCACGGCGCGCACGGGCGAGGCGTCGGCCGTGGTGAGCTTCAGGGGCAGGGCGATGAGCTCGTAGTCGCCCTCGGGCACATCGTCCAGCACCAGGTTCTCCAGCACGCGCAGGCCGCGTCGGCGGATGACCTGGTGGCTGTCGAGCGTCTTGCTCTCGGCCGGGTCGATGCTGGCGGTGTCGATGCCCACCAGCACCACGCCCCGGTCGGCCAGGCGCTCGATGGTCTCGGGCGCGAAGGCGGCGAGCTGGCCGTCCCAGCGGTCCACCGGCATGTGTTCGTAGGTGCGCACCAGCACGCGGGCGGGCAGGTCGGCAGTGAGGGCATGGGCGATGTCATCCCAGCCGACCAGCGGGCCACGGCCGATGGCGTGGATCACGCGGCAGGGGCCGATGAAGGCGTCGAGCGCGACCTCGCCGATGCTGGCGCCGGCCGGGTCGTAATGCAGCGGCGCGTCGGCATGCGTGCCCACGTGGGGCGAAAGGGTGATGGCGCTCACATTCACCGGGCAGCCCGGGGCGATGGTGGCGCACCACTGCTGCGCATAGGCCGTATCACCCGGAAAGACGGGGCTGGCGGCATGCACGGGCGCGGAGATGTCCCAGAGGCGGGTGGAGGTGGACGTCATGGGACAGGGCTGCTGGAATGGGTCATCGCGAGTGCGGCGGGGTCGGAAATGCGAATGCTATTCCTGTAGATGCCTTGAAGTCATCAGCTTATGTGCTGTTTCTAATAAAATTGAATAGATCAACCCATATGGATCTTTTGGGGGAATTTTTATGCAGAACGCCAGCGACCGCATCGACCGTACCGACCGCCAATTGCTCCAGGCGCTGCAGGACAACGCCCGTCTCACCTCGGGCGAGCTCGCGCAGATGGCGCATCTGTCGCAGTCACCCTGCTGGCGGCGCGTGAAGAAGCTGGAGGACGACGGCGTCATCTCCGGCTACCACGCGGCGCTGAACCGCCGCGCGCTCGGCTACGGTGTGATCGCCTTCGTGATGGTCGGCATCGACCACCAGAACGAGATCGCCTCGAAGGCGTTCGAAGATGCGGTGTGCGCCATTCCCGAGGTGGTCATGTTCCACGGAATCTCGGGGCCGGAAGACTTTCTCTTGGTCGTGATGGCGCGCGATCTGGACGCCTATTCGGACCTGCTGCAGCGCAAGCTGCACCGCCTGCCCGGCGTGCGCCATGCCCACACTTATTTCTCGCTGCAGGAATTCAAGGGCCAGGTGGGTGGGCTACCGGTGCCTCCGGTGGCGGACTAGATCAACGCCGCGGCATCCAGCGGCGGCAGCTGAAAGCGCCTGCGTGCCCGCTCGCAGGCATCGCTGCCGGCCTCGAACTCCCGGCAGGGCGAAGGCCGCCATTCATAGATGCCGCAGGCCGCCCGCGCGCCCACCTTGCCGGTCAGCGCCGCACAGCGCGGCTGCGCGTGGTCAGTGCCGCGCATGCGCGCCGTGTGGCCGGTGACTTCCACCGCCAGCCCGTCGGGCACGTCGCCGCCGCCAGCCTGCGTCTCGCAGGCGGAGAAATCGACGCGGAAGCTGGCGCAGCAGGCACCGCAGGTCAGACAAGGATGTTCAGGCATGGCACGGGGGCAGGAGAGCGGGGGTCGCAGGCGCGCGGGATGGGTGCCGGATTGTCCGCCATGGCGGGGTGGGCAGACTGTCTTCGCGCGGCGGGCGTAAAATGAGAATTACTAGCATTTCAATATTGCTTTCGACATGAAAATTTTCCAGGATGGCGCTACCGCCTCCCTGGCGCCAGCCGCTGCCAGCGCGCCGGGCGCCCGGCTCGACACATTGGCTCGCGACGTTCCCGCCACCGTCATGGCCCTGTTGCCGGCACGCAGCGCGGCCGAGCGGGATCTGGTGCTGCGTCTGATGGAAATCGGTTTCCTGCCGGGCGAACCGGTGCGCGTAGTGGCCCGCAGCCTGCCGGGCGGCGACCCGATCGCCGTGCGCGTGGGGCAGGCCACTTTCGCGCTGCGACGGCACGAGGCCGCGCTGGTGCAAGTTCAACCGGAGCACGCCGCCGCATGAATACCGCGACCGCATCCTCCAGCGCCCTGCAGCCCGCGAGCCAGCCGCTGCGCATCGCGCTGCTGGGCAACCCCAACTGCGGCAAGACCGCTCTCTTCAATCTGCTGACCGGCGCCCGCCAGAAGGTGGCCAACTACGCCGGCGTGACCGTCGAGCGCAAGGAAGGCTCGCTCACCACCGCCAGCGGCCGCCGCGTGCGCGTGCTGGACCTGCCGGGTGCCTACAGCCTGCATGCCCAGAGCGCGGACGAGGCCGTCACGCGTGACATCGTCACGGGCCGCCGGGCGGGCGAGCCCACTCCCGAGCTGCTGGTCTGCGTGACCGACGCCACCCATCTGCGGCTCAACCTGCGGTTGGTGCTGGAGGCTCGTGCGCTGGGCCTGCCCATGGTGCTGGTGCTCAACATGAGCGACATGGCCGAGCGCCAGGGCATCGTGATTGACCGCGAGGCGCTCTCGCGCGAGCTGGGCATGCCGGTGATCGCCACCGTGGGCGTGAAGAGCGGCGGCGCGCAGGAGCTGGTGCGCTGGCTCGACGCGGTGCAGCCCGCAGCGCTCGCCGCCAGCGTTCCCGCCGCATCCGCTGCGGTGCCGGCGGGCTCCACCGATCCGCAGCAGCAGGTGATGCAGCTGCACCAGGAGGTGCGCCGCGTGATGGACCTCGCCGTGCGTGGCCCGCAGGTGAGCCTGCACCGCGATGACCGCATCGACGCTGTGGTGCTGCACCCCGTCTGGGGCCTGATGCTGCTGGCTGTCACGCTGTTCCTGATGTTTCAGGCCGTATTCAGCTGGGCCGAGACGCCCATGGGCTGGATCGAAGGCCTTACCGCATCGGCGGGCGATTGGGTCGGCGCCCATATGGCCGAAGGCGTACTGCGCAGCCTGCTGATCGACGGCATGATCGCCGGTGCAGGCGGCGTGGTGGTCTTCCTGCCGCAGATCCTGATCCTGTTCTTTTTCATTCTGGTGCTGGAAGATTCCGGCTACCTGCCTCGCGCGGCATTCCTGCTGGACCGCGTCATGGGCACCGTGGGGCTGTCGGGGCGCTCGTTCATCCCGCTGCTGTCGAGCTTCGCCTGCGCCATCCCCGGCATCATGGCGACGCGCTCCATTCCGCACTGGCGCGATCGGCTGGTGACCATCATGATCGCGCCGCTCATGACCTGCTCGGCGCGCCTGCCGGTGTATGCGTTGCTGATCGCGGCCTTCATCCCGGCACGCACCGTGGGCGGTCTCTTCAACCTGCAGGGGCTGGTGCTGTTCGCGCTCTACCTGGGCGGCATCCTGAGCGCCATGGCGGTGGCCGGTGTGGCCAAGCTGCTGCGCGGCCGCGCCGCCGCAGCGCCCCTGCTGATGGAACTGCCTGCCTACCGCTGGCCCAGTCTGCGCGGCTTGGGCCTGGGCCTCTGGGAGCGCGCGCTGATCTTCCTGCGCCGCGTGGGCGGCATCATCCTGGCCGTCACCGTGCTGCTGTGGTTCCTTTCGTCGTTCCCCGCACCGCCCGAAGGCGCCACTGGCCCGGCCATCGAATACAGCTTCGCCGGCCGCATCGGCAGCCTGCTCGGCGTGGTCTTCGCGCCCATCGGCTTCAACTGGCAGATCTCCATCGCCCTCGTGCCCGGCATGGCCGCGCGCGAGGTGGCCGTGGGCGCGCTGGGCACGGTGTACGCGTTGTCCGCCACGGGCGACGAAACCGCTGCGCAGTTGGGCCCGCTGATCGCCCAGAGCTGGTCGCTGGCCACTGCGCTGTCGCTGCTGGTGTGGTTCATCTTTGCGCCGCAGTGCATCTCCACCATCGCGGCCGTGCGCCGCGAGACCAACAGCTGGCGATGGCCGCTGGCGATGGCGTCCTATCTCTTCGGCCTGGCCTACATCGCCAGCTTCATCACCTACCACGTCGCGCTGGCGATGGGCGGAGGCTAGTCGCCATGGTGCAGAACCTCCTCGTTGCGTTGATCGTTGCCTGCGCGGCGCTCTATGTCGTGTGGCGCTATATGCCCCAGCGCTGGCGCAGCCGCCTGGGGCGGGTGCATGGCCGCCTGGCCCAGGCCCCTGGCTGCGGCGGGGGCAGCGATGGAGCCTGTGGCAGCTGCGGCTCCTGCGCCTCGTCTTCCGGCGTACCGCAGGGCGAGGCTGCCGAGAAGCCGGTGGCCATGCCCGCTTCGCGGCGCTGAGCCTTCCGCGACCTTGGAGGTAGCTCTCTTTTCCGTAGCGTACTGTCGAGGTTTTACGAGCGCTACAGGCTTGCCGGCATGTGAGGCTGGCAACCGCTCCTAGGCCCTCGCGGCTGCGGTGGCCGCTGCTTCCAGGCGCCGCAGGATGCGCCGCCGTATCAGCCCGCTGACCGGGCGAATCAGTAGCCAATAAGGCGTGAAGCGCCGCTGCGTGGCCGCATCAGGGCAATGCACCCGGGTTTCGGTGGACAGCAGGGTGCTGCCGTCCTGCAGTGGTCGTGCCGTGAAGTTCAACACCAGCCGCGCGGCGCCATCGAACTGGGGTGAGCTGGCTTGCTCAAAAGTCTGCGGGTCATCGAAGCGCACGAGCCCGTAGTCGGCCTGCCAGAACCGGCCTGCTAGGCCGAAGGCGATCTCGCCTTCGCTGCGGCCCAGGCCAGTGAAGTCCACCAAGCCGAACGGGCGCTGAGGCAGCCGCGCCTGCATGCCGCAACGTGCCATAAGGCGGGCGGGTGCTTCGCGCAGCGCGATGCAGCGGGCGATGAACGGGTCTTCATGTACCGCCGGGTCCGCAGCCCGGTCCAGCAGCGCGGCAGGCGTGGCCTGCACGCGCAGTGCGTGGCGTTCCACGAACTGGTAGTGCGGCAGATACCGGTCGATGAGTGACATGGCTGGGCCTTTCACGCTCGCACCGCCGCCGGTCTGGGGCTGAAGGCGGGGGCTTCTTGCTTCAGTCCACCCGGCCCAGCAGCAGGTACTCCATGAGTGCCTTCTGCACGTGCATGCGGTTCTCGGCTTCGTCCCAGACGACCGACTGCGGGCCGTCGATCACTTCGGCCTCGACCTCTTCACCGCGATGGGCGGGCAGGCAGTGCATGAAGAGGGCGTCGGGCTGGGCCACGGCCATCATGTCACTGTCCACGCACCAGTCGGCGAAGGCCTTCTTGCGGGCCTCGTTCTCGGCCTCGTAGCCCATGCTGGTCCAGACGTCGGTGGTCACCAGGTCGGCGCCCGCGCAGGCCTGCATCGGGTCCTTGAACACCTTGCAGCTGCTGCTGCCGTGCTGCACGCCGGCCACGGCATGGTCGATCTCGTAGCCGCTGGGCGTGGAGACGTGCACCGTGAAGTCCAGCAGCTCGGCCGCCTGCAGCCAGGTGTTGGCCATGTTGTTGCCGTCGCCCACCCAGGCCACCACCTTGCCGCGGATGGAGCCGCGGTGTTCGATGTAGGTGAAGAGGTCCGCCAGGATCTGGCAGGGGTGGAATTCGTTCGTGAGGCCGTTGATGACCGGCACGCGGGAATGGGCGGCGAAGCGCTCGATCTTGGACTGCTCGTAGGTGCGGATCATCACCAGGTCGGTCATGCGGCTGATGACGCGGGCGCTGTCCTCGATGGGCTCGGCGCGGCCCAGCTGGCTGTCGCCCGTGGTCAGGTGGACCACGCTGCCGCCCAGCTGGTACATGCCGGCCTCGAAACTCACGCGCGTGCGGGTGCTGGCCTTCTCGAAGATCATGGCCAGCGTGCGGTCCGCGAGCGGGTGGTATTTCTCGTAGCTCTTGAACTTGCCCTTGATGAGGGCGGCACGGCTGAACAGGTAGTTGTATTCGTCGGCCGAGAGATCGTTGAATTGCAGGTAATGCTTCATGGAGGGCACGTTCATTCGGCGAGCAGCGCTTTGACCAGGGGAGACAGCAGGGCGACGATCTCGTCGGCTTCTGCCCGGGTGAGGGTGAGCGAGGGCACCATGCGGATGACGCTGTCGGCCGTCACCGACAGCAGCAGGCCGGCTTCAGCCGCCCGGCCCACGAGCGCGCCGCAGGGTCGGTCCAGCTCGACGCCGATCATCAAGCCCTGGCCGCGGATTTCCTTCACGCCCGGCAGCCCGCCCAGCTCGCGCTCCAGGGCGGCCTTCAGGTGCGTGCCCACGTCGGCCGCGTTCTGCAGCAGTCCTTCTTCTTCCATGATGCGGATGGTTTCCACGCCGGCCCGCATGGCCAGCGGGTTGCCGCCGAAGGTGGTGCCGTGGTTGCCGACGCCGAAGATGCCGGCCGCCTTGGGGCCTGCCACCACCGCGCCGATCGGCACGCCCGAGCCCAGGCCCTTGGCCAGCGGCATCACGTCGGGCTTGATGCCCGCCCACTGGTGCGCAAACCACTTGCCGGTGCGGCCCATGCCGCACTGCACCTCGTCGATCATCATCAGCCAGTCGCGTTCGTTGCACAGCTCGCGCAGCTGCTGCAGGTATTCGATGCGCATGGGGTTCACGCCGCCTTCGCCCTGGATGGTCTCGAAGAACACGGCCACCACGTTCGGATTGCCCTCGGTGGCCTTCTTGATGGCATCGATGTCGTTCATCGGAACGCGGATGAAGCCCTCGACCAGCGGGCCGAAGCCGGCCTGCACCTTCGGGTTGCCGGTGGCCGACAGCGTGGCGATCGAACGGCCGTGGAAGGCCTTCTCATAGACCACCACCACGGGCTTGTCGATGCCCTTGTCGTGGCCGTATTTGCGGGCCAGCTTCAGGGCAGCCTCGTTGGCCTCCAGGCCCGAATTGCAGAAGAACACGTTGGTCAGGCCCGAGCGCTCGACCAGCATCTTCGCGAGCTCTTCCTGCAGCGGCACGTGGTAGTAGTTGGAACTGTGGATCAGCTTGGCGACCTGGTCCTGCAGCGCCGGCACCAGCTTGGGATGGTTGTGGCCGACGGTGTTGACCGCGATGCCGCCCAGCGCGTCGAGGTACTGCTTGCCGTTCACGTCCCACACGCGCACCCCTTCGCCGCGTTCGAGGGCGATGGGCAGGCGCCCGTAGGTGGTCATCACGTGGGGCGAGGCGGCGGCCGGGGCGGAAGCGGTCATTGCGGGGATCTCCAGACGTTGCACAAGAATGGCGTGCCGGTGCGTGACCGGCGAAATCGAGGCACGATTCTAGGCGCTGCCCCATGGCAGCATGTTGACGATTGCGCATCACAGCCATGCGTGCGCGCCTGGGCACGCCACCGCAAGAGCCCGGGGCTTTGGGGGAACTTACAGGGTTAGCTCTTATATAAGAGTTAGAATCGCCGCCTGCCGGCAGACCCCGCCGCCCAGCCCCAACGAATCCCCACCGATGGTTCCTCCCTCCTCCAAAGAAGTCTTCATCCAAGGCGTCACCCACGATGGGAAAACCTTCCGCCCCAGCGACTGGGCGGAGCGGCTGGCCGGGGTCATGAGCCAGTTCCGCCCCGGTGGCGCGCGCCCTGGCAGCCATCTGAGCTATTCGCCCTGGTGCGTGCCCACCACCATCGACGGGGTCAAGTGCGTGGTCGTCCACCGTGACCTGCAGGGCCATGAACCCATGGCCTGGGATTTCGTCATCAACTTCGCCCGCGATAACAACCTGCAGGTCGCCGAGGCCTGCCTGTTGCCTGAAGAAAAGGCCGACGCAGTCAGCGCGTCGGCTGTCCGCAAAGGCTGAGGGCTTTCCGTGGCGGCTGGCGCTGCTGCTGTTGCTGCTGCCGCTTCGCCTTCGGTTGAAAACACCTATCCTGGCCCCAGATATCCAGCCTGATCCGTGCTTGGCCAGGTGCCTGTCGCCTGCGGCAACGCCGCGATCCACCCTGCAACACAACAACGCCCAGAACGCAGGGGCCCGATGATGACCCTGGCCGCCGGCCGCGTCGTCCTCCGTCCATCCGTCTCTTTTTTCCTTTTGCCATCCACGAGGAAAGCGTTGCCATGAACCTGCAGCCCCAACACACCCGCGCCGTGATGGCCATCGGCCTCCTGGCTGCCTTCGCCGACGAACACAAGGACGAACGCGAGCGCGACCACCTGCGTGAACTCGCCCAGTCGCTGAGCGCTGGCAGCGGCGTCGATCTGATGAAGCTCTACCAGGACGTGCTGCTGCAGCGGGTGCGCCTGGAAGACGCCGCCGCCGATCTGGACACGCCCGCGCTGCGCCAGCTGGCCTACGAGATGGCCGTGGGCGTGTGCGACGCCGACGGCGAATGCAACGCCCAGGAAAAGGCTTTCCTGCAGCGCCTGTCAGCGGCCCTGCAACTGGCGCCGGCGCAGGCCCGTGACCTCGTCGCCCAGGCCGATGCCCTGGCCGCCGCGCCGCTGGTGGCCGCCCCCATCGCCGCGGAGCTGTGGGGCCGTGGTGCGCAGGCCGGCGCAGACTATGCCGTTGCCGCCCCGGTCACCGCGGCTGCACCGGCCGCCGGCGCGCCCCAGCCATCGGTCCAGCAGGCCGAGGTCGATTCGATGATCCTCAATGCCGCCATCCTCAATGGCGCGCTGGAACTGCTGCCCCAGTCGCTCGCCTCGATGGCCATCATCCCGCTGCAGACCCGGCTGGTCTATCGCATCGGCAAGCTGCACGGCTACGAGCTGGACAAGGGCCACATCGCCGATTTCCTGGCCACCGTGGGCGTCGGGCTCACATCGCAATACGTCGAGCAGTTCGGCCGCAAGCTGGTGGGCGGCCTCCTGGGCAAGGTCATGGGCGGCCTCGGCCGCGCCGCGGGCAGTGCCGCCACCGGGTCGGCGTTCTCCTTCGCCACCACCTACGCGCTGGGCAAGGTCGCCCACCGCTACTACGCCGGTGGCCGCACGCTGGATACCGACACCCTCAAGGCCGCGTTCTCGCGCACGGTGGAAGAGGCGCGGGGCCTGCAGCAGCGCTACGCTCCGCAGATCCAGGAAAAGGCGCGGGGGCTGGATGTGAATCAGTTGCTCAAGCAGCTGAGGGCGTGACGGCGAACCTCGTGGTGGCCAACCTCGTGGCGGAGTAGCGGGCGGGCTCAGGGCGCCGGCGTCTTGGGCCGGTAGTCGCACCATTGCGACACCACGCATTCCCAGCAGCGGGGCTTGCGGGCCTGGCACACATAGCGGCCCAGCAGGATGAGCCAGTGGTGCGAATCCACCGCGTATTCGGCCGGCACGCGCTTCATCAGTTGCAGTTCGACGGCCAGAGGGTTCTTTCCGGGAGCGAGGCCGGTGCGGTTGCTCACGCGGAAGATGTGCGTGTCCACGGCCATGGTGGGTTGGCCGAAGGCGACGTTGAGCACCACGTTGGCGGTCTTGCGGCCCACCCCGGGCAGGGCTTCGAGTTCCTCCCGCGTGCGGGGCACCTGGCCGCCGTGGCGTTCCACCAGGATGCGGCAGGTCTCCATCAGGTGGCGGGCCTTGCTGCGGTAAAGGCCGATGGTCTTGATGTAGCTCTCCAGTCCTTCCAGGCCCAGGTCGAGGATGGCCTGCGGCGTGCCGGCCACGGGGAACAGCCGGCGCGTGGCCTTGTTCACGCCCACGTCGGTGGCCTGGGCCGAGAGCAGCACGGCGGCCAGCAGCTCGAAAACGGTGGTGTATTCCAGCTCGGTATTGGGCAGTGGGTTGGCGGCCTTGAGGGCGGCAAAGAAAGGTGGGATGTGTGCGGTTTTCATGGCATCGGGGGCGGTCTGCTGCGTGGGCTGCCTTCTCTGCCGGGGGCGCATGGCGGGGCCAGGCGGAAGCGATGGGGAAGGGCGGATATTGCCGCCGAATATATGCCGGCGGCCTGCATCTTTACGCCATCTTGATACCGGCTTTCCTAGACTGCCTCGCATGTTTTACCGCCGGGCGCCATGGCTTTGTCGGCCACTGCGGCACCCCTGACGAACATGATCGATCTTTCCACCGCTGCCGTGATGCATCGCATGCCGCAGACGGCACTTTGGTCCCTGCATCGCACCGATGCCGGCCGCGAGCTGATGGTGCTGCCTTTGCGTCTGCCGATGGCCGACCCGCTGGCCTACCGGCGCGCGCTGCAGGCGATTCTCGGCAACCGTCTGTCGGGCTACTGCATCGCCATCGACGCGGCGCGCCGCTGGGTGCGGGTGGACCTGAACCTGCGCCGCGGCGATCTGGGGCCGTGCATGCGGCTGCTGGCGGCGGGTCTGCGCAGCGCAGAATTCGGCCAGGTGGTGCGGCATGCGTCGCCTGTGCGGCGCGCCGACGGGTCTGAGTCCGGCACCGCGCCGTGAACGCGATGGAGACGGCAGCGCCGCTGATGGTGGCCTTGTCGGTGGTGTTCGTGCCGCTGCTGCTGGCCTGGTGGCTCGTGGCGCGCAGCCTGTGTCGTGGGCCCGCAGAAGGTGGCGATGCGCCCCTTCGCTTGTGTGCCTCTTCTGCCGACCCGTGCTGCAGCGGCGCCTGCCCGACGCCCTTCTGCACGGCGGCGCCCGCTGCGGCGCTGCATTGCCGGCGCTGCCCGCTGTCGGCACCGCATGCGCGGGTTCTGGGCTCGCCCGATCCGGCGTCCACCGGAACCTGATGCAGCGCGGAGGGTGTCGGCGGCTGCGGCTTTGCGCCACAATCCCGCGCTCAAAGGAGCCATCTCGTCATGCAATTCGCCGACCGTCTGAACAACGTTGAAACCTCTGCCATCCGCGAACTCTTCAAGCTGCTGGGCAAGCCCGGCATCATCAGCTTTGCCGGAGGTTTCCCCGACAGCGCGATGTTCGACGTGGAAGGCCTGCGCGCCGCCAGTGCCCGTGCGCTGGAAGAAGACCCCGGCGCGGCCCTGCAGTACGGTGCGACCGAGGGCTATGGCCCGCTGCGCGAGCAACTGGCCCAGCTGATGACCGCCAAGGGTGCCGCAGGCGTGGCGCCGGACAATCTCATCGTCACCACCGGCAGCCAGCAGGCGCTCGATCTGCTGGGCAAAACGCTCATCAGCCCCGGCGACAAGGTGATCGTCGAAGGTCCGACCTTCCTGGCCACCATCCAGTGCTTTCGCCTCTACGGCGCCGAACTCATCAGCGCGCCCATCGACGGCGACGGCGTCCAGACCGATGCGCTGGAAAAGCTCATCGCGGAGCACCGCCCCAAGTTCGTGTATCTGATTCCCACCTTCGGCAACCCCAGCGGCGCCACGCTGAGCCTGGAACGCCGCAAGGCCGTGCTGGAGATGGCGGTGCGCCACCAGACGGTGATCGTGGAGGACGACCCGTACGGCGACCTGTACTTCGGCGAAGCGCCCCCGCCCAGCCTGCTGAACCTGTCGGCGGACGTGCCGGGCAGCCGCGAGCTGCTGGTGCACTGCGGCTCCCTCAGCAAGGTGCTGGCGCCCGGCCTGCGCGTGGGCTGGATGATCGCGCCGCCCGAGCTGCTGGCCAAGGCCACCATGTGCAAGCAGTTCAGCGACGCGCACACCAGCACCTTCGCCCAGGCCACGGCCGCCCAATACCTCCAGGCCGGCCGCATGCCCGCCACGCTGGACAAGGTGCGCACCGTCTATGCCCAGCGCGCCCAGGCCATGGGCGATGCGCTGCAGGCCGAGCTGGGCGATGCCGCCCAATTCGTGCGACCGCGCGGCGGCATGTTCTTCTGGGTGCGGCTGACCGGTGCGGGTGGCAAGGTGGCCGACGGCAACGAGCTGGCGCGCCGCGCCATCGACAAGGGCGTGGCCTTCGTGCCCGGCACGCCGTTCTTCTGCGCCCACCCCGACCACGCCACGCTGCGCCTGTCGTTCGCCACGGCCGACGTGGAGCGCATCCGCGAAGGCGTGGCCCGGCTGGGCCAGGCGCTGGCGGGCTGAGCGGCGCGCCAGCGCTTTTGTCTTTCTTGCAAGGGCGTCACGGTGGCGCCCTTTTTTTGCGGTCCAATACGCCGCATGTCCGCCGAACCCCACCCCAACGAGCAGCGCCTGACCGAGCTGGAAATCAAGGCCAGCTACACCGAAGACCTGCTCGACCAGCTCAACCTGGTCATCTACCGCCAGCAGCAGGAGATCGACGCGCTGGCCCGCACCGTCGCCCAGCTGCGGCAGCAAATGCCCGAGGCCGGTGGCGGCGCGGGCGCGCGCAATCTGCGCGACGAACTCCCGCCACATTACTGAGCGGATCGGCGTGAAAGGGTCGATTTGGGTAGCGAAAATGCCCTCTAGCCCTTTTGAAATAAGCGCTATGCGCTATTGAAATCATAGTAGAGCCACCGCAGCGGTTACGATGGGCGCATGCGAAAAACCTATGTGCTCCATATCGAAGGCAAGAACCGCGACCGGCTGCTGGACGCGGCCCGTCATGACATCCACCGTTACCTGCGTCGCGAACGCCGTCGCGCCCTGCCCGAAGGCGTGCGCTTCTGGGACTTCGACTGCCGCTTCGGCAGCACGCAGGACGATGCCCAGAGCGTGCAGGTGGAAGACATCACGCGCCTGATCGACGAGGTGGCGCAGTCGGGCGCCGCGCAGTTCTACGTGGAGATCGTCGCCAAGCCGGGCGAGGGCATGCCCCGCAAGCCGGCGGCGCGCAAGGACAGCGCGGCAGGCGACGGCCCGCACGACGAAGACGGTGAAGGCGCCGATGGCGCGGGAGATGGCGGCGACGGAGGTGGCGGGGACTGACCCGGCTCCCTCACAGCCCGAATGGCCGGCAGGCCCGCCGGCCTCAATCCGCTGCGGGCTTGCCGGTGCCGCCGGCCTGTGCGGCAGCGGCTGCAGCGCGCAGCTTGTCCTTCTTGCTCGGGCGCTTGCCCTTGATGCCGCCGGTGCCGGGCGGCAGCTTGCCGGGGCGCTGCGGCGCCTGTACTGCCTGGGGCGCATCGCCGGTATCAGCGCCGGTGCCCCCCGCAGCCGCGTCTGGCGCGGCGCCAGCAGCCGGCTCCAGCGCCACCTCGAATCCCGCGATCTGTTCCACCGGCAGCGCCAGCAGGCCGTGCCGCTTGGCGAGCAGCCGCCAGTGCGGCGCCGTTTCCGGCGTGACGAAGCTCACCGCCGTGCCGCTCGCGCCCGCCCGGCCCGTGCGGCCGATGCGGTGGACGTAGTCGGCCGCGGCGCGCGGCAGGTCGTAGTTCACGACGGCCGGCAGCCCGGCGATGTCGATGCCGCGCGCCGCCAGGTCCGTGGTCACCACCACCTGCCAGCGCTCGTCCTTGAATTCCTGCAGCACCTGACGGCGTGTGCCCTGGCTCAGCCCGCCGTGGAAGGGCGATGCATAGATGCCCGCCTTGTAGAGCTTTTCCGCCACGTGCTCGGCCGCGTATTGCGTGGCGACGAAGACCAGCACGCGGCTCCAGCCGGCTTCGTCCTTGAGCAGCTGCTTGAGCAGCTGCGTGCGGCGGGCGGCTTCCACCGCGATGGCGCGCTGGGCGATGTCGGGGGTGGTTTCGGGCGCCTGCGGCACGTCGATGCGCAACGGCTCGCGCAGCAGGCCCTCGGCCAGCGTGGCGACGCCGGCCGGGAAGGTGGCCGAGAACAGCAGGTTCTGGCGCCGTGCGGGCAGCAGGGCCAGCACGCGCTGCAGCTCGTCCGCAAAGCCCAGGTCCAGCAGGCGGTCAGCCTCGTCCAGCACCAGCGTGTCCACCTGCGCGAGTGAGAGGGCGTTGTGGTCCACCAGATCGAGCAGCCGGCCGGGCGTGGCCACCATCACGTCGGCGCCGCCGCGCAGCGCCATCATCTGCGGGTTGATCGACACGCCGCCGAAGGCGACGGCTACCTTGAGCGCCTGGCCGGGCAGGTGGCCCGCCAGCTCGCGCAGCACCTCTCCCACCTGGGCTGCCAGCTCCCGTGTCGGCACCAGTACCAGCGCGCGCAGGCGGCGCGGGCCGTGGCCGGATGCGGCCATTTGCGCCTGGGGCAGGAGTTGCTGCAGCAGCGGCAGGCCGAAGGCGGCGGTCTTGCCGGAGCCGGTCTGCGCGCAGCCCAGCAGGTCGCGGCCCTGGAGCACGGCGGGAATGGCCTCGGCCTGGATGGGCGTGGGCGCGGTGAAGCCCAGGGCACTGGCGGCGTGGACGAGGGCAGGGGAGAGGCCGAGGGCGGCAAAGGGCATGGGCAGGCAGACGAGAGCCGGGCGACCGCAGCGCGGCAGAAAAGGCCGTGTGTGCCGGGTGCGAAGGCATGTGGGAACGAAGCCGCGATTGTGGGGCATGGGCCGGGCGCCGGGATAATCGGGCCCTCGGGGTGTGCACACCCGCTTGCCCGCCTCGTCCGCCCCTTCTGTTTTTCTGGAGCCTTCTGCCATGCGCCTGAGCGATCTGGGCAGCCTCGTCTATTCCACCGAATCCGGCCGCATGTGCCCCGACTGCCGCCAGCCCGTGGCGCAATGTGCCTGCGCCGCGGCACGGGCCGCGGCGGTGCCGGCGGGCGACGGCATCGTGCGCGTTTCGCGCGAGACCAAGGGCCGGGGCGGCAAGGCGGTGACGCTGGTCAAGGGCGTGGCCCTGCCGGCGGCCGGGCTGGCGCAGCTGGGCAAGCAGCTCAAGGCCGCCTGTGGCACGGGCGGCACCGTCAAGGACGGCGTGATCGAGGTGCAGGGCGACCATGTGGAACGCGTGATGCAGGCGCTCAAGGCGCAAGGCCACACGGTCAAGCGGGCCGGAGGCTGAGCGTTTCCATGGACCCCGCACAGCTCGAACGACTTTTCACGGTGACCATGCCCTTCGGCAAGCACAAGGGCACGGCGATCGCGGACCTGCCGGGCAACTACCTGAACTGGTTCGCCCGCGAAGGCTTTCCGTCCGGCGACATCGGCCGCCTGCTGGCGCTGATGCACGAGATCGACCACAACGGCCTGGGCGACTTGCTCGCGCCACTGCGCGCAGGCCGGGGACGAGCGCGCGGCGGCTGAGCGCCCACGCGCCCGGTCAGCCGTGGCCGTGTTCGCGTTCGTGGTCCTGGGCGCTCTCCAGCGCGAAATCCGGCAGCCGCCCGATGAGCGAGCGGAACAGGTTGCGCGCCACGCCGTGCGCGGCCTGCTGCAGCGAAAGCGCCACCTCCGGCACGAAGAGGCGGCTGGTGTGCTCGCCCCAGAGCCGCACCCAGGCTGCGAAGTGCGCAGGCGTCACGCCCTGCAGTGGCCGGTGGCTGGCCAGCACGTTGCCGCGATAGCTGCGCGCGCCCAGCGCCACGGTGCTCCAGAAGTCCACCATGCGCTGCAGGTGCGGCTCCCAGCGGCCGTGCAGCGCGACCTCGAACACCGGGCCCAGCAGCGGATCGCGCCGCACCTCGGCGTAGAAGCCGTGGACCAGCCGGGTGATGCTCTCGGCATCGGGCGTGGCGATCAGGTCATGGGTTGCATCGGCAGTCATTCGGCGTCTCCCAGCCAGTCATGCGCGGCGGCCATCACGCAGTGCGTGAGGCGCTCCAGCCCCGCCTGTGCGTTGCGCGGGTGGGCCCAGTACATGGGCAAGTCCAGTGTCAGGCCGGGGGCGAAATCCACCAGCAAGCCCTGCGTCAGCTGCTCGGCGATCATCACCGTGGGATGCATGCCCCAGCCCATGCCTGACTCGCAGGCGCGCACGTAGGCGAAGTTGCTGGGCAGGAAGTGGCGCGGCGGGTGCCGTCGCGGCAGTGCCATGCCGTGCAATTGCATCCACTGGTCCTGCAGCCGGTCCTGGCGGCCGTAGGCCATCATGGGCGCAGCGGCCAATGCCTGCGGGCAGGGGCCTCGCGGGAAGTGCCGAGCCACGAAGGCGGGGCTGGCCGCCGCCACGTAGCGCATGGTGCCCAGCGGCCAGGTGTTGCAGCCGGCGATCGCCGTGCCGGTGGCGGTGACGGCGGCCAGCACCTCGCCTTCGCGCAGGCGCTGGGCGGTGTGCTCCTGGTCGTCGATGCGGATGTCCAGCAGTTCGTTGCCGCCGGCCGTGAAGGCGCGCATGGCATCCATGAACCAGGTGGAGAGCGAGTCGGAATTCACGGCCAGCTTCAGGGCCGGCGCGGGTGCATCGCGGTCTGGCATCAGGCTGGGGTTGCTGCGGCGCAGCTCGTTTTCCAGCAGTGCGACCTGCTCCACGTGCAGGCAGAGGCGTCGCCCTGCGTCGGTGCCGGTGCAGGGCGTGCCGCGTAGCACCAGCACCTGGCCCACGCGCTCTTCCAGCTGCTTGACCCGCTGCGAAATCGCGGAGGGCGTGACGTGCAGCTTGCGCGCGGCGCGCTCGAAGCTGCCTTCGCGCACCACGGCGGCGAGGGCCTCCAGTCCGGCGTAGTCGAGCATTTAGTTTTGCTTCACATTGGTTAGAGGATTTAAGTTTACTTAAATGCTGCGAGTTTTGACAATCGACGGCATGTGGACCCTTTCTTCTTCCTCGTCTCTTTCCGCCTCGTGGCTGGCCGGCTTCACGGTGTGCCTGTCGCTGATTGTGTCCATCGGCGCGCAGAACCTCTATGTGCTGCGGCAGGCCGTGCAGGGGCGGCATGTGCATGCCTGCGTCCTCTGGTGCGTGCTGAGCGACGCGGTGCTGATCGGCCTGGGCGTGGCGGGCATGGCGCAGCTGCTGGGCAATTCGCCCGTACTGGCCCATTACCTCACGCTGGGCGGCGCCGTGTTCCTTTTCGCCTATGGCGTTTTCGCCTGGCACCGCGCGCTGTTCGCGCCACAGGCGGGCCTGCAGGTGAGCGGGCGGGCCGAGCGCGGCGTGATGGGTGTGCTGGGGGCGCTGGCCGTCATCACGCTGCTGAACCCGCATGTCTATCTGGACACCGTGGTGCTCATTGGCTCCATAGGCGCGCGGCAGGACGGCGGGCTGAAGTGGGTCTTCGTTGCGGGGGCCGCCTGTGCCAGCCTGCTGTGGTTCGTGTTGCTGGCCGTGGCAGGCCGCCAACTGCAGGGCGTGTTCGCCAATCCGCGGGCCTGGCGATGGCTGGATGCGCTGACGGGCACCATGATGTTCGCGCTGGCCTGGTGGGTTGCGAGCGGGCTGACAGGGGCTGATTGAGGTCGTGGGATGCGCAGCCTGACGCGTCGGGAGTGCTCGCGTCAGGCTTATGCTGTAGTCCTCGACCCAGCCAGACAGGGAATCCGCCATGAAGGGCTATCAGATCACGTTCTTTGCGGAGCAGGAGCATCGGCATGGCCATCTCCCTCTGGGCGACTGGCTGCTGCAGTTCGCCAAGGAGCAGGGCGCCATGGGCGGCAGCCTGCTGGGCGCCGCCGAGGGCTTCGGTGCGGCCGGCCGCATGCATTCGACCCATCTTTTCGATCTGGCCGAGCAGCCCGTGATGGTCATCGTGTCGGCGACCGAGGAGGTGGCCGAACGGCTGCTCACCGCTCTGGCCCAGGAGCCGGTCACGGTCTTCTACGTCAAGCTGCCCATGGAATACGGGCGCATCGGCGCGGCCTCTGTGCCGGCGGGCGGCTGAACACCGGCGCGCCTCAGGGTGATCAGAACGCCGGGACGACGGCGCCCTTGTACTTCTCTTCGATGAACTTCTTCACCTCGGGCGTGTGCAGCGCCTTCACCAGCTTCTGGATGGCGGGGTCGTTGATGCGGTCGCGGCGGGCGGCGACGAAGTTGGCGTAGGGCGAATCGGCCGATTCGATGAACAGCGCATCCTTGGTCGGGTTGAGCTTGGCTTCGATGGCGTAGTTGGTGTTGATGAGAGCCAGGTCCACATCGTCCAGCGCGCGGGGCAGCAGGGCGGCTTCGAGCTCGCGGAACTTCAGCTTCTTGGTGTTCTTCACAATGTCGATGGGCGTGGACGTGATGACGCGCGGGTCCTTGAGCGTGATCAGGCCCTGCTTTTGCAGCAAAAGCAGTGCGCGGCCTGCGTTCGACGGGTCGTTGGGGATGGCGATGGTCGCGCCGTCCTTGAGTTCGCTGATCGACTTGATCTTCTTGGAGTACGCGCCGAAGGGCTCTACATGCACTTTGCCGCCTGGCACCGCGACGATGCTGCTCTTGCGGTCCTTGTTGTAGCTGTCCAGGTAGGGCTGGTGCTGGAAGAAGTTGGCGTCCAGCTGCTTGTCTTCCACCGCGGCGTTGGGCTGGATGTAGTCGCTGAATTCACGGACCTGCAGATCGACGCCCTGGGCCTTGAGCTGAGGTTTGACGAAGTTCAGGATCTCCGCATGCGGTACGGCGGAGGCGGCGACCTTGAGCACCACATCGGCGGCGTGAGCGCTGAGGGCGAGCGTGGCCAGCGCGAGGGTGGAGAGGGCTTTCTTCAGGAACATGACTTCTTCACTTTCAGGCTAGAGATGCAGCAAGTCTAAATCCCCAAAACGGTGCGGGCCACGTTTTAATTTTCATATTGATATAACGCGGCAAATCGTTATGCCGCCAAGGGGAGGAGCGACAGGCGGCGCTATCCATGACGGAAATCCCACCGCAGGGCCCGTAGTACCTGCGCTATCTGCTATCCAATCAATAGTTTTGGAGGGGGCCGCGCCTCAGCGCAGCACTTCCAGCAGCCGGTCCAGCCCGCCCTCGTTGATCGCCACCTTGGCCTGCGCGCGCACGGTCGGCTTGGCGTGGTAGGCGACGGAGAGGCCGGCCACGCCCATCATGGGCAGATCGTTGGCGCCATCGCCCACGGCGATCGTCTGCGAGGGCGAGATGCCCAGGAGCGAGGCCACTTCCAGCAGCGTACGGCGCTTTTCCGCGCCGTCGCAGATGTCGCCCCAGGGCTGGTCCACCAGGCGGCCGGTGAGCTGCCCCCCTTCCATTTCCAGCACGTTGGCGCGGGTCAGGTCGATGCCCAGGCCTGCCTTGACATGGTCGGAGAAAAACGTGAAGCCGCCCGAGACCAGCAGCGTGGTGAGGCCCGCGGCTTTGGCGGCGGCGATGAGCTCGCGTGCGCCGGGGTTGAAGCGCAGGCGGTCGCGCAGGACCTGCTGCATGTGCTCCACGCTGACGCCGCGCAGCAGGGCCACGCGCTGGCGCAGGCTTTCCTTGTAGTCGGTGATCAGCCCCTGCATGGCGGCCTCGGTGATGGCGGCGACTTCGGCCTTGCGGCCTGCGGCGTCGGCGATCTCATCCACGCATTCGATGTTGATCAGCGTCGAATCCATGTCGAACGCGATGAGCTTGTAGTCCGCCAGGCGCAGCGGTGGGGTGATGCCTTGCAGGACGAGGCCGGGGGCGAATTCGGTGACGTTGGACATGGTGCGAAAGAATGGCGAGTGGAAACGCGAGGGGGAACGCTAGCGCTTGCGGGGGGGAAGAAATAAGGAAGACGGAAGAAAGAGCCCTCAGGCCGCGGCCTGCGCGAGCGGCTGGCCCAGGCTGCGCAGGATGTCGCGCACCAGCTGGGCCCGGTCCTTGGGCTCGGCCAGTTCACGCTCGATGCGCAGCTTCTCGTTGCCCGCCAGCTTGATGTGCTTGTTCTTCTGGATCAGGTGGATGATGGCCATCGGGTCCACCGGGGGCTGGGGCTTGAAGGTGATGTGGATGACGCCCGGCGCCGCATCCACCTTGACCACGCCGTAAGGCTGGCTCAGCACGCGCAGGCGGTGCACGTCGATCAGCGTCTGCGCCTGCGGCGGCAGCTTGCCGAAGCGGTCCACGATCTCTTCGAGCAGGCCGTCGATCTGGTCGGCGTTCTTGGCCGTGGCGAGCTTCTTGTAGAACGACAGGCGCAGATGCACATCGCCGCAGTAGTCGTCGGGCAGCAGGGCCGGGGCGTGCAGGTTGATGTCGGTGGTGACCGAGAGCGGCGCGAGCAGGTCCGGCTCCTTGCCGGCCTTGAGCGACTTCACGGCCTCGCTCAGCATCTCGTTGTAGAGCTGGAACCCGACTTCGAGCATATTGCCGCTCTGGTTCTCGCCCAGCACCTCGCCCGCGCCCCGGATCTCCAGATCGTGCATGGCGAGGTAGAAGCCCGAGCCCAGTTCCTCCATCTGCTGGATGGCGTCCAGCCGTTGGGCCGCCTGCTTGGTCAGGCCCTCCACGTCGGGCACCATCAGGTACGCATACGCCTGGTGGTGGCTGCGGCCCACGCGGCCGCGCAGCTGGTGCAGCTGCGCCAGGCCGAACTTGTCGGCGCGGCTCATGATGATGGTGTTGGCCGTGGGCACGTCGATGCCGGTCTCGATGATGGTCGAGCACAGCAGGATGTTGTAGCGCTGCGCCACGAAGTCGCGCATCACCTTTTCCAGCTCGCGCTCGGGCATCTGGCCGTGGGCCACGGCAATGCGCGCCTCGGGCAGGATCTCTTCCAGCTTCTGGCGGCGGTTCTCGATCGTCTCGACCTCGTTGTGCAAAAAGTAGCACTGCCCGCCGCGCTTCAGTTCGCGCAGCACGGCCTCGCGGATCACGCCCGTGCCTTCGGTGCGCACGAAGGTCTTGATGGCCAGCCGCCGCTGCGGCGCCGTGGCGATGACGGACAGGTCGCGCAGGCCTTCCAGCGCCATGCCCAACGTGCGCGGGATCGGCGTGGCCGTGAGCGTGAGCACGTCCACCTCGGCGCGCAGGGCCTTCATCTGCTCCTTGTGGCGCACGCCGAAGCGGTGTTCCTCGTCGATGATGAGCAGGCCCAGGTTGTGGAACTTTGTGGACTCGGAAAGCAGCTTGTGCGTGCCGACCACGATATCCACCGTGCCGTCGCCGATGCCCTTGATCGCCGCCGTGATCTCCTTGCCGGAGCGGAAGCGAGAGACCTCGGCGATCTTCACCGGCCACTTGGAAAAGCGGTCCACCAGCGTCTGGTAATGCTGCTCGGCCAGCAGCGTGGTCGGCGCGAGGAAAGCCACCTGCTTGCCGCCCGTGACGGCGACGAAGGCCGCGCGCAGCGCGACCTCAGTCTTGCCGAAGCCCACGTCGCCGCAGACCAGCCGGTCCATGGGGCGGGGCGAGATCATGTCCTGGATCACCGCGTGGATGGCGGCGTTCTGGTCGGCCGTTTCCTCGAAGCCGAAATCGTTGGCGAACTGCTCGTAGTCCTGCGGGCTGTAGCGGAAGGCATGACCCTCGCGTGCCGCGCGGCGGGCGTAGATGTTGAGCAGCTCGGCGGCGGAATCGCGCACCTGCTCGGCGGCCTTGCGCTTGGCCTTTTCCCACTGGCCGCTGCCCAGCTTGTGCAGCGGCGCCTCGTCGGCCGAGACGCCCGTGTAGCGGCTGATGAGCTGCAGCTGGCTCACCGGCACGTAGAGCACGGCCTTGTCGGCGTATTCGAGGTGCAGGAACTCCTGCATCGCAGGCGTGCCGTCCGGGTTCTTCTGGCCCACGTCCATGTGGATCAGGCCGCGGTAGCGGCCGATGCCGTGCGCGCTGTGCACGACCGGATCGCCCAGGGTGAGTTCCGACAGGTCCTTGATGAGCGCCTCGACATCGCTCACCTGTTCCTGCTTCTTGCGCCGGCGCGTGGTGACGCCGGCGGCGAACAGCTCGGTCTCGGTGACGAAGTCGATGCCTTCCTGGGTCCACGCGAAGCCCACCGCGAGCGCGGCGGTGGCGATGCCGACCTGCTCGGCCGACTGGCCCTGGAATTCGGCCAGCGATTCGAAGGCCGGCGGGCTCAGCTGCGAGGCGCGCAGGAAGTCCAGCAGGCTCTCGCGCCGGCCGTCACTCTCGGCCAGCAGCAGCACGCGGTGCTGCGTGTTGCGGATGTGCGCATGCAGGCGAGCCAGCGGATCTTCGGCGCCGCGCACCACGGAGAGATCGCCCAGCTTCTGGAAGTTCGGGTGGTCGGCCACGTCTTCCGTGCCCGGCCGCAGCGCGAGCTGCGCATGCGCGTTGGCGCGGGTGTAGAACTGCTCGGTGCCGAGGAACAGCGATTCGGGCGGCAGCGCGGGCCGGTCCGGGTCGCCCTGCACCAGGCGAAAGCGCTCCTTCGTGTCCTGCCAGAAGCGCTGGAAGGCCGGCTCCAGGTCGCCGTGCAGCACCACGGTGGCGTCCTCGCCCAGGTAATCGAACACGGTGGCCGTCTCGTCGAAGAAGAGCGGCAGGTAGTACTCGATGCCGGCGGTGGCCACGCCGTTGCCCATGTCCTTGTAGATGCGGCTTTTCGTGGGGTCGCCCTCCAGCAGCTCGCGCCAGCGGCTGCGGAACTTGGCCCGGGCCGCGTCGTCCATGGGGAATTCGCGGCCGGGCAGCAGGCGCACTTCCGGCACCGGGTAGAGGCTGCGCTGCGTATCCGGATCGAAGGTGCGGATGGAGTCGATCTCGTCGTCGAACAGGTCCACCCGGTAGGGCACGGGCGAGCCCATGGGGAAAAGGTCGATCAGCCCGCCGCGCACCGCGTATTCGCCGGGGCTCACCACTTGCGAGACATGGCTGTAGCCGGCCAGCGTGAGCTGGGCGCGGAACTTCGCTTCGTCCAGCTTCTGCTTGACCTTGAAGTGGAAGGTGTAGGCCGCCAGGAACGAGGGCGGCGCGACCCGGTAGAGCGCCGTGGTGGCGGGGACCAGCACCACGTCGGCGCCGGTGTCCTTGTCCTTTTGGCTGATGCGCCAGAGCGTGGCCAGCCGCTCGCTGATGAGGTCCTGGTGGGGCGAGAAGGTGTCGTAGGGCAGCGTCTCCCAGTCAGGGAACAGCGCGCAGCGCAGCCCAGGCGCGAAGAACGCCATCTCGTCGATCAGGCGCTGCGCGTCGGTGGCGTCGGCCGTGACGATGGCCACCGTGCGGTGCTGGGCCTTTTCCCGCTCGCCCAGGCGCGCCAGCAGCAGCGCATCGGCGCTGCCCGCGGGGCGGGGCAGGGTGAATCGTTTTCCGGGGGAGAGTTTGGGCAGTTCCATGCGAGGGGGCGGATTGGCGGGCGTCGGGCCGAAAGGCCCAGGCGCAGAAGGCACACGGGCTGAAGCCGCATGATTCTAGGGGGCGAGGATTGAAGGCATATGTGTCCTTTCCGTATCCCTGCAAGGGCCCCATGGCGGGGAGCCGGTCGCCCGTAGAATCGTTCGCCCATGACCCTCGACTCCGCCCTCGCTTCCATGCCCCCCGTGCCGCTGGCCGCCACCGGGCGCTTCTGGGCGATCATCCCCTGTGCGGGCGTTGGCGCCCGGGCGGTGGCGCCTTCCGCTGCGGGCGCGGCGCAGGGCGCGACGCCCCCCCAGCCCAAGCAATACCAGCCGGTGGCCGGCCAGCCCATGGTGCTGCACACGCTGGCGGCCTTCGCCGGCGTGGGCCGGCTGCTGGGCACGCTGGTGGCCGTGGCGCAGGGCGATGATTTCTTCGAGCGGCTGGCGCCCGTCAGCCCGCAGTTCTTCGTCATGCCCTGCGGCGGCGCGACGCGTGCGGACACCGTGCGCGGCGGCCTGCTGGCGCTCAAGGCGCGCGGTGCGGGCGAGGACGACTGGGTGCTGGTGCACGACGCGGCCCGCTGCCTGGTCACCACGGCGCAGATCGACGCGCTGATCGACGCCTGCGCGCACGATGCGGTGGGCGGGCTACTGGCGCACAAGCTGGCCGACACGCTCAAGACAGCCACCGACGGGCCTGGCGGCGTGCGGGTTGGTGCCACGGTGGACCGCAGCGACAAATGGCTGGCCCAGACGCCACAGATGTTCCGCCTGGGCCCCTTGCTGCAGGCTCTGGAGCACCTGGGGGCCGAGGCCACCGACGAGGCCAGCGCCATGGAGGCCATGGGCCACCACCCGCGCCTGGTGCCGGGCGGGGCGCAGAACTTCAAGGTCACTTATCCCGACGACTTCGCGCTCGCCGCCGCCGTGCTGACCCAGCGCGCGCACGGCGCCACGCTGGATCGCTTCGGCGGCCAGCGCGGCGAGGCCTCGGCCTTGCCGGCGCGCACCATTTTCTGAAACCGGGGCGGCCCGGCCATCGCGCGGCCGCCCAGCGCAGCACACACAAGGAATCTCATGGATCTGCGAATTGGCGAAGGCTGGGATATCCATGCTCTCATGCCCGGGCGCAAGCTCATCATCGGCGGGGTGGAGATCCCGCACACCCTGGGCCTGCTGGGCCATTCCGATGCCGACGTGCTGCTGCATGCCATCACCGATGCGTTGCTCGGCGCCGCCGCTCTGGGTGACATTGGCAGCCATTTCCCCGATACCGACCCTGAGTTCAAGGGCGCCGATTCGGTCGTGCTGCTGGTGGAGGCCGCGCGCCGCGTGCGCGCCCGTGGCTACGAGATCGGCAATATCGACAGCACGGTGATCGCCCAGGCGCCCCGGCTGGCGCCGCACATTCCGGGGATGCGCGCACGCATCGCCCAGGCGCTGGGGCTGCGCGAGGACCAGGTGAACGTAAAGGCCAAGACGGCTGAGCGCATGGGCCCGGTGGGGCAGGGGCTGGCCATGGAAGCCCGCGCCGCCACGCTGCTCTTCGGGCGCCCTGCGGCGGCCGCGGCGGCCTCCGCCTGAGCCCGCCGGAGGGCTTGGGCGTTCAGGTCAGGTTGCCCGCTTCATCTTCCGCACTGGGGCGCGGCGGCAGGTGACGCTTGATCTGCGGGCGCTGCAGGCGTTGCTTGGGGTCCTTGCCGCTGGGCAGCTCGGCGCGCTGTAGCTGGATGTGGGCCACCAGTCCGCCCGAGGCCGCATTCGCCAGCGCGAAGATGCCGCCCATGCGCTGAACGGTCTTGTCGACGATGGACAGGCCCAGACCGGCCCCGGCGGCGGCGGTGCGGGCCGAATCGCCACGGAAGAAGGGCTTGGTCAGATTGGCCAGCTGCTCGGGCGGAACGCCGCTGCCGTGGTCGCGCATCTTCAGCAGCACCCATTTTTCTCGGCCCTTGGCGGCGATATCCACACTGGCGGTGCCGCTGTCGGCCGACTTGCCGTAGCGCCGAGCGTTCTCCAGCAGGTTGGAGATGACCCGCGCCAGCTCCACCTCGTCGACCATCACGTTCAGGTCTTCGGGCACGTCCATGGTGATCTGCAGCTCCCGGTGGTCCTGCACGGCATACACGCAGGACGACACCACTGCATGCAGGTTGACCGGCGTCAGGTTCACGTGTTCGGGGCGGGCGTAGTCGAGGAACTTGTCGATCGTCGCGTCGAGCTGGACGATGTCGGCCACCATGTGCTCGCGTGCCACGTCGTCGTTCACGCTCATCTCGGTTTCCAGGCGCAGCCGCGCGAGCGGGGTGCGCAGGTCGTGCGAGATGCCGGCCAGCATCACGGCGCGGTCCTGCTCCAGCTTGGCGAGCTTCTGCGCCATGCGGTTGAAGCCGATGTTCACCTCGCGGATCTCGCTGGTCACCACCTCTTCGTCGAGCTGGCTGGCTGCGAAGTCGCCGTCGCGCACGCGGTTGGCCGCATACGAGAGCTGCTTGAGCGGCCGGTTGATGAGCCGTGCGATGGCCGCGGCGCCCGCCAGCGACAGCGCGCCGGCGGTGATGAGCCAGATCATCCAGGTCTTGCCGCCAGCCGCGCTCAAGCGCGAGCGGTCCATCAGCAGCCAGTTCGGGTCGCCGTTGATGGTGAAACCCACCCAGAGGCCCTTCTCGCCGTTCACGCTGCTGGCCACGATGGTGCCGGGGCCCAGGCGCAGCGTCAGCTCTTCGGTGAGGCGCGTACCCAGGGCGGAAGGGTCCAGCAGCTCGAACTTGTCTCCCGGCTCGCGCGGCAGGATGCGCACGCCCTCCTGGTCTGCCATGGTCTTGATGAGCGACACGCGGGCGATGGCGTCCGCATGGATCAGGGCGGCGCGGCTCAGGTTGACCAGCGAGGCGACCTGCTGCGCGGTCTGCAGCGTTCGGGGCTCGAACTCTAGGGCGCGCAGCGTCTGCAGCCAGGCCAGGATGCTGCCCACCAGCAGGAGGGCCAGCAGGAAGAAGGTGCGCCAGAAGAGATTCAGCCCCACGCGCGTGCGGGCGTTGCGTTCAGGGCGCGCGGCATCAAGCGGTGCGGGGCCGGTCGCATCGGAGGATGCTTCGTAGGTAGCGCTCATGTCATTCAGAAAGAAGGGCCTAGCGCTGCATGCCGTGCCGGCCCGGAGGGCTGCAGGGCGCCTGGGGCACCGAGCAAGCTGGATGGTGACTCGAAGCGACGCTGGAAAGGTCGCGGGCGCTCCGGACCGCAGTCGCGCCCATAGGCGACGACTGCGGTTGCGCTCGATGTCTTCGATGGCATCCCGGGCCAGCAGCCGCGCCAGGGTGTGGAGCGGTTCAGCATTGGCTGGGCCGTATCAGTTCGCTCCGTCCGGAACGAACACATAGCCCACGCCCCAGACGGTCTGGATGTAGCGGGGGGCGGCGGCATCGACCTCGACTAGCTTGCGCAGGCGGGAGACCTGAACGTCCAGGCTGCGGTCGAAAGGCTCGAACTCGCGCCCCCGTGCCAGCAGGGCCAGCTTTTCGCGCGACAGCGGTTGGCGCGGGTGGCGTACCAGCGCCTTGAGCATGGCGAATTCGCCGGTCGTGAGCGGCAGTTCCTCACCGTTGCGCTGCAGCGCGCGGGTGCCCAGGTCGAAGGTGAAGGGGCCGAAGGTCACCACTTCGTTGTCGCCGGAGGGCGCGCCAGGCGCTTCCTGTGGCGGGCGGCGGCGCAGCACGGCGTGGATGCGGGCCAGCAGCTCGCGGGGGTTGAACGGCTTGCCGAGGTAGTCGTCGGCGCCCACTTCCAGACCGACGATGCGGTCCACGTCCTCGCCCTTGGCCGTCAGCATGATGATGGGAGTGCGGTCGTTGGCGGCACGCAGGCGGCGGCAGATCGACAGGCCGTCCTCGCCGGGCATCATCAGGTCCAGGACGATGAGGTCCACCGTTTCGCGCAACAGGATGCGGTTGAGCGCCTTGCCGTCTTCGGCCACCATGACCTCGAAGCCTTCCTGTGTCAGGTAGCGCCGCAGCAGATCACGGATGCGGGCATCGTCATCCACTACGAGAACTTTGTCGGTACGGTTGGTTGTTGAGGCCATTTCTTTCCCAAATCCAATTTGTAACAGCGGCGATTCTGACCACCTTGCGTCCCAAAATTCGACTTTTTTGCGACGCCCTGACCAACTGTTACAAGTCTTGCGCCATCACGCCAAGACGTGCCGTGCGCTTCATGAACGCGGGCGCAAACCCCGTTAAGGTGGCGTTTCGGCGTCCCGAGTGGGGCGCTGCAACTGACGGAGCGTTGCGGATGACCATGAAAATCACTTCTAAATTGATAGCTGCAGGCGCACTGATCGCTTGCGCTGGCGCGGCTTTTGCCCAAGCCGCTCCGGCCCCGATGGAAAACGTGCTTCAGCTGTCGGCCCAGGGTTCGGTGGACGTGCAGCAGGACGTGCTGGTCCTGACGCTCGGCACCACCAAGGAAGGCTCCGACGCCGCAGGCGTGCAGACGCAGCTCAAACAGGCTCTTGACTCCGCGCTGGCAGAAGCTAAGCGCAACGCCCAGCCCCAACAGATGGAAGTGCGCACCGGCAACTTCGGCCTCTTCCCGCGCTATGGCAAGGACGGCAAGATCACCGGCTGGCAGGGTCGGGCGGAACTGGTGCTGGAAGGCCGTGACTTCGGGCGCATCACCTCTACGGCCGGCCGCATCCAGAGCATGCCCATCACGCAGGTCGCGTTCGACCTCTCGCGAGAGGCCCGTGCCAAGGTGGAGGGCGAAGCCCAGAGCCGCGCCATCGAAGATTTCAAACGCCGCGCGACGGAGCTCGCGCGCGGGTTCGGGTTCACCGGGTACACGCTGCGCGACGTGGTGGTGACCAACAACGAATCCATGCCCGGCCCGCGTCCGCGCATGATGGCGATGCAGGCCAAGGCCGAGGCCTTCAACGATGCACCCATGCCGGTCGAGGCGGGCAAGGCGCAGGTGCAGGTCACCGTGTCTGGCAGCGTGCAGATGCGCTGACGCCCCAAGGCCTGCGGCGCCCCGGCGCAACGATGCCTGTACCGCACCGCAGCTTTCTGAAGTCCCCGCATCGCGGGGTTTTTCTTGTGCGGCAGGATGTGGGGGTTGGGTGTTTCGGCCCAGGCGCCGCATTCGCAAGAAGGGGCGTGCGGGATGAATTAGGATGGCCGTGAAGGATCGGGCAACAGGCCCGACCCGTGATCTGCCGTCTCGCGGCGCGCACAGCAAGTCCCCGTTGTCCCATGACTGAACCCATCCTGCATCACGTCCTCTGCCCCGGGGTCCCCGCTGCGACATTCGAAGCCTCTCGGCTTGCGGAGCAGGCCCCTGCCCACCGCATGGCGTACTGGGAGTGGAACCGTACGGGCAACCCCCGGCACCCGCATGTGGTCGTCTGCGTGCATGGCCTCACCCGCCAGGGGCGCGATTTCGACGTGCTGGCGCGGCGCCTGAGCGCGCATGCCCGCGTGATCTGTCCCGACGTCGTGGGCCGTGGCCGCAGCGACTGGCTGGCCGATGCGGTCGGCTACCAAGTTCCCGTCTATGCGGCCGACATGCTGGCGCTGCTCGCGCAACTGCATGCGCAGGCGCCGATCAGCACGCTGGACTGGGTCGGCACCAGCATGGGCGGGCTGATCGGCATGGCGATCAGCGGTCAGCCCGGCTTGCCGCTGCCGGCGCCGGTTCGGCGGCTCGTGCTCAACGATGTGGGGCCGGTCCTTGAATGGGCGGCGCTGCGCCGCATCGGCAGCTATGTGGGGCAGCCGGTTCATTTCAAGTCGCAGCAGCAGGCGGCCGACGCGCTCTGGGCCATCTCCAGCAGCTTCGGCCCGCACACGCAGGCGCAATGGCTGGAACTGTCACGGCCCATGCTGCGCGCGGACGGGCAGGGCGGCTTCACGCTGCATTACGACCCGTCCATCGCCGTGCCGTTCCGGTCGTTGACCGAAGAGGGTGCGCAGGCCGGCGAGGCGGCGCTCTGGCGGCTCTACGATCAGATCACCGCTCAGGTGTTGCTGCTGCGCGGCGCGCAGTCGGATCTGCTCTCGCCCGCCACGGCGCAAGCCATGGCGCGGCGCGGCCCGCGTGCGCAACTGGTGGAATTCGCTGGTGTGGGGCATGCCCCCACGCTGGTGGCCGAAGATCAGGTGCTGGCGGTGGCCGACTTTCTGTTGCGGAGTGACGGTGAGGTGCCGACATGAAGAGCAGCGTCGTTGGGCAGGCCGTGCCTGGCGCCCAGCCGCAGGGCAGCCGGCCGGAATCCATGCCACAGCTCCTTGCGGCCACGGCGCAAACCTTGCCGGAGCAGGTCGATGCGTTGGCCCGCGCGCGTGCCTTCGCCGAGCCCCTGCTGATTGGCGAAACCCTGGAGACCGGCGAGAACACGTTGGCGCATGCTGATGCGGTGGCCGCCATCCTCAAAAGCATCGGCGGCTCCGAAGCCATGCAGGCGGCCTGCTATCTGGTCCATGCATCGTCGCACCTGAACAAGCCGCAGGAAGTCATCAGCAAGGCCTTCGGCGAAAACTTCGCCACGCTCGCCATCGAGACCACCAAGCTCATGCGCGTGCAGCAGCAGGCCCGCGATGCGCAGGTGGCGGGGACTCTGGTGGACGACCCGGCCGTGCAGACCGAGAACGTTCGCAAGATGCTGCTTGCGTTCTCACGCGACCTGCGGGTGGTCATGCTCCGGCTGGCCTCGCGCCTGCAGACGCTGCGCTACTACGCGGCCTCCAAGCGGCCGGTGTCGCCAGGCATCGCCCGCGAGGCACTGCAGGTCTTCGCGCCGCTGGCCAACCGGCTGGGCATCTGGCAGATGAAGTGGGAACTGGAGGACCTCTCCTTCCGCTTCCTGGAGCCCGATACCTACAAAGAGGTGGCCCGGCTGCTGGACGAAAAGCGCACCGAGCGCGAGCTCTATATGGAGCAGCTGCGTAGCCGCGTTGAATCGGAACTGCGCTCGCGCAGCATCAGCGCCAGCGTGCAGGGTCGGCCCAAGCACATTTACAGCATCGTCAAGAAGATGCGCGGCAAATCGCTCGACTTTGACCAGGTCTTCGACATCCGCGCGCTTCGCGTGGTGGTGCCGTCCGTCAAGGACTGTTATGCGGCGCTCTCGTGGGTGCATCAGCAGTTCAAGCCGATCGAGGCCGAGTTCGATGACTACATCGCCCGGCCCAAGCCCAACGGCTACCAGTCGCTGCATACCGTGGTGCGCGACGATGCCGGCAAGCCGATCGAGATCCAGATCCGTACCCAGGCCATGCACGACCACGCCGAGCACGGGGTGGCGGCGCACTGGGCCTACAAGGAGGCCGGCACCAAAGGCTATGCGGGCGTCACCGCCAGCGGTGAATACGACGCCAAGATCGCCGTGCTGCGGCAGCTGTTGGCCTGGGAGCGCGACTTGGTCGGCTCGGCCAGCCACAGCGGTCTCTTCGAGGATCGTATCTACGTGCTGACCCCGGGGGCCGCCGTGGTCGAGCTGCCCCAGGGGGCCACGCCCGTGGACTTTGCCTATGCCGTGCACACCAGCCTGGGCCATCGTTGCCGCGGTGCCCGCGTGGACGGTGCCATGGTGCCGCTCAACACCACGCTGCAGAACGGGCAGACGGTGGAGATCACCACCGTGAAGGAGGGGCGGCCCTCGCGCGACTGGCTGAATGCGGAGCTCGGCTATCTCACCAGCCATCGGGCGCGCGCCAAGGTGCGCGCCTGGTTCAACGCCCAGGCCACGCACGAAACCGTCGCGCGCGGCCGCGAAGCCGTGGAAAGGCTGCTGCAGCGCGAGGGCCGGACTGCCATGCGGCTGGACGATCTGGCGGTGCAGCTGGGCTTCAAGACGGCCGATGCGCTCTTCGAGGTCGTCGGCAAAGACGAGTTCTCCCTGCGCAGCATCGAGACGCTTCTGCGTCCGCCGCCAGAGCCGGCCATCCAGCCCGAAGACTTCCTTCCGGTGAAGAGGGCGCGTGGCGCTGATGCCAGCGGCAAGGGCGGCGTGCTGGTGGTCGGCATCGACTCACTGATGACGCAACTGGCCAAGTGCTGCAAGCCCGCGCCGCCCGACGCCATCCGTGGCTTCGTGACGCGTGGCAAGGGCGTAAGCGTGCATCGCGCCGACTGCCGCAACTTCCACGAAATGGCCGCGCGCAACGGCGAGCGTGTCATCGAGGTGGAGTGGGGCCCACCCAAGGCGTCGGCCGCACAGACCGCTGGCACCGCCGTGTATCCGGTGGACGTGTCGGTGGAAGCCTCCGACCGCCAGGGCCTGCTGCGCGACATCTCGGACGTCTTCGCCCGCGAGAAGACCAATGTCATCGGCGTGCAGACGCAGTCCGTCAAAGGCACGGCCTGGATGACCTTCACCGTGGAGGTCGCCGATTCGGGCCGCCTCGGCAAGGTGCTGGGTATCGTCGCCACCGTGCCGGGCGTGCGCTCGGCGCGGCGGCGTTGAATCGAAAAAATGCAATTCTTTCGGAGATCCGTTTTTTACTGCTATACTCTCGCTTCTCGAATACACACAGGCGCGTAGCTCAGCTGGTTAGAGCACCACCTTGACATGGTGGGGGTCGTTGGTTCGAGTCCAATCGCGCCTACCAACTAACCATTGGTACCCAAGCCCTCTAGATTAACGGTCTAGGGGGCTTTTTCTTTGTGCCGACCGTGCGGCATGTGTGCCTCCCGCCGTCCGGTGGCGGGCTGTGCAAGTCCTCCTTTCCCCCTCCCGTCCATCTGCGCTCGTTCATGGCCTTGTTGCCGTGGTGCCCAGTCGCGTGTGGCCCGTGCATGCGCATGGGTTGCGCCCGGATGTGTCTTTCCAAGGGGCGGCTAAGGGGCGTGCTGGCCCCGGGACCTTCCGCAACCTCTCTTGCGCAAGGTGCTGAAAATACTGTAAATTTAACCAGTATTTATCAGGAGTCCCTCATGGAAACGACGATCGCTGAATCCCCCTACCGCATCATGCTGTGCGATGTCCCTTCGAGCTTGCCTTGCGAGGCGAGGCTTGCCGCAGAGCGGCGTTATGCCCGCGAACTGGAGCGTGCCCTCGGTGGGCCGTATGAAGTGGTGGCGGCTTGCGAGGTGATCGCATCGTTGGAAGGAGCAGATATGGTTTCCGCGATCGATCAGGCCGTGGCTTTTCGCTGGCAGAGGGCTTCTTCCACCGCACGCGAGCGCGCGCTCTCGCACATCGGCGATGCTGAAGAAGCCTATTTCGACGTGCGGCTGAATTGATCGGCGCGACAGCGTTGTCCTGACGCCAGCCCGGGGCTCGCTTTCGGGCTTTGCGTTGCTGTCTTGCCGTGCGTTGCGGGGCGATGGTCGGCTTCGTGCAATTTGCCAGGCCCCCAAAAAGAAACCCGCCATTGAGGGCGGGTCAACTTGCGAGCTTCGCAAGGGAGGGAGGTGTCGAGGGTGTCGACGTAATGGAGTGTGAACTTGCTTTATCCCCCCGCTCGTAGGACTGCAGGCCGCCGCGGCAGAGGACGGCGCAGTTGCTTTGCAGCGGGCGCAAGTGGTGCAAGGGCATGGCGTCAGCACAGGAACACGTCTGACAGGCCCCAGCTTGGTGTGCGGCTAACTTTGCACACGTGGCTTTAAAAATGTTGCGAACCTTAAGGGAGTTTCCTATGCGCCATCTCTCAGACACCATGGTCTCAGCCGACTCGACAGGCACGCACGGTGCTGCCGCCGATGGCATGGGCGATGTGCGCTTGTTCTGGATTGCAGCAGCTATCGCAGTGGCCGCTGTGGTGGCTGTAGTGGCTTTCAAGATGGAAGGCCGTGAGCTGCGCAGCTCTTTGTTGTCGAGTTTTCCGGTACTGGCTCAGCAGTCTGTCGCTTCTGCGGCCGCTGGCGCCGGAACCCAAAAGATAGCCTTGCGGGCGGATTCGAAGCCGATGGGCGGCGGGGCGCGTTGATCGGGCCCTGCCCGCGTGCCCCTCAGGCGGGGTGGCCCGGCTCGCTGCTGGGTCTTTTGACTTTCCTGTATGGCATCTGTCAGCGCTTGTAGGCCACAGGCGGTGTGCAGGTTTCTTCCAGTCCGGCCATTTCGGCCAGCTTTCTGATCCGTGAGCGCCTTTCCTGGCAAGCGCGATATTGCGTGTCCGCTGCCTGTTGTTGGGCCAGGCGCGCAGCTTCGACGCGCTCTGACTGCAACTGCGCTACCCGTGCCCGGATGCGGGGCATGGCGGCAAGCGCGGCCTTTTCCCCTTCCATGATGGCGTGGGATCGCTGGCTGAAGTCCGCTGCGCCGATGTCCAGCACCTCTGGTCGGATGACGACGTCGGCGCGTGACAGCTCCGCCTGGCCCAGCTTCTGACCCATGATGGCGATCGATTGCCCCACTGTGCCCAGGAGGTCGCCAGGGGCCTTGCCACGCGCCTTACTCGAGATGTCGACCGCGATGACGATGTCAGCTCCCAGCTGTCGGGCTGCATCCACCGGAACGGGGCTGACCACGCCGCCATCCACGAAGTGGTATTTCCCGATGGTCACGGTCTGGAAGACTCCGGGCACGCTGCTGGATGCACGTACGGCCTGACCCGTGTTGCCGCGCGCGAAGACAGTGCGCTCGCCGTCTTCCAACCGCGTGGCGACGGCCACGAAAGGCTTGGAAAGCTTTTCCAGCGGAGCGTTGTGTACCTGCGCGTTCACATAGTCCTCCAGCTTCTGGCCCAGCAATAGGCCGCCCGAAGACAACTGCAGGTCGTGGATCTGCGATTCGTCCAGCGCCACCGCCTTGTCCTGCAGCTCGAAAGGGCTCATGCCGCTGGCGTAGAGCGCTCCCACCACGCTGCCCGCGCTGGTGCCTGCCACCATGGCAGGGGCGAAGCCGTTGGCTTCCAGCATCTTGATGACTCCGATGTGCGCAAAACCCTTGGCGGCGCCACCGCCCAGGGCAATACCGATTTTGACGGGCGGCACGCTGCTGGACGCGGTCTGCGTGGGGGTGATCGCGCCAGCGGCGGAGCGCTGGGTGGGCGTGGTGTTGCTGCAGGCGGCCAGCGCAGCCAGGCTCAGGATGGCAAATGGGCGCAACAAGGCGGTCAGGCGCATGCCGTCAATCCTGCTCTCGTGAAAGAAAACGCAGGAGTTTAGCGAGCCGATTTAAGGCATACGCCGCAGGTGTCTTTGCGGCCATTTGTTGCTTTGCCCGGCAAGGTCGGCTGCCTGGTGGCTGCCGGCTCAGCCTGCAGCCACGGCTTTCGCTACGGCCTCGCCGACCTGAGTGGTACTCGCCGTGCCGCCCAGGTCCGGCGTGCGCGGCCCGCTCTTGATCACCTCCTCGATCGCCGCCACGATGGCGTCGTGCGCCTGGCGCCCCGCGCCCTGGCCCTGCGTGAGGAAGTCCAGCATCAGCGCGCCCGACCAGATCATGGCGATCGGGTTGGCGATGTTCTTGCCGTAGATGTCCGGCGCCGAGCCGTGCACGGGCTCGAACAGACTCGGGAAGTGGCGCTCGGGGTTGAGGTTGGCCGAGGGGGCCAGGCCGATGGTGCCGGTGGTGGCCGGCCCCAGGTCCGAGAGGATGTCGCCGAAGAGGTTGGTGGCGGCCACCACGTCGAAGCGCCCGGGCTCCAACACGAAGCGGGCGGTGAGGATGTCGATGTGCTGCTTGTCCAGCGTCACTTCGGGGTAGTCCTGGGCGACGGCGTCGGCGCGCTGGTCCCACCAGGGCATGCTGATGGCGATGCCGTTGCTCTTGGTCGCGAGGGTCACGTGCTTCCTGGCGCGGCTTTGGGCCAGATCGAAGGCGAACTTCAGCAGCCGCTCGGCGCCCTTGCGCGAATAGACTGATTCCTGGATCACGATCTCGCGGTCGGTGCCCTCGTACATGATGCCGCCCAGAGAGGTGTATTCGCCTTCGGTGTTCTCGCGCACGACGAAGTAGTCGATGTCTCCAGGTTTGCGGCCGGCCAGCGGGCAGGGCACGCCTTCGAATAGGCGCACGGGGCGCAGGTTGATGTACTGCTCGAACTCGCGCCGGAACTTCAACAGCGAACCCCAAAGCGAGACGTGGTCGGGCACAGTGGCCGGCCAGCCCACGGCGCCGAAGTAGATCGCATCGAAGCCCTTGAGCTGCGCCTTCCAGTCGTCCGGCATCATCTGGCCGTGCGCTGCGTAGTAGTCGCAGCTCGCCCAGTCGAATTCGGTGACCTGCAGGTCGATACCGAACCGCTGGGCCGCAGCGCGCAGAACGCGCAGGCCTTCTGGCATGACTTCCTTACCGATGCCGTCCCCGGCGAGAACTGCGATGCGGGTGGTGATAGGTGCTTGCATGATGGTGTCTCCGATGACGTGGGGCCGCCGGCGCCTGAATGCGGAAACCGACGGCATGGCTGCATTGTTGTGCGGCGCCCGCATTCATACAATGGCCTTCCTGTGGTCTCATTGTTCACACATCGTGCATAGATTTCCTGCGACCGACGACCTGCGCGTATTCACCGTGGTGGCGCGCAAATCCAGCTTCGCAGATGCGGCGGTGGAACTGGGTGTGTCGCCGGCTTATGTGAGCAAGCGCATCCGGCTGCTGGAGGAGGACTTGGCCGTCAAGCTGCTGCACCGCACCACGCGCCGCGTGGCGGTGACGGAGGAGGGCGAGCGGGTCTTCCACTGGGCGCAGCGCATCCTGGACGACGTGGACCAGCTGATGCAGGAAGTGGCTGTTACCCGCCGCGAGCCGCGCGGCCTGCTGCGGGTGAGCTGCAGCTTCGGCTTCGGCCGGCGCGTGCTGGCACCAGCGCTCTCCACCCTGGTGGAGCGGCATCCGGCGTTGCAGGTGCGCCTGGAGGTGTTTGACCGGCTGGTGGATGTGGCGGGCGAAGGCTTCGATCTGGACGTGCGGGTGGGCGACGAGATTGCGCCGCACTTGATCGCGCGGCGGCTGGGAAGCAACCACCGCGTGCTCTGTGCGGCGCCCGCCTATCTGGCGCGCCAGGGTGTGCCGCGCACGGTGGCGGATCTTTCCGCTCATGATTGCCTGGTCATCAAGGAGCGCGACCATCCTTTCGGTGTGTGGCGGCTGCGCAGCGGCTCGGCGGAGCATACGGTCAAGGTGCGGGGGCCCTTGTCGGCCAACAACGGCGAGATGGCAGTGCAGTGGGCGGTGGATGGGCGCGGCATCGTGCTGCGCTCGCTGTGGGACGTGGGTGATGAACTGGAATCGGGCCGGCTGCTGCGCGTGCTGCCCGAATGGCAGCAGGAGGCGAATATCTGGGCGGTCTATCCGACGCGGCTGGACCGCTCCGCCAAGGTGCGTGTGTGTGTCGAGTTCCTGGAGGAATACGTCGCCCAGGCCGTGCGCGGCGGAGGGGGGCGGCCAGATGGAGCCGATCGCTCACCGGCGTAGCCACCAAGAAAAATGCCGGCACTCCAGGGATGGAGTACCGGCATCCGGTGTGCGGCTTCTGGCGTTAGGCCAAGCCCGGCGCTGCGGGCTCTGGCGGATCAGTTGGCCAGCGCGGCCTTCACAGCGGCGGACACCTGGCCCATGTCGGCCTTGCCGGCCAGTTGCGTCTTCACCGCACCCATGACCTTGCCCATGTCGCCGGGGCCCGAGGCGCCCAGCTCGGTCACGATGGCCTTGACGGCAGCGGCGACCTCGTCGGCCGACATGCGTTCGGGCAGATAGGCCTGCAGCACGCTCATCTCGGACTTTTCCTTGTCGGCCAGATCCTGACGGCCTGCGCCTTCGAAGGCAGCGATGGAGTCCTTGCGCTGCTTGATGAGCTTGTCCACGATGGCGACGATGGCTGCGTCGTCCAGCGTGATGCGCTCATCGACTTCCTTTTGCTTCATGGCGGCCTGCAGCAGGCGGATGGTGCCCAGGCGCTCGGAGTCCTTGGCGCGCATCGCGGTTTTCATGTCTTCGGTGATCTGGTCCTTGAGGCTCATGGGATGCTTTCTGTCGGTTGGTGGCGGTGGACAGGGTTTGCCCAAAGGCTTTCGATGTGGGCGCAGTGTCGTGCGCTGCAGGCGAAGGCGCGAGCGCGCCGGAAAGCGCTTGGGCAAACCCGATAAACGAAAAAACCCGCGCTCGGCGTCCCTAGCGCGGGTTCTCGGCGGTAAGGCCGGCTGTCTGGATCAGTACAGCTTCTTGGGCAGCTGCATGCTGCGCACGCGCTTGTAGTGGCGCTTGACGGCGGCAGCCTTCTTACGCTTGCGCTCTGCGGTGGGCTTTTCGTAGAACTCACGGGCGCGCAGGTCGGTCAGCAGGCCCAGCTTTTCGATGGTGCGCTTGAAGCGGCGCAGCGCCACGTCGAAGGGTTCGTTCTCTTTAACGCGAATGGTGGTCATTAGCTCAATTTTTCCAAAATGTGCCGGCAGAGGGTTTCCAGGAGATCGGGCCTGAAAGCCATACGCGGCGAAAATTCCCCGTCTATAACTAGTATTGGCCGACGGGGTTTGCCAGCAAAGCCGGAGATTATAGCCGGCTTGCAGGATGCATGGGCTTCAGTCCGCGCGGGGATGGTCCCGTGCTGCCTTCGAGCCTATGGGAAGGCGCCTTTCGGGCGTGCCGGGCTTGGCTCTTGCTTCGCTCTTGAGGCATCCCAAGCAGCGTATCGTCCGCCCAGGGCCTGACTACCTATTTTTTGTTCCAAGGGTCGCTTCACCGCGCTGCCCAACGCGCTTCCCATCGGGGTTTCCATCACATGTCTATCGTGCAACGAGTTTCCCGCTGGCTGGGCCGGCTCAGCGTGGGGCGCAAGCTCATGCTCATCTATTTGCTCGATCTGACGGCGGTGATCTACGTATCGGGCATCCTGATTCACGAAAAATTCCTGGCCATCGATTTCGCACGCAAGGAGATCGTGGGAACGGCCTATGCCTCGGCGGTGCGCGATGTGTTGCTGGAGGCCTTCCTTCATCAAGACGGCGGCCCCCCGACCCTGGTGGTGGAGCGTTTGCAGCGCGTGCGCTTGCAGTACGACGGCCAGCTCAAGACCGCGGACAGCGCGCAGCGTTTCGAGACGCTGCTGCGACCGCCCGAAGGCGATGCGGCGTCTACCGAACCACGCGATGCCGGCCGAGCCCGGCTGCTGAGCGAGGGGCGGGAGTTGATGACCACCGTGGGCAACCAGTCCAATCTCATCCTTGATCCCGATCTGGACAGCTACTACGTGATGTCGCTGATCCTGCTGCGCTTTCCGGAGCTCTTGCAGGTCACTCACGACATCGCCGGCTTCATGGGGGAGCCCGAGCGGCCTGGCCCGGCGGCGCATCGCGCGGCGGAACTGCTCACCCTCGCGGGCCGGCTGGACGCGGTGATGGTCGGCATTGATTCGGACTACAACCAGGCTTTTATCGCCGGCTCGCCTGCCTTGCGCTCTGCGCTGGCTCAGCATCGACAGGCGCTGGCCGCTGCGGGTGCCGACTTCCAGGCGCTGCTGCAAGCCATCGCGCAGGGCGATACGCATGCGGCCCAGGCGGAGCTGCCCGACCGCCAGCGCTCCCTGCTGGCCAATCTGCAGGTGGCCTGGGAGCAGGGAACGCTGCAGCTGGACGGGCTGCTTCAGACGCGCGTGCATGACCTGTTTGCCCGGATGTGGCTGCACATGGGCACGGCCCTGGTGCTGCTGGGCTGCATCCTGAGCGTGGTCACGCTGGTGGCTCGGCAGATCGCCAAGCCGCTGCAGCAGCTATCCCGCGTGGCCGACGAGGTGCGCCGGACCGGCGACCACAGCCTGCGCGCAAACTGGAGCAGCAGCGACGAGATAGGCCGTCTGGTGACAGCCTTCAACAGCATGCTGGCGCAGCTGGACCGCGAGCGCCTGCTGCAGCAGGAGCTGGCCGCCAGCGCCCGTGCCGCCGAGGCGCAGCGCGAGCTGGTGGAGGCCTTTCCGATCCCGATGGTGGTGACCTCGGTTCCCGAGCACGAGGTACTGCACGCCAACGAGCCAGCCATGCCCTGGCTCAACGGCACGATGCGCGACCCATGGCGCCGCGGCATGGACCCGGGTGTGCGCGCCCGGTTCTTTCAGCGCTTGGCGGACCAAGGCGTGGTCGATGAGTTCGAGGTGCGCTGGAAGGGCAGTGCCGAGCCGCTCTGGGCCGTGCTGTCGGCGCGCAGACTGCAATTCCAGGGGCGCGAGGCGATGCTGACGGCCTTCACTCCGATCAACGTGCTGAAGTTGATGGAGCAGCGCCTGGAGCTCTGGGCCAAGGTGTTCGAAGCCTCCTCCGAGGGCATCATCATCATGTCGGCCGACCAGCGCATCCTGAGCGTGAACCATGCCTTATGCCGCAGCACGCACCACGACTTCTACGAACTGCTCGGCGAAGACCTCGCTTTCTTGCTTGAGGACGCGGGCGACCCACCCCTTGGTGCCGTCATAGCCCGCACGCTGCAGGACAAGGAATCCTGGCAGGGTGAGGTGAGTCTGCGCCGCCGCTCTGGCGAAACTTACCCGGCCTGGCTGATGGTGTCGGCCGTGCGCGAGGGGGGCAAGGGCGGGGTGGTCACCAACCACATCGGCATCGCCATCGACATTACCGACCGCAAGCGCAACGAGGAACGCATCGAGTTCCTCGCGCACCATGACGTGCTGACCGAGCTGCCCAACCGCTCGCTGTGCGTGCAGCGGCTGCAGGCCGCGCTGGCGCAGGCCAGCGCCAGCGCGGAGCGTGTGGCCGTGCTCTTCATCGACCTCGACCGCTTCAAGGCCATCAACGACACGCTGGGCCATCACATCGGCGACGGATTGCTGCGCTCCGTGGCCGGGCGGCTGGCGCAGGCCACGCGCCATGGGGATACGGTGAGCCGGCTGGGTGGTGATGAATTCGTCATCATCATGCGAGACGTGGAAGGGCCGGCGGACGTGCTGCAAACCGTGGAGCACCGTCTGATCCCGCTGATCCGCCAGAGCCATATGGTGGAGGAGCACGAACTCAACGTGTCGTGCAGCGTAGGCATTGCCGTCTTTCCGGAAGATGGCGCCGATCTGGATGAACTCATGCGCCGAGCCGATGCGGCCATGTATGAAGCCAAGACCGCCGGCCGCGACATGGCGCACCTCTATTCGCTGGAGACCGACCAGCGCGTGCAGGCGCGGCAGGCCATGGAGCAGTCGCTGAGGCGAGCGCTGGATCGCCGGGAGTTCGCTCTGCACTACCAGCCCCGTATGTCGACCCGGACGTGCCAGCCCACCGGCCTGGAGGCGCTCCTGCGTTGGCGCCACCCGTCGCTCGGCGAGGTGCTGCCAGGCGAGTTCATTCCCATCGCGGAAGAAGCGGGGCTGATCCGGCCCATCGGCGCGTGGGTGCTGGACCAGGCCTGCGCGCAGTGGGCGCTCTGGCACGCCTCTGGGGCCCAAGGCGGGCTTGCCGGCTTGCCGGTGTCGGTGAATCTCTCGGCCGAGCAGCTAGCCGACCCGCAACTGGTGCCCGACATCGCGGCGCTGCTGGCGCGACATGGCATGCCTGCCGACCGCCTCGAACTGGAAATCACCGAATCTCAGCTGATGGACCACGCGGGCTTGGCGCAGGGGCAGCTCGCGGCACTCAAGCAGTTGGGCGTGCAACTGTCCATCGACGATTTCGGCACGGGCTATTCGAGCCTGGCCTACCTGAAGCGCTTCGCGATCGACAAGCTGAAGGTGGACAAGTCCTTCATCCGCGACATGCTCGCGAGTCCGGCCGACATGGCGATCACCCGCGCCATCATTGGTCTGGGACATACGCTGGGGTTGCAAGTGGTGGCAGAGGGCGTGGAAGACGAGGCCACGCGGGGCATGCTGGAGTCCCTTGAATGCGACGAGGTGCAAGGCTATCTTTTCAGCTGCGCGCTGCCGCCCGATGCGTTGCAACGCTGGATTGCAGACGCGCCTGCGAGGCCGCCGCAGCCTGCCCGTTGCGCAGAATCGACGGAGCAAGCCTGACGGCCATGCTTGCTCGCGATGCGGAACTGAGAGCCCGTTCAATCCCCCTGAAGGTGAGCGGCGCTCGGGGAACGAAAAGAGCGCTGGCGGAGATCATCAGGAGCCCGCCGTTCGAGATCCTCACGCCCGCTGCGGGACGGGGGCGCAAGGTGGATGGACATGGGGTGCGTTATGCACTCCCTTATGGAAGCAGGCCGTTCGCAACAGGTTCTGGGCACCCCCCCTGGGTGGGGATATGGTGGCATTGACGGCGCGATCTCCCTTCCGGCAAAGGAGGGGCCGTGACGTGGCGCACGGGTGCGGCTTCGCCCGCGCAGTGAACTTTTCGCGCATACACTGGGTTGCATCACCACAATGGAGTCCGCCCTCATGAAATCCCTGATCGCACTGGTTCTGCTGGCATCGTCCGTCGCCGGCTGCGCGGTATATACCCCGTCTGGTTCTGTCGTCGTCGACCCTGCCGGCCCCCAAGGCTCCGGGGGCGGAAAGTTCTGCCCTCCGGGCCAAGCCAAAAAAGGCAATTGCTGAGCGGAGATGCCCTGCCCGCGCTTCGTGCGGGCGTTTGTTCGTCCAGCCCGGGCGTCGGACCTCTCCCCTCCGGCAGCCCGATATGCGGGCTTCAGGAGTCCGCTGGGTTGAAGGCGGCTTTTTGATGGGCTAGCCTGGGCCGACCTGCGGCCTGGGGCGCGGCGGATCACCGAACGACCGCCGCCCTCGCGGCCGGGCCGCTGCGAGACTCGATACGCGCTCACCAGCAAGAGCCACGAAACCGAGACGTGTCGGTGGCGACTCCGGCCCGACGGAGTGGCGCAGGCAAACGGCCCCTTCGTTTGCTGGGATGCTCACGCCGACCGGGATGCGCCATTTGCTTTTGCATGCGCAGTGCCCCCCGCCATGGGATGCGGCAGGCGTTAGCCACGCATCTGCCGCAGGTGGGAAGATTGGCTGGGCGCAGCCCTCGCTGAACAAAGTCCAGCCGCCGCGCAGTGCTTGATTTTCGGGTGCTTTCTGCTCTCTAAATGATAGCGAATCCGGTCTATCAGAGCACAAATATCTTTCCGGGATTCAAGATGTTCTGCGGGTCCAGGGCCTGCTTGATCGCGCGCATCATGGCCACGGCGCCGGGGCCGGTTTCGTCAAGCAGGAAGCCCATCTTGTGGATGCCCACCCCGTGTTCGCCGGTGCAGGTGCCGCCCATGGACAGGGCACGGGCGACCAGCTGGTGGTTCAGGGCTTCGGCGGTCTGGCGTTCGGCGGGGCTGTCCGGGTCGATTAGGTAGCCGAAGTGGAAGTTGCCGTCGCCCACGTGGCCGACGAGGAAGTAGGGGATGCCGCTGGCGTCGGCCTCGGCCACGGAGTCCAGCAGGCAGTCGGCCAGGCGGCTGATGGGCACGCAGGTGTCGGTGCTGATGGCGCGGCAGCCGGGGCGGCTCTGCACGGCAGCGAAGTAGGCGTTGTGCCGCGCGGTCCACAGGCGCGTGCGCTCCTCGGGCGTGGTGGCCCATTCGAAGGCGTTGCCATTCCACTCTTGCGCGAGGGATTGCACGGTCTCGGCCTGTTCCTGCACGCCGGCGGGGGAGCCGTGGAATTCCATGAGCAGCATGGGCTCTTCGCGCAGGCCCAGCTTGCTATGGGCGTTGACCATGCGCACGGTGTTGGCGTCGATCAGCTCCACGCGGGCAATGGGCACGCCCAGCTGGATGGTCTGGATGACGGTGCGCACGGCGGCCTCGATGCTCGGGAAGGAGCAGATGGCGGCGCTCACGGCTTCGGGCAGGGGATAGAGGCGCAGCGTGACTTCGGTGATGACGCCCAGCGTGCCTTCGCTACCCACCAGCAGGCGGGTCAGGTCGTAGCCGGCGGCGCTCTTCTTGGCGCGGGTGCCGGTGCGGATGGCCTCGCCCGCAGCCGTGACCACTTCCAGCGCCAGCACGTTCTCGCGCATGGTGCCGTAGCGCACGGCGTTGGTGCCGCTGGCGCGCGTGGCGGCCATGCCGCCGATGCTGGCGTCCGCGCCCGGGTCGATGGGGAAGAACAGGCCCGTGTCCTTGATGGCTTCGTTCAGCTGCTTGCGGGTGATGCCGGGCTGCACGGTGACGGTGAGGTCGTCGGCATCTACGCGCAGCAGGCGGTTCATGCGCGAGACGTCGATGCTGATGCCGCCCTGGATGGCGAGCAGGTGGCCTTCGAGCGACGAGCCCGCGCCGTAGGGGATCACGGGCACGCCGTGTTGCGCGGCCAGGCGCACGGCATCCATCACATCCTGCGTGCTTTCGGCGAACACCACGGCCGAGGGCGGCGGCGCCTGGATCGAGCCTTCGTCGCGGCCGTGCTGCTCGCGAACGGCCTGAGCCTGCGAACACTGGCTGCCGAACCGGTCCTGCAGCGCCTGCAAAAAGGCCGGAGGCACCGGGCGCAGGTGGAACGTGGGCAGCAGGTGGGCGGTGGTGGTGGGGGCGTTCATGGCATGTGTCTCCGGGCAGCCGGGGGGGCTCTGGGGATTGTAGGCAGCGGATCGGGACGCTGCACCAGCGATGGCGAGGCCAGGAAAAAGGCCCGCCGCCCCCGGTGGAGGACGGCGGGCCGCAGGCCATGAAGTTTCAGTCAGTGAGGAATGAATGAGCGAGTGAGAAGAGGAAGTGTGCGATCTTCAGCGTTGGCGTCCTCCTGTTCTGGCGGAGCGATCCGCCCGGGTGGTTTCGGCAAGGGTTGCGCCACCCAATGCGGCGCGGGTTGCAGGACTGCTGGAGGTCGATGAAGACGTAGACAGCCTGGCTGAACTGGCCGGCGTGGGGCTTTGCGCCTGCGCTGTCACGCCGCCTACCGCGATGGCTGCGAACAGCATCACGCTGCGGGCATCGAACGGAAAAGACCTTCCTGACGGGGATCGGGGCATGGGGTCTGGCTCCTCGAATTGCGTTGAACAGGCCTCTATTGCACCGTGCCGTGGCGCTGCCAGCCAGCACTTTTGCCAGCCGTTGCCCGGTCACACAATCGGTTGGACCGTGTAACGCAAAAGCGCCGTCACGGCGTGGATTCAGGAGAAATCGCGCTAGGGGAAACCCACAGACACACATCGCCACAAGCGCATGGGCATGGGCATGGGCATGGGCATGGGCATGGGCATGGGCATGCAGCGTCCTGCTGCGGCGCGGCGCGATGGCCGGCGATGCCTCGCGGTCCTCACGCCAGCGGCGTGACGTGGTCGGCGAAGCGTTGGGCCGACGCGGGCAGGTCGGCGAAGCTGCGGGCGTACAGGTTGAGTTCGCGGTCGGCCCAGGCGTCGGTGAGCGCCACGGCGCGCAGCGTGGTCGCCTCGCCGAGCGCGCGGAAGGCGCCGGCCGGCATCACGCCCAGGCCCAGGCCGCTTTCGACCATGCGGCACATCGCGCTCAGGCTGTCTACTTCCATGCGGCGGCCCAGCACGCGGCGCGTGGCACGCGCCTCCTGCGCCAGCGCCTGCTGCACGGTGCTGCTGTCGCGCAGGCCGATCTGCGGGTAGGCCAGCGCGCGTTCGTAGGCCACCTTGCGCAGGCGTGCCAGCGCGTGGCCGCGCGGCACTACCAGCACCAACTGCTCGCGCCGGTAGGGGCGGGCCTGCAGGCCCAGCACTTCTTCGCTGGCGCCGCAGATGCCGATGTCGGCCGTGCCCTCGCGCACAGCCTGTGCTACCGCGCGGCTGGCTGCCTGGCGCAGGTCGATGCGGATGTCCGGGTGGCGCTGCATGAAACCGGCGATCTCGGCCGGCAGGAATTGCTCCACCACCGACGCGCTGGCGCACACCGTGACGTGCCCGCGCACGCCCTGGGCGAAATCGCCCAGATCTGCATGCAGGTGCTCCACCGCCACCAGGATGGCGTGCGCGTGCAGCAGCAGTTGCTGGCCTGCAGGCGTGGGCCGCGCGCCGCGCGCATGGCGTGTCAGCAGCGGGGCCTGGGCCAGCGCTTCCAGCTCGGCGATGCGCTTGCTCACTGCGGACGCAGCCATCTGCCCGCGTTCGGCTGCCCGCGCGATGCTGCCGGTGTCGCAGACCAGCATGAAGAGGTCGAGCGATCCCAGGTCGAGCTGGCGCAGGAAGTTGCGGGGAGAGAGCAGGCGGGACATGGACGCAGTGGGGGGCTGATGCGGGGGAATGGGCGAAGTCGGCAAGCCATCGCGGTTGGGAACGGCTGCCGGAGATTTTTGCACTTCTCTGCTGAGGGGCTGCGGCCTAGGATGGGTCGCTTGGCTTTTGGCACGCTTAGCAATGATCTTCTCTTCCCAGGATGCCGCGCGCATGGCGCTGGCACTCGTCGCCACTGATGCGGTACGCATCGCCGGCGACACGCCTTTCTTCTATACCTCGGGCTGGGCCAGCCCGGTCTATGTGGACCCGCACGCGCTGCTGTCCGATGTGGCCTGGCGCACCGAGCTGATGGATGCGGCTGCTCGCGCCGTGGCGCCGCTGGTGGGGCAGCGAGGCATTTGCGCCGTGGTCGGGGCAGAGAGTTCCGGCATCGCCTTCGCCGCGTGGCTGGCCGATCGGCTCGGCCTGCCCATGCTCTATTTGCGCAAGCGCCCCATCGGCTGGGGTGTGCAGGCCCAGTTGCAGGGGCGTCTGCCGCGCCGCAACGACGGGCTGCCGGCACGTGTGCTGCTGGTGGACGATGTGACCACCGATGGCCGCTCCAAGATGGCTGCGGCGCAGGCGCTGCGCCAGCTGGGCGTGGATGCGGGCGACGCACTGGTGCTGTTCGACTACGCCATCTATCCCGACACGCCGCAGCGTCTGGCGCAGCAGCAATTGAAGCTGCACGCGCTAGGCTCGTGGGCGCAACTGCATGTAGCGCTGCTGGAAGCAGGGCGCCTGAGTGCCGCGCAGGCGCAGACGCTGGCGGAGTTCACCGCTTCGCCCGCGCAGTGGTCCCTGGCGCACGGCGGCACGGGCGAAAGCCCCGCGGGAGTGACGGCATGAGCGCAGGCATCCACTTTGTGGGGGAAGCCGGAGCCGCAATGCCGTCGTCCGATACCTGGCGCCGCCAGGCCCAAGCGCTGCTGGCCGAGGTAGCCGACGCCACCCGCGACGGCCCCGGCATCACGCGCGAGAGCTATGGTGCCGGCGAAGACGCGGCGCTGCGGCTGCTGGAGCAGCGCGCCGCGGCCATGGGCCTGGCGTGTGAATACGACCGCGCCTGCAATCTCTGGATGCGCCTGCCGGAGGACGCGCGGGACGAGCCGGTGGTGGTGATCGGCTCGCATGTGGACTCCGTTCCCCAGGGCGGCAACTATGACGGTCTGGCCGGCGTGGTGGCCGGCATGCTGGTGCTGGCCACACTGCGTGGCCGCCATGCGGATGCGCCTCCAGTGCGCGTGCTGGCCCTGCGCGGCGAGGAGAGCGCCTGGTACGGCCGCGCCTACATGGGCTCCATGGCCCTGCTGGGACGGCTGCCCGCCGCGGCGCTGCAACTGCCGCACCGCGCCGGGCCGGCTCACGGCACGCTGGGCGAGGCCATGGCGCGGTGCGGCGCGGACGTGTCCGCCATCGCGCAGGGCACGCCGCTGCTGCCTTGCCCCATAGCCGCCTATCTGGAACTGCACATCGAGCAGGGCCCGGTGATGGTGGCGCGTGGCTGGCCGGTGGCGGCGGTGACGGGTATCCGCGGCAATGTGCGGCACAACCGCGTGCGCTGCCTTGGGGAGGCGGGGCATTCCGGCGCCGTGCCGCGTTGGCTGCGCAAGGATGCTGTGCTGGCCGTGGCTCAGCTGCTCTCGCGCATGGATGAGCATTGGCGGGTGCTGCTGCAGATGGGCATGGACCTGGTGATGACCAGCGGCATCTGCACCACGCCGGCCCATTCGCATGCGGTGTCGGTGATTCCGGGCGAGGTGCAGTTCAGCTTCGAGGCGCGCAGCCAGGACGCCGGCACGCTGGAGCGGTTCCACGCGCTGATGCTGGAAGAATGCCGGGCCATCGCCGCCGAGCGGGGCGTGCGTTTCGAGTTCGACGACCGGCTCCACACCCCGCCCGCCACCATGGACGAGGGCTGGATTCAGCGTTTCGAGGATGTGGCTGCGCGCGCGGGCCAGACGCTGGAGCGCATTCCCAGCGGGGCGGGTCACGACGCGGCGGTGTTCGCAGCTGCCGGCACTCCGGCCGCCATGCTGTTCGTGCGCAACGCCCACGGCTCGCACAACCCCCAGGAGGCCATGGACATCGGTGACTTCATGCAGGGCACGCAGTGGCTCGCCGAGGGCCTGCTGCGCGACTGAGCCCGGGCCGAGGCGCATGGCTGGCGGGGCGGGTGGCGCCGACTTGGTGCCGCCTGAGCCCTTCGAGTCCCTTGCTGAACCAACTTTGTGCGTCAATCTTGCATGCAAGCGGGCACGCTTCATGCTGGCATGCAAGGCATGGCGATTTCTTCCACCGATATCAGCGAACGCATCATCGAAGCGGTGATGGCGCAAAAGCTCGCACCCGGCGCACGCCTGGGCGAGCAGCAGCTGGCCATGCTGTTTGACTGCAGCCGCACCATCGTGCGCGAGGCGCTGACGCGGCTGTCGGTGCGTGGCATCGTCACCGTCAGTGCGCGGCGCGGCTGGTACGTGGTGGAGCCCTCGCAGGACGAGGCGCGCGAGGCCTTTGAGGGCCGCCGCGTGATCGAGCTGGGCCTGATCCGCAGCGCTCGGCCGCTGGGCAAGCCGGCGCTGAAATCCCTCAAGGCCCATCTGGCGCGCGAGCAGGCCGCAGTGTGCGGCAGCGACGTGGGCGCACGCAGCTTTCTGCTGGGCGACTTCCACGTCTGCCTGGCCGAGTGCCTGGGCAACTACCTGCTGGCCGACACGCTGCGCGACTTCACGGCGCGCACCACGCTCATCGCCATGCTTTACCAGTCGTCGCACGACGCCGCCCAGTCGTGCGAAGACCACGTGCGCATCGTCGCGGCGCTGGAGGCGGGCGACACCGCCGGCGCAGAAGCGCTGATGTCCGAGCACATCGACTCGGTGCAGAACCACTTGCGGCTACCGGCCCATGCCGACCCGCTGGCGCAGCTGCGCGGGGCCCTGGCCCCCGTGGTGCGCCAACCTTTGGCGCGCCCCACTGCACGCGCATTGCATTCCAAGGCCGGCAACGCACCGGCTGCAGTCCCTTCCTCGCCGATCGGCGGCAACGACGAACCCCCCTCACCTACCTAGGAGCGCTTCTATGACCCCCATCCGTCGCCACCTCACCCTGGCCCTGGCCGCTGCCGCACTGCTGGGCGGCTCGGCCGCCGTGTACGCGCAGGGCGTGCTGGACAAGATCAACCAGACCAAGACGGTCAAGATCGCCGTGCCCACCGACTACCCGCCCTACGGATTCGTCGGCCTGGATCTCAAGCCTCAGGGGCTGGATGTGGCCATGGCCGAGCTCATCGCCAAGCAGCTGGGCGCCAAGCTGGAGATGGTGCCCGTCACCAGCGCCAACCGCATTCCCTACCTGCAGACCAAGCAGGTGGACTTGGTGATCTCCACGCTGGGCAAGAACCCCGAGCGCCTGAAAGTCATCGACTTCACGCACGCCTATTCACCCTTCTTCCAGGCGGTGTACGCGTCCAAGAGCCTGCCGGTGAAGTCCTTCGACGACTTGGCCGGAAAGACCATCGCCGTTGCCAAGGGTGCGATGGAGGAGCAGGAGCTGGCCAAGGTCGGCCCCGCTTCCATGCAATTCAAGCGTTACGAAGACCAGGCCGCTTCGACCGCCGCCTTCGTGGCCGGACAGACGCAGGTCATCGCCACGAGCGTGTCCAACGCCGGCTTGATGATGCAAAAGAATCCGCAGCTGAACGCCGAGTACAAGCTGCTCATCAAGGACAGCCCCAACTTTGTGGGCGTGGCTAAGGGCGAGGACGCGCTGCGCTCCAAGGTCAACGACATCATCCTGGCCGCCAAGAAGGACGGCACGCTGGATGCAATGTCCAAGAAGTGGCTGGGCCGGCCTGCCGGCGACCTGCCGTTGAGCGAGTGAACATCTTCTTCTGAGGCGCTGCGCGCCTCTCGCCTCCCTCTCTCACGTTGCACGTGGCAGGACGGCGACGCCTGAGGCGGTGCGAAGCCCCTTGCGCGACGTCCGCTGCCGTGGCTTGGTCGTCGGCCCTCGGGCCGTTGACGGTGTGACAGTTTCCATGGGCCGCGCGCTGCGTGCAGCGCGCGGATGATCGATATGCAAATCCAACTCGACTTCGCGGCTGTGCTGGTGCAGTGGCCGTTCCTGCTGCGCGGCATGCTGTGGACGCTGGGCCTGACGGCCGTGTCCATGGCCATCGGCATGACGGTGGGCATCGCCTGTGCCTGGGTGCGCGTCAGCGGCCCGCTGGCGCTGCGCGTGGTGGTGGGCAGCTACGTGGAGCTGATCCGCAACACGCCCTTCATCGTGCAGCTGTTCTTCATCTTTTTCGGCCTGCCGTCCATGGGTGTGAAGCTCAGCCCGGAGGTGGCCTCCGTCATCGCCATGGTGATGAACCTGGGGGCCTATTCGACCGAGATCATCCGCGCCGGCATAGAGGCCACACCGCGCGGCCAGATCGAGGCGGCGCAGAGCCTGGCGCTCAGCCGCATGCAGGTGTTCACCCGCGTGGTGCTGCCGCCCTCGCTCAAGCGCGTGTGGCCGGCCATGGTCAGCCAGATCATCATCGTCATGCTGGGTTCGGCCGTCTGCGGGCAGATCTCGACAGAGGAGCTGAGCTACTCGGCCAATGTGATCCAGGCGCAGAACTTCCGCACCTTCGAGGCCTACATCGTCGCCACGGGCATCTATCTGCTGCTGTCGGTGGGCCTGCGCCACGCGCTGCATTGGGCGGGGCCGCGTTTCATCTTCGGAAAGTGAGAGAGGGCACCATGGTCGATTTCACCTTCTGGGACATCTTTCGCAACCTGCTGTTGGCCGCGCGCTGGACGGTGGTGCTGTCGCTGATCGCCTTCGTCGGCGGGGGCCTCGTGGGGGCGCTGCTGCTGGTGGCGCGCCTCACGCGCGTGCGCTGGCTGGACCGGCTGATCGGCATCTACGTGCAAGTCTTCCAGGGCACGCCGCTGCTGATGCAGCTGTTCCTGGCGTACTTCGGCATCGGGCTGTTCGGCATCAACGTGTCGGTCTGGGTGTCGGTCTCGCTGGCACTCACCCTCTACACCAGCGCCTTCCTCGCAGAGATCTGGCGCGGGTGCGTCGATTCCATCCCCAAGGGCCAGTGGGAAGCAGCGCAGAGCCTGGCTCTGAGCTTCGGCGAGCAGCTGCGCCACGTGGTGGTGCCGCAGGCGCTGCGCATCGCCATCGCCCCCACGGTGGGCTTCATGGTGCAGGTCATCAAGGGAACGGCCCTGGCCTCGGTGGTGGGCTTCGTCGAACTCACGCGCGCCGGCAACATGATCTCCAACGTCACCTACCAGCCGTTCACGGTGTTCGCCTGCGTGGCGCTGCTGTACTTCGCGCTGTGTTATCCCATCAGTCTCTATGCCAAGTTCCTGGAAAGGAAAGTCCATGCAAGCCGTCGCTGAAACCGCAGCTGTAGCCCCGCTGGCCGCCGCGCCCGCATCGGGTGCGCCCATCGTGCAGATCACGGCGCTGCGCAAGTCCTACGGCACCAACGAGGTGCTCAAGGGCATCGACCTGAAGGTCGCGCGCGGCGAGGTCATCGCCATCATCGGCAAGAGCGGCTCGGGCAAGAGCACGCTGCTGCGCTGCATCAACGGCCTGGAGGCGTTCCAGGACGGCGCGCTCACCGTGGACGGCAAGCCGCTGCTGCACGACAGCCCCATGGCGATGCGCGAGCTGCGCCAGCGCGTGGGCATGATCTTCCAGAGCTTCAACCTCTTTCCGCACCTCAGCGTGGGGCGCAACATCATGCTGGCTCCCACGCTGGTCAAGAAGAAGGACAAGGTCGATGCGGCGGAGCAGGCGCGCAAGCTGCTGCTGCGCGTGGGCCTGGCCGAGAAGTTCGACGCCATGCCTGACCAGCTCTCAGGCGGTCAGCAGCAGCGCGTGGCCATCGCACGCGCCCTGGCCATGGACCCGGCCGTGCTGCTGTGCGATGAAATCACCAGCGCGCTCGACCCCGAGCTGGTGGGCGAGGTGCTGCGGGTGGTGGAGAGCCTTGCCGCCGAGGGAATGACGCTGCTGATGGTCACGCACGAGATGGCCTTCGCTCGCAAGGTGAGCAACCGCGTGATCTTCATGCACCAGGGCCGTGTGCACGAGATGGGCCCGCCCGCCGATATCTTCGGCAATCCGCAGACACCGGAGCTGCGGCAGTTTCTGTCATCGCTGCACGACTAGGCGGGTGTGGACGAAATCACCGTCCGAGTGCGAGGCTGCTGAGCAAAGCACGCACCTCGGCGAAGCAGCCCCGGCAGCGGATGCCGGCGTCTCGCGATCGCGGTGAACGTGCATGCGGCGCCAGCGTTCATCCCCGGCATGCGTTCGTTCGGCAACCTCACACGCTGGGGCCTTGCGGCGAAGTCTCGGACGCGGGCCTGCCGGCTGCGCGGCGGTGCGCTGCGGGGGGGGCGCCATGGCGCTTGCTCTGGAGGGGGATGTTTCAGGTCTGACCGATGCGCCCCGGCCTGGTCGCGGTGGCTCGAACGCACGCGCCCCGGCGCCCCTGGGCCCCTGCGCGCGTCCTGCTGGTGGACGCTGTGCCGCCGCGCACGCTGCCGCGGTGATCGGGCTGGCAGTCTTGGCTTGTTGGCCATCCGCCAGAACGCCGACAGGCTCAGTGGGCCGGCAGTGCCTGTGCGCAGGCATGTGCGCTCGCCCAGGCCCACTGGAAGTTGTAGCCGCCCAGCCAGCCGGTGATGTCCACCACCTCGCCGATGAAATACAGGCCCGGCTGCGCGGTGGCCTCCATGGTCTGCTGCGAGAGCGCGCGCGTGTCGATGCCGCCCAGGGTCACCTCGGCCTTCTTGTAGCCTTCGGTCCCGGTAGGCGTCAGCTCCCATCGAGCCAGCTGTTCTGCCAGCCGCGCCAGGGCCTTGTCGGAGGCCTCGTTGATGGGGCGCTGCCAGTCGGGGCTCTGCTGCGCCCAGGTGTCGGCCAGGCGGCTGGGGACATGGCCGGCCAACTCGTTGGCGATGAGCTTCTTCGACCGGGCCTTGCCCTGGGATAGCGCCCCGGCCAGATCCGTACCCGGCGCCAGGTCGATGGCCAGCGGCGTACCCGGTTGCCAGTAGCTGGAAATCTGCAGCACCGCCGGGCCGGAGAGGCCACGGTGGGTGAACAGCAGGTCTTCGAGAAAGGCGGTGCGGGCCTTTTTCGAGCCGGTCGCGATTTCCACCGGCAGCGCCAGCCCGGCCAGCTGTGCATACGGCGCCCAGGCGTCGCCATCGAAGGTGAGCGGCACGAGGCCCGGGCGGCGCTCCACCAGCGCAATGCCGAACTGCTGCGCGAGTCGGTAGCCGAAGTCGGTCGCACCGATCTTGGGGATCGACAGCCCGCCCGTGGCGATGACCAGACTGCGCGCCGTCACGGGGCCGCGGTCGGTATCGATTTGATAGCTGGGTGCGCTGGTTCCTTCGGGGCTGGTAGCCGAAAACGCCACCTTCTTGACGCCGCAGGGCTGCCAGCGCTCGACCTGGCCCGCTGCACATTCGGCCAGCAGCATCTGGATCAGGTCTTCGGCCGAGCGATCGGCGAAGAGCTGGCCCTTGTGCTTTTCGTGATAGGCGATGCCGTGGCGCTCCACCAGCGCGATGAAGTCCGCCGGTGTGTAGCGCGACAGCGCCGAGCGCGCGAACTGCGGGTTCTGCCCCACGAAGTGCCGGTGCGGCGCACGCGCGTCCAGGTCGCGGTTGGTGAAGTTGCAGCGTCCGCCGCCCGAGATGCGGATCTTTTCGGCCACCTTCTCGGCATGGTCGATCAGCAGCACCTTCAGACCGCGCTGGCCGGCCTGCGCAGCGCAGAACAGGCCGGCAGCGCCCGCGCCCAGGATGACGGCGTCGTATCGGTGGGCGGCAGCAGCTTTCTGGGAGTCGGGCATGGAAGGACGCGGCCGGGCAGGCCGCTAAAAAAGAATGGGCGCGAGTGTAGCGAAGCCGCATCAACGCAGGCGCCGCCTTCATGTCCTGCTCCTAAAATTGACATATGACTTCCCAGCTCCCCGCGCACCAGCTCAGCATGACGGTGCTGATGTCCCCCGACATGGCGAACTTCTCGGGCAACGTGCACGGCGGTGCCGTGCTCAAGCTGCTCGACCAGGTGGCCTATGCCTGCGCTGCGCGCTATTCGGGCTGCTATGCGGTCACGCTGAGCGTGGACCAGGTCACCTTCCTGCAACCCATCCACGTGGGCGAACTCGTGAGCTTCCTGGCCAGCGTGAACTACACAGGCACCTCGTCGATGGAGATCGGGGTGAAGGTGGTGGCTGAAGACATCCGCAGCCAGGTCGTGCGCCACGTCAACAGCTGCTTCTTCACGATGGTCGCGGTGGACGAGGAGCGCAAGCCCACGGCCGTGCCGCCGCTCTCGCCGTCCACGCCGGACGAGCGCCGCCGCTGGGAGGCTGCCCTGCTGCGCAAGAGCCTGCGCAAGGAACTGGCCGAGCGTTTCGCGCAGATCCAGCGCGATGCAGCGCTGGCGCACCACTGATCGGGCCGGCGCTGCGCGGAGCTTTCAGGAGGCCTTGCGGCCACGACCGGCGAGCGACACGGCCTGCAGCGACAACCGGTCGATCTCCGCCGTGATGCCCGAAAGCACATTGGCCACCACGGCGAATTCGCGCCCGTGGGATGCGGCGCGGGCCGCCATCACCTGGGCGTTGAAGCTCACCACCTTCGCCTCGCGGGCGACGGTCTGGATGGAGCTGACGATGCCGGCCAGCTCGTTCATCATGGTTTCGGACTGTCGGCGCTGGATCTGATCGAAGACGGTGGTAGCGGCGTCGAGCGCCTTGAGAACTCCGTCGGTCGTGCCCACCAGCGTGGCCAGTGCGTCCGCCGCGCGAGCGCTGCCCTGGTCGGCCAGATCGAGCACCGTGCGCGCCTGGCGCGCGAAAGCGTCGATGGCGGGGCCCACGCCCTGGGGCCCGTGATAGGTGGCCTGGACTTCGCGGGCCGAGGCCGCGTCCAATTGCCGGGGCGTCTGCACCAGGCGGGCCTGGCTGGTCTCGAACAGCTCCAAGGTCTGGCGCGCGGCGCGCGCCTGGGCGGCCTGCCCCTGCACCGCCAGCACCGTCTGCAGCACGATGCGCTGCGACAGCATGCGCTGGCGCCCAGCGATGTTCATCAGGGAGACGTTGCCTGCGTCCTTGCCCGCATCGCCGGCGGGGCCGGTGCGTACCGCCGGCGGTTGGATTGCGGGGGCGGGGAGGGCGGCTGCCATGGCGGTGCGGGCGTTGGTGTGGGCGGTTCTTCGTGGTGCGTCGCTGTGGGCGTGCGGAGCGGCCTGCGTCAGCCGGCGTGCCGCAGCGGTGGGGGCGGCGCGATGCTGGCGCCGGCGGCTGCAGTGGTCTGCCTTTGCGTGGCGGCGGCCACGCCGCTCACCACGTCGCCGATGACGATCACCGAGGGGCTGCCGAGCTGTTCGCGCTCGATGGTGGCGTGCAGTTCGCCCAGCGTGGTGAGCGCGTGGCGCTGGCAGGGCATGCTGACGTGCTGGATGACGACCACCGGTGTGCTGGCGGGCAGGCCGGTGAGCAGTTCGTCCTGGATGTGCTGGGCGCTGCTCACGCCCATGTAGATGACCAGCGTGAGCTTGGCCGCGCGGGCGGTGGCGGCGAGCTGGCGCCAGTCGGTGCCGGCATCGCCGGGCTTGGCGTGGCCGGTCACGAAGATCACGCCGTGGGCATGTTCGCGATGGGTGAGGGGCGTTCCCAGCAGCGTCATGCCGGCCAGGCCTGCGGTGATGCCGTTGATGACCGTCACCTCGATGCCGGCGGCACGCAGGTGCTCCACCTCTTCGCCGCCGCGGCCGAAGATGAACGGGTCGCCGCCCTTCAGGCGCACCACGTTCTCGCCCTCATTCACCGCCATGACCATGAGCTTTTCGATAAAGGCCTGCGGCGTGCTCTTGCAGCCGCCGCGCTTGCCCACGTGGACGATGCGCGCGGTGGGCGCGGCGTGGGCGATGACTTCGTCGCTCACCAGGTCATCGACCAGCAGCACGGTGGCTGCCTGGATGGCCTTGAGCGCCTTGAGCGTGAGCAGTTCGGGGTCGCCCGGGCCGGCGCCCACCAGCGTGCAGGTGCCTCGCAAGGCGGCGCTTTCCTGGGTGTGGAACGTGGAGGTGGGGCGGCTGCTCATGGTCGGGTCTCCGTGTTGATTGTGGTGCTCAGACGCAAGATGTGTTCCACCTGCCGCTCCAGGGCTGCGGGCACCGGCAGCTCGCCGGCCAGCACGCGGCGCGTGTAGTCGGCGGTGGTCTGCACGTCGATCTCGGACGGCAGGCCGGGCACCTCGCTGGCGGTGCCCGGTTGCTGCTCTTCCAGCAGCTGGTGGGCGCCGGAGACGAAGGCGTCGTAGCGCGGCGTGCGGCGCGGGTCGGTGGCCACCTCGCCTTCCAGCCCGCGCGAGAGCAGGGCGTGCATGCCCATGCTGGCGAAGGTGGTGCAGAGCATGTCGAAGTATTCGGGATGGGTGTAGCTGGTGACCACCAGGGCCGGGCCGGCGCAGGGGTTCATGAGCTTGGCCACGCTGTGGCCAGGGTTGCGCAGGCCGATCACCTCGCGGGCGGCCAGCAGGCGGGCCAGGCCGGGATGCAGCCGGTCGGTGCGCAGATGGGCGACGCAGCCGTTCGCGATCTTCTCGGGCGCTTCGAGCGCGGGAATGCCCAGCGCCTCGAGCACGTCGGAGGCCAGGATGCGGCGCGCCTCGGTGCGCATGCCGTGCAGCAGCACCGGCAGCCCTTCGCGGGCCAGCAGCAGCGCCAGCAGGGGCGTGAGCACCGGCAGCTTGCGCGCGCCGTTGTAGCTGGGCAGCACGATGAGCGGCGCGTCGCCGGCCGGCACCAGGGCCATGCGGGCGTGCACCGCGTCGAGAAAACCGCACATCTCTTCGCTGGTTTCGCCCTTGATGCGCATGGCGATGCAGAAGGCGCCGACCTCCAGGTCGGTCACCTGGCCGTCGAGCAGCTGGCCGAACAGGTCGGCGGCCTGTGCGCGGTCGATGGCCTTGGCGCCGCGGGCGCCGCGGCCGATTTCCTTGATGTACTGGCTGATGCCCATGGCGGCTTGGCTGGAAAGAGAAGAAGGGTGCTGAAAGGGGCGCGAATGAACGCTGGAGTGCCAGAACGTGGTGCGACCGGTTAACCGGCGATTGTCCCGCACCTCAGATAACCGGCCGTTATATGGTGGCGAGCAATGCGACGGCCGCTCACGCCGGTTGCAGCCCCCGTTCCGTCTGGCCGGCGGCGGTAGCGCGCACCATGCGTTTGAGTTCCGGCACGCACGAGCCGCACTGCGTGCCGCAGCGCAGGGCGCCCTGCAGCTGTGCGAGGCGTTCCGCATCACTGCCTTGGCAGGCGGCCAGCTGCGTGGCGATGGCCGCGTCGGTCACATTGAGGCACACGCATACCGGCTTGCCGCGCGACTGCACGGCGACGGGCGGGGTCGTGCTGGGCACCAGCAGCAGGCGGCCGTAGGCCTGTGCGGGCAGTTCTTCCTGCAGCACGGTGCGCAGCCAGGCGCCCGAGCGCGTGTCGCCGCCCAGCAGCACGGCCTGCAGGGTGGCGCTGCCGTTGGCCTCGCGCGCCAGCCGGGCGCAGCGGTGCTGGCCCCGGCGCCGGTCCTGGTAGCGCACGGTGTCGGGTGCGTCCAGGCCCAGCAGGCGCTCGATGCGTGCGAGCAGAGCGCCTTCGGGGGCCTCGTAGGCCGCGCCGCGCAGCAGCACGCCGGTGCGCGGGCTGGCGCCTTCGGCCGCAGCGGAGGCGAAAGGCACGCAGCTCGCGAAGGGCAGCTCGCGCATCAGCGCTGCCAGCTGGCTGCGCGACGCCAGGGCGTCGCCCTCCGGCAGCCAGGCCAGGGCCAGCAGGTTCCAGGGCAGCTCGGCCTTGAGCACCTTGACGGCGGCGTGCTTGAGCTCGGGCTGTTTGGAGCTGGGGCAGTAGGCCGAGGTGGTGAGCGCGTTCACGCCCGCCAGCGGCTGGCCGGTGGACGAGCGTCCGCTGAGGTATTCGCTGCCCCAGTGCATGGCCATGAAGACCTGCTGCCGTGCCAGCGTGGCGTCGGGCTGCACCGGCACCACGATGGAGCCACGCTTGGAAGTGACGTGGACGAGCTCGCCGCCCGCCAGGCCCTGCTGCGCCATGTCGTCCGGATGCATCTGCAGGCTGGGTTCGGGCACGTGGCCGAACAGGCGCCCCAGTGTGCCGGTGCGGCTCATGCCGTGCCACTGGTCGCGCAGGCGGCCGGTGGTCAGGCTGAAGGGCCAGCGCGAGACGGGTGGCTCGGCCAGCGGCTCCCACGCGTGGGCGGCGAAGCGCGCGCGGCCGTCGGATGTGGGAAAGACGCCATCTTCGTAGAGCCGTGCCCGCCCGGCGGCTGCGCCTTCGGGCAGCGGCCATTGCTGCGGGCCGCGCTCCTGCAGCAGGCGCCATGAGAGGCCGGTGATGTCCAGGTCGCGCCCGCGTGTGCTTTCGCGGTGCTCGTTCCAGATGGCTTCGGCACCCGCGTCGGCATCCTGCGTGGAATACGGGAACAGGCTCGGCCCGCCCGGGCGCAGGCGCCCTTCGAGGCGGCGCGCGAACTGCACGGCCGCCTGCCAGTCGTGGCGGGCGTGGCCGGGCGCGGCCACGGCGGGGCGCACGCGGGAGATGCGACGCTCGCTGTTGGTGACGGTGCCGGTCTTTTCGCCCCAGGTGGTCGCGGGCAGCAGCAGGTCGGCGAAGTCGCAGGTGGCGGTGGTGGCGAAGGCTTCCTGCACCACGACGAACTCGGCACGCTCCAATGCGCGCCGCACGGTGGCCTGGTCGGGCATGCTCTGGGCCGGGTTGGTGCAGGCGATCCAGAGGGCGCGGATCTCGCCGTCTGCGGCCGCCTGGAACATCTCCACCGCCGTCTTGCCGGGCCGGGCAGGCACGTCGGCCACGCCCCAGTGCGCGGCGACCTCGGCGCGGTGCTGGGCGTTGCCCAGGTCGCGGTGGGCCGAGAGCAGGTTGGCCAGGCCCCCGACCTCGCGCCCGCCCATGGCGTTGGGCTGGCCGGTGAGCGAGAACGGCCCCGCGCCTGCGCGCCCGATCTGCCCGCAGGCCAGGTGCAGGTTGATGAGCGCGGCGTTCTTGGCCGTGCCGTGGCTGCTCTGGTTCAGGCCCTGGCAGTAGAGGCTGAGCGTGGGCCGACGCTGACCCGGCGCGGCGCCATCCGCACCCGCGAACCAGCGCGCGGCGGTGACGATGTCTTCCGCCTGGAGGCCGCAGACCTCTGCGGCGTGCGCGGGCGTGCAGGGCAGCACCAGCGTCTGCAGGGCTTCGAAGCCGTTGGTGTGGCGGGCGACGTAGTCGCGGTCCACCCAGCCTTCGCGCAGCATCACGTGCAGCATGGCGTTGAACAACATCACGTCGGTGCCGGGCAGCAGGGGCAGGAACAGGTCGGCCGAGCTCGCGGTGTCGGTGCGGCGCGGGTCGGCCACGATCATCTTCATGCCGGGGTTGGCGGCGCGGGCGGCCTCGATGCGCCGGAACAGGATGGGGTGCGCCCAGGCCGCGTTGCTGCCCACGATGAAGAGGCACTGTGCGTGGTCCACGTCGTCGTAGCACGCGGGCGGCGCGTCTGCGCCCAGCGTGGCCTTGTAGCCGGCCACGGCGCTGCTCATGCACAGGCGCGAATTGGTGTCGATGTTGTTGGTGCCGATCAGGCCCTTGGCGAGCTTGTTGAAGACGTAGTAGTCCTCGGTCAGCAGCTGGCCCGAAACGTAGAACCCCACTGCGTCGGGGCCGTGGCGGTCAATCACGTCGCCGAAAGCCTGGGCGGCTGTGTCCAGCGCCGCATCCCAGTCCAGGGCCTGCAGGGGGCCGCCGCGTTCGCGGCGCTGCAGGGGTTCGAGCAGGCGCGTTTGCAGCGAGACCGCGCTGGTGGCCGTGAGGTGCAGCGTCGAGCCTTTGGTGCAGAGCCGGCCGTAGTTGGCCGGATGGTCCGGGTCGCCGCGCACGCCGGTGATGGCCTGGCCGTCGGTTTCGATGAGGACGCCGCAGCCGACGCCGCAGTAGGGGCAGGTGGAACGGGTGGCTTGCATGCGAGGGCAGGGTCGTTGGAGTTTGGGGTGATTGGGGCTTCAGCGCAGTCAGCGAGCGGGCATCTGGCTATTTTTTCGATAGCGGTTCGTCGGTCGCGGGCGAGGGCGCGGCTTCTTCGGCTGGCGGCTCGCCGAACATCAGCACGTCGCGGATCTCCGCCACCGTCATGCCCGCGCGCAGCAGGCGCCAGTACCAGTTGCCGTCGGTCGTGTCGCCGTAGAGGCAGGCGCCCACCAGCCGGTCGTCCTTGAGCACGAGCTTCTTGTAGATGCCGCCGGCCGGATCGCTCATCACGATCTCTTCCGTGCCTTCGCCGCCCTGGAAGTCGCCCGCGCTGAAGAGGTCGATGCCGGTCACCTTGAGCTTGGTGGAGACGAGCGAGCCCTGGTAGCGCCCGATGCCGTGCTCCGCCAGGTGGTTGGCCAGCACCCGGCCTTGCTCGAAGAGCGGCGCGACCAGCCCATAGGCGATGCCGCGGTGCGCGGCGCATTCGCCCACGGCGTAGATGCGCGGGTCGGTCACGGTCTGCAGGGTGTCGCTCACCACGATGCCCCGGTTCACATGCAGGCGCATCTGCTCGGCCAGCCGGGTGTTGGGGCGGATGCCCACGGCCATCACTACCAGCTGGGCGGGGATCTCGCTGCCGTCCTGGAAGCGCACGGCGCGCACGCGGCCGGCCGTGCCCGGGCCTTCGCCCGTATCGGCATCGCCCAGCAGCGCTGCCGTCTGCGCCTTGAGCCGGAAATGCAGGCCGCGCTGTTCCAGCGCCCGCTGCAGCAGGCCGGCGGCGGTGGCGTCGAGCTGACGCTCCAGCAGCCAGCTGCCCACATGCACCACGGTCACGTCCATGCCGCGCTTCATGAGGCCGTTGGCCGCCTCCAGGCCCAGGAGGCCGCCGCCGATCACCACCGCCTGCCGGTAGCGGGTGGCGGCTTCGATCATGGCCTGGGTGTCGGCGATGTCTCGGTACGCCAGCACGCCCTCCAGCTGGTGGCCGGGCACGGGCAGCATGAAGGGGTTGGAGCCGGTGGCGAGGATCAGCCGGTCATAGGGCGCGCTCACGGTTTCGCCGGCCGCGTTGGTGGCATGCACCACGCGGCGCACGCGGTCCACCTCGGTCACGGTGCAGCCGGCGTGCAGAGCGATCCCGTGCTGCGCGTACCAGTCCCAGTCGTTGAGGACGATTTCGTCCAGCGTCTGCTCGCCCGCCAACACAGGCGAGAGCAGGATGCGGTTGTAGTTCGGGTGCGGCTCGGCGCCGAAGACGGTGATGTCGTAGAGGCCGGGCGCGATCTTCAGCAGCTCTTCGAGCGTGCGCACGCCGGCCATGCCGTTGCCCACCATCACCAGCCGGGGTTTGTCCATCGTCGCCACTCCAGGTCAGGGCGGCGCAGTGCGCTCGCCGAACACCAAAAAGAAAAGGCGCCCACACGGAGCGCCCGGCCTTCTCAATGGCCCGACACCCGTGGGGACGCCTTCGTCCTGACCGGCAGCGCTTTCCGTCGTTGGAGCGGCCGGCTATGCGGCACATGAAGCAATGGCTGTGCCAATGCGGTCGGAGGGTTGTCCATGGAATGGCCTGCCGCGCTGGTTTTTCCTGCGTGGGTAGCTATCTTTTGCATAGCGGTTGTGCGCCGGGTACCTGCTGGCGCAGCGGGGCAGGAGACTCAAGAATGCTGCAGTGCACCAGTGCAGTGCGTGAACCGGGTGCGGCGCGTTCCCGCCATGGGAGCCTGTGCGGCCATGAAAAAAGGTGGCCGAAGCCACCTTTCCAGGGGAGCGTCTGCAAGCGCTCAAGCAATGGTCAGCTGCTGGGCGCGGCTCACGGGAACCACCTTGGCAAGCACCAGCGTGAGCACGCCGTTTTCCAGCTTGGCGGAGCTGGCGGCCACGTCGATCTCGTCGGCCAGCTCCCAGGCACGCTGTACCTGGCGCGGAGCGCCTTCCACGCTGGCCAGGCGCACCTGATGGCCTTCGATGGTGAGGGAGAGCTGCTCGCGCGAGAGGCCCGGCACGTCGATCTGCAGTGTCACGGTCTTGTCGTCCTGCGAGACCTGGGTGCCGGGCTGCTGAGGCGCAGCCAGGGTGCTCTGCAGGAAGCGCTGCAGTGCCAGATCGGCGGCACGGGGAGCTTGGAACGAGGCGTGGCGGATGACGGGGGTGAAAAACATGTTGACTCCATTTGGTTGGGGTTGGCGGAGTTTGTTTGTTCTTGACATCTTTTGCCTGAACTTGCATTCCGCTTGGATCGAACATGCGAGCGGGTTTTTGCATTTCAAGAGCTTTTTTTTCCGCGCTCGCCACCTCCGCCGCGACCCTGCGTTGAACCCCGCAGGCCTTCCGGGCTCTGAGAGCCTGTTGACGCTGTGGTGACCTGCGCGTCGGCACAATGCTCGATTCGACTGGAACCCATGCCCATGAACCTCACGCTCCGTCCCCGTCATGCCCTGTCCATCGGCGGCACGTCCCTGGTCGCCCTTGTCTGCACGGTGCTGGCGGGCTGCGCCACGGTGTCCGATTCAATGCCTGGCCTGGCTGGCGCCACCCGGTTCGATCCGGACGACTTCGAGAGCATCAACGTCCACACCCGCCACATCAACGCGCCCAAAGCCCAGGCCTGCGAAGCGGCCCGGCGCGCGCTGCTGAGCCAGGGCTACCTGGTGAACACCGCCACCGACGACATGGTGGCGGGGCGCAAGTATTTCCAGCCCTCCACCGACATCCACTACGAAGTGGAGATGCGCGTGGTCTGTGCGCCCGAGGGGGCGGACGGCAAGCGCACTGCGGCCTTTGCCAGCGCGCTGCAGGACCGCTACGTCATCAAGAAGATCAACAACTCCGCCTCGCTGGGGGTGGGGGCGCTGGGCTCGCTGTCGCTGCCCGTTTCCGCCTCGGACGACACCCTGGTCAAGGTGGGTAGCGAGACGGTGACCGACAAGCGTTTCTACGAACGTTTCTTCGACTTGTTCGGCCGCTTCGTGCAGCCGCCCGCCGCGCCAGCCCCGGAAAGCGCCACGCCCATGCTGGTGAAGCCGCAGTCACAGATCGAGGAACGGGCCCTGCCGGCGGCGCAGCCCGTGCAGCCCGCGATGCAGCCGCCAACGCAGCCGGCGGCGGAGCCCGCGGGTCAACCCGGCATGCCGGCAGGCCCCACCGGGGCCGCAGAGCCCGCAGCGCCCCCCGCTGCGGCTGCCTCGGCCGTTGCTGCCGTACCGGTTGCTCAAGGCGCCTCGGGCGTGGCCGACAGCGCCAGCCGTGAGCGCGCCGACAGCACCGCCGACCTGCCGCTGCCTGCCCTGGCCGACGCCACCTTGCGGGCCGATGCCTCCGCGCCCGGTGGTGACGCCTCTGCGGTGTCGGCCCGCGCTGCGGCGCGGCCCTGATCCCCGCGCAGATACACTGCCCCGCTTTTTCACGGGCCGGCGCCCCGCATCACCGCATGCGGCGGGCGGCTGCCCTTTCCGTTCCTTACCGTATCCGGTGTGTCTTCCATGACTCTTTTCTCGCGTCGCCGTGCCTGCCAGGCCGGCGCCCTGGCCGCTTTCTCGGCTGCCGCTGGGGGCCTCGCCCGAGCCGCCCAGCCCGCGGCCGCGCCCATTCCGCTGGCGCTGATCGAAAGCCTGTCGGGCCCCTTCGCCAATACCGGCGAGGCCGTCTTCCGCAACGTGCTCTGGGCGACGGAGCGCGTGAACGCGCGAGGCGGCGTGCCGCTGCCCGGCGGCGCCCGGCCGCTGGCGGTGAGCCGCTACGACAGCAAAGGCCAGAACGAGGAGGCGCTGTCGGCGCTGCGTTCGGCCATCGACGACGGGGCCCGCTTCGTGATGCAGGGCAACTCCTCGGCCACGGCGGCGGTGCTGATCGACGCCATCAACAAGCACAACGAACGCGACCCGGCGCGGCGCGTGGTGTTCCTCAACTACTCGGCGGTGGACCCCATCCTCACCAACGAGAAGTGCAGCTTCTGGCATTTCCGCTTCGACGCGCATGCCGATATGCGCATGGCCGCGCTGATGGAGGTGGTGCGCGAAGACCGCGCCCTCACGCGTGCCTACCTGATCGGGCAGGACTACAGCTTCGGCCAGGCCGTGCTGCGCGAGGCCAGGCGCCAGCTCGCAGCGCAGCGCCCCGACGTGGCCGTGGCCGGCGAAGAGCTGCACCCCGTGGGCCGCGTCAAGGACTTCGCGCCCTACGCCGTGAAGATCAAGGCGAGCGGCGCGCAGGCCGTCATCACCGGCAACTGGGGCAACGACCTGACCCTGCTGGTCAAGGCCGCGCGCGAGGTGGGGTACGACGGCATGTTCTACACCTTCTACGGCAACGCCCTGGGTGCGCCCGCCGCGTTGGGCGATGCCGGCGTGGGCAAGGTGGTGGCGGTGGCCGACTGGCTGCCCAATCTGCCCACCGCGCAGAGCGAGGCCTTCTACCGCGCCTTCCGCCAGCGCTTTCCCAAGCCGGCCGACGACTACGTTCACATGCGCATGCAGCTCATGGTCGAGGCGCTGGCGCAGTCCATGGCCCGCGCCGGCAGCACCGATGCGCTGGCCGTGGCGCGGCAGCTCGAAACCGCCCAGGTGCAGCTGGCGGGCCAGTCCGGCCACATGCGCGCGGGCGACCACCAGTTCCAGCAGCCGCTGGTGGTGGGCGTGATGGACCGCCTGGGCGCGCCGGGCGTGAAGTTCGATGTCGAAGGCTCGGGGTACGGCTTTCGCGTGGTGCGGCAGATCGCGGCCGACAAGGCCGAGCAGCCGTTCATCTGCCGCATGCAGCGGCCCTGAGGTGGCCCCTGCGGGCGAAAGCCTGCCAGGGCGGGAATGCGGAGAAATCCGGGGAAAGTGAAAGCGTCATGACGCTGACACGAAGGTGTTTTGCAATCGTTGCGCTCGGATGGATAGCCGGGCGCTACGGCCCGCACAGCGTGCGGGCGGCCTCTCGCATCCCTTGGTACCCCTTCACTCTGCGGCATTCCCATGGCAAGACCTCTTCCCCTTTTCAAGCCCTCCCTCGTCGCGTTGGCCCTGGCGGGCGCCTTTGCCGTCGCCGGTTGCGGGGGCGGCGACGGCGACTCCGGCGCCACGCCGGCCACGCCGCCGGCCGGTAATGGCGGTGGTGGTGCGGGCGGCTCGGGCGGTGGCTCGCCCACCGTGCGCATGAACGGCACCTTCCTCGATTCGGCCGTCGAAGGCCTGGCCTATCGCGCGGCCAGCGGATCGGGCACCACCGATGCCCTGGGCCAGTTCAGCTGCGTGCAGGGCGAGATGGTGGCTTTCTCGCTGGGCGGCGTAGCGCTGGGCCAGGCCGCCTGCGGCAGCGTGCTCACGCCGCTGGATCTGGCGGGCACGGCCGATAGCACCGATGCCAAGGTGGTCAACCGCCTGCAGCTGCTGCAGAGCCTGGACGAGGACGGCGACCCGGCCAACGGCATCCGCATCACCGCGGCCTCGGCACAGGCGCTGGCCGGCAAGTCCATCGACCTGGCGCAGGCCGGCGATGCCTTCGGCACGGCGCTGGCGGCGCTGCTGCCCGCCTTCAACGATGCCCGGGGCCTGCCCTACAACCTGCGCGACATCAGCGTCACGGCCCGCCAGCTGGCGCGCGAGCATTTCGAGAACACCCTGGCCACGGCGCTGGCCAAGCCCACCACCAGCACCGTGGCCGACAGCGTGGCCGGCGCCGTGCAGTACACCAAGTATGTGGTGCAGGCCGATGGCAAGTTCTTTGTCCCCTACGAAGGTGACAACGCGGCCGTCAAGCGCGACTTCCCACGGGGCTTCTACCCGGCGGCCGGCTCGGGCCTGGCCTTCAAGGGCCGCGCGGCCGATGGCTCCCTGCAGTTCTACGGCGTGACCGACCGCGGCCCCAACGGCGACGGCCCCACCGCGCCCACCCCGGCCGACACCACGAAGACCGGCGCCAGCAAGGTCTTCCCGGCGCCGAGCTTCGTGCCCTCGCTGGGCCTCTTCAGCGTGGGCAAGGGCGGCGCGGTGCTGCAGTCGCTCACGCCGCTGTCGGTGAGCGACACGGTCAAGGCGAGCGGCCGGCCGCTGCAAAGCGGCGTGGGCGCCACCATGGAAACGCCGCTGACCGACAGGCTGGTCTATGACGCGGCCAAGGCCGGCTTCGACGCCAACGGCATCGACCCCGAATCGGTGGTGGTGGACGAGGCGCGCAAGGCGCTCTGGATCTCCGACGAATACGGCCCCTTCATCGCGAAGGTGGATCCGGCCACCGGCCGCATCCTGAAGAAGTACCAGCCCGGCACGGCCGCGGCCGACCTGCCGCTGGTGCTCTCCAAGCGCCGCGCCAACCGGGGCATGGAAGGCCTCACGCTGGACAAGAGCAGCGGCGTGCTGCACGGTTTCCTGCAAAGCCCCATCGACGACGGCAAGGCCACGCTGGCGGCCACCGGCAAGAGCGAGAAGGTGCAGAACTACGCCCGCTTCCTGCGCTGGGTGGCGTTCGATCCGGCCACGGAAACGAGCCGGCTCTACGCCCTGCCGGTGGATGCGGCCCTCTACAAGGACGGCAAGACCGGCAACGCCAAGATGGGCGATCTGGCCTGGCTGGGCGGCAACCGCTTCTTGGCGGTGGAGCAGGGCGCCGGGCCCGACGGCAAGGTCTTCAACGGGCTGGTGCTGATCGAGATCCCCACCAACGCCACCGACATCACCGCCTGGGGCAGCGACCTGGAAAAGAGCAGCATGTCCGGCAAGGCCGTCAACGGCGCCGACTTCTCCACCGTCGTCACCCTGCGCAAGACCCGGTTGCTGGATCTGAACGCCGCCGGCTGGGTCGCAGAGAAGGCCGAGGGCCTGGCGGTGGTGGACGCCAACACCGTGGCGCTGATGAACGACAACGACTTCGGCCTGCGCTCCATCCTGGTGGATGCCAACGGCAAGGAAGTGGCCGGCAGCCTGGAAGACTGCACCGTGAACGCCCAGGGCCAGATCGTCGCGGGCTGCCCCGCCGGCACCGCCGGTGCGCGCGTGGCGCCGGGCGTGGCCAGCGAACGCCCGGTGCGCCTCTGGCTCATCAAGTTCCCGCAGGCGCTGACCAGCTACAAGATGCCGCAGTGAGGTAGCGACGTCGCTGCGCCGGGCGCTTTGGCGGCGCCCCCTTTGCGATCCCTTCGGCCCTGCCTTCCTCGCCCGGAAGGCGGGGCCTTTTCACATCGGAGGGCGATGGCGGGTTAGCGGGCGCGCGCCGCCGCCACCTCGCGCCCCAGCGTGTCCACGGCCAGGGCGTAGTAGCTCGACCAGTTGTAGCGCGTGATGGCGTAGAAGTTCTCGGTGCCTGCGATGTAGGTGGGCACGTCGCCGCCGTTCTGCAGTTCCACCAGCGCCAGCGGGCCGGCGTGCGCGGCGCCCGCGCCCTGGGGCCGGGCGCCGAGTTCGGCCATGCGTGCGGCGCTGAAGGTGGGCAGGATGTCGGGCGCCAGCAGTTCGGGCAGCTGCAGCCGTTCGGCGTCGAACCGCACGTCGAACCACACCGGCATGCCGGTTTTCCAGCCGTGGCCCTTGAAGTAGTTGGCGACCGAGCCGATGGCGTCGGCCGGGCTGTTCCAGAGGTCGATGCTGCCGTCGCCGTCGTAGTCCACCGCATAGCGCACCCAGCTCGACGGCATGAACTGGCCCAGGCCCATGGCGCCCGCGTAGCTGCCGCGCGGCGTGAGCGGGTCGGTGCCGGTGCGGTCCATGAGGCTCAGGAACTGTTCCAGCTCGCCGCGGAAGAAGGCCCTGCGCTCGGCCGCGCGAGGGTGGGCGTCGGGGAAGTCGAACGACAGCGTGGCGAGCGCGTCGATCACGCGGAAGCTGCCCATCTGCTGGCCATAGATGGTCTCCACGCCGATGATGCCGACGATGATTTCGGCCGGCACGCCGTATTCGCGTTCGGCGCGGGCCAGGGTCTCGGCGTTCTCCTGCCAGAAGCGCAGCCCGGCGCGGATGCGCACCGGCTCGACGAAGCGGCCGCGGTAGGCGCGCCAGTTCTTGGCCGTCTTGCCCGCGGCCGGCGGCAGCATGAGGCGCGGCACCTGCGGCAGCAGCCGGGCCTGGCCGATGGCCTGGCGCACCCCTTCGCGGTCCAGGTTGCGGCGGGCCGCGATGTCGTCGGCGAGAGCCATGGCGTCGGCCCGGTCGGCATAGAACACGGGGGCGGGCTGGGCCTTGGCCGCGGAGGTGGTGGCAGCCGTCTTTTTCTTCTTCGGCGTGGATTGCGAGTGATTTTGGGCTGCAGCGCCGATGGAGAGCGCGCAGGCTGCTATGAAAAGCGTAGCGATTCGGGAGGGTCGGGAAAGTCGGGCGAAGTCGGCGGTCATTGAGCGGGCGCGGGTTCGGTGGGTTCGGTCAGCGCGAGGTGTCGGGCAGGGCGGCCGGCCAGCGCAGGCCGCGCAGGCGGCGCTGCAGGTCGGCCAGCGTCTCGGCGGGATGGGCGGCGTAGCGGGCATTTTCCATGCGCAGCAGCCAGTCGGCGCAGTCGTCGGCCGCGGGGCCGAAATGCGCGCGGGCGCGCTCGGCCAGGGCCCGGGGCGGCAGGGGGGCGGGCTGGGGCAGGCCGGCGCGGGCCAGACGGCGGCGGGCGCGTTCCAGCAGGCGCAGCCAGGGGTCGTGCCGGCGGCGGCGCCAGCCGGCCCAGGCCGCGCCGCCCAGCGCGGCGGCGGCCATCAGGCCGGCCAGCAGGCGGCCCAGGTCCTCCCAGTCGGGCGAGCGCACGCCAAGGGCGCGCAGCAGGTCGAACTGCCGGTCCTGCGTGTAGTTGAGCACCCACTGATTCCAGCGGGTGTTGACGGCGTCCCAGGCGGCGCGCAGGGTCTGCACCATGCCGGGCGCGATCACCGCGTCCATGGCGTTGCCGAATGCGCCGCGCGGCGCCTGCAGCCGCTGCAGCGCGCCGATGCGTCCGGGCGAGACCGCGCCTGTCGGGTCCACGCGCACCCAGCCGGCGCCGCTCTGCCAGACCTCGGCCCAGGCATGGGCGTCGCTCTGGCGCACCGTCCACGCGTCGTCGAAGCCGTTGAACTCGCCCCCCTGGTAGCCGGTGACGATGCGCGCGGGCACGTCCAGCGCCCGCATCAGCACGACGAAGGCCGAGGCGATGTGCTCGCAGAAGCCCGCCTTCACGTCGAACCAGAAGGCGTCGGCCGTGTGCTCGCCATAGACGCCCGGCTCCAGCGTGTAGGTGTAGCCGCCCGTGCGCAGGCGGTCGAGCGCGGCCTGCACATAGGCCGGCGTGCCGCCTGCCGCCAGGGCCGGGTCGGCGCGCATCTGGGCGGCCAGGGCCAGCGTGCGCGGGTTCAGGCCCGGGGGCAGCTGCAGGTAGGGCTGCAGCTGGCGGGTGCGCTGCAGCGGGCCGTGACTGAAGCGCAGGTGGCTTTCGGCGCGGTAGCGCAGCACCTCGGCGATGGGGCGGCTGGCCTGCCAGCTGAGATCGGGCGACATGAAGGCGCGCAGGCCGGCGGGCAGCTCGGGCGGCGGCTGCGTGGCGTCCAGCGTCAGCAGCCAGCGGCGGCGGTGGGGTTCGAGGAGGGCTTCGTAGCGCACGGCCTCGCCCTGCACCTGCAGCTGGGCGGGCGCGGGCGGCGGGTCCAGCCTGCCGTCCTGGGTCTGCGCCCCGAGGGCCCGCCAGTGGCGCCCGTCGAACACGCTGAGCACCGGGCCGCGGAAGTAGAGCTGGTTCTGCGGCGGAGGCCGGCCGCCGGGCGTGTCGAAGCGCACGCGCAGCGCCACGCCCTCGTCCAGCGCCAGGCGGGTGACCTGGCCGATCTCCATGTCGTCGGAGAGGCCGCTGCGCCCGCGCGCCTCGTCGGCCGGCATGCCCCAGAGCGGCGCCATGCGCGGGAAGAGCAGGAAGAGCGCCAGCATCACCGGCGCGCCCAGCAGCATGAGCCGCGCCGCCATGCGCAGCGACAGCGCCAGCGGCGGCCGGCCTACCGGCAGGTGTGCGTTGACCAGGGCCGTGAGCAGGCCCAGCAGCGCGACCAGCATGGCCGCCGCCGTGGCCAGCGACTGCGTGACGAAGAAACAGCTGAGCAGCGTGAAGAAGCCCAGGAAGAAGACCACCATGGCGTCGCGCCGCGCGCGCAGCTCCAGCGTCTTGAGCGCGAGCAGCACCACGATGAGCGTCACGCCCGCCTCGCGCCCGACGATGGTGCGGAAGGTGGCCAGCGTGAGCCCCACGGCCAGCACCAGCAGCGCGCCCGTCAGCCAGCGCCCGGGCAGGGGACGGCCCTGCCAGGTGAGCGTGCCGCGCCAGAGCAGCACGGCGGCGGCGAAGGCGCTGGTCCAGCCGGGCAGGTAGGGCACCTGCGGCGCGATCACCCAGGCGATGACGGCCAGCAGGAACAGCGTGTCCCGCGCATCGCGGGGCAGGCTGGCCAGGGTCCGGCGCAGGTTCACGGGCGGCCCCCCTGGTGCAGATTGCTATTGAAAAGATAGCTACATGCGCTCGACCCGCAAGGGATGCAGGCGAAAAATGCCATGAATTGGAGCGGGTTCATGACAGCGCCAGCGCCTCCAGGCAGCGGTGGCGGTGGGCGGTGCCGGTGTCGGGGGCGATCTCCACGCCGGGCAGCCGCAGGCCGTATTTCACGCCCAGGCGGTCGGCCTGGATGACCCAGGCCGCCAGACGCGAGAGGCGCGCCTCCGGGTCGGCCAGGCTGGTGAGGGCGGGGTCGAGCCACAGCGCCTGGCGCTGGGCCTGCTGCGCGTCGCGGCTCACCAGGCCGTCGGTGCCGGCGGCCAGCGCCTGGGCGGCCTTCTTCCAGACCACCAGCTTGAGCGGGTCGCCGCGCCGGTAGGCCCGCACGCCGTCGAATTCGCCGATGCCCTGGGCCGGCGCGCTGCCGGCGCCGCCGGCCTGGGGCTCGCCCGCGGGCAGCGGTGGCGGGGGCAGCTCGGGCTGCGGATAGACCAGCAGCTGCGCGGCGGGCTGCCAGATCGTCCAGACGCGGAAGGCGCCCAGCGGAAAGCGCGTTTCTGCGGTGAGCGCGGGCACCTCGTGCAGGCCGCGCCGCTGCGGCCGGAAGGCCACCTGCACGGTGGCGCTGCCCGCGCCGGGCACGTCGGTCCACACCCATTGCCCGCTGCCGTGCAGCGCCAGCGCGATGCCGTGGCGCGGCGCGGCGCGGGTGCTGGAGAGCTGCACCTGCAGCGTGGCGCTGCCGCCCAGAAACTGCGGCTCCGGGGCGCTGAGGTGCAGCGACAGCCCGCGCAGCGTGCCGTGGCCCACATGCATGCCCGCGACCGCGCTGCCGGCCAGCAGGAAGGTGAGGAGATAGCCCAGGTTGAGCTGGAAGTTGATGGACGCCACCAGCAGCACCAGTAGCGTGGCGGCCAGCATCCAGCCCGCGCCGGTGGGCAGGATGTAGACGTTGCGCTGCGTCAGCTCGGTCGTGTCGCTGCGCGGCAGGCGCGCGAGCCACCAGCGCTGCCAGCGGTGCCTGGCGGGTGCCAGCAGGCCGGGGCGGCGGCCTGGCGTGGCGGGGGCTGGCAGGGCGGTTTCGCTCACGCCGGCGCTTTCAGGGCAGCGGCACGGCCTGGGCCATGGCGCGTACCTGCTCGGCCGCGCCCCGGCCGGCATCGCCCACGGGCACGAGGCGGTGGGCGATGGTTTGCGGCAGCACGGCCTGCACGTCGTCGGGTGCCACGTAGTCGCGCCCGGCGATCAGCGCCTGCGCCTTGGCCGCACGCATCAGCGCGATGCCCGCGCGCGGCGACAGGCCCTGCAGGAACCAGCGGCCCGAGCGGGTGGCGGCGATGAGGTCCTGCACGTAGTTCAGCAGCGGCTCGGCCGCGTGCACGGCCAGCACCTGGCGCTGCAGCTCGGCCAGCTCGTCCTGCGAGAGGAGCGGCAGCAGCGAATCGACCAGGTCGCGCCGGTCGCTGCCGGCCAGCAGCAGGCGTTCGGCGGCGCGGTCGGGGTAGCCGATGGAGATGCGCATCAGAAAGCGGTCCAGCTGCGATTCGGGCAGCGCGAAGGTGCCCAGCTGGTCGTGCGGGTTCTGCGTGGCGATCACGAAGAAGGGGTGGGGCAGGGCACGTGTCTCGCCTTCCACCGAGACCTGCTTTTCTTCCATGGCTTCGAGCAGCGCGCTCTGCGTCTTGGGGCTGGCGCGGTTGATCTCATCGGCCAGCAGCACCTGGGCGAAGACCGGGCCGGGGTGGAACACGAAGGACTCGCGGCCACGCTCATAGACCGACACGCCCGTGAGGTCGCTGGGCATCAGGTCGGCGGTGAACTGCACGCGCGAGAACTGCAGCCCGAAGGTGCGCGCCAGGGCATGCGCCAGAGTGGTCTTGCCCACGCCGGGCACGTCCTCGATCAGCAGGTGCCCCCCCGCCAGCAGGCAGGCCACGCAGTCCTGGACCTGCGCCTTTTTGCCCACAATCACCGTGTTAAGCTGGTTCAAAAGCGACTGGATCTTGGGCTGTGCATGCATGGCCGGACGTTATCCGAAAAAGTTTGGGGACAGGCAATGACTGTGAGCAAGACGGGCTATTTCACCCACCGCGACTGCTGGAAGCACGAGATGGGTGCGGGCCATCCGGAATGCCCGGCGCGGCTCGATGCGATCGAAGACCGTCTGCTCGTCACCGGCGTGGCCGACGCGCTGGAGCGCTTCGAGGCGCCGCAGGCGTCGCTGGCCGACATCGAGCTGGCGCACGACCGCATGTACGTGGCCTCGCTGCGAGGCATGACCGACCGGCTCGTCGAAGAGCTGCAGGCCGGCGGCCCGGCCCACGCGCAGATCGACCCCGATACCTCCATCAACGCCCACACCTGGAATGCCTCGCTGCGCGCCGCCGGCGCGGCCCTGGCGGCCACCGACGCGGTGATGGCCGGCGAGATCGAGAACGCCTTCTGCAGCGTGCGCCCGCCGGGCCACCATGCCACGCGCAACAAGGCCATGGGCTTTTGCTTCTTCAACAACGTGGCCGTGGCGGCGCGCTATGCGCTGGAGCGCTACAAGCTGCACCGCGTGGCGGTGGTGGACTTCGACGTGCACCACGGCAACGGCACCGAAGACATTCTCGCGGGCGACCCGCGCGCGCTCATGGTCAGCATCTTCCAGCACCCGTTCTACCCGTTCAGCGGCGACGCCGACCCGGCGCCCAACATGCTCAACGTGCCGGTGGCGGCCTATACCAAGGGCATGGACGTGCGCGAGATCGTCGAGATGCTCTGGATCCCGCGCCTGGAGGCCTTCAAGCCCGAGATGATCTTCGTCTCCGCCGGCTTCGACGCCCACCGCGAGGACGACATGGGCCAGCTCGGCCTCAACGAGCAGGACTACACCTGGATCACCCAGCGCATCAAGGACGTGGCACGGCGCTTCAGCAAGGGCCGCATCGTCTCGTGCCTGGAAGGCGGCTACATGATGGACCCGCTGGCGCGCAGCGTCGAAGCGCACATCCGCGTGCTCGCCGATCTCTGAACCCTCTTTCTCCCGCGGCCTGCCGTGCGCGGACGCGGGACCTTCCCTCCGCCTGCCATGACCGCCACCCCGCAAGACCCCACCCGCGCCCCGCTGCGCACCGAACGCGACGCCCGCGGCGTCGTCACCCTGACCCTGGCCGACCCCGCCCGCTTCAACGCGCTGGGCGAGCCGATGATCGCCGCGCTGCAGCAGGCGCTGGACGACGTGGCACGCGATGACGGCGCTCGCGTGGTGGTGCTGGCCGCCGAAGGCAAGGCCTTCTGCGCGGGCCACGACCTGAAGGCGATGGCGCAGCGGCCTGAGCAGGCCTACTACCAGAAGCTCTTCGCGCAGTGCAGCCGCGTGATGCTCGCCATCCAGCGCCTGCCGGTGCCGGTCATCGCGCGCGTGCAGGGCATCGCCACGGCGGCGGGCTGCCAGCTGGTGGCGCAGTGCGACCTGGCGGTGGCGAGCCGTGCGGCGCGCTTTGCCACCAGCGGCATCCACTACGGCCTGTTCTGCGCCACGCCCAGCGTCCCGCTGGTGCGCAACCTGCCCGCCAAGCAGGCCATGGAGATGCTGCTGACGGGCGACTTCATCGATGCCGAAACCGCCCGTGCCCAGGGCCTGGTCAACCGCGTGGCGGCGCCCGAGGCGCTCGATGCCGAGGTCGAATCGCTCGTCGCTGCCATCCTGCAAAAGCCCCGGGCCGCCATCGCCCTCGGCAAGGCCGTTGTCTATCAGCAGCGCGAACTGGGCGTGGACGCCGCCTACCAGCTGGCCGGCCAGGCCATGGCCCTGAACATGATGGACGAGGCCGCCCAGGAAGGCGCCCGCGCCTTCGCCGAAAAGCGCACGCCCGCATGGAAGGCGCAGCCGTGAGCGAGCTGTTCGACCGCCTGCTGCGCGACTTCAACCACTCCAGCACTTGGCTGGAACTGGCCGTGCTGGCCGCCTGCCTGGCCGTGGCCTTCGGCGTCAGCCGCGCCGTGGGGCGTAACCAGCCGCCCGACTCGGTCTGGTTCGGCCGGCGCACCTTCGACGGGCTGATGTTTCCGCTGCTGGCGCTGGCCCTGGTCTATGCGGGCCGCGCGGGCGTGGAGCACTATCAGCCGGTCTTCGTGCTGCGCGTGGCGGTGCCGGTACTGAGTTCGCTGGTGCTGATCCGCTTCTTCGCGCGCGTGCTCGCCACGGCTTTCCCGCGCTCGCCGGCCATGCGACTGCTCGAACGCATGATCTCGTGGCTGGCCTGGGGCGTGGCGGTGCTGTGGATCGTCGGGCTGTTGCCCATCGTGCGCGAGGAGCTGGCCGGCATCGGCATCAGCTTCGGCAAGACGCAGACCAATCTGCTGATGCTGCTGCAGGGCGTGCTCTCGGCCGCGGCAGTGATGGTGACCGCGCTCTGGGTGTCGTCCACCTTCGAGCGGCGCGTGCTCAGCAACGCGGTGGCCGACCTGTCGATGCGCAAGGTCGCCGTGAACGCCACGCGCGCGTTGCTGCTGCTCATCGGCATGCTGTTCGCGCTCTCGGCCGTGGGGGTGGACCTGACGGCGCTCTCGGTGCTGGGCGGCGCGGTGGGCGTGGGCCTGGGCTTCGGGCTGCAGAAGCTCGCATCCAACTACGTGAGCGGCTTCGTCATCCTGCTGGAGCGCTCGCTGCGCATCGGCGACAACGTGCGTGTCGATGGTTTCGAGGGCCGCATCACTGACATCAAGACCCGCTACACGCTCATCCGGGCGGGCAACGGGCGCGAATCCATCGTGCCCAACGAAACGCTCATCACCCAGCGGGTGGAAAACCTCTCGGACGCCGACCGCAAGTTCAACATCACCACCGACATCACCGTGGGCTACGACAGCGACGTGGCCCAGGTGCAGCAGATCCTGTGCGCAGCAGCGGCCGCCCAGCCGCGCGTGCTGAAGGACCCGGTGCCCGTGGCCTACCTGGTCAGCTTCGCGCCGGACGGGCTGGAATTCAGCCTCAACTTCTGGGTGAGCGACCCCTCCGCCGGCACGGTCAACCTGCGCTCGGCCATCAACATCGCCATCCTCGACGGGCTGCGCACGGCCGGCATCGACATCCCCTATCCGCAGCGCGTGGTGCAGATCCGGCCGGCCGCGCAGCCCGCGCCGGCTGAGCCGCACGCGACACCTTGAACGTGCGGATGCAGGGCTATAATCCTGAAAAAGCACGATCGTTCGTTTTTGTCCCCAAGCCCTGGAGGGCCGCGCTGGTCGGCCCGGGCGGGAGCCCGGACATAGAATGAATCCGGTTTACGTAACGTCAATTCAACCAGCAAGAATGAAGGAGCCGCAGCAATGAAGGTTTTGGTCCCGGTCAAGCGTGTGGTGGACTACAACGTGAAGGTCCGCGTGAAGTCGGACGGCACGGGTGTGGACATCGCCAACGTGAAGATGAGCATGAACCCCTTCGACGAAATCGCGGTGGAAGAAGCCGTGCGGCTGAAGGAAAAAGGCGTGGTGACCGAGGTCATCGCCGTGAGCTGCGGCGACGCCAAGTGCCAGGAGACCCTGCGCACGGCCATGGCCATCGGCGCGGACCGGGGCATCCTGGTGGAAACCACGCAGGAGCTGCAGCCCCTGGCCGTGGCCAAGCTGCTCAAGGCCCTGGTGGACAAGGAACAGCCCCAGCTGATCATCCTGGGCAAGCAGGCCATCGACGACGACTCCAACCAGACCGGCCAGATGCTCGCCGCCCTGGCGGGCCTGCCGCAAGCCACCTTCGCCTCCAAGGTCGAGGTGAGCGGCGATGCGGTCAACGTCACCCGTGAAGTCGATGGCGGCCTGGAAACCCTGGCCCTCACGCTGCCGGCCGTGATCACCACCGACCTGCGCCTCAATGAGCCGCGCTACGTCACGCTGCCCAACATCATGAAGGCCAAGAAGAAGCCGCTCGACACCGTCAAGCCTGAAGACCTGGGCGTCGATGTCACGCCGCGCCTGAAGACGCTGAAGGTCTCCGAGCCGCCCAAGCGCGGCGCCGGCATCAAGGTGCCCGACGTGGCCACCCTGGTGGACAAGCTCAAGAACGAAGCCAAGGTCATCTGAAGAACAACCAGCGCAGGAGAACACGAACATGACCGCACTCGTCATCGCTGAACACGACAACGCCAGCATCAAGCCCGCCACGCTCAACACCGTGACCGCAGCCGCAGCCTGCGGCGGCGACGTCCACGTCCTCGTGGCCGGCCAGGGCGCCGATGCCGCCGCGCAGGCCGCCGCACAGATCGCCGGCGTTTCCAAGGTGATCCAGGCCGACGGCGAAAGCCTCAAGGACGGCCTGGCTGAGAACGTGGCCGCCCAGGTGCTGGCCATCGCCGGCAGCTACAGCCACATCCTCTTTCCCGCCACGGCCGGCGGCAAGAACGCCGCGCCACGCGTGGCCGCGCAGCTCGACGTCGCCCAGATCAGCGACATCACCAAGGTGGACAGCCCGGACACCTTCGAGCGCCCCATCTACGCCGGCAACGCCATCGCCACCGTGCAGAGCGCGGATAGCGTGAAGGTCATCACCGTGCGTACCACCGGCTTCGACGCCGCTGCCGCCACGGGGGGCTCGGCCGCTGTCGAGAAGGTCGCTGCCGCAGCCGATTCCGGCAAGAGCCGCTTCGTCGGCCGCGAAGTCACCAAGAGCGACCGCCCCGAACTCACCGCCGCCAAGATCATCGTCTCGGGCGGCCGGGCCCTCGGCAGCGCCGAGAAGTTCAACGAAGTCATGACCCCCCTGGCGGACAAGCTGGGCGCGGCCATCGGCGCGAGCCGCGCTGCCGTCGATGCGGGCTACGCCCCCAACGACCTGCAGGTGGGCCAGACCGGCAAGATCGTGGCGCCGCAGCTCTACCTCGCAGCAGGCATCTCGGGCGCCATCCAGCATCTGGCCGGCATGAAGGACTCCAAGGTGATCGTGGCGATCAACAAGGACCCCGAAGCGCCGATCTTCAGCGTGGCCGACTACGGCCTGGAGGCCGACCTGTTCACCGCCGTCCCAGAGCTCGTCAAGGCTCTTTGACTTCCAGCCAGCGCTGACAAAGGCATCGTTCGCGATGCCTTTTTTTCGACAATTTTTGCCCGGAGACAAGAATCATGAGCTACGTCGCCCCCGTGAAGGACATGCTTTTCGCCATCGAACACCTGGCCGGCATCGCCCAGGTCGCCCAGTTGCCCGGCTTCGAGGAAGCTGGCCTGGACACCGCGCAGGCGGTGCTCGATGAATGCGCCAAGTTCACCGAAGGCGTGGTGGCGCCGCTCAACGTGGAGGGCGACCGCAATCCGTCCAGCTTCAAGGACGGCCGCGTCACGACCACGCCCGGCTTCAAGGAGGCCTTCCGCCAATACGCCGAAGGCGGCTGGCAGGGCCTGCAGCACCCGGTGGACTTTGGTGGGCAGGGCCTGCCCAAGACCATCGGCGCGGCCTGCAGCGAGATGCTCAACAGCGCCAACATGAGCTTCGCGCTGTGCCCGCTCTTGACCGACGGCGCCATCGAGGCGCTGCTGACCGCCGGCAGCGACGAGCTCAAGGCCACGTATCTGGAAAAGCTGGTCACGGGCGAATGGACCGGCACCATGAACCTGACCGAGCCCCAGGCCGGCAGCGATCTGGCCCTGGTGCGCACCAAGGCCGAGCCGCAGGGTGACGGCAGCTACAAGGTCTTCGGCACCAAGATCTTCATCACCTACGGCGAGCACGACATGGCCGCCAACATCGTCCACCTGGTGCTGGCCCGCGTGGCCGGCGCGCCCGAGGGCGTCAAGGGCATCAGCCTCTTCGTGGTGCCCAAGTTCCTGGTGAATGCCGACGGCTCCCTGGGCGAGCGCAACGACGTGCATTGCGTCTCCATCGAACACAAGCTGGGCATCAAGGCCTCGCCCACGGCGGTGCTGCAGTTCGGGGACCATGGCGGGGCGGTGGGCTATCTGGTGGGCGAGGAGAACCGCGGCCTCGAATACATGTTCATCATGATGAACGCGGCGCGCTACGCGGTGGGCCTGCAGGGCATCGCCGTGTCCGAGCGCGCCTACCAGAAGGCCGTGCAATACGCCCGCGACCGCGTGCAGAGCCGCCCGGTGGACGGCAGCCTGCCCGGCAGTGCGCCCATCATCCACCACCCCGACGTGCGCCGCATGCTCATGACCATGCGCGCCGTGACCGAGGGCTGCCGCGCCATGGCAGCCACGGCCGCCGCCGCCTACGACGCATCGCACCACCATGCCGATGCGGACATGCGCCAGGCCAACGCCGCGTTCTACGAATTCATGGTGCCGCTGGTCAAGGGCTACAGCACCGAGATGAGCCTGGAAGTGACCAGCCTGGGCGTGCAGGTGCACGGCGGCATGGGCTTCATCGAAGAGACCGGCGCCGCGCAGCACTACCGCGACGCGAAGATCCTGACCATCTACGAAGGCACGACCGCCATCCAGGCCAACGACCTGGTGGGCCGCAAGACGGCACGCGATGGTGGCCGCTCGGCCCGAGCCATCGCCGCGCAGATCGAGAAGACCGAGGCCGATCTGGCCGCCAGCGGCACCGAAGACGCCCAGGCCGTGGCCCGCCGCCTGAAGGCCGCGCGCGAAGCCTTCCTGCAGGTGGTGGACTTCGTCGTGGCCCACGCCAAGACCGACCCCAACGCCGTCTTCGCGGGCAGCGTGCCGTACCTGATGCTGGCCGGCAACCTGATGGCCGGCTGGCAGCTGGGCCGGGCGCTGCTGGCGGCCCAGGCGCTGCTGCCGCAGGGCCGTGACGAAGCCTTCCTGCGCGCCAAGATCGCCACCGCGCGCTTCTATGCCGACCACCTGCTGGTGCGCACCGGCGCCCAGCGCGACGCCATCGTCGAAGGCGCGGCCAGCGTGACCGCACTGGCGCTGGAAGCGTTCTGATGGAGCACATCGCCCTCAGCGGCTGCGCCACGGCCTGTGCCGTTGGCCGTGCCTGATGATTTGCTATTAAAATAATAGCTGTAAGCGCAGGCTGGATAAGCGCTACAGCCGCTTTTTATTCATAAAAGGAGACTCCCCATGTCCCGCCTGCCGCCCGTGCTGCAAAAGCTCTCGCTGCCCGTCATCGGGTCGCCGCTGTTCATCATCAGCAATCCCCAGCTCGTCATCGCCCAGTGCAAGGCCGGCATCGTCGGCTCCATGCCCGCGCTCAACGCCCGCCCGGCCGAGCTGCTGGACGAATGGCTGGCCGAGATCACCGAGGCCCTGGCCGCGCACGACCGCGACCACCCCGAAAGCCCCGCCGCGCCCTTCGCCATCAACCAGATCGTGCACAAGAGCAACGACCGGCTGGAGCACGACATGCAGGTCTGCGCCAAGTACAAGGTGCCGATCGTCATCACGTCCCTGGGCGCGCGCGAGGACGTCAACCAGGCCGTGCACGGCTGGGGCGGCGTGGTGCTGCACGACATCATCAACAACAAGTTCGCGCACAAGGCCATCGAGAAGGGCGCCGACGGCCTGATCGCCGTGGCGGCGGGCGCGGGCGGCCATGCGGGCGTGAAGAGCCCGTTCGCGCTGATCCAGGAGATCCGCCAGTGGTTCGACGGCCCGCTGGCGCTGTCGGGCTCCATCGCCTCGGGCGGCGCCATCCTGGCCGCGCAGGCCATGGGCGCCGACTTCGCCTACATCGGCTCGGCCTTCATCGCCACGCACGAGGCGCGCGCGCAGGAGGCCTACAAGCAGGCCATCGTCGATGGCACCTCCGACGACATCGTCTACAGCAACCTCTTCACCGGCGTGCATGGCAACTACCTGGCGCCCTCGATCCGCGCGGCGGGCCTGGACCCGGAGCACCTGCCCGAATCCGACCCGAGCAAGATGAACTTCGGCGGCGACGCCAAAAAGGCCTGGAAGGACATCTGGGGCTGCGGCCAGGGTATCGGCGCCATCGACCGCATCAGCGGCGCGGGCGAACTGGTCGAGAAGCTGCGCCGTGAATACCAGGCCGCGCGCGAACGGCTGGCGCTGGGCTGAGCGCCGATCGCAGTTCCAACCACAGCTGATCCCTGAAACCGCCGCCGCACCCCTGCGCTGCCACGGCGGTTTTTCATGCCGCCGTTCGGCAGTTCAGCCGCTCAGCGGTGCAGATCGCCCGCGCGCTCGGGCTGATAGACGATCTGCTGCACCTGCATGGTCATCGGCTGGCCGCCCGGGCCGGGCCAGCTCAGTTCGTCGCCCACCGAGAGGCCCAGCAGCGCGCTGCCCACGGGCGCGAAGATCGAGACGCGGTCCGCGCTGCCGTCGATGTCGCGCGGATAGACGAGGCTCAGGCAGAAGGTCTTGCCGGTCTCGCGGATCGAGAACTCCACCGTCGAATTCATCGTCACCACGTCGGGCGGCATGTCGGCCGGCGCCAGCACCTCGGCGCGGTCCAGCTCGGCCTGCAGCGCGGCCTTGCCGGCGAAGGCGCTGGCCGGAATGCCGGCCATCAGGGCCTCGATACGGTCCACGTCCAGCGACGAAAGGGTGATGGAGGGCGAGCGTGCAAGAGCCATGGTGAAGTCCTCGGTCAAGGCGGGAGAAAAAAACGGAAAGAAGTGCGGGAGGGAAGTCCTCGTGCGGTGAAAGGGCGGGACTGTAGCCCAGGGGCTCCGGCGCCGCTGCGCATTCCGCACCCGGGTGCCGGGGTAATCACAGCGGCCGGCACGCAAAGCCGCGCTCACTACAATGGCTGTATGTTTGAACAGTATCTGACGCAGCCATGAACGATGAGGTCCGCATTCCGGTCGCGGCCCTGAAGGGCCGAGGCATCGCTGCGCAGACGGCCCACCGTTTCATGCGCGACGAGCGCGACGCGTTCGACGACGGCTGGGGCACGCTCGAATCGGGCGCGGCCGAGCCTGCTCAGCCGCCGGCCACCGAGGTGATCTGGGAGACGGCGCGCAGCGCGCTCACCCGCAACGATTCGCCCGACATCTTCTTCGAGCAGGCGGTGAACCCCTACCGCGGCTGCGAGCACGGCTGCGTCTATTGCTACGCCCGACCCACGCACAGCTACCTCAACCTGTCGCCGGGGATCGACTTCGAGACGCGCATCATCGCCAAGCGCAACATCGCCGAGGTGCTGCGCGCCGAACTCGCGCGGCCCTCGCACGTGCCCACGGCCGTGAACATCGGCTCGGCCACCGACTGCTACCAGCCGGTGGAGCGCGAGCTGCGCCTGACGCGCGCGCTGATCGAGGTGATGGCCGAGACGCGGCATCCGTTCTCGCTCATCACCAAGTCCAGCGGCGTGGAGCGCGACCTGGACCTGCTCGCTCCCCTGGCCCGCGACCGGCTGGCCGCCGCCTACGTCACCATCACCACGCTCGACGGCGCCCTGGCACGCGTGCTGGAGCCGCGAGCCGCCGCGCCCCACCGCCGGCTGCGCACCATCCGCGCGCTGGCCGAGGCCGGCGTGCCGGTGGGCGTGAGCGTGGCGCCGCAGATCCCGTTCCTCACCGAAGACATGGAGCAGGTGCTCGAAGCCGCGCGCGAGGCCGGCGCCACCTCGGCCTTCTATACCGTGGTGCGCCTACCCTGGGAACTGAACCCGCTCATGCGCGACTGGCTGGCACTGCACTACCCGCAGCGCGCCGCCCGCGTGATGGCCCGCATCCAGGACCTGCACGGCCTGGACGAGGCCGCCCGCAGCGCCGGCAAGGCCTACCAGAGCGACCACGCCACGCGCATGAAGGGCACCGGCCTCTGGGCCGATCTGCTGCGCCAGCGCTTCCACACGGCCTGCCGCCGCCTGGGCCTGAACCGCGAGCGCACGGTGCTGGATGCCTCGCAGTTCCGCCATGCGCTGGCGCGGGGGCAGGGCACCTTGTTCTGACGGGGGCTGGGGCCCGCCGCTGCCTCACAAACTCCGGCGCCGGAGGGCCACAACGCAATTCGCTGCCGTGGCGCGCCCCGTGTTCAGAAATTTCTCACCCATGACCGTCGCTATTTCCGCGTCGCCCATGGTGGAACTGGGACGGTCGGCGCACGCCAGCTGTGACCCGGCCCCATCAGGGCGGCGGCGGACCGCTTCGACATCGCGGTGCCCGGGCCCGGCGGACACGCGGCGCACCCGCGGCACACGCCCGATGCCAACCTGGCCGCGAACCTGCGGGTGACGCCGCTCAACACCATCTTCGCTCGGCGCATCGAAGGCGGCCAGAGCCACAACGTGCGGCCGGCCGAGGTGCCGTTCACCGGGACGGGGCGCAGCTTCGACGTCGCCTCGCAGGACCGCATCGGAGCCGCGCTGTGCGCGGCGGCAGCCGGCGTGGCGCTGGCGCGGACTTGAGCGCGGCTGTCGTGCCCGAGCCGGGCATGGCGTCGATGGGGAGACATTTGAAAGAAAAATAGCTGCAGCGCTTATGGAAAAAGCGCGTGCAGCTATTTTTTCAGGAGCGGATCCGCAGTGCTGAACCACCCCAAGACCATTCGCCTGTCAGCCCAGGCGGTAATGCCCGCGTGCGCCTTCCACCAGCACGCCGGCCTTCAGCAGCCGCTTGACGGCCACGCCGATGGAGCCCAACGGGATGCCTGCGCCGCGCGCCATGGCGGCATGGGTCATCTCGGTCCAGCCCTCGCTCTTCAAGGTGCGTTGCAGATAGCCCAGCACCTTGGAATCATTGCCGCTCAGGCGGGGGGCGGAGGACAAGCGGCGTGCGCGCCCGGCAGGACCAGGCGCGGCCCGGGGGTGTTTGACCTCGGCATCCTGCGCCAAGGCGTTGCCCTGGGCGGTATGCGCGGCACGCGGGGCTGAAGAATCGGCGCCCGCCCGTGCCTTGCGGGCTGCGGGGGCATGGAGCGCCAGCGCGGCCAGCACCTGGGTTTCGGGCGCCTGCATGGCGGCGGCCGAGCCGTAGAGGGCGCGGAGCTGCTCATCCATGGCCTGCAGTTCCTGAGAGAGGCGGGCCACGGTGCGCAGTTGGGCATAGGCCCGGTCCGCGTCCGGGCTGAACGGGGTGGTGGCTACGGCGTGGACCACGCCTTCGGCCTGGGACTGGACTTCCTGCGCTACGGCGCGCTGGGCGGCATACAGCGCTTCACCGGCGCGCTGCAGCAAGGAGAGGGTGGTGCGGTTCAACATGTGATGGGGGTGAGGTCGGGTGAGTCGTCCGAGCCCGGGGGCTGCACCCTTGCCCGGAGCTCTGCACCGTATCGCGTGCAGCCGCCCGCCGGGCGGTTGCAGCGCTGCGCCGCTATCCGTGCGCTCCGCAAGAGTGTCTCCCCCCAGCCCTGCGGCGCTGGGGAAAGACGCAAAGTATGCGCCAAATTGTTCAACAACGTGCCAGAAGCCTGTGCCTGGGGCGCTTTTGCTTCTGGTTCGCAGGTCAGCCTTCAGCGCTGGTGCTGGAGCAGCCGTTCGCTGGGGCAATGCGTGTGGTTGAACGGCGACTGGATGACGATGTGGCGCAAACACTTGGCGATGCCCGCATCGCCTTCAATGTCGCATTGGCGAAGGGCGCCTCGGTGCTGGCCGGTGCCAACGCCGAGATCGCCGCCGCCAACGAAATGCCCTTCGGCGGTGTGAAGGAATCGGGCTACGACCGCGAGGGTTCGACCCACGGGCTGGACGACGATCTGCACACCAAGTACCTCTGCCAGGGCCAGTTGGACTGAGTCGAGGGGCTGATGGGGCCGGGCCTTGATTCAGGCCGATAAAGAAAGCCCGCGCTGCCTGTGAAGGCGGCGCGGGCTCTTCGCTTGCAAGGCACGCAAGGCGCCAGGGCCTCGGGGGCGCTGCGTGCCGTTCGGATCGCTAGCGCTTGGCTTGAGGCGCCTTGCCTTCACAGCCGTTGAACAGGTCGAGCTGGGGCTTGTACACCCCCGTCTGTACATCCAGCAGGCCCAGCACCGAGTGGAAATAGTTGTCGTGCGTGATGTGCTTGTCGCCCATGGCCGAACGCATGCAGGCCGTGGTGAGGCCGCGGCGCTGCTCCATGGTCGGCGAGACCCAGGTGATCCAGGCCACGTGCTTTTGCACGTCGGGCGCGATGGAATAGGGCATGCCGTGCAGGTAGAGGTTGTTCTCGCCCAGCGATTCGCCGTGGTCGGACACGTAGATCATGGAGGTCTGTGCGGTGTCGGCACGCGATTGCAACCACCGTATCGTTTCGTTCAGGAAGTGGTCGGTTTCCACGATGCTGTTGTCGTAGGCGTTCCAGAGTTCTTCCTTGCTGCATTCCTGCAGGTTGACCGACTTGCATTCGGGCTGGAAGGGCTTGCGGTCCGGCGCTGAGCGGCGGAAGTACGCAGGGCCGTGGCTGCCCATCTGGTGCAGCACCACCACCGTGCCGCGGGCGCGCCGTTCGGCGGGCAGGGCGGCGATGCGCTGGTCCAGGTCCTTGAGCATCACCATGTCCAGGCATTCGCCGTCGGGGCACAGGCCCGGTACGTTGGCGGACGATGTGTTGGTCTCGCCGATGCGGTCGCACACGCCCTTGCAGCCGCCCTGGTTGTCCACCCACAGCACGGCCAGGCCCGCATGGTGCAGCACGTCGATCAGGCTTTCATAGCGGCCCTTGCGCGATTCGTAGGCCTCCTTGCCCAGGTGCGAATACATGCACGGCACCGAGGTGGCCGTGCTGGTGCCGCAGGACCAGGCATCGCGTGCCGTCACCAGGTCGTCGCGTGCCGACAGCAGCGGCGTGGTGGGCCGCCCGTACCCGTTGAGCGCGAAGTTGCCGCTGCGACCCGTCTCGCCCAGCACCAGCACCAGCAGCGGCGGCTTGGCCTGCGCGGTGTAGCTCGCACCCAGCCGGGCGTCTGCGCCCACGGGTTGCAGCGGGCCGCGGTCTTGCCGGAAAGGCTGGGCCGCCAGGTTGCCCACGGCGTAGAAGCTGTTGAGCGGGTTGATCATGTAGCGCAGCTGGGTGTGGTTGCGCATGGTGGAGGCGAAGGGCTGGAACACCCACAGCAGCATCAGCGCGGCCACCGCCGTGCTGCCCACGATCAGCAGCACCTGGTGCAAGGCCAGGCGCAGCCAGGGCAACCGCGTGACCCGCTGGCGCAGCAGCCACCAGATGGCGGGCACCGATAGCGCCGCCACGGTGATGGGCAGGCGCGGCGTGAAGAGGCTGGTGGCTTCGCGCGTATCGGTCTGTAGCACGTTGGCCAGCATGCTGGCGTCGATCACGATGCCGTAGGCCAGCATGAAGTAGGCGCCGAAGGCCGCCGCCAGCACGGCGAAGATCAGCACCGGCTTGGCGGCGCGCCCCCAGGCCAGCAGGGCCAGTACGGCGGCGGTGCCGGCGGCCACGATGACCATGAAGGCCGCCAGGAAGCCTGCGCGCTGCAGGCTCATGCCGCCTGGCAGGTCGATCACAGCGCGCCACAGGGGCAGGTTGCAGGCCGTGGCCAGCCACAGGCTGATCAGCACGATCAGGCGGGCGGGGTGGACGGTGGGGGAGGCGGCGGCAGGAGCTGCATGGCCGTTGCGCGACGAAGCGGGCACGGCCGATTGCAGCGCGAGAAAAGGCGGTATCAGGCGCATGGGGCGCGATTGTCGTGCCGCGCGCTTAACTCTGCATTAAGAATCTTTTGACTTTTTGTGAGCGCGCGGTCCAGGGGGCTGCTGCTTCGGCGCGGTCATGGGGTCTGATGTGCCGACGGCGCTTGATTCTCCTGGGTATCATGCTATTGAATAAATAGCAGATTCGCAGCGTGCGCGCCCCGTCTCTGGCGCTCTGCGGCCTACTGCGTCGGCCCCGCCGCGCGGCGCCTGGAAACGCGGCAGCAGATGCTCATTCGGGGGGCATCCGTATGTCGAGGGTCAGGTGCAGCCCCTCGGTCTTCACGTACCTGCGAATGCGGCCAATCATGTCCGCCGACAGCACGTGGCCGGCCGACAGCAGCAACACGCCTTCCTTGGACAGAAGGTCCTTGCCGAGGGTCATGCCCGGTTGCAGGTCGTCGAGAGCGACGGATTCCAGCCGGATGGGCTTGGGTTTTTCCTCCAACGTGACGTGGAGGAAGACGTCCAGCACCTCGGGGTCGAACTGGGTGCCGCGCCCGCGTTGCATCAGGGTGCGGACTTCGGCCTCGTTCAGCGCGGCGCCCGTGAGGTGTCCGTGCGTCAGGTCATCGTAGGTGTCCACCACGGCCAGGATGCGTGCGCCCAGCTTGATGTCGGCGCCCTTGAGCTGCTCCGGAAAGCCAGTGCCGTCGAACCGTTCGTGGTGCGAACGGATCAGCGCCGCAACGGCCTGGTGGTCGTCCAGCGCCATGAACGATTGGCCGCCGAGCACGGGATGGCGCTGGTAGAGCGCCATGTCCGGCGCGGAGAGCTTGGCCACGGGGGTGCTCAGGATGCTGTCGGGCAGGGCCATGAAGCCCACGTCGTGCAGCAGGCCGGCCACGAACACGTCCTGCACCGCATCTTCCGGCATGGCCATCGCGGCGGCCACCTTGCGCGCCAGGTGGGCGCAGCGCTTACCGTGCCCGGCCAGCACGCCGCTGCGCAGCTCCATGAGGTTGGAGAAGATCTTGATGCTGGTGAGATAGTTGCGCCGCAGCCGTTCGTTGGCCTCGCGCAGCTCCGTGGTGCGCTCCTGCACGCGCAGCTCCAGCCCGGTGTTGAGGGCGCGCAGTTCCTCGTTCTGCGACTGGGTCGTCGCCTGCAGGGCGTCGCGGTCGCGCTCGAGAAGGCGGCGCTCCGCCGCCTGGCGCACCGTGAGTCGCAGTTCGTCCTCTTCCCAGGGCTTGTGGATGTAGCGGTAGATTTGCCCTTCGTTGATGGCCGCGATGGTGGCCTTCATGTCGGCATATCCGGTGAGCAGGATGCGCGAGGTGCCGGGCCAGCGTGCCCGCACCTGTGCGAGCAGCTCGGCCCCGTCCATGCCGGGCATGCGCATGTCGCTCGCCACCACGTCCACCGGGTGTTCCTCCAGCAGCGCCAGTGCCTCCAATCCGCCACCGGCCAGCAGCACCTTGCAGTCTTCGGAACGAAGCACCCGCTTCAGGGCAGAAAGGATGCTGGGCTCGTCATCGACGCACAGCACCGTCCAGGCTGCGCCGGGGGCCGATGCGGCCGCCGTGAGTGCGGGGACTTCCGAAGCGGTATGGACCGCTTGCGGGACGGCAGGGGGCAGTGTGGTGGTGTCCATGGCGGTTGTGCGGGTGTGGGGCTTGGGTGCTGTCGCTGATCGTGCTGTGCCGCTCGGCGCCGCTGCGCTGCATTCAATGAGTGGCTTGGGCTTCGGCCTGCGGGGACGGGGCGTGGTGGATGGGGATGGTGATCCGGAACCGTGTGCCCACGCCCAGTTCGCTGCTCACTTCCATGCGCCCACCGTGCTTTTGCACGATGCCGTAGGACAGCGAAAGACCCAGCCCCGTGCCCTTGCCCACCGGCTTGGTGGTGAAGAAGGGGTCGAAGATGCGCTGCAGGTTCTCGGGCGCGATGCCGGCGCCGGTGTCGGCCACTTCCACCCAGGCGTTGGCGCCGTCCACCCCCGTGCTGATGGTGATGGTGCCCCGCTCGGCCGGGATGGCGTGCGCCGCGTTGACCAGCAGGTTCATGAACACCTGGTTCATTTCCGAGGGCAGGCACTGCACCTCGGGCAGCGGGCCGTAGTGCTTGACCACGTCGGCCTTGTACTTGATCTCGTTATTGACGATGTTGAGCGTGGAGTCGATGCCCGCGTGCAGGTCCACGCTCTCCCATTCCTGGCGGGCGTCCACGCGGGAAAAGTCCTTGAGGTCCTGCACGATCTTTCGCACGCGCTGGATGCCGTCGCGCGACTCGCCCATCAGGTTGGGGATGTCTTCCTTGAGGTACTTGATGTCCAGCTCGGCCTTGAGCTGGCGGATGCGCGCCAGCGTGTTGCCGTCGCCGATATGGGGCTCGGCCTTTTCGTAGGCGTCCAGCATCTGGAAGAGGTCATCGAGGTACTGTTCCAGCGTGCCGAAGTTGGAGAAGATGAAGCCGATGGGGTTATTGATTTCGTGCGCCACGCCGGCGGCGAGCTGCCCGATGGAGGCGAGCTTTTCGGACTGCATGAGCTTGCTCTGCGCATCCGACAGCTTGCTGTTGAGCTCCTGGAGGTCCTTGTTGGCCTTGAGCAGATCGCCCGCGATGGAGCGGATCTGCTCGTCCGACATTTCAGCCAGCTTCGCGGCATGGACCGGCGTGGAAAGGGCGAGGGATGTCATGTCGTCGTCTCCTTCGAGAGGCTGAGCAGGGACTGCAGTTCGTTGAATTCGCTTTCTATGCGGGCGAACAGGGCCGGCAGGTCATCTTCGGGCACGTTCAGCCGTTCCCACGCCATGGGATTCACGTCGGGGACGGCCTCGGTGTCCGCACAGGCGAGGTCCAGCGCGTGGGTGATGGCGTTGGCGGCGTGCACCACGTCGATCAACGATACCGGGCCCGCGGGCGGCGGGTGATGGTGGCCGGCGATCGCTTCCACGATGTCGCTGCCGAAGCGCCAGTGGCGGCACACCCATTCGCCCAATTCGGTGTGGTCTATGCCGAGCAGGAGGAGCTCCGCCTCGCAGTGGGACAGGTCGTTCTGTTCGGCCCAGGCGATGGCCTGCGCTGCTTCCACGGGATAGTGCCGGATCACCACCAGGCGGCCCACGTCGTGCAGCAGGCCGGCTGTAAAGGCGGCCGCGCTGTCCAGTCCCGCCAGCAGGGCGAGATGGCGCGATGCGACCGCGCAGCCGATGGAGTGACGCCAGAGCGTATTCATGGGCAGCGACTGTCCGTGGAGCTTGTTGAAGTGCATGGCGAGCGCCGCGGCGATCACCAAACCGCCGAGCTGCCGCAGGCCCAGGACATTGATCGCGTCGCGCACCGAGCCGATGCGCCCAGAAAGGCCGTAGAGCGGCGAATTGGCCAGCTGCAGCACCTTGATGGACAGGGCCTGGTCGAGCCGAAGGGTATTGGAGATGACCTCGATCGGGACTTCCTGCCGCAGCAGCCGCATGAGTTCCTGCACCACGGTGGGCAGGGAGGGTAGCGAGCGGATGTCGCGTGCCAGGGCTTCGCGGTCCAGCGCCAGGGGGGCGGGGATGCCTGTCATGGAAGGGGGACCTCCCGGTAGATGAACAGCGACTTCTGCAATACGTGCGGATGCCGCTGGATTCGGCGAAAGAGGTAGTTCAGGCGCTGTGCCAGGGCCTGCACGGCCACCGCGTCGCCGGGAGGCGCGGTGGCCGGCATGGCGGGGTTGTCTGCACACATCGCTTCCGATGCCGCGGCATGGCCACTGCGGGGAGGCTCCGGCGGGAGGGGTGGGGGAATGTCCATGGCCTGGGTCCTTGTCTGCTTTCTGGGGCGGCTGGGTGCTTGAAGCGTGCGCAGTTCTTTATTCCCTGTGCTCCACCTGGCTGGCGGATGCTGGCGGGGCAGCGGCAGAGCCCACCGGGGCCCCGCCTTTCGCCGGGTGCGGCTCGCGGTGGCGCTGTGTGAGTACCACCAGCAGCCCGCGTGGCCCGGAGTCGGCAAGGGCACGCACCTTCATGCTCCAGTGCGCGCCCTGCCAATGCAGGGGCGGCGACTTCGCGTCCGGCAGACCGGTGGCCAGGCCTGCACCCGGCTGGGGAAGGTCTTGCTGCAGCACCTCGGCCGCAGATTCCCCCAGCAGCGGGGTGGACAGGCCCAAGGTACGCTGCGCTTCCTGGTTGGCCAGCACGATGGTGCCGTCTGGGTCGATGCCCAGCAGGGGGACCGGCAACTGCTCCACCAGATCGCGTACCGCATCGGCGCGGGCGCTTTCCTGGTCGATCTGCTGCTGTCGCGAGCCCAGCACCCGCTCCAGCCTTTCATTGGCGGCCGCCAGCGCTTCGCTCGCGGTGACCACCGCCGATGCGAGGCGCTTGTTCTCGTCGGCCATCTCCTTATGGGCGAAGGCTTCCCGAACATGCACCAGCAGGCGCTGGTCGTCCCAGGGTTTGGTCAGGAAGCGGTAGATGGCTCCTTCGTTCACCGCATCGGTGATGGATTGCAGCTCGGTATAGCCGGACAGCACCATGCGCACGGTGTCGGGATACAGCTCCTTGGCACGGCGCAGGAACTCCACCCCCGTCATGCCTGGCATGCGTTGGTCTGACAGCACCACGTCCACATCGCATTCGGCCATGCGCTGCAGCCCTTCGGTTCCGCTGCTGGCCGTAGCGATGCGGTAGCCCTCGCGCCGGAAGAGGCGGCGCAGGGCCGAGACGATGTTGGGCTCGTCGTCCACCAGCAGCAGCGTGCGCTCGCGTCGGCGTGTGAGAAGGTGGTCAGGCAGACGCACCCGGTCGGACAGCATCTGCGCCATCCCCTGCGCGTCAACGGGATCGGCCAGCACGGGGCCCTGCATGCGGTCGCAGCCGTTGGCGATCAGCAGCGTGAGCTGGCCGGTCGTTTCCACGCCGTCGGCCAGCACCTTCATCTGCAGGCTGTGGGCCATGTTGATGATGGCGCGGGTCAGCGAGACGTCGCCCGTGGCCGCGGTCACGTCGGGCACGCACGAGCGATGGACCTTGATCACGTCCACCGGCAGGGTGCGCAGCAGGCTCAGATTGGTGAAGCCGGCGCCGAAGTCGCCCAGCGAGATCTCCAGCCCCAGGCCGCGCAGCTCGGTGAGCGTGCGCACGAGAGCGGGCGATGCATTGATGAGCGCGTGTTCGCTGATCTCGACGCCCAGCGCCTGGGGAGTCAGCCCGTGGCTGGACAAGGAGGTGCGCAGCTTGTCCGCCATATCGGGCTGCTGCAGCTCCAGCAGCGAGACGCGCAGGGACAGCCGGGGGGCACGCACGCCGGCCTGCTCCCACGCGCGTAGCTGGCGACAGGCGGCATCGCGCTTCCAGTCGCCCAGCATGACGATCAGGCCGGTCTGCATCGCCACGGGCATGAATTCACTGCCCGGTACGACCCCCAGTTCCTGGCTGTGCCAGCGCAGCACGAGCTGCATGCCCGCGATGTCGCCGGTGGTCAGATCGGCTTGCAGCAGGTAGCTGAGCGTCAGCTCGTCGCGCTCTACCGCGTGGCGCAATCCGGATTCGATGGCCAGCTTGCGCAGGGCCATGGTCCGGGTAGCTGGGGTATACACGGCCACCTGCTCGCCACTGGCATCAATGCCCATGCGCGCGGTCTGCGCCGCCTCCAGCAGGCCCCCTGCGCCGCCGGCGTCTTCGGGAAAGCGGGCTACGCCCACCCGCGCGCCGGGCACTATCTCGACCGAGCCCAGGCGCTCGGCCTGGGACAGGGCCTGCACGACATCCCGGGCCTGCTTGAAGCCCTTTGGGTCCAGCACACTGCTTTCCGGACTGAGCAGGAGGGCGAATTCGCCCCCGTCCACACGCGCCACGGTGTCGCCCGGGCCGGCCAGGGTGCACAGGCGCGCCGCCACGGCCATGGCCATGGCGTCGCCAGCGCCGTAGCCCATGGCCTGCTTGAGCTGATCCACTTGATCGACCTGGATGGACAGCAGCAGGAAGGGTTGGGGATTCCACTTCGAACTGTGCACCGCGGCATCGATGCGGTCCAGCAGCTGCGTGCGGTTGGCGAGCCCGGTCACTTCGTCGTGGTTGGCCAGCTCCTGAATGCGCTGTTCGGCTTCGCGCTGGGCGGTGATGTCCTGGATGATGAGGTAGCCGTGGCGGCGGCCCGATGGGTCCGTCTCCACCATGCCGCGCTGCAGCACTTCGAGCCGCGTGCCATCGGCTCGCAGCAGCCGGTGCTGGAACTCGAACGGTTCATCAGGCAGGGCCCCGCGCCAGATGGAGGCCGCATAGCCGCGCTCATTGGGCGGCACGCAGCGCAGGAGGCGCCAGCTGGGCCAGGCATCGGGCTGGAAGGGCTGGCCCAGCAAGGCATGCAGGCCCTTGGACAGCACGGCCTTGCCATGGTCAAGGTCGAGTTCCGCGGAACCGCTGCGCCCCATGGTCTCGGTCTGCTCGAGCATGCGGGCGCGCCATTGCGACGAAAACGCGATCTGCGCCCGTTGCGGGTCGTCCACGACGGTGATGAGTTCGGCATGCTCGCCCAGGGCTGGCAGCTGTCGGGAATAAGCCCGGCCATTGAAGACCATACCGCAGGAGTCCGTGCTGCTCACATGCCGTTGGCTGCGGCCGATGCCTCGCAGCTGGGGCCATAGGGCAGGCCACTGCTGCTGCAGCCAGCTGGCGGGGCGCTCTGCATCGTCGGCGCTGGCGCCCAGCAGTTCCGCGAACCGCGCGTTGATGAGTTGCGGGGCGCCTTCCACCATGAGGCACAGCCCCATGGGCGTCGCATCGAATATCTGCTGCTTGAGACGCTCCACCTCTGTAGGGGAGAGCACGGCGGCAGGCCCTGTCGGGCCGGTGGGGGTGCTGGTCGGCACGGAGTGCATCGAGGTCATGCGTTCCTTTCCGGGGCATCCTGCATAGAGCGAAGGGTGGATTCGGCGCTCCGTTGGGCTTCATTATGGAGACCGGCTTCCCTCATGAAAACATAGCTTTCATTTCATTGGATGCGTTTGATCTGTGCGATGCGGGTGAGGTCTATGAAGGCAGTTCAGGAACTGAGCGGCCGTTCTCACCGTAGCGCAAGGGGACTCCGGCTGCATCGGTTAAGACACCAACACGATGAGCGTTCGGCGGCGGCTGCGCCTTGGGCCCCGCTCCTCGCTGCCAGGTGAGACACCATGAAAAAAGGGCCGCCCTATACGGGCAGCCCTTAAGCGATGGGGAAAGGTGGCGTTGCGTTCAGCCCGCCAGGCCCAGCTGCCGCGCATGGTGGCGCAGGTGGTCTTCCATGAAGCTCTGGATGAAGTAGTAGCCATGGTCGTAGCCCGCATGCCGGCGCAGCGCGAGCGGCTGGCCGATGGCGATGCAGGCCGCCTCGAACAGATGGGGATGCAGCTGCTCTGCGAGGAATTTGTCGTCCAGGCCCTGGTCGATCAGGATGCCGGCCGGGTAGGGCGCGATAGGCTGGTTCTCCATCAGCACGGTGGCGTCATGCTCGCCCCAGGCCGTGCGGTCCGAGCCCAGGTAGCCGGTGAAGGCCTTCTCGCCCCAGGGGCAGCGCGTGGGTGCGCAGATGGGCGCAAAGGCCGAGAGCGACCGGAACATGCCGGGGTGCCGCAGCGCCAGTGTGAGCGCACCGTGCCCGCCCATCGAATGGCCGAAGAGGCCCAGTCGCTGCAGGTCGATGGGCTGGTGCTGCGCCAGCAGGGGCAGCAGCTCGGCCGTGAGGTAGCTTTCCATGCGCCAGTGCGTGCGCCAGGGCTGCTGCATCGCGTCGAGATAGAAGCCCGCGCCGATGCCGAAGTCCCAACTGGCGGTGGCCCCTTCCAGCGATTCCACCGCCGCGCCGCGCGGGCTGGTATCGGGCGCGATGAGCGCTATGCCCAGCTCGGCCGCGAGCCGCTGCGCGCCGGCCTTGACCATGAAGGTTTCCTCGTTGCAGGTGAGGCCCGCCAGGTAGAGCAGGGCGGGCACGGGGCCGTGTTCGGCCTGCGGCGGCAGGTAGAGGGCGAGCTTCATCGGCAGGCCGATCTCGCGCGAATCGTGCTGCAGAAAGAGCTGCCGCCCGCCGAAGCAGGCGTGGCTGGAAAGCGTCTGGAAAGGCGCGGTGCTGGTCATGGGGGGTTCCGTTCGGGTGGGCGCCGGCTCAGTAATGCACGACCGAGCGGATCGACTTGCCTTCGTGCATCAGATCGAAGGCTTCGTTGATTTCCGGCAGTGGCATGGTGTGCGTGACGAAGGGCTCCAGCTGGATGCGGCCGGCCATGGCGTCTTCGACCATGCCGGGCAGCTCGCTGCGGCCCTTGACGCCGCCGAAGGCCGTGCCCAGCCACTTGCGGCCGGTGACCAGCTGGAAGGGGCGGGTGGAGATTTCCTGGCCCGCGCCCGCCACGCCGATGATGACCGACTGGCCCCAGCCGCGGTGCGCGCATTCGAGCGCGGCGCGCATCACGTTGACATTGCCGATGCACTCGAAGCTGTGGTCCACGCCCCAGGTGGTCATCTCCACGATCACCTGCTGGATGGGCTTGTCGTGGTCCTTGGGGTTCACGCAGTCGGTGGCGCCGAAGGTGCGGGCCAGGTCGAACTTGGAGGGGTTGGTGTCCACCGCGATGATGCGGCCGGCCTTGGCCAGCTTGGCGCCCTGGATCACCGCCAGGCCGATGCCACCCAGGCCGAACACGGCGACGGTGTCGCCCTCCTGCACCTTGGCGGTGTTCTTGACCGCGCCCAGGCCGGTCGTCACGCCGCAGCCCAGCAGGCAGACCTGCTCGGGATTGGCGTCGGGGCTGATCTTGGCGAGCGAGACCTCGGCCACCACGGTGTATTCGCTGAAGGTGGAGCAGCCCATGTAGTGGTAGATCGGCTGGCCGTTGTACGAAAAGCGCGTGGTGCCGTCGGGCATGACGCCCTTGCCCTGCGTGGCGCGCACAGACACGCAGAGGTTGGTCTTGCCGCTCTTGCAGAAGAGGCACTCGCCGCATTCGGCGGTGTAGAGCGGAATGACGTGGTCGCCGGGCTTGACGCTGGTCACGCCTTCGCCCACTTCCACCACGATGCCGGCGCCTTCATGGCCCAGCACCACGGGAAAGAGACCTTCCGGGTCCTCGCCGGACAGCGTGAAGGCGTCGGTGTGGCACACGCCGGTGTGGGTGATGCGGATCAGCACTTCGCCCTTCTGCGGCGGGGCGACGTCGATTTCCACGATCTGCAGGGGTTCTCCGGCCTTGAAGGCCACGGCGGCTTTGGATTTCATGGGGGGGTGTTCTTTCACAAAAAGGGGTGGGCGGGGCCGTAGAAGGCGCGTCAGGGCTGCACTGTAGGCCATGGCGGCGCAGCGCGGCGGGGCATGTCCGCCGCCCCTGCCGTTATGTCCGAATCTGAGGGGTGATGGCTGCGCCGGACGTGCCGACTGCAGCCGAACCCCTATAGTGCCGCCTTTTCCGGCTCTCCTTTTCCCTGCTCCATGGACCATCACCACGACAGCGCCCACCGCGTCGATCTCGTCATCTATCCCGGTTTCAAGGCGCTGGAGGCCATCGGCCCCATGTCGGTGTTCGACTATGCCAACGTCCACCTGCGCCGGCATGGCCGGCCCGATGGCTACGCGGTGCGCGTGGTCGCGGCCCAGGCCGGCCCCGTGCCGTCCGATACGCTGATGTCGCTGACCGCCACGCGCACCCTGTCCGAGGTGGAGGAGGACGGCATGGGCTGCACCGTGCTGCTGGTCGGCTCGCGCCACATCGAACAGGTGCTGGCCGCCTCGCCCGATCTGGTGGCCTGGACGGCGCGGGTCGCGCCTCGGGTGGCGCGCCTGATCGCGCTGTGCTCGGGCAGCTTCTTCCTGGCGGCGGCGGGGTTGCTCGATGGCCGGCGCGCCGCCACCCACTGGGGCGTGGCGGGCCTGCTGCGCCAGCGCTACCCCGCCATCGACGTGGATCCGGACGCGATCTACGTGCGCGACGGCGCGCTCTGGACGTCGGCTGGCGTCACGGCCGGCATCGACCTGGCCCTGGCGGTGGTGGAGGAGGACTTCGGCCATGAGCTGGCGCTGGAGGTGGCGCGCGATCTGGTCATGTACCTCAAGCGCCCGGGCGGGCAGTCGCAGTTCAGCGTGCAGCTGGCCAGCCAGGCGACGGGGCACCGCGACATCCAGGCCGTGCAGAACTGGGTGCTGGAGCATCTGCATGAGCCCATGCCGCTCGCCGCGCTGGCCGGGCGCGCGGCGATGAGCGAGCGCCACTTCCGCCGCGTGTTCGTGCAGGAGACCGGGCAGACGCCCACGGCCTTCGTGGAATCGGCCCGGCTGGAGGGCGCCCGCCGCCTGCTGGAATCGCATGCCGGCCTGCCGCTCAAGACCGTGGCAGCGCGCGTGGGCATGGGCTCGGAGCAGGCGCTGCGGCATCTTTTCGTGCGGCACCTGGGCATCACGCCGCAGGCCTACCGCGAGCGCTTCGGCGGGCCTGTGCGGCGCTGAAAGACACCGCTGGTGCGCTGCTACCGCGCGCGCAGACCGTCTTCGACCTGGCTCACGCCAACAAAAAAGCCCGCAGGCTGGGCCTGCGGGCTTTGGGGAATGTGCTGGCACGGGCGCGTGTGCGCCCGGGTGCGCCGATCAGCGCTGGGCCAGGGGCTGCACGTCGCGGCGCTCGGAGCCCACGAACAGCTGGCGGGGGCGGCCGATCTTGTACTCGGGGTCGCCGATCATTTCGTTGAGCTGGGCGATCCAGCCCACGGTGCGTGCCAGGGCGAAGATGCCGGTGAACAGGTTCACGGGGATACCGATGGCGCGCTGCACGATGCCGGAGTAGAAGTCCACGTTCGGGTACAGCTTGCGCGACACGAAGTACTCGTCTTCCAGGGCGATTTTTTCCAGTTCCTTGGCCAGCTTGAACAGCGGGTCGTTTTCCAGGCCAAGCTCTGCCAGCACTTCGTTGCAGGTTTCCTGCATGAGTTTGGCGCGGGGGTCGTAGTTCTTGTACACGCGGTGACCGAAGCCCATCAGCTTGACGCCGGAGTTCTTGTCCTTGACCTGCTTGATGAACTCGCCGATCTTTTCCACACCGCCTTGGGCCTGGATGTCGTGCAGCATGTTCAGGGCCGCTTCGTTGGCGCCGCCGTGGGCGGGGCCCCAGAGGCAGGCCACGCCGGCCGCGATGGCGGCGAACGGGTTGGTGCCCGACGAACCGCACAGGCGCACGGTGGAGGTGGAGGCGTTCTGCTCGTGGTCTGCGTGCAGGATGAAGATACGGTCCAGCGCGCGTTCGAGCACGGGGTTGACCTTGTACTCTTCGCAGGGCGTGCCGAACATCATGCGCAGGAAGTTGCCTGCATAGCTCAGGTTGTTCTGCGGGTACATGTAGGGCTGGCCCACGCCGTACTTGTAGGCCATGGCGACCAGCGTCGGCATCTTGGCGATCAGGCGGATGGCCGAGATCTCGCGGTGCTGCGGATTGTTGATGTCCGTGCTGTCGTGATAGAAGGCCGACAGCGCGCCCACCAAGCCGGTCAGCACGGCCATGGGGTGAGCATCGCGGCGGAAGCCGCGCAGGAAGAACTGCATCTGCTCGTTGACCATCGTGTGCTGGGTCACGCTGTCATTGAACTGCTGTTTCTGCGTGGCGTTGGGCAGTTCGCCCTTCAGCAGCAGATAGCAGGTTTCCAGGTAGTCGCAGTTGGTGGCCAGCTGCTCGATGGGGTAGCCGCGGTACAGCAGCTCGCCCTTGTCGCCGTCGATGTAGGTGATGGACGACTGGCACGATGCCGTCGAAAGGAAACCGGGGTCATACGTGAACATGCCCGTCTGCGCGTACAGCTTGCGGATGTCCACGACGTCGGGGCCGATGCTGCCTTGGTACACCGGGAGTTCCACGCTGGGGCTCCCATTGCTGAACGATAGCGTTGCCTTGTTGTCTGCCAGTTTCATTTCAGATTCCTTCTGTTGTTAGCCCGCAAGCGCAGGAGGGGGTGCCGACACCCGGGGGCGCAGCTGTTCAAGCACGGTCTTGATGTTCGGCGTGTCCAGTTCGCCTGACAGTTCCTTGCGCCGCAGCAGCAGGTCCAGCAGGTCGTTGTCGGGCAGATCCATCAAGGTCGTGAGACCTTGCGCCTGGCTGGCAGTCAGGCGCGAGCCGTAGGTGGCGAAGAACTGTTCGATGAACAGATCGTTCTCCACCAGACCGCGGCGGCAGCGCCACTTGAGCTTGGCTGCCTCGCGTTCATCCAGCAATTCTTCGGACATTGCTGGACGATCAGATGGCGCGACGCACCATCAGTTCCTTGATCTTGCCGATGGCCTTCGTGGGGTTCAGGCCCTTGGGGCAGACGTCCACGCAGTTCATGATGGTGTGGCAACGGAAGAGGCGGTAGGGGTCTTCCAGGTTGTCCAGGCGCTCGCCCGTGGCTTCGTCGCGGCTGTCGGCGATGAAGCGGTAGGCCTGCAGCAGGCCGGCGGGGCCCACGAACTTGTCGGGGTTCCACCAGAAGCTGGGGCAGCTGGTCGAGCAGCTGGCGCACAGGATGCACTCGTAGAGGCCGTTGAGCTCGTCACGTTCCTCGGGCGACTGCAGGCGCTCCTTCTCGGGCGTCAGGCCTTCGGTGATCAGGTAGGGCTTGATCGAGTGGTACTGCTTGAAGAACTGCGTCATGTCCACGATCAGGTCGCGGATCACCGGCAGGCCAGGCAGGGGCTTGAGCACGATGGTGCCCTTGAGCGTGTTCATGTTCGTGAGGCACGCCAGGCCATTCTTGCCGTTGATGTTCATCGCGTCCGAGCCGCAGACGCCTTCGCGGCAGGAGCGGCGGAAGGAGATGGACGGATCCTGCGCCTTGAGCTTGACCAGGGCGTCCAGCAGCATGCGCTCGTGGCCGTCGAGTTCGATCTCCACGGTCTGCATGTAGGGCTTGGCGTCCTTGTCCGGGTCGTAGCGGTAGATTTGAAAGGTGCGCTTCATGGTGTTGTTCTCTCGTGGGACTGCGGGTCTTAGAACGTGCGGACCTTGGGAGGCACGCTGTCCACCGTCAGGGGCTTGAGGTTGACCGGCTTGTAGGTCAGGCTGTTGTCAGCGCTGTGCCACAGCGTGTGCTTCATCCATTCCTTGTCGTTGCGGCCCAGCGGGAACTCGGCGTGATCGGCCGGGTGCTCGTAGTCGTAGACCGTGTGCGCGCCGCGGCATTCCTTGCGGGCTGCGGCCGACGTCATGGTGGCCTGGGCCACTTCGATGAGGTTGTCCACTTCCAGCGCTTCCATGCGGGCGGTGTTCCAGACCTTGGACTTGTCCTTCAGCGTGACGCTGCCCACGCGGTCGCGGATCGCGTTGATCTTGACCACGCCTTCGTCCATGCCGGCCTGCGTGCGGAACACGCCTGCGTGTTGCTGCATGCCGGAGCGGATGTCGTTGGCGATGTTCTGGGCGTATTCGCCGCCGGTGGATTCCTGCAGCTGGTTCAGTCGCGTCAGCGTGCGTTCGGCGCCGTCGGCCGGCAGCGGCTTGCGTTCGCCCGAGCCCTTGACGAATTCGACGATGTGCTTGCCAGCGGATTTGCCGAACACCAGCAGGTCCAGCAGGGAGTTGGTGCCCAGTCGGTTGGCGCCATGCACAGAAACGCAGGAGCATTCGCCCACGGCGTAGAGGCCGTTCACCACCTGGTTCTGCACGCCGTCATGCACGACCACCTGGCCGTTGATGTTGGTCGGGATGCCGCCCATCTGGTAGTGGATGGTGGGCACCACGGGGATCGGTTCCTTGGTGATGTCCACGTTGGCGAAGTTGTGGCCAATCTCTTCCACCGAAGGCAGGCGCTTGCGGATGGTGTCGGCACCCAGGTGGTCCAGCTTCATCAGGATGTAGTCCTTGTTGGGACCGCATCCGCGACCTTCCTTGATTTCCTGGTCCATCGAGCGCGAGACGAAGTCGCGCGGTGCCAGGTCCTTCAGCGTGGGCGCGTAGCGCTCCATGAAGCGCTCGCCATTGCTGTTGAGCAGGATGGCGCCTTCGCCTCGGCAGCCTTCCGTCAGCAGCACGCCCGCGCCGGCCACGCCGGTGGGGTGGAACTGCCAGAACTCCATGTCCTGCAGCGGGATGCCGGCACGAGCCGCCATGCCCAGGCCGTCGCCGGTGTTGATGAAGGCGTTGGTCGACGCCGCGAAGATGCGGCCCGCGCCACCCGTGGCCAGCAGCACGGCCTTGGCCTGCAACTGGTAGAGCTCGCCGGTTTCGAGCTCGAGGGCGGTCACGCCCACGACGTCGCCCTGGCTGTTGCGGATCAGATCGAGCGCCATCCACTCGACGAAGAAGTTCGTCTTGGACTTGACGTTCTGCTGGTAGAGCGTGTGCAGCATGGCGTGACCGGTGCGGTCTGCCGCGGCGCAGGCGCGCTGCACGGGTTTTTCGCCGTAGTTGGCCGTGTGGCCGCCGAACGGTCGCTGGTAGATCGTGCCGTCGGGGTTCCGGTCGAACGGCATGCCGAAGTGTTCCAGCTCGATCACGACGTTGGGCGCTTCGCGGCACATGAACTCGATGGCGTCCTGGTCACCCAGCCAGTCGGAGCCCTTGATGGTGTCGTAGAAGTGGTAGTGCCAGTTGTCCTCGCTCATGTTGCCCAGCGAGGCCGACACGCCGCCCTGCGCCGCCACGGTGTGCGAGCGGGTGGGGAAGACCTTGGAGAGCGAGGCCACGTTCAGGCCCGCGCGGGAGAGTTCCAGCGCGGCACGCATGCCGGAGCCGCCCGCGCCGACGATGACGACGTCGAAGCTGCGGGTGGTGATGTTCGCTTTGGTGTAGCTCATTGTTGTTTGCCTTCAGTCGCGGGGTATTGCTGTCACAGACGCCAGAGGACCTGGATGCCCCAGCCAGCGCAGCCGATCAGCCAGAAGATGCTGGCCGCTTGCAGTGCCAGGCGCAGGCCAACGGGCTTGACGTAATCCATCCAGATGTCGCGCACGCCCACCCAGGCATGCCATGCCAGGGCGACGATCACGGCCAGCGTGAGCACCTTCATCCATTGCGCGGAGAAGATGCCGGCCCAGCGGTCGTAGCCGATGGGGCCGGAGGTGAAGATGACCTGCACCAGCAGGACGATGGTGAACAGAGCCATCAGGCAGGCCGTCACGCGCTGGCTGAGCCAGTCGCGCATGCCGTAGTGGGCACCGACCACGGTGCGCTTGGAGCCGTAATTCACGGACATGGTGTGGTTTCCTTCTATCGTGTGTGGGGGCTGATGCGTAGCTGTGGGCCGGATCAGTACAGGCCGAAGAGCTTGGCGCCGAGGATGACCGTCAGGCCGGTGCCCAGGGCCAGGGTGACGAGGGCGGTGGTCTCGCCGGTCTGCTTGTTGACGGCCGAGTGGCTCACGTCCATCCAGAGGTGGCGCAGGCCCGCGATGAAGTGGTGCAGATAGGCCCAGAGAAGAGCCAGCGTGACCAGCTTGACCAGCCAGCCCGGCACGAAGCCGATGCCTGCGGTGAAGGCGGAGGTGAAGCGCGCAAACGAGATCTCGGAGGACACGGAGGTGTCAAACATCCAGAGCACGAAGGGCAGCAGCACGAACATGATGGCGCCGCTGATGCGGTGCAGGATCGACACGATGCCGGCGGGAGGCAGGCGGTAGGTCGGCAGGTCCTTCAGGGCGTTGATGTTGCGGAATTCGGGCCGTTTCTTGGCAAGCTCGGTCATGGCTGGTGGGCTTTCGTGGGTGTAACTGCGTTGTAATTGCGCATCGCAAACAACTCAAAATTCTATTGCAATGCAACAAGAGGTCCAGTCCGTGGGACTGCGTATTTTCCGGCGTGCTGCGTTGCTGAAGACGCCAATGTGGTCTTTCTTGTCTGCGTTTGGCGGTCAGTTCAGGTCGTTGCGATAGTGATGGGTGTCGGTTCGATACAGGCCTCGGCGTAACTCCATGGGAACATCGTTATATGTGTAAGCGAGTCGCTCCACGCTGAGCAGTGGCGTGGCGGGACTCACGTCCAGCGCCTGTGCCTGGGCTTCGTCAGGCAGCACGGCGCGAATCTTCTCTTGCGCGCGGACCATGCGCACGCCGAATTCGATCTCAAACATGGCGTAGGTGGGGCCCTGATAGTTCGCCAGTTGCTCTGCCGTCAGGCCTTTGAAGGCGTGGCCGGGCAGCCAGATGTCTTCGAGGATGGTGGGCACGTTCTTGAAGGCCAGGATACGGCGCGCGAGGATCACTGGATCACCCGTGCGCAGGGTGAGCGCGCGTGCCACTTCGGCGCTGGCGCGCAGGCGTCGGCATTCGAGGATGTTGCGCTGCGCCGGACCTTCCGCGCTGGCGTCGCCCACTTCGGGCTGCAGCTTCAGAAAGCGGTATTGCACGTGGCGTTCGGCATGAGTCGCCACGAACGTGCCCTTGCCCTGGCGGCGAGTGACCAGGTTCTCGGCTGCCAACTCGTCGATGGCCTTGCGCACCGTGCCCTGGCTCACCCGAAAGCGCGCGGCCAGATCCATTTCGCTGGGGATGGCTTCGCCAGGCTTCCATTCGCCATGCTGCAGGCTGTGCAGGATCAGGCCCTTGATTTGCTGGTAGAGCGGGCTGAAGGCCGGGGTCGGTGCAGCCGCGGCGCCCTGGGAAAGGACGCTGCTGTCGGTGGCGGCGGAGGGCGGGGTGGACATGTCGATGCGTGCAACGGCTCTCGCCGCCGAGCCTGGGGGCGTGGCGATGCCGGGCCCGATCATATCTTATATAAGACATAAGACAAATTGACCCTGTGCCGAAATCGGCAGTACACTCCAAAGCTGTTCTGCAGGGCACGGGCTGCTGGTGACTGGCGCTGGTGCTACCTTGCACCGACACCTGTTTCTTCATTCTTTTTGGAGTTTTCACATGAGCAAGAAGCCCGTCCGTGTCGCCGTTACTGGCGCAGCCGGCCAAATCGGTTACGCCCTGCTGTTCCGCATCGCCTCCGGCGAAATGCTCGGCAAGGACCAGCCTGTCATCCTGCAACTGCTGGAAATTCCGGATGAAAAGGCCCAGAAGGCGCTCAAGGGCGTGATGATGGAGCTGGAAGACTGCGCCTTCCCGCTGCTGGCCGGCATGGAAGCCCACAGCGATCCGATGACCGCCTTCAAGGACACCGACTACGCCTTGCTGGTTGGCGCCCGTCCCCGCGGCCCCGGCATGGAACGTGCCGACCTGCTGGCCGCCAACGCCCAGATTTTCACGGCCCAGGGCAAGGCCCTGAACGCCGTCGCCTCGCGCAACGTGAAGGTGCTGGTGGTGGGCAACCCCGCCAACACCAATGCCTACATCGCCATGAAGTCGGCTCCTGATCTGCCGTCCAAGAACTTCACGGCCATGCTGCGCCTGGACCACAACCGCGCTGCCAGCCAGATCGCAGCCAAGACCGGCGGCAAGGTCGGCGAGATCGAGAAGCTGACGGTGTGGGGCAACCACTCGCCCACGATGTACGCGGACTACCGCTTCGCCTCCATCGGCGGCAAGAGCGTGAAGGACGCCATCAACGACCAGGTCTGGAACGCTGACGTGTTCCTGCCCACGGTGGGCAAGCGCGGCGCCGCCATCATCGACGCCCGCGGCTCCTCGTCGGCTGCCTCGGCCGCGAACGCCGCCATCGACCACATGCGCGACTGGGCCCTGGGCTCCAACGGCAAGTGGGTCACCATGGGGGTGCCTTCCAAGGGTGAATACGGCATTCCCGAAGGCATCGTCTTCGGCTTCCCGGTGATCACCGAAAACGGCGAATACAAGATCGTCGAAGGCCTGGAAATCGACGAGTTCTCGCAAGAGCGCATCAACAAGACGCTGGCCGAGCTGCAAGGCGAGCAAGACGGCGTCAAGCACCTGCTGTAATCGCAGGGCGAAGAAGGGGCTGCGCGTGCTCGACTGGAATCCAGCGCTCTATCGTCGTTTCGAAGACGAGCGTACGCGCCCCGCTCAGGAACTGCTGGCACGCGTTCCGCATCCCGCGCCCCTCCATGTGGTGGACCTGGGCTGCGGACCTGGCAATTCCACCGAACTGCTGGTGCAGCGCTACCCTCAAGCGCGGGTCACCGGCATCGACAATTCCCAGGCCATGATCGAAAGCGCCCGCGAGCGACTTTCGGGCGTGGCCTTCGCTCTGGGCGACATCGCCTGCTGGGAGCCGGCGCCAGGCGCCGCCCCGGATCTCATCTACGCCAACGCCTCCCTGCAGTGGGTGGGTGGGCACGAACAACTTATCCCCCGGCTCTTCAGCTGCCTCGCGCCTGGTGGCGTGCTGGCCATCCAAATGCCGGACAACCGGCAGGAGCCCACCCATCGCCTGATGCGCGAGGTGGCTGCCGACCCCCGCTGGAGCAGCGCCATCGGCAATCCCGATGCCGTGCGTACCGAACTGCTGGGCATCGGCGGCTATTACGACCTGCTGGCGCCCCTGGCGGCGCAGATCGACGTCTGGCACACGGTGTATCAGCACGTCATGCCTTCGGCTGCCGCCATCGTCGAGTGGGTGCGCGCCACGGGGCTCAAGCCTTTCATTGATCCCCTGGCCGAGCCGCAGCGCTCGGACTTCCTGGCCGAATATGAGCGGCGCGTGGAGTCCGCGTACACGGTGCGTGCCGACGGGCGGCGGCTGCTGGCCTTTCCGCGCCTCTTCATCGTGGCGCAGCGCTCTGCATGAACGTGGCTGTCAACGAAAGTCCTGTCTCGACCGCCGTCCATCCGGCGCAGGCGTTGCTCGGCGCCCAGGCGGGCGCCGTGGTGCTGCCCGTCTGCGACCATTACAGCGGCGTCGAGTCCCGCATGCGCAAGAGCCTCGCCTTGCAGTCCGCGATGGCTGCCGAATTCGGTCATTGTGTGTTCGACGTCACGCTGGACTGCGAAGACGGGGCCCCGGTGGGCCAGGAGCGCGCCCATGCCGAACTGGTCTCCTCCCTGGCGCGTGATGCGGCTCCCGGCGCGCGCGTGGCGGCCCGGGTGCACACGGTGGACCATCCGGCGTTCGCCGACGACATGGCCATCATCGCGGGCGAAGCCGGCCACCGCCTCTGCCACATCATGATTCCGAAGGTGGAGTCGGTGGATGACGTGCTGCAGGCAGAGCGCGCCCTGCAGGCCGCCGGTGCCGCGCATTTGCCCCTGCATGTGCTCATCGAATCACCCGCAGCCGTGCACCGCGCTTTCGAGATCGCAGCGCACCCCCGTGTGCAGAGCCTGAGCTTCGGGCTCATGGATTTTGTCTCTGCGCACGGCGGCGCCATTCCCTCTGCCGGCATGAGCGTGGCAGGCCAGTTCTCACACCCGCTGGTCACGCGTGCCAAGCTGGAGATCGCCGCGGCCTGCCACGCGCATGGCAAGGTGCCGTCTCATTGCGTGGTGACCGAGTTCAGCGATGTCACCGCACTGGAGGCCGCTGCAGGCCGAGCTGCGCGAGAATTCGGCTTCACCCGCATGTGGAGCATCCACCCGGGTCAGATTCGGGCCATTCTTTCGGCGTTTTCGCCGCCAGAGGGCGAGATCGCGCAGGCGGTCCGCATCATTTCTGCCGCCCTGCAGGCTGACTGGGCTCCGGTCAGCGTGGATGGCGTGTTGCACGATCGCGCCAGCTACCGCTATTTCTGGCAGGTGCTGACGCGTGCTCACCAGACTGGCCGAGTGCTGCCCGAGGCGGCTCAGGCCTGGTTCACCGCTGCGGCCCAGTCGTCGTCCTGATCTTCATCGGCAGGGGCGCCCTTTTTTTCTGTACGCAACCGTTCCCGAGTAGGAGCTAGATTCCCATGAAGTCCTTGATCGCCTCTGCACTGGTGGTGCTGGCACCCGCGCTTGCGCTGGCGCAAACGTCCGACGCCGCCAAGCCGGCCGCCAAACAAGTCACGTCCAAAACTGCGGCCAAGCACAAGGACGCCGCCGTGTCCAAGAAGTCGGCTGCCGCCAAGGCTCCGGCCAAGGTGCCTTCGACCCGTGTCGCCAAAGCCACCAGCAGCCGCACGCAGCTCAAGAGCGCTACCAGCCAGGTCGCCAGCGGCCTGATGGCGGCAGAGGCCGCTTTGTCGCCCGCTGAGCTGGCCATTGCCGATCGCGTCTACACCGGCCACATCGCCTGCGAACTGGGCGCCTACGTGAACCTGCAGCGTGACCCGGCCTCGCCTGGCCGCTTCAACCTTGAGGGCAAGGGGTACAAATACCGCATGACCCCGGTCGCAACGAGCACCGGCGCCGTGCGCCTGGAAGACCAGGCTGGCGGCGCTGTCTGGCTGCAGATCGCCAACAAGTCGATGTTGATGAACCAGAAGGCCGGTCAGCGGCTGGCCGACGACTGCATGAGCCCAGAGCAGCTGGTGGTCGCCCAGAACCTCAAGACCCATCCGCAGGCCAGCCTGCTGGACTCCTCCGCGGCCACGACCCCTGCGGCGGCCGAACAGTCCCCGGCCACGAAGTAACGGCAGACGGCGCTGGCAGTGACTTGCCGGCAGCCGCTTGCGGCCCCACTTGAAATCAGAAACCTATTAGTCCCACTGGAGAACAAAATGTTGAAAGCCTATCGTGACCATGCGGCCGAGCGCGCCGCACTGGGCATCCCGCCGCTGCCGCTCGACGCCAAGCAGGTGGCCGAGCTGATCGAGCTGATCAAGAACCCGCCGGCAGGCGAGGAGGCTTTCCTCATCGAACTGCTGACCCATCGCGTGCCCCCGGGTGTTGACGATGCCGCCAAGGTCAAGGCCAGCTTCCTGGCCGCCGTGGCACATGGCGACCTGAAGGTGGGACTGATCTCCAAGGCCCAGGCGACCGAGCTGCTGGGCACCATGGTGGGCGGCTACAACGTCCACCCGCTGATCGAGCTGCTGGACGACGCCGAGGTGGCGGGTGTGGCTGCCGAAGCACTGAAGAAGACGCTGCTGATGTTCGACTTCTTCAACGACGTGGCCGACAAAGCCAAGGCCGGCAACGCCAAGGCCAAGGAAGTCATGCAGTCGTGGGCCGACGCTGAGTGGTTCACCAGCCGTCCCGAAGTCGAGAAGAAGATCACCGTCACCGTCTTCAAGGTGCCCGGCGAGACCAACACCGACGACCTCTCGCCCGCGCCCGACGCCTGGAGCCGCCCGGACATCCCGCTGCACTACCTGGCCATGCTGAAGAACACCCGTCCCGACGCGGCCTTCAAGCCCGAGGAAGACGGCAAGCGCGGTCCGATGCAGTTCATCGAAGACCTGAAGAAGAAGGGCCACCTCGTGGCCTACGTGGGCGACGTGGTCGGCACGGGCTCTTCGCGCAAGTCGGCCACCAACAGCGTGATCTGGGCCACGGGCGCGGACATCCCCTACGTGCCGAACAAGCGTTTCGGCGGCGTGACGCTGGGCGGCAAGATCGCCCCCATCTTCTTCAACACGCAGGAAGACTCCGGTTCGCTGCCGATCGAAGTCGATGTCTCCAAGCTGGAGATGGGCGACGTGATCGACGTGCTGCCCTATGACGGCAAGCTGGTGCGCAATGGCGAGACCGTCGCCGAGTTTCAGCTCAAGAGCGACGTGCTGCTCGATGAAGTGCGCGCTGGTGGCCGTATCAACCTGATCATCGGCCGCTCGCTGACCGCCAAGGCGCGCGAGTTCCTGGGCCTGCCGGCCTCCACCACCTTCCGCCTGCCGCAGGCGCCCGCCGAAACCAAGGCCGGCTTCACGCTGGCGCAGAAGATGGTTGGCCGCGCCGTGGGCCTGCCGGAAGGCCAGGGCGTGCGCCCCGGCACGTACTGCGAACCCAAGATGACCACCGTGGGCAGCCAGGACACCACCGGCCCCATGACCCGCGACGAGCTGAAGGACCTGGCCTGCCTGGGCTTCTCCGCCGACATGGTGATGCAGTCCTTCTGCCACACGGCCGCCTATCCGAAGCCCGTGGACGTGAAGACGCATCGCGAGCTGCCGGCCTTCATCAGCAACCGCGGTGGCGTGGCCCTGCGCCCCGGCGACGGCGTGATCCACAGCTGGCTGAACCGCCTGCTGCTGCCCGACACCGTCGGCACCGGCGGTGATTCGCACACGCGCTTCCCGATCGGCATCTCGTTCCCTGCGGGCTCCGGCCTCGTGGCCTTCGGTGCCGCCACTGGCGTGATGCCACTGGACATGCCCGAATCCGTGCTGGTGCGCTTCAAGGGCGAACTGCAGCCCGGCGTGACGCTGCGCGACCTCGTGCACGCCATTCCGCTGTACGCCATCAAGGCGGGCCTGCTGACCGTGGCCAAGGCCGGCAAGAAGAACATCTTCTCCGGCAAGATCCTCGAAATCGAAGGCCTGCCCGACCTGAAGGTGGAACAAGCCTTCGAACTGTCTGACGCCTCCGCCGAGCGCTCGGCCGCCGGCTGCACGATCAAGCTCAACCCCGAGCCGATCAAGGAATACCTCACCAGCAACGTCGTGCTGATGAAGAACATGATCGCCGACGGCTATGCCGACGCCCGCACGCTCAAACGCCGCATCGAGAAGGTCGAAGCCTGGCTGGCCAAGCCCGAACTGCTCGAAGCCGACAAGGACGCCGAATACGCGGCCGTGATCGAGATCGACTTGGCCGACATCACCGAGCCCATCGTCTGCTGCCCCAACGATCCGGACGACGCCAAGTTCCTCTCGGAAGTGGCTGGCACCAAGATCGACGAAGCCTTCATCGGTTCGTGCATGACCAACATCGGCCATTTCCGCGCAGCTGCCAAGCTGCTGGGTGGCCAGCGTGACATCCCCGTCAAGCTGTGGGTCGCGCCGCCGACCAAGATGGACCAGAACGAGCTGATCAAGGAAGGCCACTACGCCGCCTTCGGCACGGCCGGTGCCCGCACCGAAATGCCGGGCTGCTCGCTGTGCATGGGCAACCAGGCGCAGGTGCGCGAAGGTGCGACGGTGATCTCCACCTCCACCCGCAACTTCCCGAACCGCCTGGGCAAGAACACCAACGTGTTCCTGGGCTCGGCCGAGCTGGCCGCCATCGCATCGCGCATCGGCAAGCTGCCCACCAAGGAGGAATACCTCAAGGAAATGGGCGTGATCGATGCCGACAAGGCCAGCGTCTATCGCTACATGAACTTCGACCAGATCGAGGAATACGCGGACGCCGCCAAGTCGGTGGCAGCCTGACGCCGCGGGCCCAGCGGGGCCCGTGCGCTGCAAGGTGCCGCAACGCGATGCCCCGGGGGAGTGATCCCCCGGGGCATTTCTTTTGCCCATTTCCGCCGTCTTTTTCTTCAAGCATCTGCTGGCAGGCCTCCTGCATAGCAGCAGGGCCGCGGAACATTTCCCGCTCGCCCGGCATCCGACTCAGCAGAACCACGATAACGAGCTTTCCCATGTTCAAGTCCTTCTTTCTGTCCCGCCGCTGGTGGGCATGGTCCATTGCAGGTACGGTGCTCATCCTGTTGGCCACTTGGTACCGCGTCGAGCTTGACGTGCAGATCAACGACTGGTTCGGCAGCTTCTACGACTTGATCCAGAAATCGCTGGGCCAGCCCGGCAGCATCACGGCAGGGCAGTTCTGGGGACAGCTTTCCACGTTCACGCGCATCGCCATGATCTATGTGACCACGGCGGTTCTGGTGGACTTCTTCAGCAAGCACTACATCTTTCGCTGGCGCCAGGCCATGAACGAGCACTACATGGCCGTCTGGCAGCGCTTGCGCCATATCGAAGGCGCAGCGCAGCGGGTGCAGGAAGACACCATGCGCTTCGCCAGCACGATGGAGGGCCTGGGCCTGACCTTCCTGCGCAGCCTGATGACGCTGGCGGCCTTTCTGCCGGTGCTGTGGATGCTTTCGGACAAGGTGACTGCGCTGCCGGTGCTCGGCGCCGTGCCGCATTCGCTGGTCTGGGTCGCGCTGCTGTGGTCGCTCGGCGGCACGCTGCTGCTGGCAGTGGTGGGCGTCAAGCTGCCGGGCCTGGAATTCCAGAACCAGCGTGTGGAAGCCGCATACCGCAAGGAACTGGTGCTGGGCGAGGACGACCCACTGCGCGCTTCTCCACCTACCGCCGCCGCGCTGTTTGCGCATGTGCGGCGCAATTACTTCCGGCTGTTCTTCAACTATCTGTACTTCGACGTGGTGAAGTGGTCGTATCTGCAGGTGAGTGTCCTGGTGCCGCTGGTGGCCCTGGGCCCCACGCTGATCGCGGGCGTTATCACGCTGGGCGTGATGCAGCAGATCTCGCGTGCCTTCGACAAGGTGATGGATTCCTTCCAGTTCCTGGTGCAGAACTGGAGTACCGTGGTGGAGCAGATCTCCATCTACAAGCGCCTGGCCGCTTTCGAACGGCAGATGCTGACAGAGGACCCCATCGTCGCCTGATGTGTTGGAGCCGCGGTGGCCGGGCGCGGCGATGCGGGAGGGGCGGGAGGATGGCGAAGTGGCAGGCCATACAGCGGGCCCTTCGCTGTTGCTGGCCCGTGCGGGCCAGAGCGATCGCCATGACCAATTGCCTCACTCGCATTCCCCCGGTCCTCTGCCCGCCGAGGGCTGGCCGGCTCATCGCTACCGCTGCCGCTGCCTTGCCTTGGTGAATGGCTGCCTCCGGACATGCCGCTGCAGTCTCCGCAGATGGAGCCTGCTTCCGTCCGGTCCGCCCGTCTGCCCGTGCCTTTTGCGTTGGGAGCCAACGCCCCCTTCAATCGCGGCGGCTGTCAGGTCGCGGCCCAGGTCTTCGTACGACGGGTGTTCGGGCAGGGTGCCGTGTGAAATAGGGTGCGATCACTAGGGAGAAATCACCCTGTAGCCCTCTTGCCGTAGGGGTGGAGTGCTATGTTTTTTGAAGCAATGCCTGGCCCGCCCTGGGCGCGGGCGCTCGGTGGTCAGTTCACCTGCCGCTTTTCCAGCTTGCGCGTCAGCGTACGCCGATGCATGCCCAGCCGGCGCGCGGCCTCGGAGATGTTGAAGTCGGTCTCGGCCAGCACTTCGTGGATGCGTTCCCATTCCAGCGTCTTGATGGAACTGGAGCGATTCGTCAGTTCTACCTCGGTGTTGCCTTCAGTCAGACCGAAGGCGGCTTCGATGTCGTCGGTGTTGGAGGGCTTTGCCAGGTAGTGGCAGGCGCCCAGCTTCACGGCCTCCACGGCTGTGGCGATGCTGGCGAAGCCGGTGAGCACGACGATGAGCATGTCCTCGTCATGGGCATGGAGCTTCTGCACGCAGGCGAGACCCGAGGCCTCCCCTTTGAGCTTCAGATCCACCACGGCATAGCCCGGGCGGTGATGCGCCAGTACGTCGTCGAGGCCGCTCAGGCTGTCGGCCTGCAGCACGCGGTAGCCGCGCCGTTCGAACGAGCGGGCGAGGGTGCGTGCGAAGGCGTCGTCGTCTTCGACGATGAGCAGCAGGCGGTCGGAATCAGTGGCGTCCATGGTGCGATGGGGTTCCGGTATCGGGCAGCGAGATGGCGGCGAGGGGCAGCTGGATGACGACCTCGGCGCCGCACCGGGGTTCCGGTAGGTTGCGCGCGACAAGGCTGCCGCCCAGGGTTCGCGCGACCGTCATCGCCAGGAACAGGCCCAGGCCGCCGCCCGGGCGTCCCTTGGTGGACTGGTAAGGCTTGCCCAGGCGCGCGAGTATCGCCGGGTCGAAGCCTGGACCCGCGTCGATGACGGTGATACGCAGCTGGTCGCCCAGTCGGTCCACCGTCAGGTCCACGCGGTGGGGCGAGGCGTCCCGAGCATTGTCCAGCACATTGAAAACCATCTGCTCCAGCGTGGTGTCGGCCACCATGGCGGCGTCGGCACCGAACCGATTGTCGTAGCGGAACTCGTCCACCGAGCGAGTGGCGCGCCAGTCAGCGGCCAGCCGATCGGCGAACTGGCGCACGGTGGTCTGGGCCGACTCCTCGCCGCGGGTTTCGCCCGCCGACAGCAGAATGCCGCTGACAATGCCCTTGCAGCGCTTGACCTGGGCCTGCATCTCGGCGACCTCATCACGCAGCGCCGGATGGCCGTTGATGACCGAATCGTGCTTCCAGTCGCCCAGGATGACGGCCATGGTGGACAGCGGCGTGCCCAGTTCATGCGCCGCGCCGGACGCGAGCAGCCCCATGCGGACAATGTGCTCTTCTTCCGTGGCGCGCTGGCGGGCGGCGGCCAGCCGTGCGTCGCGCTGGCGGAGGTTGCGCCCGATGCGGGTGATGAAGATCACCACCAGGATGGCGTTGAGCAGAAAGCAGACCAGCAGGCCCAGGGTGTAGAGGCTGGGCGCGCCCTGGTGCAGGTCGGGAACCGGAGGCAGGGGCAGGTGGTGGCGCGAGAGGGCGGTGAAGCAGAGCGCGGCGATGAGCACCATGGACCAGATGTAGCCGCCGCGCAGCAGCACCGCGCCCACGGCGATCTGCAGCAGATAGAGAAAGACGAAGGGGTTGGAGGTTCCGCCGCTCAGGTAGAGCTGCACCGTGAGCACGGCAACGTCAATCAACAGGGCCAGGAAGAGCTCGACGTGCTGCACCCGCAAGCCGGTGCGCCAGCGCAGCAGGCTGACCACGTTGAAGAGGGCGAGGCAGCCGACGACGAGCAGCATCTCCTGGACCGGAACTGCCAGCGCCAGCGTGTAGTGCGCCACCTCGATGGTGAAGACCTGCCCTATTACCGCCAGCCACCGCAACTGGATCAATTGCTGGAGGTTCTTGAGTCCGGCGGCGGTGTTGGCGGCCTGGGCCTTGCGGGCGGCAGGGGCGGGCGTGGCCGCGGGGTGCTCAGTCGGAGTCGTCGTCATGCAGGGTGGATGGGGCGGATGCGGCGCGGGAACGGCGCTCGTATCGTGCCACATACACCAGGGCGCCCAGCGTCATCAGGGCGAGGCCGTACCAGGTCAGGGCGTAGACCAGGTGGCTGTTGGGAAAGCGGATGGTGGTCATGCCCGAACGGGGCGCGTCGGCGGCCTGCTGTTGTGGCTGCTGCGTGCCCGGAAGGCCTGCGTCGATGAAGAACGGCGCTGCACGATCCAGCCCTTGGTTGGAAGCGATGGCAGCGACGTCGCGCGAATACCAGCGTTGAGCCGACGGGTCGTTGTGGCGCAGAAAACCGCCGCCGGGCTCGGTCATGCGGAGCAGGCCTTGGACCTGCACGGTGTCCGCAGAGAGCTGTGGCGATGCGCTGGAGCCTTCGGCGGCCTGCGGCGCTGGCTGCCAGCGGGCGCGCTGGTCTGCGGGGATGAAGCCCCGATTGATCAGCACCTGCGTGCCATCGGCCTGTTGCAGGGGCGTGACGACCCAGAATCCAGGCCCCAGGTCGGTCACGGCCTGCGTGAGCACCGTCTTGCCCGCCAGCCAGCGCCCAGTGACGCGCACGGGCAGGTATTCGTAGCCGGCCGCATCCACGCGGGGCCAGTCCGCCGGCGGGGGCAGGGCCGCCGGAGCGGAATGCACGCGCTGGTCCACGCGCTCGATGAGGGCCAGCTTCCAGGAGCGGCGTTGTACCTGCCAGGTACCCAGCGCGATGAACCCCAAAAACAAAGCGATGCCCACCAGGATGAGCATCGCTTTTGCGAAGGGGGAGCGCCGGCCGCTGTGGCCGGCGCCGGAGCGGTACGCTCCGCCCGTCAAGGCGTCACGGCCGACGGAGCGGCGGCGGCAGGAGCTGTGCCCGGCATGGCGTGGTCGGGCATCATGTTCGTGTTCATGTGGAACATGACCCACAGCGTGCCGGCGATGGCGATGGCCACGAACACCACGGTGAAGATGGTGGACAGCATGGTCCAGCCGCCTTGCACCTTGCCGTTCATGTGCAAGAAGCACACCATGTGGACCAGGATCTGCACCACGGCGAAGCCGCCGAGCACCAGGATGGCGGTGTTGCGGTCGGCGATCACCTTGGCCATGACCAGCCAGAAGGGGATGGCCGTGAGGATGATCGACAGCACGAAGCCGGTCATGTAGCCCGAGAAGCTGCTGTGCGGCTCGTTGGCGTCGTGGTGGTGATCGTCATGCCCGTGGCCGCCATGGGCCGGGGCGTGCGTTGCGTGTTGTGCGCTCATGTTTACAGCACTCCCATCAGATACACGAAGGTAAAGACGCCGATCCAGACGACGTCCAAGAAGTGCCAGAACATCGACAGGCACATCAGGCGGCGGTTGTTCTCGGGGATCAGGCCATGCTTGCCGATCTGGACCATCAGCACCACGAGCCAGATCAGGCCGAAGGTGACGTGCAGGCCATGGGTGCCCACCAGCGTGAAGAAGGCGGACAGGAAGGCGCTGCGCTGCGGGCCCGCGCCTTCGTGGATGAGGTGATGGAACTCATAGAGCTCCAGGCCCAGGAAGCACAGGCCGAACAGGCCCGTGACGGCCAGCCAGAGCAGCGTGCCCTTCACGTCGTTCAGCTGCTTGCGCAGCATGGCGAAGCCGAAGGTGATGGACGATGCCAGCAGGAAGGCCGTATTGATGGCCACCAGCTTCAGGTCGAACAGCTCTCCGCCGGTCGGGCCTGCGGCATAGCTGCGGCCCAGCACACCGTAGGTGGCGAACAGCGCGGCGAAGATGAGGCAGTCGCTCATCAGGTAGAGCCAGAAGCCCAGCGCGGTGCCGTTTTCTGGATGGGGCTCGTGCGCGGGGTGGTATTCGCGTGCGGCCAGGGCGCCTGCGGCGCCTGCTTGGTAACGGATATCAGACATGGCGGGCCAGTTGGAGTGTGCGGGCTTCTTCGGTCGAGACGACTTCTTCCGAGGGGATGTAGAAGTCGCGCTTGTAGTTGAAGGTGTGGATGATCGCTGCCAGCACCACTGCCGCGAACGACAGGCCAGCCAGCAGCCACATGTGCCAGATCAGCGCGAAGCCGAGCACCAGCGACAAGGCCGAGATCACGGCGCCCGAACCCGTGTTGGCGGGCATGTGGATGGGCTGGAAGCCGGTCAGCGGGCGCTTGTAGCCGTGCTTCTTCATGTCCCACCACGCATCAATTTCGTGCACCACGGGGGTGAAGGCGAAGTTGTAGTTGGGAGGGGGCGAGGAGGTGGCCCATTCCAGGGTGCGTGCATCCCACGGATCGCCGGTCCAGTCGCGCAGCTCTTCACGCTTGAGGTAGCTGACCAGCAGCTGGATCAGGAAGCAGGCGATGCCGCCGGCGATCATCGCGGCGCCCACGGCGGCCACGATGAAATACGGCTGCAGCGAGACGTCTTCGAAGTGGTTGGCACGGCGGGTCACGCCCATCAGGCCCAGGACGTACAGCGGGCCGAACGCCACCCAGAAGCCCACCACCCAAAGCCAGAAGGAGCGCAGGCCCCAGGTGCGGTCCAGCTTGTAGCCGAACGCCTTGGGGAACCAGTAGTTGATGCCGGCGAACAGGCCGAACAGCACGCCGCCGATGATCACGTTGTGGAAGTGGGCGATCAGGAACAGGCTGTTGTGCAGCACGAAGTCGGCCGGGGGCACTGCCAGCAGCACGCCGGTCATGCCGCCGATGGCGAAGGTGACCATGAAGGCCACGGTCCACATCATGGGCAGCTCGAAGCGGATGCGGCCCTTGTACATGGTGAACAGCCAGTTGAAGATCTTCGCGCCCGTCGGGATCGAGATGATCATCGTCGTGATGCCGAAGAAGGTGTTCACGCTGGCGCCGGAGCCCATGGTGAAGAAGTGGTGCAGCCACACCAGGTACGACAGGATGGTGATCACCACCGTGGCATAGACCATGGAGGTGTAGCCGAACAGGCGCTTCTTGCAGAACGTGGCGACCACTTCGGAGAAGATGCCGAAGCAGGGCAGGATCAGGATGTAGACCTCAGGGTGGCCCCAGATCCAGATCAGGTTCACGTACAGCATGGAGTTGCCGCCCAGGTCGTTCGTGAAGAAGTTGGTTCCGACATAGCGGTCCAGCGACATCAGCACCAGGGCTGCCGTCAGCACGGGGAACGAAGCCACGATCAGGGCGTTGGTGCACAGGGCGGTCCAGGTGAAGATGGGCATCTTCATCAGGTTCATGCCGGGCGCGCGCATCTTGACGATGGTGACGATCAGGTTGATACCCGAAAGCGTCGTGCCCACCCCCGCGATCTGCAAGGCCCAGATGTAGTAGTCCAGCCCCACCCCGGGGTTCTGCGCCCCCAGGTTGGAGAGTGCCAGCCAGCCCGAAGTGGAGAACTCGCCCAGGAACAGCGACATCATCACGAGCACGGCGCCCGCCGTGGTCATCCAGAAGCTGAAGTTGTTCAGGAAGGGGAACGACACGTCGCGCGCGCCGATCTGCAGCGGCACGAGGTAGTTCATCAGCCCGGTGACCAGCGGCATCGCCACGAAGAAGATCATGATCACGCCGTGTGCGGTGAAGATCTGGTCGTAGTGGTGCGGGGGCAGATAGCCCAGGTTGTCACCGAAGGAGATGGCCTGCTGCAGGCGCATCATGACCGCGTCGGCGAAGCCGCGCAGCAGCATGACCAAGCCGAGGATCATGTACATGATCCCGATCTTCTTGTGGTCGATGCTGCAGATCCAGTCGTGCCACAGAGGGCCCCACAGGCGGAATTTGGTGATCAGGGCCAAGACGGCCAAGCCACCCAGCGCCACGGCGATGAAGGTCCACAGCACGATGGGCTCGTGCGCCATCGGTACGGAGTCCCAGCTGAGCCGGCCTAGGGCCCAATGGGACACAGCAGCGGTTTGTTCAGACATATCGAGTCTCTTTGATGCGGGCACGGCCTGTACGCAGGCGCGGGCCCTACGGATTTATTGTGGGGAAACGAGGGAGCGGGCGGCGGCAATGTCTGCCGAATTCGCGGTCGGCACGCCGAGCGATGCGACCACCTGGGCCGCGTTGTCCACCGTGCAGACGTCTTGCGGCAGGTTCAGGCCAGAGGCCTTCAGATAGGCGGCCCCACCGTTCTCGTCGATCGCCATCATGTGGTGCATGCACATCTTGCCTTCTTCGACGCAGCGGTTGAGCACCTTGTCATAGAGGCCTGCCTCGACGGAGCCGAAGTACTCGACGGGGTTGCGTTCACTGGGCTTGGCAAGCGCCAGATACGAAGTGCGGTCCAGCGGTTTGCCTGCCGTCTTGGCCTGGGCAATCCACTGGTTGAAGTCGGCGTCGCTCAGGCCACGGAACTTGAACGTCATGCCGGAGAAGCCCGCGCCGCTGTAGTGCGATGCCATGCCATGGTACGTGCCTGCCTTGTTGATGATGGCGTTCAGCTCCGTCTGCATACCGGGCATGGCGTAGATCATGCCGGCCAGGTCAGGCACGTAGAACGCGTTCATCGTGGAGGTGGAGGTCAGTTTGAACAGGATGGGGCGGTCCACCGGGGCCGCCACTTCGTTCACGGTGGCGATGCCTTGCTCGGGGTAGAAGAAGAGCCATTTCCAGTCCATGGCGACGACCTGCACTTCCAGCGGGCGCACGTTGGCGGGCAGGGGGCGGCTGGCGTCCACGCGGTCGAGGGGCCGATAGGGGTCCAGCTTGTGGGTGCCGATCCAGGTCACAGCGCCCAGGGCGATGATGATGAGGAGCGGCACGGTCCAGATCACCAGCTCCAGCGTGGTGGAGTGATGCCACTCGGGGTCGTACTCGGCCTCGGTGTTTGTCTGGCGGTATTTCCAGGCGAAGAACAGCGTGAGGGCGATCACGGGCACGATGATGATGAGCATCAGCAGGGTGGCGGTGATGACCAACTGGCCTTGCTGTGCGGCGACATCGCCTGCCGGGTTGAGCACGACGGCCTTCTGGCAGCCTGCGAGGAGGGCTGTCAGCAGGGGCGCGGCAAGCCACGCGGGCCTGCGGAGTTGCTTGAGTTTATGCATGCTGGAAGACGCAACAAAGGCGCACTTAGGTAGAAACGCGGGTTACTAGACTGCTCGGAATGTAATACCTGCAGCGCTTTTGTCGATTGGACATTTTGTCCACGGTCAAGCATTTGTCAGGATGCTGCACCAGAACCGTGCGTTTTCGTGATGGAGCCACGCCGTGCGTGCCCCTGGCCACGCGTAGGGTAACTCCCACCCCGCTATGGGGAAAAGTCGCCTTGTGAGGGGGGAACGTTGGGCGTAGAACCTCAGACATCAGTGTCAACAGGAGGTTCTTAATGAGTGGACTCACAGCAACTGCCGCGCTGCCGGCAGATGAATACAACGATTCAGGGTCACTCGCTCGCGCGGATACGCACGAGGATGTCACTCCCAGCGAGATCGCGGTCGGCGTGATCATCGGCAGGTCGTCCGAGTATTTCGACTTCTTCGTCTTCGGAATTGCCTGCGTGCTGGTGTTCCCGTCCTTCCTGTTCCCGTTCATGTCGCGGCTCGATGGCACCCTGATGGCCTTCGCCATCTTCGCGCTGGCCTTCATCGCGCGGCCTATCGGCACGGCCATTTCCATGGCCATCCAGCGCCGCTGGGGCCGGGGCACCAAGCTCACGCTGTCGCTCTTCCTCCTGGGCGCCAGCACGGCCGGGATGGCTTTCCTGCCCAGCTTCAACTCCGTCGGCACTACGGCCATCGTGGCGCTGGTGGTGCTGCGTATCAGCCAGGGCCTCGCCCTGGGCGGTACTTGGGACGGCCTACCGTCGCTGCTGGCCATGTCCGCCCCCGAGGGGCGGCGCGGCTGGTACGCCATGGTGGGACAGGTTGGCGCCCCCGTGGGTTTCATCCTGGCTGCGGGCCTCTTCGCCTATCTCTACAGCCGCCTGAGCGTGGCAGAGTTCCTGGAGTGGGGCTGGCGCTTTCCTTTCTTCGTCGCCTTCGCCATCAACGTGGTGGCCCTCTTTGCCCGGCTGCGGCTGGTGGTGGGCCAGTCCTACGCTGACCTGATGCAGCAGCGTGAGCTGGCCCCGGTCAGCGTGACTCGCCTGATGCGCGAGGAAGGCAGCAACGTGATCCTGGGCGCTTTCGCGGCGCTCGCCAGCTTCGCGCTGTTTCATGTCGTGACGGTGTTCCCGCTGTCTTGGATCTCGATGTTCTCCGAGCAGTCGATCACCCATGTCCTGAGCGTGCAGATCATCGGCGCATTCTTCGCTGCGGGTGCGGTGGTGCTCTCCGGCTGGCTCGCGGACCGGTTCGGCCGCCGCAACACGCTGGGCGCCATGGCGGTGCTGATCGGCGTGTTCAGCCTGCTGACGCCGTTGCTGCTCAATGGCGGCATCCTCGGCAACAACGTCTTCATCATCGTGGGCTTCATCCTCTTGGGGCTGTCCTACGGGCAGGCTTCCGGCACGGTCACGGCCAATTTCTCGCCGGGCTACCGCTACACCGGCGCGGCTCTCTCGGCGGATCTGGCCTGGCTCTTCGGTGCTGCCTTCGCCCCCCTGGTGGCGCTGGGCCTTTCGGCGAAGTTCGGCCTGGTGGCTGTGAGTGTGTATCTGCTGTCGGGTGTCGTCTGTACGCTCTTGGCGCTGCGCATCAACCGAGTGATCGAACGGCGCGAATGACCCCACACATTGGCGCTGAGGCGCCACGCCCATGAAAAAAAGAGGCCCGCTGTCGCGGGCCTCTTTGCTGTGGGGGCCATGCCGCTCTGAACGGCTCGCCCCGCACCTCCATGCGTGGCGCGCAGTCAGTGCATGAGTTGGGCCAGACCCCGCGCCTGCGTCAGATCTCCCATGGGCTTGCCGCCTTTGGGGCCAGTGCAGCGTCGCGCTGAGCCAGCCCGGGCACGGTGTCGAGGCCCCAGCGGCGCGTGATGAAGCCAAGTATGGAGGCTGTGTCGTACTCGGGAGGGTCCACCACGCCGGGCTTGGCCCATGGGGCCGCGATCAGTGTCGGGATGCGTGTGCCGGGGCCGCAGAGGTCGCCTCTCGGCACGGCCATGGGGTCCCAGAAGCCGCCGTTTTCGCCTTAGGTCACGACGATCAGCATGTTCTTCCATTGCGGGCTGGCCGGCAGTTGCGCAATCACGTTGGCGATGTAGGCGTCGCCCTCGGCCGCGTTGGCGTAGCCGGGGCGCCGGTTGAGATGGCCCTGGGGCTTGGAGAAGCTCACGGCCGGCAGAGTGCGGGCCGTGGCGTCCTGCAGCAACTGCGCGTCGAAGTCCTTCAGGTGCTTGGCGCGGTAGGCGGCAGCGCTGGCCTGCGTCGGGTTGAACTTGGCGTGGTAGTTGAAGGGCTGGTGGTGGAACTGGAAGTTCGGCAAGGGCCGGCCGAAGGTGCGGTCCGTGTTGGCCGATGCCAGCGTGGCATTGAAGCTCCCGGCGTACCGGGCCCAGTCCACATTCTTCTTGTCGAGCAGGTCGGAGATGGTGATGGCCGTCTGCGGGGGGCAGTGTCAAAGGGCCTCACAGCCGTTAGGACGATCTGCCTGTCGCCTACGAGGGCAACGTCAAAAACGAGGCGCCGTTCGACCTCAAGCCAGGCGAGGCGTGCCGCGTTCGAGCCAGGGCGAGATCGGGCGATATGGTGCCTTTCCTGCGCACGCCGACCGACAAGGATGCGTTGCCTGCGGCGGCAGCGGTGGCGAGGGCGGCGTGACGCCAGCCGGCGTGGCGCGCACGAGCGTAAAGGCCTCCGCCCCTGCTGCGCACTGAAAACAAGGGGGGCCGCGGAGCGCGACCGCAAGAGTCGACGCCAAGCCGACGAGGCAGTGGCTGCCGAAGGCCGGAGCGTGGGGCGGTGCGCGGAGGTCACCGAGGTGCCGCTGCGACGCCGGCGGGCGTCCGCACGCCGCTCGGACGCGCTCTGCCCCTATTCTTTGGGCTGGAAGCCGAGCACCAGTGACGACGGCACGCGGCCATCCACGTCGCGCGGCAGCGTATCGGTCTTTTGAAGAGCGCGTATGACCGCGTCGTCCCACGCCTTGTTGCCGCTGGAATGGGTGATGCGCGTGCCGACGATGGTGCCGTCCGGGGCGACGCGCACTTCGACCTCGGTGCGCGGGTTGCCGGAAATGGTGTCGGGATAGACGATGTTCGGCCGCACCTTGGCCGCCACCTTGCCATCATAGCTGCCGGACGGCCCCGAGTTGCGCTGCGCCGTGCCGGTGGCGGTCTCGCCGCCGGTGGCTCCCGCAAGGCCCTGCATGCGGCGCATTTGGTCGGCTCGGAATTGCTCGGCGCGCTTGGCGTCCGCATCAGCCTTCTTCTGCGCTTCGGCCTTCTTTTGGGCGTCCGCCTTTTTCTGGGCCTCGGCCTGCTTTTGCGCTTCGGCCTGCTGCTGTTGCTGCTTCTTCTTGTCCTGTTCGGCCTTCTCGCGGCGCTCCTGCTCGCGCTCGGCGCGGTCCTTCTCGGCCTTGTCGCGCAGGGCCTTTTCCTTGGCCTGCTGTTCCTTCTGCTTTTGCAGGCGCTCCTGCTTTTCCTGCTCCAGCTGTTCCTGGCGCTCGCGTTCGCGCTTGTCACGCTCGGCTTGCTGCTGGCGTTCCTTCTTGGCCTGCTCCAGCCGCCGCTTCTCGCGCTCGATGGCGATGTCGGCTTCGCGCGTGTCCGGCTCTGCCGCGCGCGGAGGGGGTGGGGGAGGGGGGGCGGGCGGTGGCGGTGGTGGGGCCGGTTCCGGCTGAGGCGCAGGCGTGGGTGCCGGAGGCTGTTCAGGGGAGACTTCGCGGGGCGCGGCCTGCTGCGGCACGGCCGACCACAGCTCGGCCTCGACGGCGGGCTGGTCGGCGCTGGTCTTCCAGTTCACGCCCCAGGTCAGCGCCGCGATCAGGGCGGCATGCGCCAGCACGGCCAAGGCCACGGCACGCATGCGTCCGGGAGGACGGGGCGGGGCAAACTGGTCGCGGTCGTCGTGGGCGTACATGCGGGAATCGTCGGATGAAATAGGGGCCGCGTGGGAAAGGGCTGGGTGCGGTGCTGGCCGGGCGTCAGGGCGCGGCAGCGGCGGATGCGACGGGCCTTAGCCCCCCGTCTTCACGGACAGGCCCACGCGCTGGACACCCGCCTTCTGCAGTGCGTCCATGGCTTTCACGACAGACTCGTAGGGCACCGTCTTTTCAGCCGTGATCACGACCGCGCTGCCTTCGGCCTGGCCCGATTGCCAGCGCTTGGCGGCATCGCCGATCTCACGCTGCGTGAGCGTGCGGGTAGCGTCCTGCGTCTTGAGCTCCAGCTGTCCATCCTTGCCGACCAGGATCTGCGCCACGGCCGGCGGCTGCTTCGATGCCTTGCCCACGGTGGGGACGTCGATCATGCCGGGCGTGAGCATGGGCGCGGTCACCATGAAGATGATGAGCAGCACCAGCATCACGTCGATGAAGGGCACCATGTTGATTTCGTTCATCGACCGGCGGCGGCTGCCGCTGCGCGAGGCCATTGCGGGCATGCTTGCCTCCTTGCGGTCAGTGGCCCGAGGCAGAACCGGGCTGGGCGCCCAGGTTGCGCTGCAGGATGTTGGAGAACTCTTCGATGAAGGTCTCCTGGTGGGTGGCCACGCGGTCGATATCGCGGGCGAAGCGGTTGTAGGCGATCACGGCCGGAATGGCGGCGAAGAGGCCGATCGCGGTGGCCACCAGCGCTTCGGCGATGCCGGGCGCCACGTTGGCCAGCGTGACCTGCTCCATGCCCGCGAAGCCGGTGAAGGCATGCATGATCCCCCAGACGGTGCCGAAGAGGCCCACATAGGGAGACACCGACGCGACGGACCCCAGGAAGGACAGGCTCGATTCGATCACGTCCATCTCGCGCTGGAAGCTCGCGCGCATAGCGCGGCGGGCGCCGTCGAGCAGTGTGCCGGGGTCGCTGATACGGCGCTCGCGCAGCTTCTGGTATTCGCGCATGCCGCTGGCGAAGATGCGCTCCATGGGGCCGGCGTTCTTGGCGTTCTGCGCAGCGCCAGCGTAGAGGTCGTTGAGGCTGGTGCCTGACCAGAACTCGCGCTCGAACTCTTCATTGAGCGAGCGCACGCGCTTCAGGGCGAACAGCTTGCGGAAGATGGCGGCCCAGCTGGAGATCGACACCCCGATCAGCAGCAGCATGACCAGCTGCACGACCCAACTGGCGTTGAGCACCAAACTGACGATGGACATGTCTTGGGAATTCATGGTCTTGTGAGAGTTGCGAGAAGGTGGCCGGGAATGCGTGCGGGGCGCAGCGTATCGGCTTGCACCCAGCCGATACGGACCGTGCCTTCACACAGCAGCACCGGCCCGGATTCGGTCGTTTGCTCTGTTTTCAGGAGCGCTTGCTGGCGTATTGTCAGGCATGCCCGTCCGCTTTCCTGGACAGCGGCCGTAACAATCAGTTCATCGTCCAGGCGGGCCGGCCTGATGTAGCGCAGCTGCGCGTCGGATACGACAAACATGCCGCCCGCGAGTTCCCGAAGGGACTGCTGGCCCACGCCCAGCGAGCGCAGCCATTCGGTGCGGGCGCGCTCGAAGAACTTCAGGTAGTTGGCATAGAACACGATGCCGCCGGCATCGGTGTCCTCCCAGTAGATCCGCACGGGCCATTCGAATGCCATCGTCTGCTGTCTCTGGATAGGGGGCGCGCCGTCAGCCAATGGCCGCCTGCAGACGACGCACGGCCTCCTGCAGCTGCGGCATCGAATTGGCCGTGGAAAAGCGCACGAAGCGCGCCGTGTCAGCGCTGCCGAAGTCGCGCCCCGGCGTGATGGCGAGGTGGGCCTCGCGCATCAGCGCGAAGCTGAAGTCCCAGCTGCCTTGCACGCCCAGGCGCTCGGCTGCCCGGGTGCAGTCGGCCCAGGCGTAGAAGGCGCCGTCGGGGAGTGCGGGCACATCGAGCCCCAGGGACTGCAGCGCGGGTACGAAGAAGTCGCGCCGGGCCTTGAATTCGGCGCGGCGGCGTTCGTATTCGGCCAGGCTCTCGGCCTCAAAGCAGGCCAGGGCCGCATGCTGCGCGATGGTTGACGCGCAGATGAAGAGGTTCTGTGCGAGCCGCTCCACCACCGGCACCATGGCCTCGGGCACCACCATCCAGCCCAGGCGCCAGCCGGTCATGTTGAAGTACTTGCTGAAGCTGTTGATGCTGATGACGTTGTCATCGATGGCGAGCGCCGTCTGGCCGAAGGCTTCGTCGTACGACAGGCCCAGGTAGATCTCGTCGATCAGCGTCACGCCGCCGCGCGCCTGCACCACGCCGTGGATGCGGCGCAATTCAGCGGGGTCGATCGACGTGCCCGTGGGGTTGGAGGGCGAGGCCAGCAGCACGCCGCGCGTCTTCGGGCCCCAGGCGGCCTCGACCTTGGCGGCGCTGAGCTGGAAGCGCTCTTCGGCCGTGGTGGGCAGGAGCACTGCCCGGCCTTCCGCTGCGCTCACGAAGTGGCGGTTGCAGGGGTAGCTCGGGTCGGGCATCAGCATTTCGTCGCCGGCTTCGATCAGGGCGAGGCAGGCCAGCTGCAGCGCGGCCGAAGCACCGGCGGTGACGACGATGCGGCGTGCCGGCACCTGCACGCCGAAGCGCTGGGCGTACCAGCCGCTGATGCGCTCGCGCAGCGCGTCCAGACCCAGGGCGTTGGTGTACTGCGTGGCGCCGGCCCGCATGGCGCGGTCGGCGGCTTGCTGCACCAGGGGCGGTGCGGTGAAGTCGGGCTCGCCGATGTTCAGGAAGATCATCGGGTCGCGGCTGCCAGCCACGTCGCGCGCCAGGGCCTGGGCGGCCTTGGCTACTTCCATCACGTAGAAAGGTTCGATGCGTTCGGCGCGGGAGGAGAACTTCATGGAGCGATTGACTTTGCGGCTGGCGGGCAGGCGTGGGTGGTCGGGCCGCTCGTGCGGCCCGTGCCAAGGCGGGATCAGGCCGGCGTGCCGGCGTCCTGGCCCTTGTCGGCAGCCACTTCCGCTGCGCGCAGCTGCGGCGCCAGGCCGTTGAGCACGCCGTTGACGTACTTGTGGCCGTCCGTGCCGCCGAATTCCTTGGCCAGCTCGATGCACTCGTTGATGACGACGCGCCAGGGTACGTCCATGCAGTGCTGGAATTCGAACACGCCGATCCACATGGCGGCATGCTCGATGGGCGAGATCTCGGCCATCTTGCGGTCGAGCTTGGGCGCGATCAGCGCGTCCAGGTCGTCCGCCGTGCGGATGCAGCCGTGCAGGAGCGCGTCGTAATGCGCCGAGTCGGCCTTGTGGAAGCCGGCCAGGTCGCGCGTGAAGTGGTCGATGGCGGTGGCGTCGTTGCGGCCCACCAGGTATTGGTAGAGCGCCTGGAGCGCGAATTCGCGCGCGCGGCTGCGTCCCGACTTGGAGGCAGCCTTGCGGGCGCCCGTGCTGGTGGTGCCGGTGCGCGGCTGGCGCGGCGGGCGCTTGTCGCCGTGGGTGGATTCGCTCAAGACAGTTCCTCCAGCAGGTTGGCCATTTCCACGGCGACCCGTGCCGCGTCCTGGCCCTTTTCGGTCTGGCGGGCGATGGCCTGTTCCATGTTCTCGGTCGTGATGATGGCATTGGCCACCGGCACGTGGTAGTCCAGCGAGATGCGCGTAACACCTGCGCCCGACTCGTTGGAGACCAGCTCGAAGTGGTAGGTCTCGCCACGGATGATGCAGCCCAGCGCGATCAGCGCGTCGTATTCGTCGCGTTCGGCCATGGCCTGCAGGGCCACCGGCACTTCCAGGGCGCCGGGAACGAGTACGTGGTGGATGTGCTTTTCCTGCACGCCCAGGGCGATCAGCTCGGCGCGGCACGCTGCCGCGAGGCTGTTGGTGATGCTCTCGTTGAAGCGGGCCTGCACGATGCCGATGTGCAGTTTCTTGCCATCGAGCTTGTCCGCTGTTCCTTTGTCTGCGCCAAACATGTTCTTTATTCCTTGGGGATGTATCCGGTGATTTCGAGGCCGTAGCCGGCCACGCTGGGCATGCGGCGGGGTTGGCCCATCAGCTGCATTCGGCTGACGCCGCAGTCGCGCAGGATCTGCGCGCCGATGCCGTAGGTGCGCAGGTCCATGCGGCCGCGCTCGGGTGCCTGGGCCGACTGGGCCCGGCCTTCGAACTGCGCGAGCAGCTGGTCGCCCGACTCGCCGCAGTTCAGCAGCACGGCCACGCCGTAGCCCTTGCTGCTGATGTATTGCAGGCTGGTGTCCAGGCCCCAGGAGTGCATGGCGCGGTTGACTTCCAGCGCGTCCAGCACCGACAGGGGCTCATGCACACGCACGGGTACGTCGTCGCTGTCCTTCCATTCGCCCTTGACCAGTGCCAGATGCACCGACTGGCTGGGGCCGTCGCGGAAGGCATGGGCGGTGAACTCGCCCCAGGCGGTCTGCAGCGTGCGTGTGCCGATCTTCTGCACCAGCGACTCGTTGCGGCTGCGGTATTCGATCAGATCGGCGATGGTGCCGATCTTCAGGCCGTGCTCGGCGGCGAACACCTGCAGGTCGGGCAGGCGGGCCATGGTGCCGTCGTCCTTCATCACTTCGCAGATCACGGCCGTGGGGCTGCAGCCGGCCATCGCGGCCAGGTCGCAGCCGGCTTCGGTATGGCCGGCGCGCATCAGCACGCCGCCGTCCACCGCCTGCAGGGGGAAGATGTGGCCCGGCTGGACCAGGTCGGCCGCCACGGCGTTCGGGGCGACGGCGGCCTGCACGGTGCGGGCGCGGTCGGCGGCCGAGATGCCGGTGGTCACGCCTTCGGCCGCCTCGATGGAGGCTGTGAAGGCGGTGCCCATCTTGGTGCCGTTGCGAGGCACCATGGGCGGCAGGTTCAGTCGCGCGCAGCGCTCGCGGGTGAGGGTCAGGCAGATCAGGCCACGGCCGTAGCGCGCCATGAAGTTGATGGCTTCGGGCGTGACGTGGTCGGCCGCGAGCACCAGGTCGCCTTCGTTCTCACGGTCTTCCTCATCCACCAGGATCACGATGCGCCCGGCGCGCATGTCGGCCACGATGTCTTCGACGGGCGAGATCGCCACGGGGGATGGGGAGGTGCTCATGACTGGGGCTTTCGGGGGTTGGGCCACCCGGCCGGGCACGGCGCGTGTTCCCGACGGGCGGATGGCCGGAGCCTGCGAGGCTGCCACCCGAAGAACAAGTGCCGCGGCCAAGGGCCGTGCGTAGGGGAGCGCAGTGCTCCCTCTGGAGGGGGCGATTCTAGTTCAGCGCGGCCCTGCCCGGCCCGGGGCGCGCCGCCGGCCCATCGTCAGATGCTCGGTGCTTCGAGGCGCACGTCGCTCACGGGATAAGCCACGCAGGGCAGCACGCAGCCCTCGAGCCGCTCTTCACGGGACAGTCCGGGCCATTCGATGCGGTATTGCACTTCGCCTTCGGACAGCACACCGATGCAAGTGCGGCAGGTGCCGTTGCGGCAGGAGGAGGGCCAGTCGATGCCGCCTTGCTCCAACGACTGCAGCAGAGGCTGTTCGGGCCAGGCATCGCATTGCGTGCCGTCGTCACCGACACGAGCGATGAAGAAGGGAGGAGTGAGCATGGGACGGTCGGACCAGGGATATGGATGGAGTGTGAAAAATGGCGCTGGCGCTTGATCTGCCAGAGCCCATTGCTATGCCATTGGCAGCATTCGCCGAGAGCGAAGCTGCCATAGCGATGAACCGCGAGGCTGCCTTAATTTTAAGCAGTGCAGGCAATTCCCTTCAAAATCAAAGACTTGCAACGTTCATACAAGACTTGTGCAAGGTTGTCCACATGATTGTCCAGCGTGAACAGGGATAAGTGGGGGATGGGCTGCCTGGTTTTTAATCAATGAGTGGAGTTTCCTTGTAAATCAAGGGCTTGCAGCGGCCGTACAGGGCTTGTCCACGGTTATCCACATGATTGTCCAGCGCGCAGAGGGATAACCGGGTGAACTTTGACAGCCCGTTTGGGACATCTTCCCTGCGTGGGCCCTTCAGGATGTGGGAGTAATGCTATGAAATTGGGAGTGCCCTGCCACCGTGATGGCGCGCACCCGATGAATTGCCGAACTGCCTTAATTTTGGGCAGATCAGCCAATGGCCTTGTGAATCAATGACTTGCAGCGGTCATACAAGGCTTGTTCAGTGTTATCCACATGATTGTCCAGCGCGGACAGGGATAAGTCGATGTGGGTCTGCCTGTTTTTTGGTCAATGGGTTTGATTTCTTTGTGAATCAATGGCTTACGTTAGCCGTACAGGCCTTGTCCAAGGTTATTCACATGATTGTCCAGCGCGGGGAGGGATAACCAGGGAAGACTGGTTCGTCGCTTCCTGGTGTTCCCGGGCACGGAGTGGCCTGAAGAGGGGAGGCAGGCGCGATGGAAGCAATAGGGCTGGCGCTCCACGACGCCGCCATGGGGCACTGCTGCAGTTCTGCCTCAATTTTGAGCAGTTCAGGCAATTTCTATATAAATCAATGACTTGAATTTGTCATACAGGGCTTGTTCAGCGTTATCCACATGCTTGTCCAGCACGGACAGGGATAACAGGAGGCGGTCGGTCGTGGTCGATGCCTCATTTTTCAGCATTGCGTCAAGAACCCTTACAAATCAATGGGTTGGATCTGTCGTTCGGCTGTTTTTCAGGGTTATCCACATCGTTATCCAGTGATCCTAGGGATAACCCTGTGCTTCGGACCCGGAAGCGGTTTCGAGGGCGCGGCGGGCCGGGGGCTGCTAGAACTGGCCTTGCCACCGGTCCTTGCCTGAGCGCTTGGCTTGATAGAGCTGCTGGTCTGCACGCTGTACGAAGTCGCTGAGTTGATCGCCTTTGCGCAGTCGCGATACGCCTGCGCTCACCGTGATGTGAGGCCCGTCGATTGCTGCCTTTGCGAGCAGGGGAAGCAGGCCATCCATGAAGGCATGTACGGCAGCGTCATCCAGGCCGTAGAGCAGGATGCCGAATTCCTCCCCGCCCAGGCGTCCGCAGGGGTGCGTCCCGCAATAAGAGCGGATGGCCGCTGCGGTTTCCTGCAATACCAAGTCGCCAGCGCCGTGGCCCTGCGTGTCGTTGATCTGCTTGAAGTCGTCAATGTCGAGCAGAGCAAAGTGCAGGGCCTGCCTGGTGTCGTCTGTCTGCTCGTCGGTGCATTTGTGAATCGCCGATTCGACGATTTGCAGGAAGGACCGGCGGTTGTGCAATGTGGTCAGCACATCGAAATCGGCCAGCCTCTGGAGGCGCACCGTGAGCAGCAGGTTCTTGCGATGCACGATATCGCATGCCAGGCACGCGGCCGCAGCCAGTCCTATGCCTGCCACGATCAGCAGTAGCAGGAGCGGCTGCTGTTCCGGCACACCGCTGCTGACGGCGCCGAAGTCGGTCATCAACGCCCAGCACAAGACGTTGAAGATCGTGTGGTTCCAGAAGTGGGTGAAGAAGACGGCTGTGGTGAAGGTGATCAGCATGGCCAGCGGAATCAGCCAGAAGCCCGGATTCGGGACTTTGTCCGCCAGGAGCCGATAGGCCAGGGTGACGGCCAGGCCATGCAGCAAGCCGCTATGGTTGAATTGGCGGGCTGTTCCCCAGACGGCCATGCACAGTGCCGCGACCAGGCCCAGGCTCAGCAGGGCCAGTAGCCCATACAGGTCGTGGCGGACAGGCAGGTTCACATACCGAGACAGCGCGATCGCCATCGCCAGCAGCGCAATGCTGACCAATTGAATCTGCACCGCGCCTGGGCGCATCTGGACGCCCCGTAACTCTTCGACCCTCCGCCGCTCCTGCGTCGTGATGGGGTTCTTGCTTTCGGAAGGCGTGAGAGGCATGGGCGGTTCTGGTGGTGGGTATGCGAGGCGTAAAGGGCATCGTCGCCGTCGCCCATAGTGTGCTGCCTGAAGGCCGTTATTCCGCCGTGTGGAAAAAAATCCCCGAGACCTGCGGGCTTGCTGCGGGACGGCCTGCAGGGGTGTCCCTACACGCAACGCGGGCCTCGTGGTGCTGAGGTCCAAGTGCCCCGCCGTCCGGCCACGGCTCCCGCTCGACCCACTACGCAGGCGGCAGCGCCGTGCTAAGTTCCGCCTCCACAAGAGATGGACCAGCGGATAAATACATGACAAAACTACACGAGCGCATCGGCGCGCAATCCTCGGACCGCCTGGCAGGTATCCGCCGGGGCGTGGAAAAAGAGGGCCTGCGCGTGTTGCCCTCCGGGGCCCTGGCCCTCACTCCGCATCCCGACGCCCTGGGGGCCGCACTGACCCACCCGTTGATCACCACCGATTTCAGCGAGTCACAGCTCGAGTTGATCACCGGCGCGCACCGCAGCGCTCAGGCCACCCTCGACGAGTTGGTCGAAGTCCACCAGTTCACGTACCGGGCGCTGGCACAGCAGCCAGGCGGCGGGGAGATGATGTGGGTGTCCAGCATGCCCTGCGGCCTGCCTACCGATGAGACCATTCCCCTGGGGCGCTACGGCTCGTCCAACATCGGGCGGGCCAAGAGCGTCTATCGGATGGGCCTGGGCCACCGTTATGGTCGGCGTATGCAGACCATTTCGGGCATCCACTACAACTGGTCGCTGCCCGGCGTGACAAGCGAGGAGTACTTTGCGCTGATCCGCAACTTCCGCCGCAGCGCCTTCGTGCTGCTGTACCTTTTCGGCGCATCGCCGGCGCTGTGCCCCTGTTTCGTGGCGGGGCGCGAGCACCATCTGCAGCCGCTGGGCGATGGCCGCAATGCGTTGTACCTGCCGCATGCCACGTCGTTGCGCATGGGGCGCCTGGGTTACCAGAGCGATGCCCAGGCCACGCTGGCGGTGAGCTACAACGGGCTCAAGGGCTACGCCGATTCGCTGCACGACGCGTTGACGCGGCCCTACCCGGACTACGAGGCCGTGGGCGTGATGAACCTCGGCGGCGAATACAACCAATTGGGGACCAGCCTGCTGCAGATCGAGAACGAGTTCTACGGCACCATCCGCCCCAAGCGCACCGTGCGCACGGGCGAGCGCCCGCTGCATGCCCTGCGCGAGCGCGGCGTCGAATACGTCGAGGTGCGGCTGATGGACCTGGACCCGTTCGAGCCGGTGGGCATCAACGCGCAGACCATGCGCCTGCTGGACGTATTCCTGCTGCATTGCCTGTTCTCGGACAGCCCGCCCGACACGCCGGCCGAGATCGCCGAGCTCAAGCACAACCAGCACCTGGCCGCCGAGCGCGGCCGCGAGCCCGGCCTGCAGCTCATGCGCGCCGGCCGCAGCGTGGCCCTGACCGACTGGGCTGCCGAGTTGCTGGCCGAGTGCGCCCCCCTCGCCCAGGCCCTCGATGCCGCCCAGCACACCGACGCCCACGCCCAGGCCCTGGCCGCGGCGCAGGCCCTGGTGGCGACGCCCGAGCAGACGCCTTCGGCCCGCGTGCTGCAGGTACTCGCCGAGCGTCATGCGGGCAACTTCACGGCATTCGCGCTGGAGCGATCGGCCGCCGCGCGCGACTATCTGCTCGCGCAGCCCTGGTCGGCCGACCAGCAGCAACGCCATGCAGGCTACGTGGCGCAGTCGATCGCGGAGCAAAAGGCCATTGAGGCCGCCGACACGCTGCCCTTTGAAGCCTGGCGCCAGCAATACATGTCCGTGGAGCAGTTGGGCTGACGGCCTTGCTGAACAGCGGAGGCAGGCGCGGCACGGGCGTGGCACCATCCGGTGCCGCCCGGTTGCCCGGCGATGGCCGCCCTTTCACACTGTGATCGTGAAACTCTTTCAGACCCCGAACGCTTCCCTGTCCCGCCGCCTGCGCGCCGCCATGCGCGGTGCCCTGAGCCACTACGTCGCCAACGGGCTGTCGGTCGCACTGGGGCTGATGCTGATCGCGGCGGGCGTCCATGTCTTCATCGGTGCGGCAGCCGCCTCCGCCGCAGCGGTAGGCGTGATCGTCACCACGCCGCCGGACCTGCCAGGGCCGCGCCGCGGCAAGTTCTGGCAGATGCTCCCGGCGCCGCTGCTGGGCCTGCCGCTCTTTTTCGGCGTGCAGCTGCTGCAGGACGATCCCGTGTCCCTGGGGGTGCTGATCGTGGTGGCGGCCTTCGTTTCCTTCCTGGCCATGGCCTGGGGCAAGCGGGGTGTGCCGGTCGCCATTGCGCTGATTTTCTCGGCCATCTTCAGCATGGCCGTGCCCACCCACGAAGGCCGCAATGCTCTGGACGCCGCCTTGCGCACCACTGCGTTCTTTGGTCTGGGCTCCGGGCTCTATGTGGTCTATTCGGTGCTGGCGCATCTGGCGCTCAACGGCCGCTACCGCGTGCAGTTGCTGGCCGACACGCTGCTGGCCCTGGCCGCGCTCATGCGCGCGCAGGCGCGGCATTTCGGCAGCGGCACGCAGCAGGGGCAGGGCGATGCCGCTCCAGCCTCGGGCGAGCCTGACCCCGACCAGGTCCTCATCGGCGACCTGCTGGCCCGCCACGCAGCGCTGGCCGACCAGCTGCAGTCCACCCGCGATGTGGTGCTGGAATCGCCGCGCACCCCGCGCCGTCAGCGGCTGGCGGGCATGCTGCTGCTGGTGCTGGAGATGCGCGACCATCTGCTCGCTTGCGAGCTCGATCTGGACACGCTGCTGTCGCAGCCCGGCCATGCCCATGGCCTGCGCCAGATCCAGGCCGTGCTGCGGGAGATGGCGGCCGACATCGCCCAGCTGGCCGATGCCTTGCTGCTGGCGCGCATGCCCCCGCCGATGACCGACCGACGTGCGAGGCTGGCGCAATTGCGCTGGTCTCCGGGCGACGACCAAGATCCGGCTGACGCCTTTGCGCCGTGGAACGGCCCCGGCCCGTCGCCGCAGCTGTTGGCGCGTGCGCTGGCCGACCGCATGGGGCACGTCAATGACGAGGCCCTGCGCCTGGTGGCGCTGGCCCGGGGCGAGGTCGAGCCCAACCTGGCGGTGGTGCGTGCCCACTGGCAGATGTTCGTCAGCCCGACGACCTGGTCTCTGGCTCCCTTCCTCTCGCTCTGGCGCTGGGACGCGCCGCCGCTGCGCCATGCGCTGCGCGCCGCTTTGGCGATGGGTGCGGGCTACACCGTTTCGCAGGCGCTGCCCTGGGGCACGCATCCCTACTGGATCCTGCTGACCATTGTGGTGGTGCTGCGCGGCAGCCTCGCGCAGACCCTGGAACGCCGCAACGCGCGGGTGGCAGGCACGCTGCTGGGCTGTGTGCTCGCGCTGTCGGTGCTCTCCGCCCATCCGTCGCCGCTCGCGTTGATCGCTGTGCTCACGCTGGCGCAGGCCGTGGCCCATGCTTTCGCCGTGCGGCGCTACCTCATCACGGCCGTGGCTGCCACCGTGCTGGGGCTGGTGCAGTCGCACATGCTGAACGTGGGAGTGAGCCCGTCCTTCGCGCTGTTCGAGCGCCTGGCCGATACTTTGATCGGCACCGGCATCGCCTGGGCGTGCAGCTACGTGCTGCCGTCCTGGGAGCGCGGGCAGATCCCGGCCCTGGTGACCCGCACGGTGGCCGCGCAAGCGCGCCATGCGCGCCTGGCACTGGGCCTGGGCCAGCTGCAGGCGGTGGACAACGCACCTGAGCTGGACTGGCGGCTGGCACGGCGCGAGGCCTACGACAGCCTCTCTGCCCTGGTGCAGGCGACCCAGCGATCGATCAAGGAGCCGCGCGCCGTGCGCCCGCCGATCGAGCGGCTGCAGCGGCTGCAGGCCTATTGCTACCAGCTGCTGGCTCAGCTGACCGCCGTGAAGTCCATGCTGTTGCTGCGCCGCGGACGCCTGAACGCGTCCTTCATCGCCGCACCGCTGGCGCAGGCCGCTGACCGCATCGACGCCATCTTGCTCGGCCCTGCGTCGCCGGCACCTGATGCTGCGCAAACCAGCCCGGAAGCAGCCCCCGGCCCCGAGCCTTTGCCTGACCCTTTTGAGAGCGACCTGAATCCGTGGGTGCTGCGGCGGCTCGATCTGGCCCTGCTGTTGGCCGGGCAACTGCGCCGCGAGGCCGATCAGGTACGGCAGCAGCCTTAGAGCGGCTCACACAAGCTGACTGGCGGCGTCGCGGGCCCTGTGTTGTCTTCAATGCGGAGCCTCGCCAGAACCGCGTTGCTGGGTGGTGTGAGCCGCGCCTGGAAGCGGTGCATTCCAGCTGCCATGGCCGCAGCGGGGATTCGGCTCCGGCTCAGTGCGTCATTCGCACGGCAGCGTGATGGTGACCGAGGTGCCCGCGCCTTCGCAGCTTTCGATGCGGACACGGCCGTGGTTGGCCTCCACCAGGGACTTGACGATGGCCAGGCCCAGACCCACTCCGTCGTCGCGTGCGCGGGCTGCGTCGCTCTGCCAGCCGGCGTTGAAGGCCTGTGCCACGTCCTGCGGGCTCATGCCCACGCCGTTGTCGCTGACCACGATGTCCACCAGGGGCGACCCGCCGATGCGCGCGCCGCTCACGCTCACCACGCTGCCTTGCGGGGAGTACTTGAGCGAATTTCCGACGAGGTTGCCCAGCACGCGCACCAGCTGGCCATAGTCCACGCGCACGACGGCTTCGGGCAGCGCGTGCAACTGCAGCGTGATGCGGCTCTTCTCGGCGAGCGGCGCCATCATGTGGACGGCGTCCCGCGCCAGCGTCCTCACCGGGATCGGCTGCATGGCGGGCGCCGCCTCGCTGGGTTTGAGTACGCCCTCGACCATGGTGGCCATCACGTCGATGACGGCCTGCATTCGCTGCAAAGTGGCCTCTTGGTGGGCCGCGGCCCCGCTGCGTTGCAGCAGCCGCGTGCTCAACTGCAGCACCTGCAGCGGGGTGCGCAGGTCGTGGGCCACCACGGCCAGTACCTGCTCCCGCGCCAGTGCCTGGCTGCGCGCGCTCTCTGCTGCCTGTTGCGCGGCCGTGAGCGCGGCGCGCAGGTGCAGTTCGCGTGCGGCCGAAACGGCCAACTCTTGGATGGTCTCGAGTTCGTGAGCCGTCCATGCTCGCGGTTTGACGTCGATCACGCAGAAGCTGCCGATGTTCTGGCCCCCGGACTTCAGCGGCACGCCCACGTAGGCGCGCACGCCCAGGCTCTGCACCGTGGGCACGCTGGCCCAGATGGGCGTGGCGTGGGTGTCCTCGATCACCAGCGCATCGCTGCGGTCCAGTGTGAAATGGCAGAAGGTCAGGCCTTCCATCTGCCGGGCCTGCGCCAGCCCGTCGGGAAAGCCGCACTGGCTCTTGTAGAAGTCCCTGTGCTCATCGACGATGGTGATGAAGCATGCTGCGGCATTGAGCAGCCGGGCCGCGGTGGCGGTCAGTCCGTCGAAGCCGGGCTCGGCCGGGGAGTCGAGCAGGTCTGTCGTGCGCACGGCCAGCAGCCGCTGCGGGTCGCGCTAGATGGCGAGCGCCTGGCCCCGCATATCGGGTGAACGAGCGACACCGGCTGCGTCAGGGGCGGTCTGGCGGGATGGTCGGACCTCAGGAGTCGGCATGGCGGGGCGGGATGTGCGAAAGAGAAGACGGGTTTGAGCGGTCGGCTGGTGTGCATGAGCCGCCGTCGCAGTGGGGCAAAGGAGCGCCGGAGCGCGGCGGCACAGGGCTGGAGGTCGCGCGGGAAGTGTCAGGCGGGGACGCGGCCAGCAGGTCCTCTGCGTCTTCGCACCACCACTCTGCCGCCGCGTAAAAGCCGTCCCACACGCAGCCATTGCAGCCGCGACCGCAGCAGGTGGTGGGCTCCGGCGGAGGTTCTCGTAGCGCCAGTCCTGCGTCGGTCAGATGCTGGCGCAGCAGCGCAAAGCGGCGGCGCATGCGCGGCAGCGCTTCGCACGATGGCGATGCTCCGGCATGCGGGGTGGCTGGATCGGTCGAGGGAGTCGGCGCCATCGGCCTGCGCGATGTGGGGATCAGTAGCGCCGGCGGCCACCGTAGCGCCGCAGGGCATAGCGAACGAGGAAGGCGATGCCCAGCACCAGGGCGAACCAACCCACCAGGTAGGCCTGCCGCATCATGTCGCCCACGCTGGATGATTTGGCCACGTAGGGTGCCAGCAGCACGATGAGCCCGATGAGCGCACAGGTCACCCCCTTGAACAGCAGTTCGGCTTCGGCCTTCTTGCTGGGGCGGTGGACGGGAGGCGAGGGCAGGGGCATGAGGGGCAATCGGTTCGTGGGGGAAAGGCCAGGCCGCGATTATCCTTGTCGCCCCGACAAGCTCCCCAGAACGCGAAAGAAAAAGCCCATGGCCATCCAGTGGTTCCCCGGTCACATGCACTCCACCCGCAAGGCGATCGCCGAGCGCATCAAGGACATCGACGTGGTGATCGAGCTGCTGGACGCGCGCCTGCCCGGCTCCAGCGCCAACCCGCTGCTGGCCGAACTGACCGGCCACAAGCCCTCGGTGAAGGTACTGAACAAGCAGGACGTGGCCGATCCGGCCCGCACGCCGCTCTGGCTGGACTGGTACAACGCCCGCGCCGAAACCCGCGCCATCGGGCTCGATGCCTCCGAGCCCGCGCCTGCCCGCCGGCTGATCGAGGCCTGCCACCAGCTCGCGCCCCAGCGCGGCGGCATGGCCAAGCCCATGCGGGTGCTTATCTGCGGCATTCCGAACGTGGGTAAGTCCACCCTGATCAACACGCTGAGCGACAAGCGCCAGGCCAAGACGGGCGACGAGGCCGGCATTACCAAGCTGGAGCAGCGCATCACGCTGGCCGACGATTTCTACCTGTGGGACACGCCCGGCATGCTCTGGCCGCGCATCACCATTGAGGAAAGCGGCTACAAGCTCGCCGCCAGCGGCGCCGTGGGCCGCAACGCCTACGACGAGGAAGAGGTGGCGCTGGAGCTTCTGGCCTACCTCAAGCGGCACTACGCGAGCCTGCTGGAGGCGCGCTACCGCCTGGGCCTGAGCGACGAATCGATCGCCGCGCTCCACGATGAAGAGCTGCTGGAAGCCATCGCCCGCAAGCGCGGTGCGGTGATGTCCGGCGGGCGGGTCAACCTGCAAAAGGGCGCCGAGCTGGTGATGACGGACCTGCGCAGCGCGGTGCTGGGCCGGGTGACCCTGGAGACTCCCGCCGAGTTCGAGGTGTGGCGCGCTGCTGCGGAGTTGAAGGAGGCCGAGCGGGCCGCGAAGAAGGCAGCGCGCAAGGGGCGGTAAGAGGCGCAGTCAGCGAGGGCTGCGGCTGCCCGGGGCGTCCACTCCTCGCTCCAGGCCTGCGCAGGGGCTGTGCTGCCGAGGTCGCGGCGTGCCTTGCGGTCACCACCGGATGCCCGCTTCCGCCTCGCCAGTCCAGAACAGCCAGCGCACTGCTTCCACATACCGCGAGTCGCCTTCCGCGAAAGGATCGGGCCCGCCGGACTTGCGCAGCACTGCCAGCTCGCCGCCGGCGGTGCCGGCCACCACGGTGCGCCCGTCGGGTGACACGGCCAGCCCGGTGATCGCCGTGGTCGACACGCGGTGTTGCCAGAGCCGGCGGCCGGCGGCTTGGTCTTGCGCCTGCAGCATGCCGTGCGCATCGCCGGAAACCGTCCACCCCGGACCGCAGGCCAGGACCGCGCCGCCGCTGCCATCGGGAATTCCCGCGGCAGGGGTTTCGGCGGCCATTGCAGCCGCCACTTCGACCTGTGCGGCCGACAGCGGCATGCGGCGCAACGTGCCCTGCAAATCGAACCCCATCCAGTGGACCTCGTGCGCGCCGGATGCGTCCGCTACCCCCGCCGCGATGAGCCCGCTCGCATCGGGCAGCCAGATCACGGGGCCCACACGCCGGCCGAGCGTGGCGGCCGGCTCCGCATAGCAGCTCGGCGCATAGGCGAAGCGCCGGCGAAAGCGGACGGCCATCTCGTCAGCGCCTTTTCCTGCGCTGCTCACCAGGCGGGCCAGGGCGAGCACCCGCGCTGCATGCAGGGTGCGGGGGTCGGCGCCTGCCGGCAGGCCGCGGCGCTGCCGTGCGGCGCGGGAGCGGCCAGACGTTTGCCAGGCGTGCGACAGCGCCAGCCAGGCGGCATGAGGCGGGGCTGGTGCGAGGTGCGAGTCCTCCGCTTCTGGCGAAGGCAGGGGATGGTCGTGGGTCAGCCATTGCAGGGCATGGGACCACCCGGCGGGATCGGCGTTCGTCTCGCCACCCTTGGTGCCGTGGCCCGCGTCGGGTGCATGGATGCGCTGCAGATGCGCCTCGGCCCGCGCCAGCAGCTGCAGCAAGTGTTCGGTGTGATCGACCGCCTCCGGCGGCAGAGGCTCACGGGCGTCGGTCCAGCGCTGGGCGTAAGTGATGCGCAGCTTGGCGTCCGCCCCCGCATGCGCCTGGTCGCGGCCGGCGGCGGCCTCCAGCTGATAGCAGGCGACGGCGTCATCGTGGTCGCCATCGTCGCTGTCGCCCGCATGCGTCGAGCCGCCGCTGCCTTCGATGCCTGCCGACGTTCGCCAGCCCAGACGCAAGGCCGCGCCCTCCTGCGCTCCGTGGCGCCGGACGCCGGGTGCAGCGGGGGCCAGGGGCGGGCGGGTGCCAATCCAGAGCGGGCCCTGCCACTGGCCCTGCAGCGCCGCCCAGCGCCCGCCCTGCGGCTGCTGTGCGAAGCGGGGCAGCAGCGCGAGCAGTTCGATGCGCTCGGGCGTCCACTCGGACAGCAGCCGATCGCGCAGCGGGTAGCGCAGCTGCCGGTGAGCCAGCGCCTTGCGCCAGTAGTCCAGCAGGCCCTGCCAGGCCTGCTGGCAGGCTGCAAGGGCGGCGGCGGCGGTGCTGTCCGCACCCGCACCTTCGGGCAGCGGGCGCCAGTGGGCTTCGCCGCGGCCGCTTGCGCCATGGCGGCGGTAGAGGCGGGTGAAGCCGCCCCGTGCCGCAGGCCGGCGCAACAGCCAGCCGCCGGCCTGAGCGGCCACGGCGCGCAGCACGCTGCCGGTGGCGGCGGCGGCGGCGGCGGCGGCGGCGGGCGCGTCTGCGACCCAGAAATCCCACTGCTGCCAGACGGTGAGAAAGAGGCCGTCGTGGTAGGTGTCACCGTCCTCGTCCACGTGGGCGCGGGTGAGCAGGAAGTCCGTGTCGCCGAACCAGCCTTGGGCCTTATGGTGGCTCTTGTCGGGCAGGGAGGCCCTCAGCAATAGACGCAGCCCGGCCGCATCGAGCGGTGTGCTTCCGTCCGGAAGGAGGGGCAGGCCGGGCAAGGGGTTGCCCTGCGGCACATGGGCCACCGGCGGCGACAGAGGCGTGGGAGAGGAGTTCATGCGGCAGCCGCCACTGTGCCATGGCCCGCATGCCTGCGTGGCGACCGCCTGGCAGCGCTAACACCGCCAGACGAGCCGGCGGGGCCGTGGAGGCCCCGCAGGTCAACGATGAGCGCAGTGCAGATGCGGCGCCGATAACTTTGCGCGTTCGTTCGCCGATGGTCAGGCAGCCCGGTCGCGCTGGGGCGCGTCGTCGTCCTGCGCCTGTGCGGCCTCGGCATAGTCATGTTCGACGGCATGTCCGTCCTGCGAGGTCTCGGGGTCCGGCACGGGCTGGCTGTCGGCGGAGTTCGCTGCCGCTTGCTGCTGTTGTTGCTGTTGCCCTTGCGCGTCAACTGGCTGTTCCGCCAAAGCGGCCGAGCCTTCAGCTTGAGGCGCCTCGGGGGCTTCGATGGGCCCGCCGTCCACACGGATCTTGCCTTCTCGGGCATAGCGATCGAAATCGTCCCGCGGGATGGCCGCTACGCCTGCGGCGTTGTTGTCGGCGGTCCAGCTCAGCGTCACGCTGTCGTGCGAGTGGACCAGCTCGACCGGGCCTTGGGGGATGGGGATGGGCATGCCGTCGCCTTCGCGGTAGGTGACTTCGCCCTGAATGATGCCTTGTTGTGTGGGATGGGATGTGCTCATATGCGTCCTCCTGGGGTGGATGGGCGCCGGGGGGCGCTGTGGTGTCCCCATTACACCGGGGTGGGCGCGCCGGGCGTGTCGGACAAAGCGCGATCCGGCGGTGCAGATTGAGGCCGAAGGCTTGTCCTGCGCAGGTTCCGCCAGGGCGGAATGCTATGCTTTTGATAGTGAATGCGCCCCGCCCGCAGCTTGAGCCCGGGCGAGCCGGCTGTCGTGCCAGCAGGCGACACCGTTGCACAGGGCGATCGCCGCGCCAGCGGCGCAGGTGGCGGGCCACCCGCCGTGCTGCCACGCCAGCGAACCGACGGCCGATCCGGCCGCCGCACCCGTGAAGTAGCCCGTCATGTACACCGCGTTCAGGCGCGAGCGTGCATCGGGTGCCAGCGCGTAGATCACGTTCTGGTTGCTGATGTGCACGCCCTGTAGCGCCAGGTCGATCAGCAGCATGCCGGCCAGGAACCACAGGATGCTGCCGCCGCCCAGCCAGAGCGGCAGCCAGCTCAGGAGCACCAGCAGCACCGACACGCGCGTGGTCCACTGCTCGTAGCCCTTGTCGGCCATGCGGCCGGCTACGTTGGCCATCAGCGCGCCGGCTACGCCGGCCAGCCCGATGAGGCCGATCTGCGCGTCGCCCAGGCCGTGCGCCGGGCCGCCCAGCATCAGGGCCATGGTGGAGAAGAGCGCACTCACCGAGGCGAATGAAAGCCCGCCCAGCAGCGCCCGGCTGCGCAGGCGCGGGTGGCGCGCGGCCAGCGTGCCCAGCGAGCGCAGCACCTGCAGGTAGCCCGGCGCATTGCGCGGGCGCGTGAGCGGCGGCAGCGCGAACCAGAGCGCCAGTGCCACCAGCAGCGTGGCCACGCCCGCCACGCGATAGACCAGGTTCCAGCCGCCCAGGCCCGAGAGCAGCCCGGCCACGCTGCGGGCGGCCAGGATGCCGATCAGCAGCCCGCTCATCACCAGGCCTACTGCGCGCCCGCCCCGCCCGGGCGCGGCCAGGCTGGCGGCCAGCGGCACCAGCACCTGCGCGGCCACGGAGAAGAGCCCCGTCATGACGGTGCCCACGGCCAGCAGCCAGAAGCTGCCCGCGAAGCCGCTCAGGAAAAGGCCAGCGGAGGCCAGCACCATCAACGAGACGATGAGCCGGCGCCGCTCCAGCTTGTCGCCCAGCGGCACCAGCAGCAGCAGCCCGCAGGCGTACGACACCTGCGCGAGCGTCACGGTGAGTGCGGCGGTGGCATCGCTCACCCGCAGGTGCTGCGCGATGGAGTGCAGCAGCGGCTGGTTGTAGTAATTGGCGCCGGCGCAAAGGCCGCAGGCCAGGGCCATCAGCAGCAGCACGGGCGTGGTGAGCGGGGCGGGCTCCGCAGGGGGTATGGCGTGGTCGGTCATGGGGCGAGCGAAGTGGATGGTTGTCTGGGGCGGGGAGGGTGTGCGCCCGGCTCAACGCGCGTCGTGGGGCGGCAGATAGGCCGTGGCGTCGATTTCGAAGAGCATGCCATCGAGCGCCAGGCGCGGCACCGGAATCAGCGTGCAGGCCGGCGTGGGCGCGTCGCCCCAGATCGCCTGCAGGGCCTGCGAGAAGGTCTGCAGCCGCGTCGGGGAATGGTCCACCACCAGTGCCGTGAGGCGCGCCACATCGGCTGGGCGGGCGCCCGCCGCTCCCAGGGCGGTGACCAGATTGGCCAGGGCCTGCCGTACCTGGGCGTCGAAGCCGTCGGCCAGCCGGCCCTCTGCGTCTTCGCCTCCCTGGCCGGCGATGTGGACGATGCATGCCGGCAGGCGAGCCACTGCGACGTGCGAATAGCCGTTGGGGCGCGGGTCGTAGAGCCCGTCGGGGTTGTGGAAAGAAAGCGGGGGTGCTGGGCGCTGTACTGCGCGGACAGATGGGGAGTGCATGGCCTTAGTATCGAACCTCAAGTTGACTTGAGGTCAATGGCTTCGCGTGCCTTTGCGGCCGTTGCGGCCTGGCGCGGTGTCAGGGGACCTTGTCCGCCGCGTGTGGGCCTTCGTGTGTCTCCGTTCCTTCCTGCTTGATTCCACATGTCTTCCGCTCCTTCGAGAAAGAACGCTGCAGAGCCTGAACTGTCCGTAGGCGAGGTCGCCGTGCGCAGCGGGCTGGCTGTGTCGGCGCTGCGTTATTACGAGTCCCAGGGGCTCATCGCCAGCCTGCGCACCGCCGGCAACCAGCGGCGCTATCCGCGCTCGGTGTTGCGGCGGGTGGCGGTGATCAAGGTGGCGCAGCGCATGGGTGTGCCGCTTGCCGAGATTGCCCAGGCCCTGCAGGCGCTGCCCGCCAGCCGAACGCCCACGGCGGCGGACTGGCGCCGCATGTCGGCCCGATGGCGCGACGGTCTGCAGGAGCGCATCCGCCTGCTCACGCAGCTGCGCGACCAGCTCGACGGCTGCATCGGCTGCGGATGCCTGTCGCTCAAGGAATGCCCGTTGCGCAACGCGCAGGATGTGCTGGCAGACGCCGGGCCCGGGCCGCATTTCGATCCGGCCATGGGGCCCGAACGGGCCAAATCCAGGACCCGCGGTGCGTCTCGCCCAGCGTCGCAGGCCGGCGTGCAGAGTAGCCCGGAATCCGCAGCGGCGCATCCGGCCTGGATTTGGCCAAAATCCTAGCCACGCAACGGGCGAATCGCGCTGAAATGGCTTCTAGCCCAGGTAGATAAAGCGTATTGCGCTATTAAAACAATAGCTGTGTGGGCGGGTTACCGGAGCTGGTTCGCCGCCTCGCCTTCGTCGGGCGGGAGTGCTTCATCTGCCGGTGGAGTGCCGAGCGTGAAGGCCCAGGGCCATTGCTGGAACACCTTCTGCCAGGCCCGCAGATCGGGTACTTCCATGGGTGCGAGGGAAGCGTCCAGCGGCGCACCGGGCCAGGGCAGGCCGCTGTCGAGCACCAGCGTTTCTCCCGTCACCGGATGCGGCACCTGCAGCCGCCAGGCATGCAGCCAGAGCCGCTGCCCGCCCAGCCGCTCGGCCCACCAGCGGTTGAGCGGGCCCTTGCCGTGCGTGGCGTCGCCGAGGATGGGGTGGGCGATGTGCTTGAGGTGCCGGCGGATCTGGTGGCGCCGGCCCGTGGTGGGCTCGGCATGCACCAGGCTCGCGCGCGTGGTGGGAAAGCGCGCGTCGGCGGACTCGGGCAGTTCCAGCCGCGCCAGGCAGCGCAGCCGGGTGTGGGCGCTCTGCACGGGCGCATCGGGCGGCGCGTCGTCGGGGCGCAAGGGGTGATCGACCTGCACCTGCGCGGGCGCCCAGCCGCGCACCAGCGCCAGATAGTGCTTGCGCACGGCATGGTGCTCGAAGGACTGCGACAGCGCCCGCGCTGCGGCCGGATGCAGGGCCATCACCAGTACGCCGCAGGTGCCCTTGTCCAGCCGGTGTACCGGGTACACGAGCTGGCCGAGCTGGTCGCGCAAGGTCTGCATGACGAAGCGGGTCTCGCCCGCATCCAGGCCGGTGCGATGCACGAGCCAGCCGGCCGGCTTGTGGACGGCGACGAAGTGTTCGTCACGCCGGAGGATGGTGAGCGGGGGCATGCGGGAAGGGGCGGCAAATGAGGAGTGCGGGCGGGCAGGGCGCTGATTGTCTGTCATGTGCTTTTCACGCAGTGGACACCGACATGTCATGCCAGGCCGGCACATTGCGGTCAGCGGCAGCTGCGACAGGCCCCGTAGGGGCGCTGCAGGCGGTTTGCCGTACGGCGCAGCTTCTTGCGTTCCTACCTCAGGAGAACCGAATGAACGAATTGCCCACGCCCACCATGGCGCTCAGCCCAGCCACTCTGCCTCGGGGGTCACTTCACCGCCCTGGCAGCGAAGTGGGCGTGGGCGGGGCTGCGCAGGCGCGCGGCGGGATTGCGGTGGCGTGGGCGCGCCATCTAGACGAGGTTCGCGAGGCTCAGCGCCTGCGCTTTTCCGTCTTCGCATCCGAAATGGGCGCCCGGCTGAATACGCCGCTGCCACAGCACGACGTGGACCTGTTCGATGACTATTGTGAGCATCTGCTGGTCCGCGATGCAGACACGCAACAGGTGATTGGCACCTACCGCGTGCTGACGCCGGCACAGGCCCGGCGCGTGGGCGGCACCTATAGCGATACGGAGTTCGACCTGACTCGCCTGCGCACGCTGCGCTCGCGCATGGTCGAGCTGGGCCGCAGCTGCGTCCACCCCGAACATCGCCATGGCGGCGTGATCCTGGCCCTCTGGGGCGCACTGGCCGACTTCATGGTACGCAACCAGCTCGACACCATGATCGGCTGCGCCAGCATCCCCATGCTGCATAACGGCGTGGTCGGCGGCGACGCGGCGGCCAGCATCTGGCAGCAGTTGCGCCAGACCCACATGGCACCCATCGAATACCACGTGCTGCCCCGTCTGGCGCTGCCGGTGGAGCAGCTCGACGGGTCGCTGGACATCGAGCCCCCCGCGCTCATCAAGGGCTATCTGCGCCTGGGTGCCCGCGTGCTGGGCGCTCCGGCCTGGGACCCGGACTTCAACACCGCCGACCTGCCCATGCTCATGCGGCTGGCCGATCTGCCGAGCAAGTACCGCAAGCATTTCCTCGGCGCCTGAGGCGCCGGCTTCCGCCGCTGGGCGCCCGGCTGCCGGGCCTTCCCCGCAACCCGTGTGCGCCGGTGCGCAGGGCAGGCATTGTGTCGCCTTCGCCCGCACGTACACGCGGCTCTGCGGCAGGCTTCATGCGGCTGCGTCCTGAGTCGGTGCCTTCGCGGCAGCATCTGTTTGGCCGGTGTCCAGGGGCGTTTCGTGACGTTTTCATGTCGATGTCATCAAGCTGTAACTCAAACGTCTCATACTGTTCAGTGTCCGTGATTCCCCAACTGCCTGACATGCCTCTTCCCCCTTCTGCCAGCTTGTCCCGGCCCTCATCCCATGCGATGGACCCCGACGAATCCGGCAGCCCGACGGCCGATGCAGCGGCAACCTCTGCCTCATCTTTGCCCCCCCCTGTTTCGTCCCCGGCGGATGCTCCCGCCGAACCTGTCGCGGATTCCGTGCCTGCGCCCGTGGCCTCGCCGGTGCTGACGCTGCTGGACCGGGACCACTCCATCCTCGCTTTCAACCGCCGTGTGTTCGACTGGGCCTGTCGCACCGATGTGCCGCTGCTGGAGCGCTTGCGCTATCTCTGTATCGTCTCTTCCAACCTCGACGAATTCTTTGAGGTGCGCGCGGCCGCCCACCTCACGGCTGCCTGCAGCGGCGAGACCAAGGGCCCGTACAGCGTCGATTCGTTCGCGGCCCTCGCGGCCGACGCCCACGACCTGGTGGCCAAGCAATACGCGCTGTACAACGACTCGCTGGTGCCCGCTTTCGCCAAGGTCGGTATCCGCCTGGTGTCGCATGGCGAGCGTAACGGGGCGCAGCGCCGCTGGGTGCGCGACTACTTCATGCGCGACGTGCGGCCGTTGCTCATCCCGGTGGGGCTCGATCCCGCCCACCCTTTCCCGCAGGTGGCCAACAAGTCGCTGAACTTCATCGTGCGCCTGCGCGGCGACGACGCCTTCGGCCGCGAGAACGAGATCGCCATCGTCAAGGTGCCGCGCGTCCTGCCGCGCATGCTGCGGCTGCCGAAAGAGGTGGCGCCCACCGGTGTGCAGTGCGTGAGCCTCTCGAGCATCATCCGCACCCATCTGGCGGACCTCTTTCCGGGGCGCGAAGTGTCGGAGTTCTCGCAGTTCCGCGTCACGCGCCACTCCGATCTGGCGGTGGACGAGGACGACGTGCGCGACCTGCGCACCGCGCTGCGCCAGGGCCTGCAGCATCGCCATTACGGCCAGGCCGTGCGGCTTGAAGTGTCTGCCGGCTGTTCGCGCTTTCTCTCCGATTTCCTGCAGTCGCAGTTCGGCCTGCCCGCCGCCGCGCTCTACCGCGTTCATGGGCCCGTCAACCTCGTGCGCCTCTCGCAACTGGTCGATCTGGTCAACGATCCCTCGCTCATGTTCCCGCCCTGGCGCTCGGCCTGGCCGGCCCAACTGCCGCAGGGGGTCTCCATCCTGTCGCAGATGCGCAAGCGCGATGTGCTGATCCACCAGCCGTTCGAGAGCTTCGACGGCGTGCTCGCGTTCCTGCGCGAGGCCGTCAACGACCCGGACGTGCTGGTCATCAAGCAGACCATCTACCGCACCGGGTCCGACTCCGAGATGATGGACCTGCTGCGCGAGGCCGTGCGCCGGGGCAAGGAAGTGATGGCCGTGGTCGAGCTGAAGGCGCGCTTCGACGAAGAGGCCAACATCAACTGGGCCGAGGCGCTGGAATCCATCGGCGCGCAGGTGGTCTACGGCGTGGTGGGCCTCAAGACCCATGCCAAGATGATGCTGGTGACGCGCCGCGAAGGTCGCCACCTGCGTCGCTATGGCCACCTCTCGACCGGCAACTACAACCGGCGCACGGCTCGGCTCTATACCGACCTGAGCTACCTCACGGCCGATCCGCAGATCACCGCCGACATGGATGCGGTGTTTGACCACCTGGCCAGCCAGAATCCGCTGCCCAAGCTCAAGCGGCTGGTGATGGCGCCGTTCCATCTGCAGCGTTCCATGATCGCCTGCATCGACGCCGTGGGCGCCGCAGCGGCGCGCGGCGAAGATGGCCGCATCGTTGCCAAGATGAATGCGCTCACCGACGATGCGCTGATCCAGGCGCTGGTCCGCGCCGGCCAGAGCGGCGCACGCATCGACCTCATCGTGCGGGGCGCCTGCATGCTGCCTGCCCAGGTGCCGGGCGTGACGGACAACATCCGTGTGCGCTCGGTCATCGGCCGCTTCCTGGAGCACACGCGCGTGTTCTATTTCCGCGGCGGCGAGCGGGAAGACCTCTATCTCTCCAGCGCCGACTGGATGAACCGCAACATGCTTCGGCGTGTGGAGCTGGCCTGGCCCGTGACCGATGCCAAGCTGCGCCAGCGCATCATCGACGAGTGCCTGGTGGCGTATTTGCACGACGATCGCGACGCCTGGACGCTGCAGCCCGACGGGCAGTACCAGCGCGCTCCGCGTCCCCTGGACGGACGGGGCGCACAGGCGGCGCTCACCCTGCGTTACGGCCCTCAGGTGGTGGCCACCGCGGGACCGAACGGAATGCCTTGATGGATCTCATCCTGTGGCGGCATGCCGAGGCCGAAGAGGCCGCCGAGGGTTGCGATGACCTGGAGCGCGCCCTGACGAGTCGCGGCGAGAAGCAGGCTGCACGCATGGCCGGCTGGCTCGACCGGCAGCTGCCGGACGGACTGCGCGTGCTCGCCAGCCCTGCCAAGCGGACCGAACAGACCGCACGAGCACTGAGGCGCAAATTCAAGCTGCGTGCCGAGCTGCTGCCGGGTGGCTCTCCCGCTGAGTTGCTGGAGTTGGTGCAGTGGCCCCGCTCGCGTGGGGCGGTGCTGGTGGTGGGCCACCAGCCCATGCTGGGCCAGGTGGTTGCCCAGCTACTGGCGCTACAGGCCAGCGACTGCTCGATCCGCAAGGGTGCGGTGTGGTGGCTGCGGCATCGTCAGCGGCTGGAAACGGAAGAAACCGTGCTCATGGCCGTGCAGTCACCGGAATTTCTCTAGGCGGCTCGCAGAGCTGCTGGGCGGCCATCGCCGCCTGTTGCAGGCGGGCAAAGGCGGTGCCTGGCTGGATGAGGACCTTTGCAGGCCCGCGCGCGCGACCTGCTCGGTTGCTGCGCAATTACTTGCGTTCTGCCTTGGTGCGCTTGGCGGCCGGTGCGGCTTCGGCCGCAGCCTTGTCGTCGGCCTTCGGGCGGCCGGTCTTGATGGAGGGGACGGCCTGCAGCGCCTGCAGCAAGGCGGCATCCGTCAGGCCCGATAGCAGCTTGAGGCCGGCACGCAGCAGTTCGCTCTTCTTGGCCGTTTGCGAAAGCTTGCCGCTGCGCTGCTTCAAGCTTTCGATGACGGCGTACTCGTCCTTCGGAATCGTGAAGCTGTCGCGCACCATCTTCGGCTTCTTCGGCTTTGCGGCCTTATCGGCCACGGGCGCCGGAGCGGGCGTCGCGGCGGCCTTGGCCTTCACTGCGCTGCCGCGTTTGGCGGGCGCCGCCTTCTTGGCGGGCGCGGCGACGGCTGCAGCCACGGCGGCGGCGACGGGCTTGATGGCGGCCTTGGCAGGCTTCGTTGCGGGCTTGGCAGGGCTGGCCTTGACGGCTGCAGGAGCGGTTGCGGCGGCCTTGGTTTCGGCGGCCGCAGCTGGTGCCGCGGCGGTGGTGAGGGTGGAGTCGGTGGAGATAGTGGTCATGGAAGCTGTGTTGCAGAAAACGATGTAAACAGTTTATACCGTTTGTGCCTCACTGCAGCCTCTCTCAGCCCAGCTCGGCAACGAACTCCCACGGCGTCTTCTGCCAGGCGATGGCTTCGTCTCGCAGCAGGTGAGCCGACTGCGGATAGCTGGCGGCCCAGCCGGGGCGCGAGCGCACCACGCAGCGGTTGTCCTCCAGATGCAGGGTCAGACCTTCGATGTCGGGGTCGCGCCGCGCATGGCACAGTCCCACGGCCACCCGGAAGCACATCAGCTGCAGCGCGAAGGAGGGATCGCCCAGGTCCGCTTCGAGTTTGCGTACCTTGCCGCGATGGCCCAGCACCAGCAGGCCGAGGCGGTGGAGTTCTGACATCGCGAAGCCAGCGGCGTCGGTGTGTTCGAGGATGTAGGCACCGTGCCGGTGGTAGTCGGTGTGGGAAATGCGGCAACCCACTTCGTGCAGGTGCGCGGCCCAGTCGAGCTCGCGCATTTCCTTCTCGCTGCCGGTGGGGGCGGCGGCGCAGAAAAGGCGGCTGGCCACGCGGGCAACGCGTTCGGCGTGCGGTGTATCCACGCTGAAGCGTTGCATCAGCCCGCGCACGGTGGAGGAACGCAGGTCCGTCGCTGGCAGCTCTCGGTCGAGCAGGTCGTAGAGGGCGCCCTGGCGTAGCGCACCCTGGGCCACATGCATCTGCTCGATGCCCAGCAGGTCGAACACCGCGCGCAGCACGCTGATGCCGCCGCCGATGACGGCACGCCGGTCTTCCTTCAGCCCTTCCATGCGGACGCGGTCTGCGCTGCGTGCCTGCAGCAGTTGGGCCAGAAGCCAGTCCAGGCCCTGGCGGGTGATGATGCCGGGAGTGTTGCCGGGAACCGTGGCGAGCATCTCGCCGATGGCGCCGGCTGTTCCCGAGGAGCCGTAGGCCACGTCCCAGGCGTCGCGCCGGTACACGCCCAACGCTTCGTCGAGCACGGCCTTGGCGGCGATCTCGGCCATCATGAAGGCCTGTGCGTTGAACTGTCCTTCCGGGAAGTACCGCGTAGACCAGGCGACGCTGCCTACCCGGAAGGAGGCGACGGCGGATGGCGTGAACTGCTGCCCGAGGATCAGTTCAGTCGATCGCCCGCCGATGTCCACCACCAGGCGGCGTTCGTCCGACTGCGGCAGGAGGTGTGCCACGCCCTGGTAGATCAGGCGCGCTTCCTCGGGGCCGGAGATCACGTCGATGGCATGCCCCAGGATTTCGTTGCCGCGCTGGATGAAGACGTCACGGTTACGCGCCTCGCGCAGGGTCTGGGTGGCCACTGCACGCACATGGGCCGGGGCAAAGTTCGCAAGCCGTTCGGCGAAACGCGCCAGGCAGTCCCAGCCGCGCTGCATGGCCGCCGAAGACAGGTTGCGGTTCTCGTCCAATCCGTTGCCTTGGCGCACCGTCTCCTTCAGGTATTCCACCCGTTGGATGTGGCCGTGCTCGAAGCGGCCGATTTCGAGGCGAAAGCTGTTGGATCCCAAATCCACAGCCGCGAGCAATGTTCCGTCTTGCATGGGTAGGCGCAAAGCGCTGTTGCTTTTGTCGGGCCAGCATAGCACCAGCTCCGGGCTGCTCCGGGCAGCGCCTGCCTCGCTGCGTGCGGGCGGCCTGCCCTTGGTGACGATGCTCATGGTTGCAGCCCCTCGCTGCCGTGAAATGGCGTCTCGTCCCGGGTGGGGCGTGAGGGGGATGTGGCTTGCAAGGGTGGGCCTTTACGCAACTGCTTTGCCTGAAGATTAAGCAGCGAACGCGACAGCTTTATGACGATTCCGTGTCAGTTTTCGGGGTGCTTTCCTCTGTGATGGATGCCTCACCTGTCATCTGTGTGTCACAAAGCGGCCATAGAGTGGCGTCATTGATTTTTCCAACCCAAGAGGTCTTTTCATGAAACTGTCTGCGATTCGTGTCCTGGTTGCTGGTGTCGTGGCGGCTGGCGCCTTCTCTGGCGCCTACGCCCAGCAGGAAGCTACCGGTGCCGGTGCGAGCTTCCCTGCTCCCCTGTATTCCAAGTGGGCCGCTGACTACAACAAGGCCACGGGCGTGAAGATCAACTACCAGTCCGTCGGTTCCGGCGCCGGCCTGCGCCAGATTGAAGCGAAGACGGTGGACTTCGGTGCCTCCGACGCTCCCGTCAAGGACGAAGACCTGGTCAAGAAGGGCCTGGTGCAGTTCCCCACCGTGATCGGCGGCGTGGTGCCCGTGGTTAACATCAAGGGTATCCAGCCCGGCCAGATCAAGCTGAATGGCCAGATCCTGGGCGACATCTACCTGGGCAAGATCACCCACTGGAACGATCCCGCCATCAAGGCGCTGAACGCCGGTGTGAACCTGCCCGACGCAGCCATCGCCCCCGTCCGCCGCGCCGACGGCTCGGGTACCAGCTTCATCTTCACGAACTACCTGAGCAAGGTGAATCCCGAGTGGAAGACCAAGGTGGGCGAAGGCACGGCAGTGAATTGGCCCACGGGCGCGGGCGGCAAGGGCAATGAAGGCGTCGCCGCCTTCGTGGGCCGCCTGCCCAACTCGATCGGCTACGTCGAGTACGCCTACGTCAAGCAGAACAAGCTGACCTATGTGCAGATGCAGAACGCTGACGGCGCATTTGTCTCCCCTGACGACGATGCCTTCAAGGCCGCCGCCGCCGGCGCCGACTGGGCCAAGAGCTTCTACCAAATCCTGACGAACCAGCCGGGTAAGGCATCCTGGCCCATCACCGGCGCCACGTTCATCGTGATGCAGAAGGTGCAGGACAAGCCGGCCCAGGCCACGACCTCGCTCAAGTTCTTCGAGTGGGCTTACCAACACGGCGACAAGACGGCGATCGACCTGGACTACGTGCCGATGCCCGACGCCGTCAAGAGCGTCATCATGAAGTCCTGGGGTGAGATCAAGGATACTTCCGGCACGCCGGTCTCGCTGAAGTAAATCCCGATTGCAAGGGGCCCGCTTCGGCGGGCCTTCTTTGTCTTATCCCACACAACAAGGCCCCAGACGTGTCCACTACGCTGCCTGTCCAACAGACGACGTCCCGGGAGGGGGTGTCCGGTATGTCTCGGACGACTCCTCCATCCCGCTCCCCCATGATCTCCGGCGTGTTGGCCGACCGCATCTTCGGTCTGCTGGCGCGCGGCGCTGCGCTGCTGACGCTGGGGCTGCTGCTCGGCATCCTCGCTTCGCTGGTGGTGGGTGCATGGCCCGCCATCGAAAAGTACGGACTGGGCTTTCTGACGAGCAGTGTCTGGGATCCGGTGCAGGAGGAATACGGCGGCCTGGTCATGATCTACGGCACGCTGGCCACGTCCTTCATCGCCTTGCTGATCGCCGTGCCGGTCAGCTTCGGCATCGCGCTCTTCCTGACGGAGTTGTCCCCGGCTTGGCTCAAGCGCCCGCTGGGAACGGCCATCGAACTGCTGGCGGCCGTGCCTTCCATCGTTTACGGCATGTGGGGCTTGATGGTGTTCGGCCCCATTCTGGCCACCTATGTGCAGCAGCCATTGCAGTCGCTCCTCGCCGGTGTGCCCTACCTGGGCGCGTTCGTTTCGGGCCCCCCGGTCGGTATCGGCATCCTGTCGGCCGGCATCATCCTGGCCATCATGATCATCCCGTTCATCGCAGCAGTGATGCGGGATGTGTTTGAAGTCACTCCCGCGCTGCTCAAGGAATCCGCCTACGGCCTGGGCTCCACTACCTGGGAGGTGGTGTGGAAGGTCGTGCTGCCCTACACCAAGACCGGCGTGCTGGGCGGCGTCATGCTCGGACTGGGGCGTGCGCTGGGCGAGACCATGGCCGTCACCTTCGTGATCGGTAACATGAACCAGCTCAACTCGCTCTCGATCTTCGAGGCGGCCAACAGCATCACCTCGGCGCTGGCCAACGAGTTCGCTGAAGCCGGTGAAGGCCTGCACCAGGCATCGCTGATCTATCTGGGTCTGGTGCTTTTCTTCATCACTTTCGTGGTGCTGGCCCTCTCCAAGGTGCTGTTGTCGCGCCTGAAGAAGAATGAAGGAGCCCGGTCGTGAACATGAGCACCACTTCGCAACAACTCATCTCTGCAGCAGAGTTGCAGAAGGTGCGCCAGAGCCGCTACAACAGCCGCAAACGCGTTAACCAGATCGCCCTCACGCTGTCGCTCGTCGCCATGGTGTTCGGCGTTTTCTGGCTGGTCTGGATTCTCTGGGAAACCGTGCGCCTCGGTCTGGGCGGCATGAGCGTCGCCCTGTTCACGCAGATGACGCCCCCGCCCAACGAGATCGGCGGTATCTCCAACGCCATCTTTGGCTCTTTCGTGATGGTGCTGCTGGCGACCTTCGTGGGCACGCCCATCGGCATCATGGCGGGTGTTTATCTCGCGGAATACGAAACGCAAAGCTGGCTCGCATCGGCCACGCGCTTCGTCAACGACATCCTGCTGTCGGCGCCCAGCATTGTGATCGGCCTGTTCGTTTACACGGTGGTTGTGGCCCAGTTCAAGAGCTTCTCGGCCTACGCCGGCATCCTGGCGCTGGCGCTCATTGTGATTCCCGTGGTGATTCGCACCACCGAAAACATGCTGACGCTCGTCCCCGCCAGCCTGCGCGAAGCCGCCTACGCCCTGGGAACGCCCAAGTGGAAGGTCATCATCATGGTGACGCTGCGCGCCGCTCGCGCCGGCGTGATCACCGGCGTGCTGCTGGCCGTGGCCCGCATCGCCGGTGAAACCGCGCCGCTGCTGTTCACCGCGCTGAACAACCAGTTCTGGAATGCCGACCTGTCCAAACCTATGGCCAGCCTGCCCGTGACGATCTTCAAGTTCGCCATGAGCCCGTACGAGAACTGGCAGCACCTGGCTTGGGCCGGCGTGTTCCTGATCACCGTCGCGGTCCTCGGCCTCAACATCCTGGCCCGTGTGCTGACGCGCCAAAAATAAAGCAGCCCACTTTCAGGGAAAGACATCATGCCCCTCCAAAAAAATGCTTCGCCCGTCGCGTCCAAGATCACGGTGCGTGACCTGAACTTCTACTACGGTAAGTTCCACGCCCTCAAGGGCATCAACCTCGACATCCCCGAGAAGAAGGTCACGGCCTTCATCGGCCCCTCGGGCTGCGGCAAGTCCACGCTGCTGCGCACCTTCAACCGCATGTTCGAGCTCTATCCCGAGCAGCGCGCCGAAGGCGAGATCGTGCTGGACGGCGAAAATCTGCTGACCAGCAAACAGGATGTGGCCCTGATCCGTGCCAAGGTCGGCATGGTGTTCCAGAAGCCCACGCCGTTTCCCATGTCGATCTACGACAACATCGCCTTCGGCGTGAAGCTGTTCGAGAACCTGAACGCGACCGACATGGATGACCGGGTGGAATGGGCGCTGCGCAAGGCGGCGCTGTGGAACGAAGTCAAGGACAAGCTGGGCCAGAGCGGCTCGGGCCTGTCCGGCGGCCAGCAGCAGCGTCTGTGCATCGCGCGGGGCATCGCCATCAAGCCCGAAGTGCTGTTGCTCGACGAGCCGTGCTCCGCGCTGGACCCGATCTCCACCGCCAAGGTGGAGGAACTGATCGCCGAGCTGAAGAACGACTACACCGTGGTCATCGTGACCCACAACATGCAGCAGGCCGCGCGTTGCAGCGACTACACGGCCTACATGTACCTGGGCGACCTGGTGGAGTTTGGGGAGACGGAACAGATGTTCTTCAAGCCGCAGCGCAAGGAAACCGAGGACTACATCACCGGCCGTTTCGGCTGAAGAACATGCGGCTGGCCGTGCGCGGCCATGCCGCTCCCCTTTCCACATGCCGGCCCGCAGTGGCTTGGCAAGAGGCAATGCCATGACAGAAAAACACCTCTCTTCCCAGTTCGACAGCGAACTCAACAACATCTCCGCACGCGTGATGGAACTGGGTGGGCTCGTCGAATCCCAGATCCGCCAGGCCGTCTATGCGCTGTCCCAATTCAGCGTGGAATCCGCATCGCAGGTCGAATCCATCGAGGTCCGCGTGAATGGCCTGGAGGTCGAGATCGACCATGAGCTCTCCTCCATCATCGCCCGTCGCCAGCCGACCGCCCGCGACCTGCGCCTGCTGATCGCGTTCTCCAAGGCCACGGCCAACCTGGAGCGTATGGGCGACGAAGCCACCAAGATGGCGCGTATGGTCAAGTCCATCATCGAAAGCGGTGCGGCCCGCTCGCTGCCCACGACCGACCTGCGCGTGGCAGCCGATCTGGCTTCGGGCCTGCTGCGCAAGGCGCTGGATGCCTTCGCCCGCCTGGACACGAAAGCCGCCGTCGCCATCCTCAAGGAAGACGACCTGATCGACCAGGAGTTCGACGGCTTCGTGCGCAAGCTCATCACCTACATGATGGAAGACCCGCGCACCATTTCGGCCAGCCTGGATCTGCTGTTCCTGGCCAAGGCCATCGAGCGCATCGGCGACCATTCCAAGAACGTGGCCGAGCTGATCATCTACCTCGTCAAGGGCAAGGACGTGCGCCACACCGCGCTCGACGAGATCGAGTCGACCGTGCTGTGAAAGGCGGAGGCTCCGCATGAAGAAATTACCCCGGGTTTTGATCGTGGAGGATGAATCGGCGATCGCCGAGCTCATCGCGGTGAACCTGCGCCACAACGGCTTCTCACCGATCTGGGCAGAAGATGGCGAATCGGCACAGCGCGAGCTCGACGCCGTGCTGCCCGACGTCATCCTGCTGGACTGGATGCTGCCCGGCCAGAGTGGCCTGCAGTTGGCCCGCAAGTGGCGTGCAGACAGCCGCACCAAGCCCATCCCGATCCTGATGCTGACCGCGCGCGGCGACGAGCCTGACAAGGTCGCCGGGCTGGACGCCGGTGCGGACGACTACATCACCAAGCCCTTCTCCACGCAGGAGCTGCTGGCCCGTATTCGCGCGGTGCTGCGCCGCCGTGCGCCGGAGCAGGCCGGAGAGAGCGTGACCATTGCCGAACTGGTGCTGGATGCAGCCACCTACCGCGTGAGTTACCAGGGCCAGCCGATCAAGGTCGGGCCGACCGAATTCAAGCTGTTGCACTACCTCATGACGCACTCCGAGCGCGTCCACAGCCGTGCGCAGCTCCTCGATAAGGTGTGGGGCGACCATGTCTTCATCGAGGAACGTACGGTGGATGTGCACGTGAAACGCCTGCGCGAAGCATTGGGCGCCGCTGGCGTGATGGTGGAGACCGTGCGGGGCGCGGGCTACCGGCTGACCGCTCAGCCGCAGCGGCTGATGCGCGCCTGATTTTGGCTGATGCCTCCGCGCCGCTGCGGCGGGTCGGCTTGGCCCCAACGGCGCCTGAAAGGCCTTTCGGCAGCCCCTCGCGGGGCTGCGCCGTTTGAGCTGTTCCGTTGGCCCGCTTCGTCTTTTCCATTAATCGCCCCATAGTCCCGCCATGCTTTCGAGATTCGTCCTATTTCTGCTGTGCCAACTCTCGGGGGCTGCTCTGGGCTGGTGGCAGGGAGGGGAACTGGGGGCGCTGTTTGGCGCAGCCATCGCGGCCTGGATCTGTTTCGCCTGGGACTGGTGGCGCAGCATCCGGGTGCTGGCCTGGCTGCGCGATGGCGAGCTGGATCGTGCGCCGCGGCTGCGAGGCAGCTGGGGCGAGGTCGCTGATCGAGCGCGCCGCATCTTGCGGCTGCGCGATCAGCAGATCCAGAGCAGCGAGCGCCGTACCGCCGAGATCCTGGAGGCGCTGCAGGCATCGCCCAACGGCGTGGTGCTGCTGGACGCGCAAGGCCGCATCGAGTGGTGCAACCAGACGGCTGCCTCGCATCTGGGTTTCGACGTCGATCGCGACATGCTGCAGACCATCGGCAATATGGTGCGTGACCCCGACTTCACGGCCTACTACTCGGGCCACGACTTCTCGCAGGGTGTCGCTCTGCAGGGCCGCGAGAGCACGGCCTCGCGGCCGGTGCGCATCTCGGTGCATCTGCACCCCTACGGGGATGGGCGCAAGCTGCTGCTCTCACGCGATGTGACCGCGCTGGAGCAGGCCGAAGCCATGCGGCGCGACTTCGTGGCGAACGTGTCGCACGAGATCCGCACACCCCTCACCGTGCTGACCGGCTTCGTCGAGACGCTGCAGACGCTGCGTCTTTCGGAGGATGAGCGCGACCGCTATCTGGGCATGATGGCCCAGCAGGCCGCCCGCATGCAGAGCGTGGTGCACGACCTCCTGACCCTCTCGCGCCTGGAGGGCAGCCCCTTACCCAGCATGCACGACTGGATGCCCATGGAGGCGTTGCTGCGCCGCTGCGAGGACGAGGGCCGGGCGCTGTCATCGGTGCTGGGCAACGGCCAGTCGCGCGAACACGTCATTACCTTCCCCGATGCCCAGCAGCTGCGCGAGGCGGGAATGATCGCCGGATCGGCCGTGGAGCTGCAGAGCGCGCTATCGAACCTAGTCAACAATGCCGTGCGCTACACGCCCCTGGGCGGCAGTATCCGCGTGACCTGGGAGCGGCTCGACGACGGGCGCGGATGCTTCGCGGTGACTGACACGGGGCCGGGCATCGAGGCCAAGCACATTCCCCGCCTCACCGAGCGTTTCTACCGGGTGGACCGCAGCCGTTCGCGCGAGACCGGCGGCACCGGTCTGGGCTTGGCCATCGTCAAGCACGTAGTGCAGCGCCACGGCGCGGCGTTGAATATTTCCAGCGTCGTCGGCAAAGGCTCGGTCTTTTCCGTGACCTTTCCTGCCAGCCGCCTGCAGCCTGCCCCGCGCGCGCAGTTGGCGCCGCCGATGGACATGGCGGCCTGAGGGCAGGACGCACCGCGCATGGTGGTGCCGTGGGGAGGGCAACGGCCCCAAGCGTTCCGATTTCGGCGTCGTTCGCCACCCGGGCAGCAGGCCGTCTCCGAGAAGGCGCGAGCTTTCGCCGCCGGCTTCAGGCAAGGAGTGCGGTCAAGCCGCCCGTGGCCGGCGCAATGCTCGCCACAGCATGCCGGCGAAGGCCAGCGCCGTGACGCCCAGCGCCATCGCGCTGGCGGCCCAGAACGGCGCCGGTGTGTCGCCATAGGGTCCCCAGCCAGCGAGGCCATGGTAGGCGAGCAGGTAGCCTCCGGCCATTCCGCCACCCCAGAGAAGCAGGCAGTAGATCAGTAGCGGCGCGATCGTGATGTGGTAGCTGCGCAGCACGAAGATACAGAGCGTCTGCAGCGCGTCCGCGAGGTGGTAGGCGGCCACCAGTGGCAGGATCGCCGCAGCCAGCGCGACGATCTGCATATTGTTCGAGTACAAGCTCGCGATGGCCTCTCTTGCTATGAATAGCGTAGCTGCAAGCCCAATTCCCATCAGGGCTGCAAGCCTGAATCCCATCCAGGCGACGCTGTGTGCCCGGGCCTCGTCGCCCGCGCCGCGCCAAAAGCTCACACGTGCGCTGGTAGCGATGGCGAGCGACAGCGGCACCATGTAGAACACGGCGCCGAGGTTGGAGGCGATCTGGTGGGCGGCAGACGACAGCGTGCCCTGGCGCGCAACGAAGAGCGCCACCAGCGAAAACGAGGTCACCTCCACCAGAATCGACAGCCCGGCCGGAATGCCCAGCCGGGCAAACCGCGCCAGCTGGCTGGGATCGGGTCTTTCCATCGGTCGCCACAGCGCCAGCGGGGCGTACATCGGGCGGGTGCGTAGCATCCAGACGCCCACGGCCAGCAATGCGTAGTTGACCGCCAGGGTCGCCCACGCGCAGCCGACAGCGCCCTGCGCGGGCAGCCCGAACGCGCCGAACGCCAGGCCGATGGAGAGAGGGACCTTGAGTGCCAGCGACCCCACCTGCAGCCAGGTGACCAGCTGGGGCTTGCCCAGAGCCTGGTTTAGGGTGCTGTAGATGCGAAAAAGCAGCGCGGGCGGCAAACCGAATGCCAGGATGCGCAGATAGGTCTCCACCTGGCCGCGCAGCGCCTCGGGGACCTGCGTCCACCGCAGCAGGGCGCCGGGAGCCAGCAGTGCGGCCATCCCCAGCGCGGTCACGATCAGCCAGAGGTAGAGGGCCTGGCGCACGCTCGCGCCGATGGCGGAGGGCCTGTGCGCGCCGCGCTGCTCGGCCCAGACAGGCAGCAGGGCCTGCAGCACGCCCATGAGCGCCACATAGACGCTGATGAACACGGCCGAGCCGATCGACAGCGCAGCGAGCGCGCCTTCGGAATGGCGGCCCGCGACGATGGTGTCGGTCACCCCGAAGGCCATGACGGCCAGCTGCCCGGCCAGCACGGTGCCGGCGTGGCGCAAGATCGTGGCGCGCTCGGAAGGCATCGGTTCGGCCCTCAGCGCCGGCCCGGGATACGGTGCAGCACGACGAGGCTGTCGTTCTTGTCGGTGGGCCGCATGATGGTCGCGATCTCTTTCCACTCGCGGGCGGGCAGCACGGTGGAAAAGTGCGGCACGGCGCCTGCGTCGGCCACCAGCCAATCGCAGTCGGCGCTCTGCTGGCCGGATGCCGGCGTGAGCCCGGCGTGGTAGATCAGGGCGGCCAGCTGGGCGCGGCCCATACCGTAGGTGGCCACGCAGCCGGGCTCGTCGCCGACGGTGGCGCGCACGGCCTCCATCTGCAGCCGGTAGCTGCGTGCGTGGTCCAGCAGCGGCAACCAGAGCGTCATCAGCAGCAGCCAGCCCAGCGCCGCGCCGCTCGCGGGAAGCACCAGGCTCTTCCAGATGGCGGTGCGGTTGCGTGCCGCGCGCCACCATACCAGCGCGCACCAGGCCAGCGTGGCGACCAGTGCGGTGGCGAAAGCCACGGGAGAGAACGAGGCCACGAAACCGGGCGCCAGCCGGGCGATATTCTGTGCGGGCTTGGCGGGTATTCCGGTCTGCAGCGACAGCCAGATCACCCAGATGGCAATGGCCGAAGCGCTGAAAAAGAGCAGGGTGAACCAGTCGATGAGTGCCGCAATGCTGCGCCGCAGCGTGGGCAGCGCGAAGGCTGCCAGCGCCGCGAGCGCGGGCAGGCCCAGCAGCAGCGCCCGGTCGGCCGGGCGCGTGGTGAGGGTGGCCGCCAGGGCCACTGTCAGGAACCAGAGAGGCAGCAGCAGGTGCCGATGAGGCTGCCGGCTCACGATCTGCCGGCGCCAGCGCCACAGCGTCCAGAGCGTGAGCGGCCAGGCGGGCCAGGAGAACCAGAGGAGCAGCCGTGCAAGGCTGCTCCACTCGGTGGCATCTTTCGCTTCGACGATGCGCCAGCGCCAGAGCTGGAGCTCCCAGCCCAGCAGGGCCGACGCCAGCGTGATGCCCGCCAGTGCGGCCGCCCAGGGCCAGCGGCGCCGGGGCGAATCGGAGGCGCTGAACAGCACCAGCAGTGCGCCGCCGCTGCCCAGCAGTGCCGCCAGCGTCGGCGCGCCGCTCAGCACCAGGCCGCCCAGCCCGGCAACGGCCGCGACCATGGGGAGCGCCGTACGCAGCGGCATGGCCGCCGCCGCATAGAAGACCAGTGCGGTGCAGGCCAGCTGCGTGAGGTGGCTGGTGATTTCGTGTGAGAGCTGCGCCAGACCCAGGCAGGCGATGAGGGCCAGCAGACCCGCGTCTGCCATGGCACGGGCATAGGCAGCCGGGCTGGCTTCGCCGCCGAAGGCGAAGGCCACCGGCTGCGCGCCTGGGCTGCGCGCGAGGTAATAGACGCTGTACCAGGTGGCGGCCAGCGTGAGTGCCAGCAGTGCGGCGAAGGGCAGCCGCGCGCCAAGTTCAGGCGAGAGCCAGGGGGATGTCCACTGGATGGCCCAGGCTCCCAGCCAGTAGGGCAGCAGGCCGTCAGTATCGGGTGACAGCCCCGCCATCAAAGGGTCCAGCCACGGCGTGTGGCCCAGCGCCAGCTCGCGCATGTAGCCGAAGGCCGTCACATCGGCGCTCTTCCATGGGTCGCGTCCAATGAAGCCCGGCACCACATAGGCAAGGCACAGCAGCAGCAGCGCCCAGCGCGGCAGGGTGCGTGCGGCGCTGTGGGGCACGATGGCAGGGGTGGGCTGGATCACGCGAGATTCGTCCGGTGCAAGGTAGGTGGCGGAAATCAGCAGGGCGATGTTGGCGGAGCGGGCCGGCATGCCGATCGCTGCCGTCAGCATCGCGTCCAAAGCCGCCGCGCTGGGGCGGCGAGCAGACTTCAGGAAGGAAAAAAGGCAGCGCGGCGAACCGGGCTGCCTTCTCGAAGCGGCGGGATGAGGCTCCCGGGCTTGCGGTCTTACTTCGCAGCGGCCGTGGTCTTGCCGAAGCGGTTGCGGAAGCGCTCCACGCGGCCACCCATGTTGTCCACCGACTTTTGCGTGCCGGTGTAGAAGGGGTGCGATTCAGAGGAGGTGTCCAGCTTGAACAGGGGATATTCCTTACCTTCGAAGGTGTCGGTTTCCTTCGTGTTCACGCACGAACGGGTCACGAACTTGAAGCCGTTGGACAGGTCCACGAACAGCACTTCGCGGTAGTTGGGGTGAATGCCTTCTTTCATGATCTTCCTTTTCGAATCAGATGCGGGAGCCGCGCCGGCCAGTCCGGCGTACTTTCCGCAAGAAAAAGCCCGCCATTATCGCATGGCGGGCCCGGTTGGCAAGATGAGGTGTGCGGGCGGTCAGCCGCCGCGGCGCATGGCTTCGAAGAAGTCGGTGTTGGTCTTGGTCTCGCGCATCTTCTTGATCATCAGTTCCATGGACTCGATCTCATCCATGTTGTACATGAACTGGCGCAGGATGCGGGTCTTCTGCAGGATCTCGGGCGCGAGCAGCAGCTCTTCGCGGCGCGTGCCGCTCTTGTTGAGCTCGATCGCCGGGAACACGCGCTTTTCGTAGAGGCGGCGGCTCAGGTGGACTTCGCAGTTGCCCGTGCCCTTGAACTCTTCGAAGATCACTTCGTCCATGCGGCTGCCGGTGTCCACCAGGGCCGTGGCGATGATGGTGAGCGAGCCACCTTCCTCGACCTTGCGGGCCGCGCCGAAGAAGCGCTTGGGGCGCTGCAGAGCGGCAGCGTCCACGCCGCCCGACAGCACCTTGCCCGACGAGGGCACGACGTTGTTGTAGGCGCGCGCCAGGCGGGTGATGGAGTCCAGCAGGATCACCACGTCCTTCTTGAGCTCGACCAGGCGCTTGGCGCGTTCGATCACCATTTCGGCTACGTGGACGTGGCGGGCGGCAGGTTCGTCGAAGGTGGAGGCGATGATTTCGCCCTTCACCGAGCGCTGCATTTCCGTCACTTCTTCAGGGCGCTCGTCCACCAGCAGCACCATCAGGTGCACGTCGGGGTTGTTGGCCGTGATGGCGTGTGCGATGTGCTGCATCATCACCGTCTTGCCACTCTTGGGCGGCGCGACGACCAGCGCGCGCTGGCCGCGGCCGATGGGGGCCACGATGTCGATGATGCGGCCGGTGATGTTCTCGTCGCCCTTGATGTCGCGCTCGAGCTTCATCTGCTCCTTGGGGAACAGCGGGGTCAGGTTCTCGAACATGACCTTGTGCTTGTTCTGCTCGGGCGGGCCGCCGTTGACGGCGTCGAGCTTGGTCAAGGCGAAGTAGCGTTCGCCATCCTTGGGCGTGCGCACTTCGCCTTCGATCATGTCGCCCGTGTGCAGGTTGAAGCGGCGCACCTGGCTGGGCGAGATGTAGATGTCGTCCGTGCTGGCGGTGTAGCTGGTGTCGGGGCTGCGCAGGAAGCCGAAGCCGTCGGGCAGGATCTCCAGCACGCCGTCGGCGAACACCTGTTCGCCGGCCTTGGCGCGCTTCTTGATGATGGCGAACATCAGCTCCTGCTTGCGCATGCGGCCGGTGTTTTCGATCTCAAGCTCTTCGGCCTGCTTGAGGACTTCAGACACGTGCAGTGCCTTGAGTTCGTTTAAGTGCATGGGGAGACTCCCTGGCGGAGTGGGATGTGGGTCAGAGCAGAGGGGAGGAGGCTGGGAGCGCCGTAGAGGCCGTCGTGCGGGCCGGGCGAGCCTGGGATCTGAGACCAGACGCCTATGCGGTGCGCGCTGGTGATCGCTGTGGATTATGACAGGAAAAATTTCGGGAGCGCCACCGTGAGGGCGGTGGGCGGCGCCAACTGCGTGAATGAGCTGCAGCGCCGGGGTTCGTCGCCCGTGCATGCCGGGCGGCGAGAGCGGGGGAGGATCAGGCCAGGCTCTGGTCGATGAAGGCCGACAGCTGGGCCTTGTTCATGGCACCGACCTTGGTGGCGGCCAGTTCGCCGTTCTTGAACAGCATGAGCGTGGGGATGCCGCGGATGCCGAACTTGGCCGGAATCTCGCGGTTCTCGTCCACGTTCATCTTGGCGATGGTCAGCTTGCCTTGATAGGTGGTGGCCAGTTCGTCCAGCACCGGGGCAATCATCTTGCACGGGCCGCACCATTCGGCCCAGTAATCCACCAGCACCGGACCGGAGGACTTCAGCACGTCGGCTTCAAAACTGGTGTCGGAGATGTGTTTGATGAGTTCGCTTGCCATGGCGCAATCCTTGTGTGTGCAGATATTGGTGGGCGGGTACGGATAAAGTCTCTTCATTGTGACAGAAACCGATTCCCCGCACCCCGTTACGCCAAGCGGCTCGCCCGCTATGACAGTCATAGCGAGAAACGATGGCCTGGAGCGCTCCTGGGCCGCTGTGCTGGAGCGCGTTCGGGCCCACGCCGAGGCCCGCGGCGCCCACCTGGCCGCCACTGTGGTGCTGGTGCCCTACGCCCAGCTCATGGCCGAGGGGCGGCGCCTCTGGGCGCGGCATTTTCCCGACGGCTTCTCGCCCCGCTTCGAGACAACCCGCAACTGGGCCCGACAGCTGGGTCAGCCGCAGATCGAGGGCAGCGAATTCACGGGCGATGTGGCGCGCGATGCCGTCAATGCGCGGGACCTGCTCGAACGCGCGGGCCTCGCTGCCCAGCGCGAGGTGCTGGCCGGCCCGCTGCTGGAGATGGCCGCGCAGCTCTTCGCCGCCGTGGCTGCCGTGCCGCCCGCGCAGCGCGACGCCTGGGCGCAGTCCGCCCGCGCGCTGCTGCCCGCCAGCGGCGACGGCGGCGCCCTGCGGCTCGAAGCCGCTGCGGCGCGCATCGCGCTGGAATGGGTGCTGGCTTCTCAGCCACCGTGCGACGTGCTGTTCGAGCCCGCCGTGCGCGAAGGCACCGAGGCGCTCGTCGTGCTGCAGGGCTACCAGCCCGACGCGCTGGCCCAGGCGCTGCTGGCGCAGTGGGGCGATGCCGCGCTCTGCATCGACCTGCCCGGCGCGCTGGGCCAGAGCGCCCCGCACCCGGCCGCGCTGCACGCCGCCATCGACGCCGAAGACGAAGCCCAGCGCGCCGCCGCCTGCGTGCTGCGTCACCTCGACAGCGGCCGCGTGCCCGTGGCCCTGGCGGCCAACGACCGGGCGCTCACGCGGCGCATCAGCGCGCTGCTGGACGGCGCGGGCGTGGCCGTGCACGACGAGAACGGCTGGACGCTCTCCACCACCCGCGCCGCCGCTCAGGCCATGGCCGCGCTGCGCGCCTGCGCCTGGGACGCCACGGCCGACGCCGTGCTCGACTGGCTCAAGCAGTCGCCCGCCGCGCCCGCGCCGGCCCTGCGTGCGCTGGAGAAGTGGCTGCGCCGCGCCGGCCCGCGCCAGTGGAGCGCCGCAGGCGCCATCGACGCCAGCCGCGACCCGGCCGTGGCCCTGGTCGCCCAGGTGCAGGCCTGGCGCGAGCCGCTGCGCGCCGCCCGCCCGCTGGCCGCCTGGATCGCCGCGCTGCGCGGGCTTCTGCAGGCCTGCGGCCTGTGGCCGGGCTTGATGGCCGACCCGGCAGGCGCCGGCGTGATCGCGGCGCTGCGGCTGGACGAGGGCCTGGATGCCGACCTGCAGGCCCTGGCCGGCGCCGGGCGGCGCATGTCGCTCACCGACTTCACCCGCTGGGTCAACGAAGTGCTGGAAGCCGGCCGCTACCGCCCCGATTACCTGGCCCAGGCGCCCGTGGTGGTGATGCCGCTGCCGCAGCTGCTGGGCCGGCCGTTCTGTGCGCTGGTGCTGCCCGGCTGCGACGAAAAGCGCCTGCAGGCCGCGCCCGAGCTGCCCGGCGCCTGGACCCAGGCGCAGCGCGAGGGCCTGGGCCTGCCCGGGCGCGCCGCGCTGGAGGCCGCGCAGCGCGCCGCCTGGCAGGGCGCGCTGGGCACGCCCTTCGTCGATGTGCTCTGGCGCACCGGCGACGAGGGCGGTGAGCCGCTGCTGGCCAGCCCCCTGGTGCTGGCGCTGGAGCTGGACCACCGCGCCCAGCCCGGCGGCGACTGCCGTGCCGAGCGCACCGTGCCCGCCGCGCCCACCGCCAGGCCCCTGCCCAGCGGCGAGCGTCTGCCGGTGCGCAAGCTCTCGTCCACCGCGTATTCCGACCTGCGCCACTGCCCGTACCGCTTCTTCGCGCTGCGCCAGCTGCAGCTGCAGGAGGCCGACGAGCTGGGCGCCGAGGTGGACAAGCGCGACTTCGGCACCTGGCTGCACGCCGTGCTGCAGCAGTTCCACGAAGCGCTGCACGACGCGCCCACGAGCGAGCCGGCCGCCCGCCGAGCGCTGATGGACGCCGCCGCCGAGCAGGTCACCCGCGCGCAGCGGCTGGCCGAGGCGGGCGAATTCCTGCCCTTCGCCTCCGGCTGGCCCGCGCTGCGCGACGGCTACCTGCAATGGCTGGCGGGGCATGAGGCCCAGGGCGCGAGCTTTCGCCAGGCCGAGGTCGCCGCCACCCAGCCGCTGGGCGCCCTGGAGCTGGTGGGCCTGCTGGACCGCATCGACGCGGTGCACCCGCCCGGCGGCGGCGAGCCGACGACGCTGGTGATCGACTACAAGACCGAGAACGACGCCGTCACCCGCCGCCGCGTGAACGCCGGCACCGAGGACACGCAGTTGGCCTTCTACGCCGCGCTGCTGGGCGACGACACTCTGCGCGCCGCCTATGTCAACGTGGGCGAGCGCGGCGAGACGCGCGCCCACGAGCAGGAAGACGTGGTCGCCCTGCGCGACCAGCTGGTCGAAGGCATCCTGCACGATTTCACGCGCATCGCCGAAGGCGCGCCCATGCCCGCGCTGGGCGAGGGCGCGGTGTGCGACTGGTGCGCCGCACGCGGGCTGTGCCGCAAGGACTTCTGGACATGACGGAGCAACGCGTGCAAGCCGCCTATGAACACAACGGCCGGCCCGTGTCGCGGCAGGCCTTCTATGCCATCGCCTGCGATCCGCAGCGCAGCGTGGCCGTGGAAGCCTGCGCGGGCGCGGGCAAGACCTGGATGCTGGTCTCGCGCATGCTGCGCGCGCTGCTGGACGGTTGCGCCCCGCACGAGATCCTGGCCATCACCTTCACCAAGAAGGCGGCCGGCGAGATGCGCCAGCGGCTGCAGGAATGGCTGGAGGCGTTCTCCGCCGCGCCGCTGCCCGAGCTGGAGCGCGAGCTGATCGCACGCGGAATCGGCCCGGAGCGCGCACAGGGTCAGGGCCCGCTGCTACAAAAACTGTATCGTCAGATGCTCGAATCGGGCCGGCCGGTGCAGATCCGCACCTTCCACAGCTGGTTCGCCGCGCTGCTGGGCACGGCGCCGCTGGCGGTGCTGGAAGCCCAGGGCCTGCCGGCGCATTTCGAGCTGCTGGAAGACGACGCCCAGGCCGTGCGTGAGGTGTGGCGCCCCTTTCTGCAGGCGGTGGCGCAGGATGCCGCCCTGCGTGCCGACTACGACGCCTGCATCGCCGCCCACGGCCGCTCGCAGACCCACAAGGCGCTGGCCAGCGCGCTGGACAAGCGCGTCGAATTCACCCTGGCCGACGAGTCCGGCGTGATCGACGCCTCGGTGCCGTCCTTCGCCGCCCACTGCCTCGAATTCGCCGGCCTGCCCACGCCCGCCCATGCGCTGGCGGGCGAGGCTGCCCAGTCGCGCTGGCAGGGCTGGGCGCGGGCGCTGGGCACCGAGTCCAACAAGACGCCGCAGAAGGCCGCCGACGCGGTGATCGACGCCTGGAACTGCACCGACCTGGACGAGCGGCTGGACCGCCTGCGCCGCGCCTTCTTCGTCGCCAAGGAAGACCGCCTCGGTAAGAACCTCGAGAAGTTCCCCGCCGCCCAGGCCGCCGAGCCCGAGCTGCAGCGCCTCTTGCTGGCGCGCCGCCAGCACCAGGCCTGGCTGCACCAGCAGCGCATGGCGCGGCTGGCGCGCTGCCTCATCGCCAGCTTCGCCGCGCTCAAGCGCGAACGCGGCTGGGTGGACATGAACGACGTGGAGCGCACCGCGCTGGTGATGCTGTCCGACGACGTGCTGAGCGGCTGGGTGCAAGAGCGCCTGGACACCCGCGTGCGCCACCTGCTGGTCGATGAATTCCAGGACACCAACCCGCTGCAATGGCAGGCGCTGCATGCCTGGCTGTCGGGCTATGCGGGCTCGGGCGGCGGGCAGGCCGCGCCCAGCGTGTTCATCGTGGGCGACCCCAAGCAGAGCATCTACCGCTTCCGCCGCGCCGAGCCGCAGGTGTTCCTCGCCGCGCAGGCCTTCGTGCGCGAGGCGCTGGGCGGCGACCAGCTCAGCTGCGACCACACGCGCCGCAACGCCCAGGGCGTGATCGGCGCCGTCAACGCCGCCATGCAGGCGGCGCAGGCGCAGGGCGAGTACGCGGGCTTTCGCGACCACACCACCGAATCGGCGGACCCGGGCAGCCTGCTCAGCCTGCCGCCCGTCATCGGCGACAGCGAGGGCGATGCCGATGGCGAGGAAGAGGGCACCCCCGCCGCCGACCCGATGGCCTGGCGCGACAGCCTGACCCAGCCGCGCCACGAGGCCGAGGAAACCCTGCGCATGCGCGAAAGCGCCCAGGCCGCGCGCTGGGTGGCCGCGCGCATCGCCGCCGGCGTGCCGCCGCGCGAGATCATGGTGCTGGCCCGCAAGCGCGACCGGCTCGCGGCCCTGCAGGACGCGCTGCGCGATCTGCATATCCCCTGCGTGCAGCCCGAAAAGGCCGACCTGGGCGAGGCGCCCGAGGTGCAGGACGTGGTGGCGCTGCTCGATGCGCTGGTCTCGCCCGGGCACGACCTCTCGCTGGCCCGCGCCCTGCGCTCGCCGCTTTTCGGCCTGCCCGACGAGGCCCTGGTGGAGCTGGCCGTGCTGCGCCGCCAGCCCGAGCATGCCGCCTGCAGCTGGTTCGATCTGCTACAAAAAGAGGAGCTGCTACCGCCCGCATTGCAAGGGCTGGGGCCGGTTCTGGCCCAATACCGCGGCTGGGTCGATACGCTGCCGCCGCACGATGCGCTGCATGCCATCTATGCCCAGGGCGACGTGCTGGCGCGCTTCGCCGCCGCCGCGCCCGCCACCCAGCGGCCAGCCGTGCTGGCCAACCTGCGCGCGCTGCAGGCGGTGTCGCTGCAGGTCGAGGGCGGGCGCTACCTCACGCCCTATGCCTTCGTGCGCGCCCTGAAGCGCCCGGGCCTGCGCGCGCCGGGCCGGGTCGATGCGCAGGCCGTGCGGCTTTTGACCATCCACGGCGCCAAGGGCCTGGAAGCGCACAGCGTGCTGCTGCTGGACACCGACGCCCGCGGCCAGAAGGCCGAGACCATGGGCGCGCTGGTGGACTGGCCCGGCGAGGCGCCCGTGCCGCGCCGCTTCGTCTTCATGGCCAGCGAGACCAGCCCGCCGCCCAGCGCCGAAGACGTGCTGGCGGCCGAGCGCGCCGAGCGCCAGCGCGAAGAGCTCAACACCCTCTACGTCGCCATGACGCGGGCCAAGCACTGCCTGGCGCTGTCCTGCGTACAGGCGCGCCAGTCCGCGCCCGGCAGCTGGTGGAACCGCCTCGTGCCGCTGCTCACGCCGGCCGAGCTGCCGCCCGAGCCGTCGTCCGACGACGCCGCCATCAACGGCGACGCGCAGGCCGGCGACACCGTGACCCTGGCCGAGCTGCCCGCCATCACCATCGCCGTGCCTGCCCGGCCCGAGCTGGCCGCGCTGCAGCGCGCGCAGGCCGAGGCCTCCACGCCGGCCAGCCGGCAGGGCGAGGCCATGCACCAGCTGCTGGAGCAGGCCGGCCTGCCCGGCGCGCCGCTGGGCGATCTGCGCAGCGCCGGCTGGGCCGCAGGCCGCATCGCCCAGCTGGTGCGCGACTTCGAGCTGACCGCCGATGCCGCCGCCGCCGCCGCCGCCATGGCCCGGCGCATCCTGGCGGGCGAGGGCGCCTGGGCCTGGGACGCCGCGCAGATCGACCGCGCCCTGAACGAGGCGCCCCTCGTTCACCAGGGCCAGAATCTGCGGCTGGATCGGCTGGTGCGCCGCCGGGCCACGGCACAATCGCCGGCCCGCTGGTGGGTGCTCGACTACAAGAGTGCCCCCCAACCCGAAAGGCAGCCGCAGCTGATGGCGCAATTGCGCATCTACCGCGCCGCCGTGCAGGCGCAGGTGGGGGCGGAGCCGGTCTCGGCCGCCTTCCTCGCGGGCGATGGCCGGCTGGTGGTGGTCGATGGCGACGTGGCCGCCCCGCCCGTGCCTCCGCCATCGGCTCCGCCCGCGCCCGTACCGGCCAACCGCAAGGCGGGCCCGGACACGCGCCAGCAGACGCTTTTCTGACGACCTTTCCTGGCGCTGGGGCCCTGATGCCTTTCGCCACAGCCGCTTCTTCGATCCCCTTTCCTTTCCCACAGGCCCGGCATGACCGCTTCCGAATCCGCTCCCGACAACGCCTCCCTCGCACCCACCTCCGGCCCCCAGCGCATCGACTGCGAGGTGGCCGTGATCGGCGGCGGCCCGGCGGGCCTGATGGCCGCCGAATCGCTGGCCCGCGCCGGCCACGCCGTGCATGTGTTCGACGCCATGCCCTCCGTGGGCCGCAAGCTGCTGCTGGCCGGCAAGGGCGGGCTGAACCTCACGCATTCCGAGGCCTTCGATCCCTTCGTGTCGCGCTATGGGGAGCGCCAGCCCGCGCTGGCGCCGCTGCTGCAGCGCTTCGGCGCGCAGCAGGTGTGCGAATGGGCGGGCGAGCTGGGCGTGCAGACCTTCGTCGGCACCTCGGGCCGCGTTTTTCCGGTGGACATGAAGGCCGCGCCCCTGCTGCGCGCCTGGCTGCACCGCCTGCGCGGGCAGGGCGTGCGTCTGCACATGCGCCACCGCTGGCTCGGCTGGGCGGGCGATGAGGCCGGCACGCCTGCCGCTGAGGGCACTGCCCCTGCGCTGCGCTTCGCGGCGCCGGGCGGCGAGGTGTGCGTGCAGGCCCGCGCCGTGGTGCTGGCGCTGGGCGGCGGCAGCTGGGCGCGGCTGGGCTCCGATGGTGCCTGGGTGCCGCTCTTGGCGGAGCGCGGCGTGGACGTGGCGCCGCTGCGCCCGGCCAACTGCGGCTTCGACGTGCCGCGCCTGACCGAGCCCGGCGGGCCGGTGGGCGAGACGCGGCGCGACTTCCTGCGCCAGCTGCTGGGCAGCCAGCCGCAGCCCGCCACTGGCTGGACGCCGTTCTTCGCCGAACGCTTCGCGGGCCAGCCCTTCAAGTCGGTGGCGATCGCCTTCACCGACAGCCAGGGCCGGCACTTCGAGCGGCGCGGCGAGTTCGTGGCCACGGCCACGGGCGTGGAAGGCAGCCTGATCTACGCCGTCTCACACCTGCTGCGCGACGAGATCGCCGCCCACGGCCACGCCACGTTCGCGCTCGATCTGCTGCCCGACCATTCGCCCGAGCGCGTGCTGGTTGAAGTGCGCCACCCGCGCGGCTCGCGCAGCCTGGGCAGCCATCTGAAGAGCCGGCTGGGGCTGGATGGCATCAAGAGTGCCATCCTCTACGAACAGTTGGGCAAGGACGGCGTGAACGACCCGGTGGCGCTGGCCCATGCCATCAAGGCGCTGCCCATCACCGTGGTGGCCCCGCGCCCGCTGGATGAGGCCATCAGCACCGCCGGCGGCGTGCCTTTCGAGGCGCTGGACGCGGGCCTGATGCTCCAGGCGCTGCCGGGCGTCTTCTGCGCGGGCGAGATGCTGGACTGGGAGGCGCCCACGGGCGGGTACCTGCTCACGGCCTGCTGGGCCAGCGGCCTCGCGGCGGGTGAGGGCGCTGGCCGGTGGCTTGCGCGTTGAGCCTGCTGCCGCCGGTTTTTCGTAACAAGCTTTAACATACCGCCCTACAACGTATTCATCGGGCCACACGTGCCGATGGGGCGTACCCGCCATGATGGGACGTGGCTGTCGTACCGCTCGGGGGGAAATGGCGATGCACAACACGGCGGTTTTCGATTTTCTGAATGCGATTCCGATGCCGGTACTGGTGTCCGAGAGGACCGGTAGCGCGAATTCCGACTACAGCCCGCGTTTCGTGAATGCGGCCTTTCTCGATCAGATCGGCTATGGGCTCGCAGACATTCCGGACCTCGAGAGCTGGTTCAGGCTCGCCTATCCCGATCCCGAGGTGCGAAAGGTGGTGGCGAACGACTGGTTCCTGGCGGTCGACAGGAGCTTGGCGCAGGGACGGAGCATCGCGGAAGTCAGCGCGCCCATCCAGTGCGAGAACGGCCAGAAGCGCTGGTTCATCATCACCGCGCAAGTGCGGTCGGAGAGCCTTCCGGACATGCACATCGTGACGTTCCGGGACATCCACGATCTGAAGACGCTTTCGGACAAGAACCACCGGCTGTCGCAGACGGACCAGCTGACGGGCGTCTTCAACCGGCGCGCCGGCCAGCAATTGCTCGAATCCGAACTGTCGCGCTCGCACCGCAGCGGGCTGCCTTTCGCCATCGTCATGTGCGATGTGGACCACTTCAAGCCCATCAACGACCGATGGGGTCATGTGTACGGTGACCAGGTGCTGTGCCGGGTGTCCCAGACCTTGAGGGGCACCTGCCGCAACATTGATACCGTGGTGCGCTGGGGCGGCGATGAGTTCCTGGTGATCCTGCCGGCCACCTCCTTGCGGGAGTCGCAGATCCTGGCGGAAAGGCTGCGGCAGTTGGTTCAGTCGCTGCAATGGCGTGGGGAGGCGGCAACGGTTACGCCGACCTTGAGCCTGGGGTGCGCCGCCAGTCAGCCGGGGCGGTCCCTCGTCGATCTGCTGAAGGCCGCGGATGCTTCGCTCTATGGGGCCAAGCAGCGAGGCCGCAATGCAGTCGGAGGATGAGGGGCTGGGAGGTGCAGGTCTTGAACCAAACGCCCCGCGGCTGAATGTGCCTGGGCGGAAAGGCCTGCAAAAGAAGAAGTTGACGAGCCTTACCCCCGGCACTGGCTCTACAGTTAGGGCTGCTTGGTTCCCCACCTGACCCGGTTGGCTGCTTCACCATGCGGGGAGGCCCGTCAGCGGCAATTGTAGCCACTGCGCGGGGCCGCTGCGGCGAGAAAGGCCACACGGCGTGCCGGGCGAGCCTCTTTTCGCCGTGTTTTCACCGCTGCGTCACGCGGAAAACGCCCACCAGTTCGTCCAGCCGTGCCGCCTGGTTGCGCAGCGATTCAGCGGCCGAGGCCGCTTCCTCCACCAGCGCGGCGTTCCGCTGCGTGGCCTGGTCCATGTGGGTGACGGCCAGGTTCACCTGGTCGATGCCGGCAGCCTGTTCCTGGTTGGCCGAGGCGATGCCCTGGATCAGGTGCGTTACCTTCTGCACGCTGTCCACCACCTCGTTCATCGTCGCGCCGGCCTGGTCCACGAGGCGGGAGCTTTCGCCCACCTGCTGCACCGAGGTGTCGATCAGCTGCTTGATCTCCTTTGCGGCCGAGGCCGAGCGCTGCGCCAGCGCGCGCACCTCGCTGGCGACCACGGCGAAGCCTCGGCCCTGCTCGCCCGCGCGGGCGGCCTCCACGGCGGCATTGAGCGCCAGGATGTTGGTCTGGAAGGCGATGCCGTCGATCACGCCGATGATGTCCACGATGCGGCGGGAGGAGTCGTTCACCGCGCCCATGGTGCTGACCAGCTGGCCGACCATCGTGCCGCCGCGCTGGGCCACTGCGGAGGTGGAGCCCGCCAGATCCGCCGCATGGCGCGCGTTGTCGGCGTTCTGCCGCACGGTGCTGGTGAGCTGTTCCATCGAGGCGGCCGTCTGCTGCAGGGCGCTCGCCTGCTGTTCGGTGCGGTGGGAGAGATCGTTGTTGCCCGCAGCGATCTCGGCCGATGCGGTGGTGATGGACTGGGTGCTGGCGCGTACCTCGCTCACGATGTGGGCGATGCTCCCGCGCATGCGTTCCAGCCCGTGCAGCAGGCTGGACTGGTCGCCCGTCCGCAGCACCACCGGCACGGAGAGATCGCCCTGGGCCATGGCTTCGCTCATGCGGTTGGCGTAGCGCGGCTCGCCGCCCAGCTCGCGCAGCAGCCCGCGGGCGATGAGCGCCCCCACGGCCAGCAGCAGCGCGCCCAGCGCCAGCGCGCCCAGGCCGAAGCGCAGGATGCGCGCATTGACCGTCGCGGCGACCGTGTCCACATAGACGCCCGAGCCGATCACCCAGCCCCAGGGCGCGAAGCCCTTGACGTAGGAGATCTTCTGCACCGGCTCCGTGGCCCCGGGCTTGGGCCAGAGGTAGGGCACGAAGCCCGCGCCGTTTTGCCGCGCCATGTCCACAAAGGCGACGAAGAGGTGCTTGCCGGTCGGGTCCTGGTTGGCCGAGAGGTTTTTGCCCTCCAGCTCCGGGCGGATCGGATGCATGAGCATGACCGGCCCCATGTCGTTGATCCAGAGGTATTCGTTGCCGCTGTAGCGCATCACGCGCAGCGCGTCCTTGGCCATCTGCTGGGCCTGCGCCTCCGTCAGCTTGCCTGGCCCGACCTGCGCCTGGTAGCTGGCCACCAGGCTGTAGGCGGTCTCGACCACCTGCCGCACGCTGGCCTGGCGCTCGTCCATGATGAGCTGCTTCTCGGACGCCAGCAGCACCGTGGTGATGAGCGCGATGCCGAGCAAGGCGCAGGCGATGAGCAGACCCAGGCGGCGGCCAATGCTCATGCGGTTGAGCCAGCTGTCTGCTTGCTTCATGGATTTCCCCTGGGTTGATGCGGGCCTCTGCCCGGCTCCAGCCGGGCCGCCCATGTAGGTGAACATGGTAGTGGCCGGCCCTGCGGTGCGGCGCTTCGCGGCCCCCGTAGAATCCCGCGGATGTCCTACCTTGTGCTCGCCCGCAAATACCGCCCCAAGACTTTCTCCGAAATGGTCGGGCAGGAGCACGTGGTGCAGGCGTTGTCCAATGCCCTCACGCAGCAGCGGTTGCACCACGCCTATCTGTTCACGGGCACGCGCGGCGTGGGCAAGACCACCGTCTCGCGCATTCTGGCCAAGTCGCTCAACTGCCAGGGGCCGGACGGGCAGGGCGGCATCACCGCCACGCCCTGCGGTGTCTGCCAGGCCTGCCGCGACATCGACAGTGGCCGCTTCGTGGATTACACCGAGCTGGACGCCGCCTCCAACCGGGGCGTGGACGAGGTCCAGGGCCTGCTGGAGCAGGCCGTGTACAAGCCCGTGCAGGGCCGCTTCAAGGTCTTCATGATCGACGAAGTGCACATGCTCACCAACACCGCCTTCAACGCCATGCTGAAGACGCTGGAGGAGCCGCCCGAATACCTCAAGTTCGTGCTCGCCACGACCGACCCGCAGAAGGTGCCCGTCACGGTACTCAGCCGCTGCCTGCAGTTCAACCTGCGGCCCATGGCGCCCGAGACGGTGCTCGACCACCTGAGCCGCGTGCTGGCGCAGGAAAACGTGCCCGCCGACCCGCAGGCCCTGCGCCTGCTCTCGCGCGCCGCGCGCGGCTCCATGCGCGATGCGCTCTCGCTCACCGACCAGGCCATCGCCTTCGGCAGCGGCCAGCTGCAGGAAGCCGGCGTGCGCCAGATGCTGGGCAGCGTGGACCGCAGCTATGTCTTTCGCCTCATCGACGCGCTGGCGCAGGGTGATGGCCGCACCGTGGTGGAAACGGCGGATGCGCTGCGTCTCAACGGCCTCTCGGCCGCCTCCACGCTGGAGGAGATGAGCACGGTACTGCAGCGCATGGCCGTGATCCAGGCCGTGCCCCAGCGCGCCGCCGATGCCGCCGCCGACGGCAGCGACCCGGAAGCCGCCGAGATCGCCCGCCTGGCCGGCCTGATGCCCGCCGACGAAACGCAGCTGCTCTACAGCATCTGCCTGCATGGCCGCACGGAGCTGGGCCTGGCGCCCGATGAATACGCCGCGCTCACCATGGCCCTCCTGCGGTTGCTGGCGTTCAAGCCCAACCATTCCAATGCCGCCGAAGACGGCTCACTGGAAAAAAAAACTCTGAAGCCGGCTGATCCGCCCTCCGCAGGGGCTGCGGCGGGCTCCGTTGCACCTGTGCGCGCGGCCGAGCCGCCGGTGGCGCGGGACTTCTCGCCTGTGGCGGCCGTCGCATCGCCGCTGCGCCCCGGCGCGGGCGCCCCCCCGGTCCCGCAAGCTGCAGCAGTGGCCACCGAGTCGCCGCAGGCCGATGTCGCGGTGCTCCCTGAAGCCGGTGCCGACGACGGCCCGGCGCCCGGCCATCCCGCCGCCTTCTCGGAAGTGGACTACGACTCCGTACCGACTTACGCATCGGAACCCGCTCATGCGCCTGTCGAGCTGGCCGTGCGTTCGCCTGAGGACTTGCGGCAGAATCGGCCTGTAGCCCGGCAGGATCGTGGGCGTGATGCTCCTGAATTTGTAGCAATCCCGGTGCGCGAGGCGCCCGAGCCGGGTGCCCGTCTGCAGCCCTTGCCGGCTGGCGGCCCGCGCGCCGCGTCGGCGCGCTACACCCGCACCGACGAAGGCGATGTCTGGTATGCCACCGTGCAGCAACTGGTGGCAGCCGAAGCCATTACCGCGCTGGTGCGCGAGCTGGCACTGCAGTCGCAACTGGTGGCGCGCGATGCGGGCCACTGGCTGCTGCGTGTCGAGCGTGAATCGCTCAACCAGCCCACCGCGCGCGAACGCCTGCGCGCGGCGCTCGAAGCCCACGGCCACGCCACGCAGATCAGCGTGGAATTGGGCGTGGTGATCGACAGCCCGGCGCGGCGCAATGCGCATGCGGCGGCCGAGCGCCAGCGCTTGGCGCAGGAGATCGTCGAAAACGACCCCTATGTGCAGACGCTGATGCGCGACTTCGGGGCGAAAATCGTGCCTGGCAGCATCAAGCCCGCCTGACGCGCCCGAGCCGGCCCAGCGATCGCAGGCGCCAGGGCAGGGCAGTGCATGCCGGTTCCTCTCTGCTGCCTTTCACTGCGCCGCTCCGACCCCATGTCACTCATTCATCCATCCGTTCGATTCATTCGATCCATTTCATAAGCAAAGGACACCTTTCATGTTCAACAAGGGACAACTCGCCGGCCTGATGAAGCAAGCCCAGGCCATGCAGGACAACCTGAAGAAGGCCCAGGACGAACTGGCCCACATCGAGGTGGAAGGCGAATCGGGCGCCGGCCTCGTCAAGGTGCTGATGACCTGCAAGCACGACGTCAAGCGCGTGACCATCGACCCCAGCCTGCTGGCCGACGACAAGGACATGCTCGAAGACCTGGTGGCTGCCGCTTTCAATGCGGCCGTGCGCAAGGCCGAGGAGACCTCGCAGGAAAAGATGGGCAAGCTGACGGCGGGGATGCCAGGCCTCCCCGGCGGCATGAAATTCCCTTTCTGAGGGGGGCTACTGCGCGGGCCATCTGCGTCGTTGGGCGGTGCTCGCGATCCTCACGTACATGCAGTACGTTCCGGTCGCTGCGCTCCGTCCGCCTCGCAGCTGATCCCGCTCGCTACGCCCTTTGCGCTGTCGTGAGCGTCGTTGGGCGGTGCCCGGAATCCTCACGTACCGCTCCAGTTCTTGCGCCATGCTGATGCGCTGCTCCAACGCCCGATTTCCAGGAGTTTGATGACCGATACGAGTTCTCTTGACGCCCTGATCCAGGCGCTGCGGCGCCTGCCCGGGGTGGGCGTGAAATCGGCGCAGCGCATGGCCTTCCATCTTCTGCAGCACGACCGCGCAGGTGCCGAGGCGCTGTCGCGGGCCTTGCACGAGGCGGCGCGGTCGGTGCGGCATTGCGAGCGCTGCCACACCTTTACCGAGGCGGCCGTGTGCGAGGTCTGCCTGGACCCGGAGCGTGACGCCACGCGCCTGGCCGTGGTGGAAACGCCGGCCGACCAGGCCGCTCTGGAGCGCACGGGGGCTTTCCGGGGGCTCTACTTCGTGCTGATGGGGCGGCTCTCGCCGCTCGATGGCGTGGGCCCGAACGATATCGGCTTCAAGCAGCTGCTGGAGCGTGCGAGCGACGGCGTCGTGCAGGAGGTGATCCTGGCGACCAGCTTCACGGCAGAAGGCGAGGCCACGGCCTATGCCATCAGCGAGACGCTCAAGAGCCGGGGCGTGCATGTCACGCGCCTGGCGCGGGGGGTGCCGGTGGGCAGCGAGCTGGAATACGTCGATCTCGGCACCATCGCGCATGCGCTGTCCGATCGGCGCTGACCGGCGGGCCAGGCGGTGTATTGCTATTAAAATGGTAGCTGTATGCCCTGTTTCCCAGGGCGCAGGCAGCTGAAAACACGAGAAAGCGAAGGTGTGCCATGAACACGACAATGCATGTGGCCCGGTTCACCGCCGCCTACTGGTGCGTACTGATCGCTGCGCTGCTGCCTATGGTGTGCGCGCTGCTGGCCAAGCGTGGCGCCTTCCGCCGCGACGACAACGCCGATCCCCGAAGCTGGCTTGACCGCCAGACCGGCTGGCGGGCGCGTGCGAATGCCGCGCAGGCCAACAGCTTCGAGGCGCTGCCTTTCTTTATCGGCGCGGTCGTCATCGCCCATCAGCTCGGGGCCCCGCAGACGCTGCTGGACATGCTGGCCCTGGCGTTCGTGCTGCTGCGCATCGGCTTCATCGCCCTGTACGTGGGCGGCATGCCGACGGCTCGCAGCCTGGTTTGGGCGGCGGGCCTTCTGGTCAACATCGCGATCTTGTTCGTCGGCTATCGCTGACGGCCCCGCGCAGGGGATGTGCAGGCCGCTGCCACGCCGGGTCATGGCTGGGTGGGGGTGGGGCGCTGCTCTGCCGCCGCACAGCCGTAGGTGGGGAACCGCCCGGGTAGGTACAACTCCCTGGTCGCGCCACGCGCGTGCTTCAGGCACACTCCATCCCTCATGTTGCACTGCAGCATGAACTTCCTTCGTCGTTCATCCAGCTCCATGTCATTACCGCACCTGACCCGGCGCCAATGGGGCGCCCATGCCGCTTCGGCCACCGCGACCGCCTGGATCGCGGCGCCGGTGGCTGGGCGCGCGCAGCCGCTGTCGGGCGGCGGAGAGCGCATTCGCGTGGCGGTGGGGGGCGGCAGGACCTTGTATTACCTGCCATTGGTGATTGCCGATGCGCTCGGGTTCTTTCATGCCGAGGGGCTGGACGTCAGGCTGCAGGACTATGCCGGCGGCTCCCTTGCGCTGCAGGCGCTGCAGACCGGCGATGCCGATGTCTGCTGCGGGGCCTACAGCCACGTGCTGCAGGCCGCCATCGGAAGCACTGGCACCAGCTTGCAGCAGCCGTCGCCCCGAGGGCTGGCATTGGCAGCGCCCGCTGCGCCTCTGCGCAGCCTGGTGGTGCTGGGCCGCGCTCCGCAGCTGGCGCTGGGCGCTTCGACGCGCACCTGGCCCTGGCGCAGCGTGACGCGCTTCAATGGCATGCGCGTGGGGGTGTCGGCGCCGGGTTCGGCGACACAGCTCCTGGCCGGCCTGTGGCTGGGGCTGGCGGGGGCTCCGCTCAATGAGGTCCGCTTCGTGGGCGTGGGCTCCGGCATGGGGGCCGTCACCGCTTTGCGGCAGGGAGCGGTGCACGCACTCTGCCACGCGGATCCGCTGATGACGCTGCTCGAGCAGCGCGGCGAAGTGCGCCTGCTGTGCGATACACGTACGCTCAAGGGCTCGTCCGACCTCTTCACCGGCCCCATGCCCTCGGCCTGTCTTTATGTACCCAAGGGGTTTACCACGCAGCGGCCGGCGCAGGCGCAGGCCCTGGTCAACGCGCTGGTGCATGCACTCAAATGGCTGCAGACCGCATCACCGACCGACCTGGTGCGAGCGCTGCCTGCCGGCTACATGATGGGTGACCGGGGGGGGTATCTGGCCGCCTTCCAGCGCAGCCGCGAAACCCTGTCGCCCGACGGCCTGATGCCCGATGAGGGCCCCGCCACGGCGCTGCGTGCCCTGGCGCGGCTGCGGCCGGAGCTTGATGCATCCCGAGTGGATCTTGCACTCACCTTCACCGACGCCTACGCGCGCAGGGCCAAGCTCAAGTACGCGCTTTGAAGAGGGATTGCCTCGGTGCCGCAGGCGAGAGGCCGGGGAGGGGGTTGGGCGGGATACGCGGGGCGGCTAAAGTGACGCAGGGCCTGCGCGGACGCTTTCCGCCGCCCATCCGCTTCCAATCGGCACCTCACCCTTTCAAGGTTCACCATGACGCTTCATTTCAGCATCGGTCCCCTCGTGTCCCTGATCGCCGGCATCCTGATCCTGGTGATGCCTCGGCTGCTCAACGTGATCGTCGCGCTCTACCTGATCGTGATGGGGATCCTGGGGCTGGTGGGCATGCACAACCTGCGCTTCTGACGTGCCGGGGCCATCAGAAGCGGAGCCGGTCAGCGCTTCTTCTTCTGCGCCTTCGGCGGCGTGCCGCCCTTGCGGCTGGTGGCTGCTTGGTGCTTGGCTGGCGAGCGCGTGCTGGCGGCGGGCGCTGGTCTGCCACGGGCAGAGGTCTGCTTGACGTCCGCAGACGGCACGCGGGCGGCTGAAGCAGTGGTGAGTCGCACCGGCAGATACATCACGACGGCCTGGCCGCTCTTGAAGTTGGCGGTCTTCTTCACGTCGTTCCAGTCGGCGACGTTGTCCACGCTGACCCGGTAGCGGTGCGCGATGCTGGCGACCGTCTCGCGCTTGCCGGCGCGCACGGTGGTGCGGCGGGTCACGATCTCGGGCGTGAATGCCACCTGTCCGTTGTCGGCCACCTGGCTGGAGACGTCCTCCCGCGTGGTGGTGGCGCGCGGCACCATCAGGGCCGAGCCGGCCTTGATGAGCATGCGCGGCGGAATGCCGTTGATCGCGCGCAGGTCGGCTTCGGACATGCCCACGCGCTGCGCGGCGGCGGCAGGGCTCAGGTTGGAGGGAGCCGTCCAGACCGTCCAGCTGGCGTACTGGCCCTCGGAATGCGCTTCGAGGTTCTTGCGGAAGACCTTGGCGTTGTCCCAGGGCAGCAGGATCTTCGGCGTGCCGGCCGCGAAGATGACCGGCTTGTGCAGCGACGGGTTCAGCGCGCGGAAATCCGATTCGCGGATCCCCGCCAGACTGGCGACCAGCGACACGTCGATGTCGTGGGTGATATCCACCACCTGGAAGAAAGGATGGTTCTCGATCAGCGGCAGTTCGGTGTGGAATTCATCGGGATGGGCGACGATGTTCTTCACGGCCTGCAGCTTGGGCACATAGAGCCGGGTCTCGGCGGGCATGTTGAGGTCGGTGTAGCTGGTGCCCAGGCCGGCCTTCTGGTTGCGCGCGATGGCGCGGCTCACGCTGCCTTCACCCCAGTTGTAGGCGGCGAGAGCCAGATGCCAGTCGCCGAACATGCCGTAGAGCTTCTGGAGGTAATCGAGCGCGGCCTTGGTGGAAGCCAGCACATCGCGGCGATCGTCGCGAAAGGCGTTCTGCTTGAGGTCGAAATAGGTGCCGGTCGCAGGCATGAACTGCCACATGCCTGCGGCCTTGGCGCTGGAGACGGCCTGCGGATTGAAGGCGCTCTCGATGTAGGGCAGCAGCGCCAGCTCGGTGGGCATGCCGCGCCGCTCCAGCTCTTCGACGATATGGAAGAGGTACTTGCTCGAGCGCTCCGTCATGCGCTGCATGTAGTCGGGCCGCGATGCATACCACTGCTCGCGGTCGGTCACCAGGTCGTTCTGCAGGTCCGGCATGGCGAAGCCACGGCGGATGCGATCCCACAGATCGGCGGGGGCGGAGAGCATGGCCACTTCGCGGCTGGAGGCCTTGGCGGCCGTGATGGGGCGCAGCGGCCCTGAAGGTATCTGTGCGCTGCTGCTGGCAGCGATGCTGCCGTCCTTGTTGCCCGCAGCGGCGGCCGTGGTGGTGTTGGTGCCGGTGGAGGCGCAGCCGGTCAGCCACACCAGGCTGGCGACGGCCAGGATTTTCAGGATCTTCATCGGAACTCGTTTTTCCATTGGCGCAGCGCTGCCAGAACCTGGACGGCATCGCCGCGATCGACGCTGCCGTCGAAATCGCATGCCGCCTGGGCCACAGCCGCTTCGCGGGTGCGCAGGAAGGGGTTGATGTTGCGCTCGGTCGCCAGGCGTGAAGGCAGCGTGGGCCGGCCTTGCGCGCGCAGGGATTCGCACTCGGAGCGGTAATGGAGCAGGGCCTGGTTACCCGGTTCCACGGCCTGCGCGAAACGCAGGTTCGAAAGTGTGTATTCGTGGGCGCAGCAGACCAGCGTGTCGCCGGGCAGGGCGGCCAGGGTGTCCAGCGAGGCCTGCATCTGCGCGGGCGTGCCTTCGAAGAGCCGCCCGCAGCCGCCGGAAAAGAGCGTGTCGCCGCAGAACAGAACCGGCGAGGCGGCTTCCACCGGGCCCGACGCTCCGGCGGCGCCGGGCACCGCGGGACAGTAGTAGGCGATGTGGCCGCTGGTGTGGCCCGGCACGTCGAACACCTCGAAGCGCAGATCACCCAGCACCGTGGCCGCATCGCCCTGTGCCACGCGGGCAACGGGCTCGGGAATCGCTTCGTGCGCGGGCCCGTGCACCACGGCACCGGTGGCCTCGCGCAATTCACGCACGCCGCCCGTGTGATCTGCATGGTGGTGCGTGACTAGAATCGCCTGCAATCGCAGTCCGGTGCGGCGCAGGGCTTCGATGACGGGCGCTGCGTCACCCGGGTCCACAACGACCGCATCCTGCGCGTCGTGCAGCATCCAGATGTAGTTGTCGGCGAAGGCGGGCAGCGGCAGCAAGTTCATGAGCGACGAAATTATAAGTTTGCACCGTTGGTTCGACTCCCCCCCCGGCCGTTACCTGCTGGCGTGGGAGCAAGAGCAGCATGATGAACTGGTTGCCGACCTGTTCGGCTACCACGCGGTGCAGCTGGGCATGTCGGGCCTGGAAGGCCTGCGCACCAACCGCATGCCGCACCGCTGGCTCGCTCTGGGTGAGGCGGAATCGCGCCTGGAACCGCAGCCTGGTGCTCCCGCGCAGCGCGCCCATCTCCTGGCCGATCCCGTCGCTTTGCCTTTCGAGCCGGCCAGCATCGACCTGGTGCTGCTGCCCCATGCACTGGAGCTCAGCGTCGATCCGCATGCCGCGCTGCGCGAGGTGGAGCGGGTGCTGGTGCCCGAAGGGCGTGTCGTCATCAGCGGCCTCAATCCATGGAGCCTCTGGGGCCTGCGCCAGCGCCGAGCGCGACTCTACCAGCGCTTCGGCGGCGGTGGTGATCTTTACCTGCCCGACGTCGGCGAGTTCATCGGCCCGGGGCGCGTGCGCGACTGGCTGCGGCTCCTGAACTTCGAGGTGGATACGTTCAGCTTCGGCTGTTACCGCCCGGCGGTGCGGCAGGACCGCTGGCTGGAGCGTTTCGACTGGATGGACGGCCTGGGCGCGCGCTGGTGGCCCATACTCGGGGCCGCCTACACGGTGGTGGCGATCAAGCGGGTGCATGGCATGCGCCTGCTCGCCGCGCCCTGGCGCCATGCGGCCAGCAAGGCCGCAGCGCCCGTGCCGGTGGCGCAGCGCCGCCGGCGCTGAAGCCGGCCGCGTTCGTTCTTTCCGCAGCCGGGCAGGGCCCGAGGCCGCTGGTTTGCCTGGTTGCTGCTTTCTTTCCCGAATCCGATGGAGTGTGTTGTTTGAATCAGGTGGTGATCTATACCGATGGGGCGTGCAAGGGCAACCCCGGGCCCGGTGGCTGGGGCGTCGTGCTGCGCTCGGGCGCACTGGAAAAGGAACTGTTCGGCGGCGAGCTGGACACGACCAACAACCGCATGGAACTGCTGGCGGTGATCGAGGCGCTGGCGGCGCTGAAGAAGCCCTGCGCGGTGACGCTGTTCCTCGACAGCCAGTACGTGCGCAAGGGCATCACCGAATGGGTGCAGGGCTGGAAGAAAAAGGGCTGGCGCACCGCGTCGGGCCAGCCGGTGAAGAACGTGGAGCTGTGGAAGCGCCTGGATGACCTGGTGGCCACCTCGGGCCACGTCATCGACTGGCGCTGGGTCAAGGGCCACGCGGGCGACCCCGGCAACGAGCGTGCCGACGCGCTGGCCAACAAGGGCGTGGACAAGGCGCTGGGGCGCTGATCCTCGAGCGCCGGCTTCAGGCCGCGGCCGTGATGCTCTGCAGCGCCTCGTGGATGCTCTGCGCATCCTGCGGGCGCACCAGCCGGGCCACTTCCTGGCCGTCGCGCAGGAAGACCAGCGTGGGCCAGAGCTTGACGCGAAAGCTCCGGCCCAGGGGCTGGCCGGGGCCGTCTTCCACCTTGAGATGCGCGACCTCGCTGCGGTCCTCCAGAGCCTGCTGGATGAGCGGCTGCGCGCGCTGGCAGTGGCCGCACCAGGGTGTGCCGAATTCCAGCACGGTGGCGCCGCTGGTCTGGTCCACGGTGTCGCGGGTGGGCGGTTGCACGAGATGGCGATCGGCGAAAGGCATGCGGTTTTCCTCTGATTGGGACGTGAGGTGGCAGACCCTGCTTCATACACGGCGCCAGCGGGCCGGCAGTGTCAGACGGCGCCGTCGAACATCATCACATCCACCGTGTCGCCGGCCGCGACGTGGCCCTGGCCGTGGTGCAGCACGATAAGCCCGTTGGCCTGCACCATGGAGCTGAGCACGCCCGAGCCCTGGTTGCCGGTGGTGCGCACCTGCAGCGTGCCGCCCGGCGCGGTGGAGACCCAGCCGCGCTGGTATTCGGTGCGGCCAGCCTTCTTGCGGATGGGTTCGGTGCTGACGGCTCGCAGCAGCGGCTGCGCGCCGGCACTGCTGCCCATCATGCGCAGCAGGGCAGGGCGCACGAAGGCGAGGAAGGTCACCATCACCGCCACGGGGTTGCCGGGCAGGCCGAAGAGCACGGCGCCGCTTGCTGTGGGCGCTGCCGCAGCGAGGCGCCCCACGGCCATGGGCCGGCCGGGGCGCATGGCGATGCGCCAGAAGGCCACGTCGCCCAGCTGCTTCATCATGGCGCGGGTGTGGTCGGCCTCGCCCACGCTCACGCCGCCGCTGGTGATGACGGCATCGGCTCGCGCGCCGGCCTCGCGGAAAGCGGCCTCCAGCTGCGCGGGCTGGTCGGGCACCACGCCCAGGTCGATCACCTCCACGCCCAGCCGCGTGAGCAGGCCGAAGACGGTGTAGCGGTTGCTGTCGTACACGGCGCCTTCGCGGGGCGGCTCGCCCAGGCTCAGGATCTCGTCGCCGGTGGAGAAATACGCCACGCGCAGGCGGCGGAACACGGTGGCGCGGGCCAGGCCCAGACTGGCCACCAGGCCCAGCGCGGCGGGCGTGAAGACGCTGCCCTGCGCCAGGGCCACACGGCCTTCCATCAGGTCTTCGCCCATCAGGCGGCGGTTGTCGCCGGCGCGCAGCACGTCGGCGGCGATGCGGATGCAGCCGTCGCCTTCGGTGGTGGTGAATTCCTGGGGCACCACCGTGTCGAGCCCGGCGGGCATGACGGCGCCGGTCATGATCTTCACGCACTCGCCGGGCGCGACGGTGCCGGCCCAGGCCTTGCCCGCCAGGGCCGTGCCTACACAGCGCAGCGTCAACGCCGCGCCGGGGCGCAGCTGCGCGCCGTCGAAGGCATAGCCGTCCATGGCGGAGTTGTCGTGCGGCGGCACACTCAGGGGCGAGACGATGTCCTGCGCCAGCACGCGGCCGAGCGCCTCGAAGATGCCGACCTGCTCGGTCTCGGCGACGGGCTGCACCAGCCGTTCGAGAAAGGCCTGTACGCCGGAGGCGCTGAGCGCCTGCGGGTCGTAGCCCTGCAGTTCGGCCGCGATCTCGGCGAGCGTCTTCATGGTGGTGGGCGGATGGGTGGGGGCCGGGGCGTTCACGCTGCGGACTCCAGTGCGCGCAGCTCTTCGGGCGTATTGGCGTTGCGGAAGGCGAGCGGATCGTCGTCCGGCTGGTCGAAAGGCACGATGGCACAGGCGTGCTGCGCGGTCCAGCGGTCGATCTTGCGGCCGCCGTTCTGGGTGAACTGCACCAGGCTTTCCAGCAGCGAGACGCGCAGCAGGCAGAACACCGGCTGCGGCCGCAGCACGGTCGTGCCGGTGGCGGCATCGGTCTCGCGCGCGGCGGCCATGGCGATGTCGGCATCCTCCGCCTGGGCGGCGGCCGCCAGCCGCGCGGCCAGATCGTGGGGAAAAAGGGGGGTGTCGCAGGGCACGGTCAGCAGCCAGCCGGTTTCGCAGCGCTCCAGCCCGGTGAGAAAGCCGGCCAGCGGCCCAGCGTAGTCGGCCAGCCCGTCGGGCCAGACCGGCGTGCCGAAGGCCTCGTAGGCCGCCAGATTGCGGTTGGCGTTGACCAAGGTGTGGCCCACCTGCAGCTGCAGGCGTATGAGGGCGTGCAGCGCCAGCGGCAGGCCGCGGAAGCTCTGCAGGCCTTTGTCCGCGCCGCCCATGCGGCTGCCGCGTCCGCCGGCGAGGACCAGGCCGGTGATGTCTTCAGGGTCGATCATGAGGAGGGGCTCGTTCGGTTCGTCGCTGTCTGAAAGAGGGGGGGGGCGCAGGGGCCGGGCGCCTGTTGTCTGCCGCGGTGCCGCTGTGCTGCTGTGTGCGTCAGCCGCCGATGTAGCTCATCTCCACGCGGCGCCGGCCCGCGCCGGCGGCGGCGGCGTCGGGCGGCAACTGGCTGCGCAGTTCGGAATAGCGGTCGCTGCGCTGCTGCCAGATGGGAGCGATGGCGGCGGCGATGGCCTCGTCGCTGGCGCCGCCGCGCAGCAGGCTGCGCAGGTCCCAGCCCTGGGTGGCGAAGAGGCAGAGGTAGAGCTGGCCTTCGGTGGACAGGCGCGCGCGGTTGCAGTCGCGGCAGAAAGCCTGGGTCACGCTGCTGATGACGCCGACCTCCCCCAGCGCCGCATCGTGGCAGCCCAGCGCGTCGGCATAGCCCCAGCGGGCCGCGGTTTCGCCGGGGGCGCTGGCTTCGAGCGGCACCAGGGGCAGCTGCTCCTGTAGCCGGGCGATCAGCGTGGCCGAGGGCAGCACCTCGTCCATGCGCCAGCCGTTGGTGGCGCCCACGTCCATGTATTCGATGAAGCGCAGCGTGACGCCGGTGCCGCGGAAGTACCGGGCCATGGGCAGCACTTCGTGGTCGTTCGTGCCGCGCTTGACCACCATGTTGACCTTGATGCGGTCGAAACCCGCGGCCTGCGCGGCCTCGATGCCGGCCAGCACGTCCGCGACGGGAAAGTCCACGTCGTTCATGCGGCGAAAGACGGCGTCGTCCAGGCTGTCGAGGCTCACGGTGAGGCGGTCCAGGCCCGCTTCCTTGAGGGCCCGGGCCTTGCGCGCCAGCAGCGAGCCGTTGGTGGTCAGCGTCAGGTCGGGCGCGCGGCCCTCGGGCGTGCGCAGGGTGGCGAGCTGCTCCACCAGCCGTTCCAGGTTCTTGCGCAGCAGCGGCTCGCCCCCTGTGAGCCGGATCTTGCCCACGCCGTGCGCGATGAACTGTCGAGCCAGGCGCGTGATCTCCTCGAAGCTCAGCAGCGCCGAATGGGGCAGGTAGGCATAGTCCTTGTCGAACACTTCCTTGGGCATGCAATAGCCGCAGCGGAAGTTGCAGCGATCGGTCACGCTGATGCGCAGATCGCGCAAGGGCCGGCCTAGCGCGTCGGCCAGCCGGCCCGTGGGCAGACCTGCCGCGCCCGTGGGCACGGTGGGCGCGCGCGTCGCGATGCGCTGGTCCACGAGAGGAATGACACGTTCAGCCATGCTGGCGATTCTGCCGCATGGGCGCGGCCCGTTGAGCGTGGCGGGCTTTGTGGCCGAGGGGCGATCCTGGAGGGCGGGCCGCCCGGTTTTCCGGCGCGATGCCGGGCCGGCTCAGACGCAGCGCGCGCCGTCCACTTCGATGCAGGTGCCGCTGATGAAGGCCGCCTCGTCGCTCGCGAGGTATAGCGCCGCGTTGGCCACGTCGAGCGCGGTGGAAAAGCGGCCCAGCGGGATGCTGGCCAGAAAGCGCGCGCGGGCCGCGTCGTCCACCGGGCCGCCCGCGAATTCGGCCGCCAGGCCCGTGTCGGGGTTGAACACCGGGTTGATGCAGTTCACGCGGATGTTGTCCGGCCCCAACTCGGCCGCCATCGACTTGCTGGTGGTGATGACCGCACCTTTCGAGCCGTTGTACCAGGTCAGGCCGGGCCGGGGCCGCAGGCCGGCCGTGGAGGCGATGTTGATGAAGCTGCCGCCGCTGCCGCCGGGGTTGGCGCGCATGGCGGGCACGGCATGGATGGCCGACAGGTAGAGGCTCTTGACGTTCACCGCATAGACCTTGTCGAACTCCGCCTCGCTCACCTCCAGCATGGGGCGGTTGCGGTGCGTCCAGCCGGCGTTGTTGACCACCACATCCAGCCGGCCGTGAAGGCGCAGGGCTGCAGCGACCAGGGCGTGCACGTCATCCGAGCGCGTCACGTCGCCCTGCACGAAGGCGGCTTCACCGCCCGCGGCCTGGATGGCCTTGGCCACGCGCTGGCCCGCCTCGGCGTTCAGGTCGTTGACGACGACCCGTGCGCCTTCGACTGCGAGGCGGCGGGCGATGCCTTCGCCGATGCCGCTGCCGGCGCCGGTAACGAGAACGGATTTATGGGCGAGGCGCATGGAGGCTCCTTTGTGCCGGGGTAAGGTTTGCTATTGTTTTTATAGCTATTGGCGCAGGTGGAATGTGGGCTGTGGGCCGATTCATTGCCGAATGTCGGTGGTCTGACCGCGAGCCCACTATAGCCAGCGTGGGCATTTCTGGCATGGCGGGTCTTTATTGATAATAATTATCATTTGCATGCATGGCGACCCACGGGGCGCGGTTCGGCGTCTTGGCCGGAGCCTGCATTGCGTCCCACTGGGGCGCTCTCCCCGGGTCGAGCCGCGCTCCGTTCGTTTCCCCGCCTCAGAAAGTCCATCGTCATGCCCTACACGCTGCCCGCACTGCCTTATGCCTACGACGCGCTCGAACCCCATCTCGACGCCCAGACCATGGAGATCCACCACAGCAAACATCACCAGACCTACGTGAACAATCTGAACGCGGCGCTGGAAGGCACGCCCCATGCGGGCCAGAGCGTGGAGGCGCTGGTCGCCGCCATTGGCCAGCTGCCCGAATCGCTGCAGACGGCGGTGCGCAACCACGGAGGCGGCCATGCCAACCACAGCCTCTTCTGGACGGTGATGTCGCCCCGGGGCGGCGGCCAGCCTGCAGGCGAGCTGGCCCGCGCCATCGACACCGACCTGGGCGGGTTCGAGACCTTCAGGCAGGCTTTCACCCAGGCCGCGCTCACGCGCTTTGGTAGCGGCTGGGCCTGGCTGGTGGTCACGCCGCAGGGCCGGCTGGCGGTGGAGAGCACGGGTAACCAGGACAGCCCGCTCATGCCCGGCATCGCCTCGGGCCACACGCCCATTCTGGGGCTGGACGTGTGGGAGCACGCCTACTACCTCAAGTACCAGAATCGCCGCCCCGACTACATCGCCGCGTTCTATAACGTGGTGGACTGGGTCGAGGTGGCGCGGCGCCACGCACAGGCCCTGGCCGCAGCGCGCGGCTGAAGGGCCCCGCGAACGCTGCCAGCCCGCTCTTCCGATCTCGCCATGCCCTCTGCAGGAACCCGCCCCATGATCCCTGACGACGCGACGTCCCCTCGCCCTGCCGGCCCCCTTCGCTGGCCTGCCCGCCGGTGGCTGGGCGGTGCCATCGCCGTGCTGGGGCTGGTCGCGCTGGTGCTGCAGTTCTCGGCCTACCTGCAGGCCAACGAACAGGTCGCGCAGGCCTGGCAGGGCGGGCTGGTGGCGGCGCTGGCGACGGCGCTGGGCACGGCGCCGGTGATGTTCTCGCAGCGGCTTTCCGACAAGGTGCAGGACACGCTCTTCGGCTTCGGCGCCGGGGTGATGCTGGCGGCCAGCTCGTTCTCGCTGATCCTGCCGGGGCTGGAGGCGGCCCGGTCATCGGGCGCCGGCCCCTGGGCTGCGGGCGGCACCATCGGCGCGGCCATCCTGCTGGGGGCGCTGGCGCTGCTGGTGATGGAGCGGCTGCTGCCGCACGAGCATTTCATCAAGGGAGCCGAGGGCCAGCCCTCTCGCACGCTGCAGCGCACCTGGCTCTTCGTCTTCGCCATCGCGCTGCACAACCTGCCCGAGGGGCTGGCCATCGGGGTGGCCTATGCGGGATCGGGCAGCGTGGGCGGCAGCACGCTCACGGCGGGCATCGCCATCCAGGACGTGCCCGAGGGGCTGGTCGTCGCCGTCGCGCTGCTGGCGGCCGGGTACCGGCGGCGGGTGGCAGTCGGCCTGGGCATGGCTTCGGGGCTGGTCGAGCCCATCGGGGCGGTGCTGGGCGCGGCGGTGGTCAGCGCATCGGCCATGCTGCTGCCCTGGGGGCTGGGCTTCGCGGCGGGCGCGATGCTGTTCGTCATCAGCCACGAGATCATTCCCGAATCGCACCGCAAGGGCCATGAGGCCTGGGCGACCGGCGGGCTGATGATCGGCTTCGTCACCATGATGCTGCTGGACACGGCGCTGGGCTGAGCCGGTCTGCCGCCTTGCGGGGGCGGGGCGGCATCAAAAAATGGCTGCAGCCCAGGCAATTCAATGGTTATCAGCTATCGAAAGCGTAGCGAGTGCCGCTGCTTACCCGTGCCGTATCGCCACCGTCTTGAGCGTGGTGAAGCCGTAGAGCGCCTCGAAGCCCTTCTCGCGCCCATGGCCGCTCGAGCGCACACCGCCAAAGGGCAGCTCGACCCCGCCGCCCGCGCCGTAGTTGTTGATGAACACCTGCCCGGCGCGGATGCGCCGCGCCATGCGCAGCTGGCGGGCGCCGTACCGCGTCCACACGCCGGCCACCAGGCCGAAGGCCGTGCCGTTGGCCAGCTGCACGGCTTCGTCCTCGCCCTCGAAGGGCAGGGCGGCCAGCACCGGGCCGAAGACCTCTTCCTGCGCCAGCCGGTGGCCGGGCGGCACGTCGCGCAGCAGGGTGGGGGCCTGGTAGAAGCCGGTCTCGGGCGCCAGGTCCACCACTGTGCCCTGCGCCACCATCGGAATGCCGGCCACCTGCGCGTCGGAGAGAAAGTCCCACACGCGCTGCTGCTGGCTCTGGCGGATGAGCGGGCCCAGGTCCAGGTCCATGGCCGCTGGGCCCACGCGCAGCGCCTCGAAGGCCGTGGCCAGGCGCTCCAGCAGCGGCTCGTAGATGGCCCGCTCGATCAGCACACGCGAGCCGGCCGAGCAGGTCTGCCCGGCGTTCTGCACGATGGCGTTCACCACGGCCGGCACGACGGCTTCCAGGTCGGCATCGGCGAAGACGATCTGCGGGCTTTTTCCGCCCAGCTCCAGGGTCACCGGGCAGTGCCGCTCGGCCGCGATCTGCTGGATCAGCGTGCCCACGCCGGGGCTGCCGGTGAAGCTGATGTGGTCGATGCCCGGATGCCGCGCCAGCGCATCGCCCGCCTCATGGCCGTAGCCGGTCACGATGTTGAGCGCGCCCGCCGGAAAGCCTACTTCGGCCGCGAGCTGCGCCACGCGCAGCAGCGAGAGGCAGGCGTCTTCGGCGGGCTTGACCACGCAGGCATTGCCTGCCCCCAGCGCCGCGCCCACGCTGCGCCCGAAGATCTGCATGGGGTAGTTCCAGGGAACGATGTGGCCGGTGACGCCGTGCGGCTCGCGCCAGGTGAGCACGCTGGTGCCTTCCATGTAGGGAATGGTCTCGCCGTGCAGCTTGTCGCACGCGCCGGCATAGAACTCGAAGTAGCGCGCCAGCGCCAGCGCGTCGGCTCGGGCCTGGCGCGTGGGCTTGCCGCAGTCGCGCTGCTCGATGGCCGTGAGCTCGTTGGCGTTCTCGGCCACCGCGTGGGAGAGGCGCATCAGCAGCCGGCCGCGCTCCGCGGGCGCCAGCTTGTGCCAGACGGCGTCGTAGCACTGGCGCGCGGCGTGCACGGCGGCGTCGATGTCTTCCGGCGTGCCGCGCTGGATCTCTTCATACGGCGCCCCGTCGGACGGATCGATGACCGCGATGGTGCGGCCGGAAGACGAGGGCACGGGGGCGTTGGCGATGGAGTGGAACTGCATGGTGGCCCATTGTGGCGGGGCCGGCCACACTGACACAATGGATGCGCCATGCCAACGCCCCACATCTTCCGCTGCGCGCTCTGGTTCCAGGTCGCGGCTGTCGCCGCGCTGCTGGCCGGTTGCGCCGTCAGCCAGGCGCCGGCGCAATCGCTAACGCCGATGTCGGACGATGGGGCCGCCGGGCCCGCATGGCACGCCCCTGCCGCCGGCTCCGCCGTCGAGTCCGAGCCCTTGGCCGTGGGCTGCCCCTCCGAGGTGCCCCGCACGGCCCGCTGCTGGAACGGCCGCGACTCCGCCGGCGCCTATTACTACATCGCCGTTCCTAGGGATTGGCAGGGCACCCTGGTGCTGCACGACCACGGCGGGCCCGAACTGGGCGCGCCCAAGGCCGAGCGCACGGCGGACGACCTGAATCGCTGGGCGGTGATGGTGCGCGCCGGCTACGCCTGGGCCGGTTCCACCTACCACCAGGGCGGCGTGGCGGTGCGCGACGCGGCGGCAGATTCCGAACGGCTGCGCCGCATCTTCAGCCAGTACATCGCCGTGCCGCGCATCACCGTGCTGCACGGGCAGTCCTGGGGCGCCAGTGTGGCGGTCCGCCAGGCGGAGATCTTCACCGAGCAGACCGTGGGCCGCCCCTACGACGCCGTGTTGCTGACCAGCGGGGTGCTGGGCGGCGGATCGCGGTCCTACGACGTGCGCACCGATCTGCGCGCCGTCTATCAGTACCTCTGCCACAACCACCCCCGGCCCACCGAACCGGCCTATGCGCTCAACCTGGGCCTGCCGGCGGGCGTGAACCTGTCGCGGGCCGACCTGAAGGCGCGCGCCGACGAGTGCCTGGGTCTGCACCGGCCGGCCGCGCAGCGCACGCCCGCGCAGCAGGCCCGCATCGAGACGCTGGAGCGGGTGCTGCGCATTCCGGCCAGCGCCATCCTGGCGCACCTCTACTGGGGCACCTTCCACTTTCAGGACATCAGCAGCCACCGCACCGGCGGCGCCAGCCCGTTCGGCAACGTCGGGGCGGTCTACAGCGGCTCGGCCGACGACGCGGCGCTCAATGCCGGCGTGCCGCGCCTCGCGGCCGACCCGGTGGCCTACGAACGCTTCGCGGCAGATACCGATCCCACGGGCCACATCCCCGCGCCGGTGCCGGTGTTGAGCGTGAAATGGATCAGCGACCCGACGGCCTTCGTCGAGCTGGACGCGCAGTTCCGCTCCACCATGGACCGGGCTGGCAGCGGCGACCGGCTGGTGCAGACCTTCACCCGCCAGGGCACGCACAGCTACATCAGCGACCCGACCTACGTGGCGCTGATGGGCGCGCTGCTGGACTGGACCAGGAGTGGCGACAAGCCCACGCCCGAGCGCGTGGCCGCGCGCTGCCGTGCGGCCGAGACGCGCTTCGGCGCCGGCTGCACCTTCGAGCCAGCCTATGTGCCCGCGCCGCTCGCCACTCGGGTGCCGGTGCGCCAGCGGCCCTGAGCCTCGGGCGGTGGCGGTGCGCGGTCGCCTAGAATCCGGGCCACCCGGCTGTGCCGGGCCGCTCGGGAAGGCGCATGTGTGCCGCCGAGGGCCTGGCGCGGCCACCGCCGTTTTCACCCATCACTACGCGAGATCGCATGTCCCTGAACAACGTCAAACCCGGTAAGAACCTGCCCGAAAACTTCAACGTCGTGATCGAGATCCCGATGGAATCGGACCCGATCAAGTACGAAGTGGACAAGGAATCCGGCGCCATCTTCGTGGACCGCTTCATGACCGCGGCCATGCACTATCCCACCAACTACGGCTACGTGCCGCAGACCCTGGCCGGCGACGGTGACCCGGTGGACGTGCTCGTGATGACGCCTTACCGCCTGCCCCCGGGCGTGGTCATTCCCTGCCGCGCGCTGGGCATCCTGAAGATGGAAGACGAGTCCGGCGTGGACGGCAAGGTGCTGGCCGTGCCCACGGCCAAGATCCTCAAGGCCTACGCCAAGATCCAGTCGCTGGACGACGTGGAGCCGATCAAGCTCAAGGCTATCTCTCACTTCTTCGAGCACTACAAGGACCTGGAAGAAGGCAAGTGGGTCAAGGTGCTGGGCTGGGACGGCATTGAGGCCGCCCACCAGGAGATCACCGACGGCGTCGCCGCCTACCAGAAGACCCTGGGCTGAGGCCGCCTCCAACCCCGATCGCCCTACCACCCGCTGGTGAGCCGCCGGCGGGTTTTTTCATGGCGCTCGATGCCCGGGTTTTGTCGTTTTGTCACTGGGTGTAACAGAAAATGTTATGCTGCCCGAATTGAGGCGCGTTGCGTGCCTGCCATCTGAAGGATTTGCCCGCCATGTCGTCATTCAATCTCTCCCAGCGCTCCGCTGGCGGTGCTGCTGTCAATGCACCCGCAGAGTTCCTGACCTTCCGTCTGGGTGAGGAGGAGTACGGCATCGACATTCTCCGCGTGCAGGAGATCCGCTCTTACGAGCAACCTACGCGCATGGCGCATGCACCCGATTTCATCAAGGGTGTGATCGACTTGCGCGGCGTGATCGTGCCCATCGTCGATCTGCGGGTGAAGCTGCGCTGCCCCCAGGCCGACTACACCGACTTCACCGTCGTCATCATCCTGAACGTGGGTGGCACGGTGATCGGCGCGGTGGTGGATGCGGTGGCCGACGTCGTGGCCCTGTCGGAAGACAGCATCAAGCCCGCGCCCCAGTTCGAGAGCCAGGTGGACGCCGCCTTCGTGCGCGGCATCGCGACCGTGGGCGAACGCATGCTGATCGTGGTGGACATCGAATCCCTGCTCAGCGGCTCCGAAATGGGGCTCGTGCGATCCGTCGCCACCGCCTGAGCGAGCGTTTCGGCTGCGCGCCGCAGCACGAGCCGCTGCAGGCTCCGGCCCGCCCTGAAAGGCGCTCCCCACGGAGCGCCTTTTTTTTTGTGGGCTAGTCCCTGGGTTGTAAGACGCTGAGCGGCCCCTCCGAGGGGTCTCAGCCAGGCTCGCGCCGGAACGGGCTTCGCGCCTGCAGGTGCTCCAGATAGTTCGAGACCCCTTCGCCCTCGCGTTCCAGGAAGCGGTCCACCGCTTCGGCAAAGGCCGGATGGGCCAGCCAGTGGGCGCTGCTGGTCTGCACCGGCAGTAGGGCGCGGGCCATCTTGTGCTCGCCTTGCGCGCCGCCCTCGAATCGCTGCACGCCGTGCGCAATGCACCAGGCGATGGGCTGGTAGTAGCAGGCCTCGAAATGCAGGCAGTCCACGCGCTCGATGGCTCCCCAATAGCGGCCGAAGGCTACATCGGCGCATGCGGAAGGAGAGCCTTCAACATTCGCTGTGCCCGGCCCCACGCCGATCAGGCTGCAGGCGATCGGTGTGCCGTCGCGCTCGGCGATGAACAGCACCCAGGCTTCGGGCATGTCGCGCTCCATGCGGTGGAAGAAGTCGCGCGAGAGGTACGGCGGGTTGCCATGTTCCAGGTAGGTGCGTTCGTAGCAGCGGTAGAAGAAATCCCAGTCCGACGAAGGAATGGCCGTGCCCCGCGCCCAGCGGAAGCAGACGCCGGCCTCGGCCACCCGCCGACGTTCCTGGCGGATCTTCTTGCGCTTGTCCTGCGACAGCGAGGCGAGGAAATCGTCGAAGTCGCGAAACGGCCTGCCGGGCGCCTCCAACGCCGCCGCCTCCGCCGAGCGTGCGCGTGCGGTGGGGGCATGGTTCTTCCAGTGGAATTGCACCGTGTGGCGCAGCATCAGGCCGGCCGCCTGCGCGGCCTGCAGGTCTTCCTGCGCGCCGAAGAGCAGGTGCAGCGACGAGAGTTGCGACTCTCTACACCAGGCCAGCACGCCCTGCAGCAGCGCCAGCCGGTCCTGCGCGCCGCGCGCCAGCAGGCGGGCGCCGGGCACGGGCGTGAAGGGGACGGCCACGACGGCCTTGGGGTAGTACTCCAGGCCATGGCGCGCATAGGCGTCGGCCCAGGCCCAGTCGAACACGTATTCGCCGTACGAATGCGGCTTGGCGTAGAGCGCACAGGCGGCCCGCAGCTCGTCGTCCAGCCAGAGTGTGAAAAAAACGGGCGTCCAGCCGGTGGCGGGCGTGGCGCTGCCGCTGTCGTGCAGGGCGGCCAGATAGGCGTGGCGCAAAAAGGGCGTGGGGTGGGGCTGCGTTGCCAGCAGGGCATCCCACGCTGCGGCATCGACCTGCGCGGGGGCGGCGTCGATCCGCAGTGTGTAGTCTGGCGCGGCAGGTGCCGGCCAAGCAGCAGGAGGGATGGGGCGGTGTGGCAAGAGTAGCGGCTTTCTTCTGGGGGCTGGGTGTCGCCCGATGGTGCCACCAGATCGAAGACACCGTGCTCCGCCCGATCTTGGGCCGCCTGGCGGTCCGCGGCAGGCACCGGCAAACGGCGCGGCGGGTTGGGGCCTGGCGTGAGCGCCCGTATCGCATCGACGACGGGCGCCACGACGGTTTCACCCCGTTGGCAGTCCCCGGGTCGTAGCTGGGGGCCTGGCTGGAGAGGCCGCCTTTTCGATCGCGTTGTGGCGATGCGGCAGACCGCCGTGCCCTTGCGTTCGGGCGTCCGAGGCGTCAGGCATGTCCAGCGCTTTGCCGCAGGGGCTCCGGGTCTGTGTTCCAGCGGGGTGCCGCCCGCGCTGGCGGAAGGCCCCCAAGGGCCTGTCGGATCAACGACTGCGTTCGGCGGGGGGGGGGGTGCGGGCCTTCACCGGCCCCTGGCTCTTTTCGCCGTTCATGGCCCGGTGCCCGCCTCGTGGTGCATGACCAGGTCGCGGTCGTGGCGCCGCGCGTCGGCCTTGGTGAGTGCCTAGCCGGAAAGGAAGTCGTACACCCGGCGCGGGGTTGGCCTGGGACCGCTTCGGGAAGCCCAGATCGGCGTGCTGCAGCCCTTGCCGTGGACGCGAGGCACGCTGTTGTGATCGTTGGCGATCCGGGCATGCTGCGGCAAGCGTCCGACGACTGCCTGCGCCAGACGATGCAGAACCTGATCGGCGTTCTCATCCAGAAGGAGAAAGAGGAAAAGGGGCAAGCCGGAGGGCGCCAGCGCCGCCACCGGCGCGCCGCGACAATGGCGCATGACCTATCGCAGACCCGTTCCCCTCGATCGCGCCACGCGCCTGCTCAACCACGGCCCCACAGTGCTGGTCAGCGCCGCTCACGGCGGGCGCTCCAACGTGATGGCCGCCGCCTGGAACATGGCCCTCGACTTCATGCCGCCCAAGGCGGCGGTGGTGATCGACAAGGCAACCTTCACGCGCGGCCTGATCGAATCCTCGGGCCACTTCGCGCTCAGCGTGCCCTGCAGCGCACAGGCAGCGCTCACCACGGCCATCGGCGGCGTGAGCGGCAAGGACGTGGACAAGGCCGCCACCCTGCCGGGCCTGGCATGGATCGATGAGCCAGAAAGCCCCGCGCCGCTGGTGGAGGGCTGCGTGGCCTGGCTTGCGTGCCGGCTCCTGCCGGAGCCGCACATCCAGCAAACCTATGACCTCTTCCTGGGGGAGATCGTGGGTGCCTGGGCCGACGAGCGCGTGTATTCGGCGGGCCGCTGGCATTTCGAGGGCCATGACGCGCTGCGCACGCTGCACCATGTGGCGGGTGGCCATTACCTGCTGCCCGGCAAGTCGGTGGACGGCGGCTCCGCCGGCTGAATCGGACCCCGGATGACATAATGAGCCGAGTTCTTATTCGCGCTCCGCTTCCTTCTCCACGTATGCCATTCGCCATCAGCATCGCCCAGTTCAACTTCATCGTGGGCGATCTGCCGGGCAACGCCCAGAAGATCATCCAGGCCGCGCGCGATGCGCACGCCGCCGGCGCCCGCCTGCTGCTGACGCCCGAGCTGGCCCTGTGCGGCTATGCCGCCGAGGACCTGTTCCTGCGGCCGGCCTTCCTCGCCGCCTGCGATGCCGCGCTGGCCGAGGTGGTGCAGGCATCGGCCGCGCTGGAGGGCCTGGCCATCGTCGTCGGCCACCCCCGCAGCCTGCCCGACGACCCGGCCGGGCGCTGCGCCAACGTCGCCAGCGTGGTGCGCGCGGGCCGCATCGAGCAGACCTACGTCAAGCAGGAATTGCCCAACTACCGCGTGTTCGACGAGCGCCGCTATTTCACGCCCGGTACCGATACCTGTGTGTTCGAGATCGAAGGCGTGCGGGTGGGCCTGTTGATCTGCGAAGACGCCTGGTTCAGCGGCCCGGCGCGCCGCGCCGCCGATGCGGGGGCGCAGCTGCTGGTCAGCATCAATGCCTCGCCGTTCCACATCGGCAAGAGCGCCGACCGTGAGCAGATCATGCGCGACCGAGTCACCGAGACGGGCCTGCCCCTGCTTTATGCCCACTTGGTCGGCGGCCAGGATGAGGTGGTGTTCGAGGGCCGCTCGTTCGGCCTGAACGCAGACGGCTTTGTTGCCTTCCGCGCTCCGGGTTTCGAGGAAAAACTGCTCTCCGTGCAGGTGCAATCTGCACAGGATGCTATTGAATTGAGAGCGGATATCGCTGCCGTACCGTCGCTGGAGGCCGATCTCTGGTCCGCGCTGGTGATGGGCGTGCGCGACTACGTGGGCAAGAACGGCTTTCCTGGCGCACTGCTGGGCCTGTCGGGTGGCATCGATTCGGCCCTGGTGCTGGCCATCGCGGTCGATGCCCTGGGTGCGGACAAGGTGCGCGCCGTGATGATGCCTTCGCCCTACACAGCCGACATCAGCTGGATCGACGCGCGCGACATGGCGGAGCGTCTTGGCGTGCGGTACGACGAGATCTCCATCGCCCCGCAGTTCGAGGCGTTCAAGGCCGCGCTCGCCAGCGAATTCGCCGGTCTGCCCGAAGACGCTACCGAAGAGAATCTGCAGGCGCGCATCCGCGGAACGCTGTTGATGGCGCTCTCGAACAAGTTCGGCGCCTTGGTGCTCACCACCGGCAACAAGAGCGAGATGGCGACCGGCTACTGCACGCTCTATGGCGACATGGCGGGCGGCTTCGCGGCCATCAAGGATGTGGTCAAGACCCAGGTCTTTGCGTTGGCGCGCTGGCGCAATGCCAACGACCCGTTCGGGACGGGCGCCAGCCCCATCCCCGAGCGCATCATCACGCGCCCGCCCAGCGCCGAGTTGCGGCCGGACCAGAAGGATCAGGACAGCCTGCCCCCCTATGAGGTCCTCGATGCCATCATCGCGCGCTACATGGAGAACGACGAGCCCATCGCAGCCATCATCGACGCGGGTTACGACCGCGCCGACGTGGAGCGTGTCACGCGCCTGATCAAGCTCAACGAATACAAGCGCCGCCAGGCGCCGGTGGGCACCCGCGTCACGCACCGCAGCTTCGGCAAGGACTGGCGCTATCCCATCACCAGCCGTTTTCGCGCCTGACGCGGCCGGCTGGATCACTCATCCCAGGGGCCCGCGCAGCATCGCAAGGCGCAGCCTTTCTTTCCCACTTCCAGGAGACCCGCCATGAAAATGATCACCGCCGTCATCAAGCCCTTCAAACTCGAAGAGGTCCGCGAAGCGCTGGCCGATTGCGGCGTCACGGGCCTGACGGTGACCGAGGTCAAGGGCTTTGGCCGCCAGAAGGGCCATACCGAGCTCTACCGCGGCGCTGAGTACGTGGTGGACTTCCTGCCCAAGGTGAAGGTGGAGGTGGTGGTGCGCACCGAAGACGTGGAGCGTTGCGTGGACGCCATCGTGGGCGCGGCGCGCACCGGCAAGATCGGCGACGGCAAGATCTTCGTGACCGCCGTGGAGCGCGTGGTGCGCATTCGCACGGGCGACCTGGACGAAGCTGCCGTCTGACGCTGGGCACTGATCGTCGGCTGCAGGGGCGGGCGCCGGAGCGCCGCCTGCTGCCGATCCGCCGCTCCCGACGTCAGATTACTTCGCGCAGCGGGACCTCGTCCATGTTGTTGCCCGCTTGCTGCACCAGCGTGCGCAGCAGCGCATCGACCTCGGTGTGGGTGGAGAGCAATCCCATCTGCCAGTCGCTCATCAGGCCGCTCTGCACGCTGGTGCGCAGAAACGCCAGCAAGCCGTCGTAATAGCCATCGACGTTGAGCAGACCCAGAGGCTTGTCGTGGTAGCCCAATTGCCGCCAGGTCCAGACCTCGAACAATTCCTCGAACGTGCCGATGCCGCCTGGCAGAGCGATGAAGGCATCGCAGCGCTCGGCCATCATGGCCTTGCGCTCGTGCATGTTCTTCACGATGTGAAGCTCATCGCACTGATGGTTGGCCAGCTCCTTGTCCACCAGCGCCTGCGGAATCACGCCCAGCACCCGGCCACCGGCCAGGCGCGTGGCCTCGGCCACGGTGCCCATCAGGCCGCTGCGGCCGCCCCCATACACCAGTTGGCCGCCTCGCTCGCCAATCCAGCGGCCCACGGCCGTGGCCGCTTGTGCGAAGCGCGGGTTGTCGCCGTGGCGCGAGCCCAGATAGACGCAGATCGAGAAAGCGGGTTCGGCGGTGTCAGGCATGGATGAAAAACCTTTGGTACAGGGCGGCCGCCCATATGCCCAAGCACAGCAGCAGGCTCAACAGGACTGCCGCACTGCCCAGGTCTTTGGCGCGCTTGGACAGTGAATGCAGTTCAGGGCCCACGCGGTCGATGGCCGATTCCACCGCCGAATTGAGCAGCTCGGTGATCAGCACCAGCACGACGACGCCGACCAGCAGCGCCACCTCGACCCAGTCGCCGCCCACCCACCACGCCATGGGCAGCAGCACGCAGGACAGGGCGATCTCGGATCGAAAGGCTTTTTCGGACCAGCCCGCGCGCAGTCCTTGCAGCGAGTAGCCGGTGGCGTGCCAGACGCGGCGCAAGCCGGTGCGGGCCTTGTGGGGGTGGGGGGGGGGGGGCAGGGATGACATGGGTGCGGGAAGGCTATTTTGTCGCAGGAAAGCGGGCGATGGATGACGGCGGGGCCGTCGCCAGCGCCAAGGCGTGCAACGCGGTGGGCGGAAAGAGGCGGGCTTTGCTCCAGGCATTCAGCGCCGCAACGTGCGCGGTAGCTGGAAATGCACCAGTCGCGTGCCGGCCAGGGCGTCGTGCCAGAACTGCCGCTCCGGATGGAAGCGGCTGAGCAGGGCCCAGACGGCCACCCAGCCCAGCACGATCACCGTGGATTCACCCGCCGGCAGCTGGAACGGCGCGATGGCTGCCAGTGGCGGCAAAAACCACAGCCAGCTGAGCGCGTAGCGGGCCAACGCGCGCCGCTGGCTGATGGCGTGCCCGTCCAGGCCCACGATGCGGATGTGCCAGGTCTTCATGGCCAGCGTTTGGCCCTTCGCCCAGAACCAGGTGAAATAGATGCCGAACACCACAAACACAAAGGCCTGCAGCGCATGCCGGTTGTCCAGCGCGTTACGGGTCTGGCTCAGCGTGCCGAAGAGGTAGCCTGCGATGAAGACGATGCCGAACATCAGCATGCCTTCGTAGAGCCAGCAGGCCATGCGGCGCCAGAGGGGCGGGGCCCGGAGGATGAGGGCGGCACCCAAGGGTGGAGCTGCCGGTTTGGTGGCCTGGGGTGGGCTGGAGATGGGTGAGGCGGGCATGCGGCGGATGGGCGGCGGGTCGGATCGGCGGAAACAGCGAAGCAATGCGACACGCTGGAAGCGGCGCAGCACTTATTGTGGCGGGTGCAGCGGCGAGAGGTCCCGTGCCAGGGGTTCGACCTGTGATGCCGCAGGTGCCCCAGACGTTCCGCCAGGCGGCAGCGGAGTCACGACGGCGGCCGCCGGCATGTGGACGGGGGCCGTTTCAACGCCTGCCCCACTGGCGGAGGCCGGCATCATGGGCCAGGCCGCGGGCACCGGCAGTGCCTGCAGAGTGTGGGCTGCGGTCACGCGCGGGATCTTGGGTAGATTGGGGGTGCTAGCCGATTTGGCGGCTGCGGCCGTGGCCGCCGGCACCTTGGCCAGCTTGCGTGCTGCACTGGGGCGCAAGGCCGTGGCAGCGCCCGACGGCTTGGGTGCGGCGTGCGCTGCGAGTCGGTGCTTTTCTTCCGGGCTCAAGGCCTGATAGGCCTCCCACTGCGCGCGCTTGCTGTCGGCGGTCAGGCGGGCGGTGGCAGCATAGTTGAACCGGGCCTGGTTGCGCTGCTGGATGCTGAGGTTGGCCCATTCGGTCATGCGTTCGACCATCTTGCGGCGTTCTTCGTGGGGGAGCGATCTGAAGCTGGCCGCGAGGTTCAGCCAGTGCCGCTTCTGCGCTTCGCTCAGCACGGGCCAGCGCTCGTTCAGCGGCGCGAGGGCTTCCTTCTGGGCAGTGGTCAGGTCGTCCCATGCCGGTCCACCGGTTTCGGTGGGTTCAGGCGCCCGCACGGGGCGCACGGTGGAACTGCGGGCGGCATGCGGCTGCGGCGACAGGGCCTCGGCGGGAATCACCGTGCCGGGCGCCATGCGCACCTGCGTCACCGCACGCCATCCCCCCCAGCTCAGTGCGCCCAGCAATGCAAAAGCCAGCACGGCGGCTGGCAGGATGCGGGGAGCGTCGGTCAGGCTGGAGTGCATGCAGTGGGGTCGTGCAGGTTCAGCGGCTCTCGTTGGCCGTCTTGAGGTATTGGAGGAAGCCCGGGTCGGCATAGGCCTGAGGGGGCAGGTCGTCGGTGAGCAAGGCTGTGTCCACTTCGGTGATCTCCGAGGTGCTGGATTCGTCCTGCGTGACGTTGATGAACACCAGGCCGACCAGCAGGGCCGTGAGCGGCACGGCCGACACCAGCGCGCGCCACCAGTTGCCGCCTTCGCCGCCCCAGCCCATCGTGGCGACGCCGTTGCCGGCGGCCACCACCGAAGGGGCCGTGGCCGTCTGCCGCATGGGGGCGGCCACCGGCTTTCGGCGCTTGTCCAGCGCCTGCATGCGCGCGGCGCGCAGGCGCTCGGAAATGTCGTAGGGCAGGGCGCTCGTGCCTTCCGTCAGGCGCGCGGCAACGCGGCGCGCATAGCGGTCGGCGAAGAGTTCGGCAGAGACGGAGGGTGGGCGGTTCATAGTTCGATTCCTTTGGCCTTGAGCACCTTGGCCAGGGTCTGGACTGCGCGGAAGCAGTGTGTCTTCACGCTGCCTTCTGAGCAGCCCATCGCGGCTGCAGTTTCTGCAACATCCATTTCCTCCCAGTAACGCATCAGGAAGGCTTCCCGTTGACGGGGCGGCAGTTCCTGGATCTCGGCCTCGATGTCGCGGAACACCTGGGCGCGGCGCGCAAGGTCTTCGGCGCTCTGCGCGGTTTCGCCGTCCTCGGGGCCCGCATAGGCTTCCAGCAGGTCGAAATCGCCGCCATCGTCGTCGGGGCCCTCGAAGTCGCTCATGCTGGAGAACAGCGCGTTGCGGGTCTTTTGCCGGCGGAACCAGTCGAGCGTGCAGTTCGAGAGGATGCGCTGAAACAGCATGGGCAACTCGCCGGGCGGCTTGTCCCCATAGTGCTCGGCCAGCTTGAGCATGCTGTCCTGGACGATGTCCAGGGCGGCTTCCTCGTTGCGAACATGGTAGAGCGAGCGCTTGAACGCTCGCTTTTCAACGCCTTTGAGGAAGTCTGACAGTTCTCGTTCGGTGGCCAAGAGTCGGAGAGCCCGCGTTGGGCGGGCGAAAGGGCGAGGCAGGCTGCCTGTGCCGCAGTCCCGCCGAAGCCCGCGATTATGGCATTGGCCGTTTATTTTTCCGACATGCGGACTACCCCAGGGCCGGCAGTGACATAATCCGCCTTGCAAGTCAAAAGGCAAACGGGTCCCGGTCCGGCGCAGCAATCATCTCGCCCATGGCCGCGGCCTCAAGTTCTGAGGCGGCTTCACAAGAGCCGGTCCAAGGGGCACCCAAGGTTTTTCGTCAGAGAAATTCGCAAAGGTTGATCATGGAAATCTCCAAGGCCGAAATCGCATCGGCAACGGCCGCCGCCCAAGGCGCCGCAGGCTCCCAGGACCTCATGGGCGCCGAAATCCTCATCAAATCCCTGCAGGCCGAGAACGTCCAATACATCTGGGGCTATCCCGGTGGCGCCGTTCTGTACATCTACGACGCGCTGTACAAGCAGGACACCATCCAGCACGTTCTGGTGCGCCATGAACAGGCAGCGGTGCATGCAGCCGACGGTTATGCCCGCGCCACCGGCGAAGTGGGTGTGGCCCTGGTGACCTCCGGTCCCGGCCTGACCAATGCGGTCACCGGCATTGCCACGGCGTACATGGATTCGATCCCGATGGTGATCATTTCCGGCCAGGTGCCCACGGCCGCGATCGGCCTGGATGCTTTCCAGGAATGCGACACCGTCGGCATCACGCGCCCCATCGTCAAGCACAACTTCCTGGTCAAGGACGCACGCGATCTCGCGTCCACGCTGAAGAAGGCTTTCCACATCGCCCGCACCGGCCGTCCCGGCCCGGTGGTGGTCGATATCCCGAAGGACGTGTCCTTCAAGAAGGTGCCCTACAGCGGCTACCCGCAGTCGGTGGAAATGCGCTCGTACAACCCGGTGCGCAAGGGCCACGGCGGCCAGATCCGCAAGGCGCTGCAGCTGCTGCTGACCGCCAAGCGCCCCTACATCTACACCGGCGGCGGCGTGCTGCTGGGCAATGCCACCAACGAGCTGCGCACGCTGGTGGACATGTTGGGCTATCCGGTCACCAACACGCTGATGGGCCTGGGCGCCTATCCGGCCAGCGACCGCAAGTTCCTGGGCATGCTGGGCATGCATGGCACGATTGAGGCCAACAACGCCATGCAGCACTGCGACGTGCTGCTGGCCGTGGGCGCGCGCTTCGACGACCGGGTGATCGGCAACGTGAAGCACTTCGCGCAGAACGACCGCAAGATCATCCACGTGGACATCGACCCGTCGTCCATCTCCAAGCGCGTGAAGGTCGATATCCCGATCGTCGGCGATGTGAAGGACGTGCTGACCGAGCTGATCTCCATGATCCGCGAGACCACGACCCGCCCCGACGCTGGCGCGCTGGCCGCCTGGTGGGATCAGATCGAAGGCTGGCGCAAGCGCGACTGCCTGAAGTACGACCGTGGCAACCAGGAAGTCATCAAGCCGCAGTTTGTCGTCGAGACGCTCTGGAACATGACCAAGGACGCCGATGCCTACATCACGTCCGACGTGGGCCAGCACCAGATGTGGGCCGCGCAGTACTACCGCTTCGACGAGCCGCGCCGCTGGATCAATTCCGGCGGCCTGGGCACCATGGGTGTGGGCATTCCGTACGCCATGGGCATCAAGCTGGCCAAGCCCCAGTCCGAGGTGTTCTGCATCACGGGTGAAGGCTCGGTGCAGATGAACATCCAGGAGCTGGCCACCTGCCGCCAGTACGACACGCCCATCGTCATCTGCGCGCTCAACAACCGCTTCCTGGGCATGGTGCGCCAGTGGCAGGAGATCGAATACTCCGGCCGCTACAGCCACAGCTACATGGATTCGCTGCCCGACTTCGTGAAGCTGGCCGAGGCCTATGGCCACGTCGGCATGCTGATCGAGCGCCCGGAGGATGTGGAGCCCGCGCTGCGCGAGGCCCGCCGCCTGAAGGACCGCACCGTCTTTATCGACTTCCGCACCGACCCCACCGAGAACGTGTTCCCGATGGTGCAGGCCGGCAAGGGCATCACCGAAATGCTGCTGGGATCGGAAGATCTCTGAGGCGAATCGGTCTGCAGCGCTTGTCCATCAAGCGCTATCAGCTATCGAATAGATAGCAAAATCACTTCGAAGAATCGACGAATCTATTGCCTGCCAAGCCCGACGCTTACCGGCGCCGGGGGAGGGCAGCAAAAAGAGGAATCTGCATCCATGAAACACATCATCGCCGTCCTGCTGGAAAACGAACCCGGTGCGCTGTCGCGCGTCGTCGGCCTCTTTTCCGCGCGGGGCTACAACATCGAATCGCTGACCGTGGCACCCACCGAGGACGCATCGCTGTCGCGCATGACCATCCAGACCCATGGCTCGGAAGACGTGATCGAGCAGATCACCAAGCACCTGAACCGCCTGATCGAGGTGGTGAAAGTGGTCGATCTGACCGAAGGCGCCTACACCGAGCGCGAACTGATGATGGTCAAGGTGCGCGCCGTCGGCAAGGAGCGCGAGGAGATGAAGCGCATGGCCGACATCTTCCGCGGCCGCATCATCGACGTGACCGAGAAGAGCTACACCATCGAGCTGACGGGCGACCAGTCCAAGAACGATGCCTTCCTGCAGGCCATCGACCGCACGGCCATCCTGGAGACGGTGCGTACCGGCGCCAGCGGCATCGGCCGGGGCGAGCGCATCCTGCGCGTGTGAGCCGCGTCTGACATCCCTTCCTTTTTCAATTTCCCCCTGACAACGCATATCAACCGGAGCGACCCATGAAAGTTTTCTACGACAAAGACACCGACCTGAGCCTCATCAAGGGCAAGACCGTGGCCATCATTGGCTACGGCTCGCAAGGCCATGCCCATGCTCAGAACCTGAACGACAGCGGCGTGAAGGTGGTGGTCGGCCTGCGCAAGGGCGGCGCCTCGTGGGACAAGGTCGGCAAGGCCGGCCTGACGGTGATGGAAGTCAACGACGCAGTGAAGGCCGCCGACGTGGTCATGATCCTGCTGCCGGACGAAGACATCGCAGCCGTCTACAAGAACAACGTTGAGCCCAACATTAAGCAAGGCGCATCGCTGGCTTTCGCCCACGGCTTCAACGTCCACTACAACCAGGTCGTGCCCCGCGCCGATCTGGATGTGTGGATGGTCGCGCCCAAGGCCCCCGGCCACACCGTGCGCAACACCTACAGCCAGGGCGGCGGCGTGCCCCACCTGGTGGCTGTGCACCAGGACAAGTCCGGCAAGGCCCGTGACCTGGCCCTGAGCTACGCGGCAGCCAACGGCGGCGGCAAGGCCGGCATCATCGAGACCTCCTTCAAGGAAGAGACCGAGACCGACCTGTTCGGCGAACAGGCCGTGCTGTGCGGCGGCGCCGTCGAACTGATCAAGATGGGCTACGAAACGCTGGTCGAAGCCGGCTACGCGCCTGAAATGGCCTACTTCGAGTGCCTGCACGAGCTCAAGCTCATCGTCGATCTGATCTACGAAGGCGGTATCGCCAACATGAACTACTCGATCTCGAACAACGCCGAGTTCGGCGAGTACGTGACGGGCCCCGAGGTGATCAACGAGCAGTCGCGCGCCGCCATGCGCAACGCCCTGAAGCGCATCCAGAACGGCGACTACGCCAAGATGTTCATCCAGGAAGGCCGCCTGAACTACCCGAGCATGACGGCCCGCCGCCGCAACACCGCCGACCACAGCATCGAAGTGGTGGGTGGCAAGCTGCGCGCCATGATGCCCTGGATCGCCAAGAACAAGCTGGTGGACCAGACGCGCAACTGATCTGATCGCGTCTCCACCGGCCGGAGCCCCCGGGCGCCGCGACCTCGAAGGCCACCGCTTGCGGTGGCCTTTTTCATGGGCGCACGGCTTCGGGGCCCGGCCGAGCCGGCCACAAGCCCTACACTGCGCACTTCGCGCGCTGGCAGTCGGTGCCGATGAGTATGATTTTGATAGCGCCATGCCCAGGTTTTGCATGCGCTGGAGGCCAATTTAATGCATAAAGAAAATGAGGGTGCGCGCTCGGCGGACGTGCTGGTGCGCCGGCGGCGCAAGGGCATCTACATCCTGCCGAACCTCTTCACCCTGGCCGCGCTGTTCGGCGGCTTCTATGCCATCGTGATGGCGATGGACGGCCGTTTCGACATGGCGGCCGTCGGCATCTTCTGCGCCATGGTGCTCGACAGCCTCGACGGCCGCGTCGCGCGCATGACCAACACCCAGAGCGCGTTCGGCGAGCAGATGGATTCGCTCTCCGACATGGTGTCCTTCGGTGCCGCGCCCGCGCTCATCGCCTACGAATGGTCGCTGCGCGGCCTGGGGCGCTGGGGCTGGATCGCTGCCTTCGTCTATTGCGCCTGCGCGGCTTTGCGGCTGGCGCGATTCAACGTCAACACCGGCGTGGTGGATAAGCGCTACTTCCAGGGCCTGCCATCGCCCGCGGCGGCGGCGCTGGTGGCCGGCTTCATCTGGCTCATGAGTGCGATCGGCGTGCAGCCGGGCATGAGCGATGGGTGGCTCACCTGGACGCAGATCACCTGGCTCACCTTCGGCTTCACCCTATATGCGGGTCTGACCATGGTGACCAATGTGCCGTTCTACAGCTTCAAGGACATCCAGATGAAGCGCAGCGTGCCCTTCGCCGCCATCGTGCTGATCGCGCTTGTGATCGCGGTGATCAATATCCATCCGCCGACGGTGCTCTTCAGTGTGTTCGTCCTGTATGGCCTCTCGGGCTATGGGGTCTATGCCTGGCGCAAGGCCAACGGTCAGCACAGCAGCGTTATCAGCATCTCCACCGACGAGCCGGACGAGCGCGGGCTGCACAAGTGAATCGCCAGCGGTCGTTGTGCTACATTGCCCGGCTATGCCGCCGGGCGCCCGAGCGCAAACCCCAAGGCCCGTCTGCCTCCGCAGCGGGCCTTTTGTCTGTGTGACAAGTTCGTCGCGGCTGCACGTTGCAGTGCCGCCCCGGCGAGCGGAACCCCACCAGAGGAGTAAAAAAATGGCTGACAAACTGATCATTTTCGACACCACCCTGCGCGACGGCGAGCAGTCGCCCGGCGCATCGATGACCCGCGACGAGAAGCTGCGCATCGCCCGCCAGCTCGAGCGACTCAAGGTGGATGTGATCGAAGCGGGCTTTGCCGCCAGCTCCAACGGTGACTTCGAGGCCGTGCAGTCCATTGCGCAGGCCATCAAGGATTCGACCGTCTGCTCGCTCTCGCGCGCCAACGACCGCGACATCAGCCGCGCGGCCGAGGCCCTCAAGGGCGCCAACAGCGCCCGCATCCATACCTTCATCGCCACCAGCCCGCTGCACATGGAAAAGAAGCTCCGCATGACGCCGGAGCAGGTGCTGGAGCAGGCCAAGCAATCGGTGCGCTTTGCGCGCAATCTGGTGGGCGACATCGAATTCAGCCCGGAAGATGGCTACCGCAGCGAGATGGACTTCCTCTGCCGCGTGCTGGAGGCCGTGATCGCCGAGGGCGCTACCACCATCAACGTGCCCGACACTGTGGGCTATGCCGTGCCCGAGCTCTACGGCAACTTCATCAAGACGCTGCGCGAGCGCATTCCCAACAGCGACAAGGCGATCTGGTCCGTGCATTGCCACAACGACCTGGGCATGGCCGTGGCCAACTCGCTGGCCGGCGTGCAGATCGGCGGCGCGCGCCAGGTGGAATGCACCATCAACGGCCTGGGCGAGCGTGCCGGCAATTGCTCCCTCGAAGAGGTGGTGATGGCCGTCAAGACGCGCCGCGACTACTTCAACCTTGAACTCGGCATCGACACGCAGCACATCGTCGCGGCCAGCCGCATGGTCAGCCAGACCACCGGCTTCGTCGTGCAGCCCAACAAGGCCGTGGTGGGCGCCAACGCCTTCGCCCACGCATCGGGCATCCATCAGGACGGCGTGCTCAAGGCCCGCGACACCTACGAGATCATGCGCGCCGAAGACGTGGGCTGGTCTGCCAACAAGATCGTGCTGGGCAAGCTCAGTGGGCGCAATGCGTTCAAGCAGCGCCTGCAGGAACTGGGCGTGCAACTGGAGAGCGAAGGTGAGATCAACGCCGCCTTCTCCAAGTTCAAGGAACTGGCCGACCGCAAGAGCGAGATCTTCGACGAGGACATCCTGGCGCTGGTCAGCGATGAGAGCGTCACGGCCGAGCGCGAGACCTACGGCTTCGTCTCGCTGTCCCAGCACAGCGAGACCGGGGAACGCCCGCAGGCGAGCATCGTGTTCACAGTCGGGGGCCGGGAGGTGCGCGCCACCTCCGAAGGCAACGGCCCGGTGGACGCATCGCTCAAGGCCATCGAGACGCAGGTCCAGAGCGGTGCCGAGATGGTGCTCTATTCGGTGAATGCCATCAGCGGCTCCACAGAGAGCCAGGGCGAGGTCACTGTGCGCCTGCAAAGCAGTGGGCGGGTGGTGAATGGGGTCGGTTCGGACCCCGACATCATCGTGGCGTCAGCCAAAGCCTACCTCAGCGCGTTGAACAAGTTACAAAGTAAAGCCGAGCGGGTTGCGGCCCAAGGCTGATCCGCAAATTTATAATTCAGGCAGTTTCTAAAAGAGTCGCGCAAGGCCTTGATCTTGCGCGACTTTTTTTGATTTCGTACACTGCTATACAAATTTTTCCGCTTGGAGCACTCTGATGCATGCACGCCCTGGCATCGCCGCCCGTTTCGCCCACGCCCTGGCCTTTCTCGCTCTGAGCTTCGCGCTCGCGTCTCCCGCAGCCCATGCGGCCGAGCGAAAGAAGGTCGTGGTGAAGAAACAGGCCACTTCGGCGACGGCCAAGCGCGCGGTGGCGAGCTCCTCGACCAAGGTGTCGCGCAAGACGGTGACGCGGGTGAAGGCGACGCGCGTCGTGTCTCGCAGCGCTGCGGCCCCGGTTCGCGCTGCGGCCTTCGTGCCTGAACGCCAGTCTTTCGGCCAGCAGGCCGGTCTGCATCAGGTGACCGATCCGCTCGACCTGAAGTCCAGCGTGGCCCTCGTGGTGGACCAGGACACCAACGAAGTGCTGCTCAGCAAGAACGACCATGCGGTGCTGCCGATCGCGTCGATCACCAAGCTGATGACCGGCCTGCTCATCTCCCAGGCTCGCCTGCCGATGGATGAATCCATCACCATCACCCAAGAGGACGTGGACATGGAGAAGTTCAGCAGTTCGCGGCTGCGAGTGGGCACCACGCTCACGCGCGGTGAACTGCTGCACCTGGCGCTGATGTCCAGCGAGAACCGCGCCGCCCACGCCCTGGGCCGCACCTACCCCGGCGGCCTGAATGCCTTCGTGGCCCAGATGAACCTCAAGGCCAAGCTGCTGGGCATGACCGAAACGCACTATGTGGAGCCCACGGGCCTGTCGAGCCGCAATCAATCCAGCGCGCGCGATTTGGCGACTCTGGTGAATGTGGCACACGGCGATCCGTTGCTTCGTGAGCTGACCACTTCGCCCAGTTATGCTGTGGAAGTCGGCCATCGCACTCTGCAGTTCAACACCACCAACCGTCTGGTGAAGAACCCCAGCTGGGATATCGGCCTGCAGAAGACGGGCTACATCTCCGAAGCTGGGCGCTGCCTGGTGATGCAGACAAAAATCGCTGGCCGCAAGCTGATCATGGTGTTCCTCGATTCCGCAGGCAAATTCAGCCGCCTGGGTGATGCCGAACGCGTGCGCAACTGGGTGGAATCGCTGCCGGCGCTGGGCAGCGACAAGAGCTTTCATGCTGGGGTTTCTACCCCTTCGATGAAGTAAAACCCGGTCGTGGATTGGCGCGGCAGACCTTTGCCGCGCCCAGCGGCCCTGCACTGGGGCGCATTCGAGGGAGCGTGTTGCCTTATTCTGTGGTCGTACGCTCGCAGACGCCCGGCGCTCCCTGATCAGTTTTAGTTTGCGATCGCCTGGGTCAGCGCCGTACGCCTGCCGCTGACATAGCCCAAGGCCTGGGAGATCGCGTCCGCAGTGGACTGCAGCTTGGGCAGCCAGTCTTCATCCAGGCGATCCGCTGGGGCCGAGATGGAAAGACCCGCCACCAGCTGGCCTTGGTCGTCGAAGATCCCCGCGGCCATGCAGCGCACACCCAGTTCCAACTCTTCGTTGTCCCGTGCAATGCCGTACTGGCGCGCCTTGCCCAGCTCGCGTTCCAGTATCGGCAACTGCGTGATGCTGTTGCGCGTGTGGCCGGCTAGCCCGGTTCGTGTGGCGTAGGAGCGCACGCGCTGCGGATCGTCGGTTGCAAGAAAGAGCTTGCCTGTGGAGGTGAGATGCAAAGGGGCACGGCCCCCGATGGCGCGAACGACCTGCATCCCTGAGCGTTCGCTGTAGGCGCGCTCGATATAGACGATCTCGTCGCCTTGGCGCATGCTGAGGTTCACTGGCTGCTGGATCAGTTTGTGCAATTGGCGCATGGGCGCAAGCGAGGCATCGCGCACGCTCAGCCGTGCCTTGACCAAATTGCCTAGTTCCAGAAGCCGCATGCCCAGGCGGTAGCTGCCCGATTCCGGGCGGTCCACAAAGCGGCCGATGGTCAGGTCGTTGAGGATGCGATGTGCGGTGGAAGGATGCAGGCCCGTTTTTTCGCTGATCTCCTTGAGCGATATCGCCTCCTCACGCGAAGCAAGCACGTCGATCAGGGTGAACATTCGCTCCAGCACCTGCACACTGGGCCTGGACTGAACGTCGGAAGGGTTATTTTTCATTTCACCATGACTCCAGCACCGAACTTCGCTGGACTACGCCGAAGCCCGATACAGCGGGTTTATCAATAATTGGGGCGAGTTCAACATAGGCCGGTACCTCCGGAACCAGATCCGGCTTTTTCTCTGCGGGCCCCTGCAAGGCTGCTCAGAATCGGGCCGCTCTGAGGGCTCATCATGGAAGAGATCAATCTCACCAAGAAGGCCGTGGAAGCGGCGTATCCCCAGGCGCAAACTGTTGAACTGCCGGACACGCTGGCGCCCGGCTCACGGTGCAAGATTACACCAGCGGGCACCCCGGTGGCCGCAGCCCGGTGCCGCATGAAGGACGGGCGGGGCGCGCCGTGCCCGGGCGCGTCAGAGCGCCAGTCAATGATTAGGTGCCTTGGGGAGAAAGGATGCCCAGCCAAGCAACGCTCGCCAGGACCAGAACGGCCAAGCTCGCTTCCGTGAACAGGCTGTGTCGAAGTTGGCGGACGGCCTTCGCGCGATTGCCAGACCGCAATGCGGCTTCCAGGCCCGGACTCAACCGATACCGATTGGCCGCAGCCAGTGCCAGCATTCCTGCGAAAAGCAAGAGCTTTGCCGTCAGCACCCGGCCATACAGCGTAGAGAAGAGCAAATCAAAAGACGGCCCGGCGATCAATACGTAATTGAGGATTCCGCTCACGACGAGCGCAGCCACGATCACTGTACCTATGCGGGCGAACCCATTGGATGTCCGACTGAGGATCGCTATCGGGTCTGGGGGCAGATCCGACTTGCGGGCTGCAAGCATCAAAAACGCCACCAATGCACCCACCCAGGCCCCAGCGGCCCAGAGGTGCGTGATATCCGACGCAAGGTGGATATACCCACGCACGCCTTCGTCCATCGCCCCGTGACCGGTCCATGCAAGGGTTGCCAGTGCCACGCCCGTGGACAGCGCCATCACCGCAAATCGCGCAGTGGCGTTCAATTTCGACATTGCGGCGAGCGCACACACCCCCAGCGCCAGGATGCGAATGCACCAGGCGATGCCCATGGGCGTGCCCGTGATGAGCATGTCCAACACGTGCGTTGACAGCTCGGCGTAGCTTGACGCACCGGACATGGCCCTGGCCATCTCTGTCATGCCCCACATCGACAGTGCGATGCCGATGGCAGCGGATAAGCCAACGAAGATGCGATAGCGGCGCGAGACCGCCGAGGAGCGCTCGTCCCTGCCCAGAGCGTAGAGACCGAACATGGCCACGCCAAACGCCGCTGCCATGTCCAGATACAGCGCCAGGCGCAGGGCGACGGTCAACCAGTCCCCTGCCATGTGCTTAGTTCACCTTGAAGGTGACATTGCCCGTGATCGGATGCGTATCCGAGGAAACCGCACGCCATTCGACGCGATAGTCGCCCTGCTGGAGCGCCTGTGCGGGGGTGATGACCATGGTTTTTCCGTCGGCGGCGCCGGTGACGCGGGCATTGATCTTCATCGGCCCGTGGTTCGCCATGCCGGGCATTCCCGTCATGACAAGACTCGCTGCCGAGAACTGCGGGACCAGCGTTTCGGAGAACTTCAGTTCGATGGTGGCTGGCGCGGATACCTGCGATTTGTCGGCCGGCGTCGAAGACACGAGCGAAGGATGCGCGAATGCGGCGGTGGCGAACAGGCCTGCAGCGATCGGCGCAACGAGCTTGGGGATGAAATATGAACGGGTCATGAGATTCCTATCGTGATGTTTGACGGTGGTTTAAGAAAGAGATGCCCAGACAAGGCTTTCACCTTCGCCGCGGGCTGGAAAGAAAGAAAAGGGAGGTGGGCGACAGAAGGCCCCTGTGGATTCGGAAAAGCGATTCGCTCACGGTCGGCTGGCTCTCAGGCGCAAGGCGTTGCCCACGACCGACGCCGAACTCAAGCTCATGGCCAAGGCTGCGATCAGGGGTGACAGCAGCCAGCCCGTGGCGGGGTAGAGCACCCCGGCGGCGATGGGGATGCCCAGCGCGTTGTAGGCGAATGCGAACACGAGGTTCTGCTTCATGTTGCGCACGGTGCTCTCCGAGAGTGCACGAGCGACCGCGATACCTCGCAGGTCGCCCTTGATCAGCGTGACCTGCGCGCTGTTCATCGCCACGTCGGTTCCGGTTCCCATGGCAATGCCCACGTCTGCCTTGGCCAATGCCGGCGCGTCGTTGATGCCGTCCCCGGCCATGGCCACGATGCGGCCCTCCTTCTGCAACCGCTCGATCAACATGAGCTTGTCCGCCGGCTTCACTTCACCATGCACCTCGTCGATGCCCAGGCGTGCCCCAACCGCTTTGGCGGTGGTCTGCCCATCCCCGGTGGCCATGATGACGCGCAGGCCAGCCGCCTTCAACGCGCCCAGTGCCTCAGGGGTAGTGCCTTTGATCGGGTCGGACACGGCGAGCAGGCCCCCGAGCCGATCGTCCACAGCCAGGTACATGACGCTGGCCCCCTCGACCCGCAGAGCTTCGGCCTGGCGCACCAGTGGTTCCACTGACACGCCGGACTGCTCCATCAGGGCCGTATTGCCCAGCGCCAGTTGTTGGTGCTCAACGGTCCCTCGCACGCCGATGCCCGTTTCCGATTCAAACGTTTGGGGCTTCGCGAGTTGGAGACCCTGGGCACGTGCTGCCTGAACGATGGCGTCGGCCAGGGGGTGTTCACTGCCCTGGTCCAGGCTGGCCGCGAGACGCAGCACCTCGTCCGTCGTGAAGCCGGGTGCTGCGACGACCTGGTCGAAAGCCGGTCGGCCTTCGGTCAGGGTGCCAGTCTTGTCGATGACGAGGGTATCTATCTTGCGAAAATTCTCGATCGCTGCAGCATCGCGGAACAGTACTCCCTGGGTGGCTCCCCGGCCCGTAGCCACCATGATCGACATCGGGGTGGCCAGACCCAGCGCGCACGGGCAGGCGATGATCAACACAGCCACCGCATTGATCAGTCCATACACCCATGCGGGCTGCGGCCCGAAGAATCCCCATACCAAGAACGTCGTGACCGCAATGGCCACGACGGTCATCACGAAATAGCCGGCGACGACATCGGCCATGCGTTGCATAGGCGCCTTGGAGCGTTGTGCCTGGGCGACCATCTGCACGATCTGCGAGAGAACGGTGTCCGAGCCGATCCGCTCCGAACGCATGACCAGCGCGCCACTGGTGTTGAGTGTGGCTCCGATGACTTTGTCGCCCGCATGCTTGCTGACGGGCAGCGGTTCGCCGGTCAGCATGGATTCGTCAATCGCACTGCTGCCCTCATGCACGAGGCCATCCACCGGTACCTTCTCGCCGGGTCGGATGCGCAGCAGGTCACCGACGTGCACATGGCTGAGCGGCACGTCTTCCTCGCTCCCGTCCGCATTGATGCGCCGAGCGGTCTTGGGCGCGAGCCCCAGCAGCGACTTGATGGCTGCCGAAGTCTGGGAGCGCGCCCTGAGTTCCAGCATCTGGCCGAGCAGGGTCAGCGAGATGATGACTGCGGCGGCCTCGAAATACACACCGACCCGTCCCATGGACATGAAGGATGCTGGAAATGCACCTGGCGCAACGGTGGCCACGACGCTGTAGATGAAAGCGGCCCCCGTCCCCAGGCCGATGAGCGTCCACATGTTCGGGCTGCGGTTGACCACGGACAGCCAGCCGCGCGAGAAGAAGGGCCCGCCAGCCCACAATACGATCGGCAATGACAGCACCAGCTCGACCCAGCTCTGCGTGGCCATGTCCATCAGGTGAAGCGGATCGCCCAGCATCGCCAGCGCCAGAACCACGACCGTCAATGGCAAGGTCGTCCAAAAGCGACGCGAGAAGTCACGCAACTCCGGGTTGTCGTCCTCGAGTTCGGGCAGCAGGCGCTCGAGCGTCATTCCGCATTTCGGGCAGTTCCCCGGATGATCCTGGCGGATCTCTGGGTGCATCGGGCAGGTGTAGATTGTTCCCGGTGCCGCAGGCGATGGGGGCGGCGCGGCAGTCGTCGTGCGGGCGTGGCGATGCGGTGAATGATGCGCTGTGCCCGCGCCCGCCCTGTCACCGGCATACCGCGCCGGCTCGGCGTCGAACGCCCGTTTGCACCCCGGGCTACAGAACCGGTACGTGTTCCCTTGGTGAGCGGATCGGTGCTCCGACTCCGCCGTTACTGCCATGCCGCACACGGGGTCCCGCTGTGGCGCATCGGCCTGAGAGCGGGCTGAGATTTCAGCTTCGCCACCACTCCCAGTAGGGGGGGCGTGATCGTGTTGCGTGTGCGCGCGCGGCGCCGCAGTATCCAGGGGCATGCCTGCATGTGCGTGGCCCTGTTGCGAGGTCTTGCTGGATGAGTTCATGGCAGTGAGCGACCTTGGCGGTGAGCCGTTGGTGGTCGTTGCGCGCTGATGGCCGCCCGCAGGCCGATAGCCACGCGCATTGCAGCGTCTCGTACGGATCGGTTGCATTGACTCACTGATTCGGCTCCCTGGAGGCTGCGGCGCCGCCTTGGCCGCGCCGCGTGGCATGACGTTGTCCGCCGTGGCTGTGACTCCGACCCCGGCGCCCGAACAGGTGCACCAACGGACAAGTCGCCAAGAGCAGGGTCGGGAGATCGCCCGCTACTTGCACCGTATGGTCCTTGAGCAGGAAATACGCGGCGACAAGGGCGACGAGCAGGAACGCGACCTCGGTAGCGCAATTGCCAGAGCCGGAACGATCGCAGGGGATCTGAGTGCGCTGATGCTGCATGCACGGCATATCTCCACGGAGAAGGGTTGATGGATGGTCAGCGGTGGGACTGGTAGACCGTGCTGCTACCGTTTTTTCCGATCAGCAGCACGTCGTAGGGGTCCTTGCGTCCACCATAGGCCGGGCCATCCATGCCGGGTGAGCCGATGGGCATGCCCGGCGCCGCGAGGCCGATGGCCTGCGGAGCGTCGCGCAGCAAGCGTTGAATGTCAGAGACAGGCACATGACCTTCTATGGCATAGCGGCCGATCTGCGCTGTGTGGCATGAGCCGTACTTCTGAGGGATGCCCAGCCGCGCGCGCGCTTCGGCGTTCCCGGTGTCCAGCACCTGTACATCGAAGCCTGCACCCTGCAGGTGGGAGACCCAGTCTTTGCAGCATCCGCAGCTCGGGTCCTTCCACACCTTGGCGATCGGGCGGTTTTGCGACAGGCTGGGCCTTGCGAGTGCCAACCCCAGCAAACCAGCGATGAGTGCTCGGCGTCTTGGCGCTTTGTCCCGGTATGTGTCGGTGTGCGTGTTCATGGATGGCCTCTCATCAAATGCTCAAAACCGAAAGTTCCTAGAACCAGAATCGCACGCCCGCGACCCAGCGTGTCTGCTGCACGCGGCCGCCTTCGGCGCGTACATAGTCGGCTGTGCGTCCGAAGCTGCCTGCGCGTTCCACCCCGATGTAGGGGGCGAGCTGACGACTGAATTCATAGCGCAGGCGTAGGCCAGCAGACGCTTCGGCCAAGCCCTTGCCGATACGTCGTTCCGGGTCGTCCTTGCCGTACAACTGCAATTCGGCACGGGGCTCCAGAATCAGTCGCTGGGTTAGCAGCAGCTCATAGCTTCCTTCGACACGCAACGCGGTGCGACCGCCACTCCCCACATAGCCCGTCGCCCCCAACTCGAACCAGTACGGAGCGAGGCCCTGTACGCCGAAAGCCAGCCACTGACGGCTCGGCCCTTCTCCGTTGTCCACCCGAACGCCGAGCTGGGTGTCCCAGTACGGTGACACGGCGTGCCCCCAGAGAAGCTCGGTCCGCGACTCTTCCAGCTGGCCTTTGGCGAGATCTCCTTCAGCCTTCAAGACGGCCTTGTTGTAGGTCGTCCCATACCAAGCCTGGAGGTCGTAGCCCGTGGAGTTTTCCCCTTTGCGCGTGAAGCGGCGCTCGAGGGTTTCGCCGCGCAGCGAGAAAAAAGTGTGCTCATCGGCCATCATCAGTCGCGGGACACCGGGGACTGCGTAGTCTCCCGATCCCAGTTTCAGGCCATTGGAGTAGCCGTGTGGATCGCGGGCGTCAGGAGGCGCCGAACCGCCCTGCATCTGCATGTTGCCGTGGTCCATGGCTGGGGCCGCGGTCGAACCGCCCGCCGCGGCCGTGTGACCTGCGTGTGGGTCGGTGGCAGGAGGTGCGGTCTCGGCGGATGGCGTGGCCATCTGCGAATTGGCCTCGCTGTGTGCTGCGTGGTCGCTTTGTGCCTGTGCCTGGGGGGCGGCGCTCACCAGGGCCAGAAGCATCGTGGCGAGTGCGCGGGGAGGGAGTGCTTTGGACATTCTTGATCTTTCTAGTGCGCTGGGGTCAAGACACCACGACTTCGCGGAACATTCCGGCATCCATGTGGAACATCAGGTGGCAGTGCCAGGCCCACCGGCCGAGTGCGTCGGCTGTCACCAGAAAACTGATACGTTGTGCCGGTTGCACCGGCAGGGTGTGGCGGCGGGCGAGGAAGCGACCATCGGGGCTTTCCAGCTCGCTCCACATGCCGTGCAGGTGCATGGGGTGGGTCATCATGGTGTCGTTGTGCAGAATGACCCGCAGCCGCTCGCCGTGCTTGAAGTGCACCGGTGTGGACTTTCCGAACTCCAGCCCGTCCAGGGACCATGCGTAACGTTCCATGTTGCCCGTGAGGTGGAGCTCCACCTCCCGGCCCGGGCCTCTTTTGTCCAGTGGCCCCGACGGGGTATGCAAGTCCGCAAGAGTCAACACACGCCGACCGTTGTTGCGCAGTCCGATGCCGGGGTCGTCGAGGTTGGTGCGCGCCATGTCAACGCGCATGTCCGTGCTGGCGCCGTACTCGGTGCGAGCGTGGCGAGCCGTGGTGCTGGGCACGGCCAGCGCGCCCGCAGCCGCGGCGTGCTGGCTGTGATCCATCGCCATGCCACCGTGGTTCATGGCGCCGTGGTTCATGCCGGCCATCCCTCCATGATCCATCCCGGTCATCCCGGTCATCCCGGTCATTCCGGTCATTCCGGTCATTCCGGTCATCTCCATGGCTGGACCTGACCCGCCGTGGTCCATGCCGCCCATCATGTCGTTCATGGTCAGCCATTCGACTGGATCGAGTGCGGGCACGGCAGCTTGCAGACCTTCACGCACTGCCAACGTGGCACGTGCATAGCCCGAACGGTCCATCGTCTGAGCGAAGATCGTGTAAGCGTCATCCTTTGGATGGACGATCACATCCACGGTTTCGCCGGGGCCGAATCGGAACTCATCGACCGTCACGGGCTCCACGTCAACACCATCGACGTGTACCACCGTGAGTTTCAGTCCGGGGATGCGCACGTCGTAGAAGGTGTTGCCCGCACCATTGACCATGCGCAACCGCACGCGCTCACCCGGACGGAACAATCCTGTCCAGTTGCCAGCGGGGGTGACGCCGTTGGCCAGATAGGTCAGCGTGGCGGCAGACAGGTCGGCGAGATCCGTCGGATTCATCCGCATCTCGTTCCACATCTTGCGCTTGTCGATCGCAGCGGCCATGCCGTCGCGCGAGGCGTCCCGGAAGAAGTCGAAGACGGTGGGCTGGCTGTAGTTGTAGTAGTCGCTTTGGGACTTGAGCTTGGTGAACACCCGCATCGGGTCTTCGTCGGTCCAATCCGAGAACAGCAGGACGTGGTCGCGGTCTGCGCGGATGGTCTCCGCGCCAGCGGGGTCGATGATGATCGCCCCGTACATGCCCGTGAGTTCTTGGAAGCCGGAGTGCGAGTGATACCAGTAGGAGCCGCTCTGCTGAACCTTGAATCGGTACGTGAAGGTCTCTCCTGGGGGGATTCCGTTGAAGCTGATGCCCGGAACACCGTCCATCTGATACGGCAGGATGATTCCGTGCCAGTGGATGGACGTGGCTTCACGCAGCTTGTTGGTCACCCGGATCGTGACGGTGTCGCCCTCGCGCCAACGCAAGGTCGGCGCCGGGAGCGACCCGTTGATCGTCGTGGCCACGCCAGGCGAGCCCGTGAAGTTCACGGGGGATTCGGCGATCACCAGGTCGAACTCGGTGCCCTTCAGGACAGGAGCGGCACCGCGTCGCGCCCCCGAGCCTTGCTGGGCAAATGCCCGCAGCGCCGGGGAGGATAGACCGGCCAGGACCCCGCCAGCGGCCAGTCCCTGGACAAAACGCCGGCGTGACAGGCCCAGTGGGGGCGCGATTGCAAAGGGCGAACGAAGCGGCATGCCTGAAATCCTCCATAGATCACTTGAAAGTCGTCTTCAGAGCCGCCTTGGATACATGGCGGAACGGTTCGACGCATGCAGGTGATGCTATGCAGGGACCACTTTCGCATGAATGACCCTTGGATTACATTCATGTAATGGTCGCGTCATCTTCGTGGCAGGTGGCGACCATTAAATTGCCCCCCAGACTCAACTGAATGGGGCATCGTGGGCGGCAAATTCCTTGCGCCGTCGCGATTACATGGGGCACGTGATGAAGCTGTTGGTCGTTGAAGACGAGAACAAGACGGCGGATTACGTCCGCCAAGGTCTCATGGAGGCGGGGTTCGTCGTGGATTTGGCGCGCAACGGACTGGACGGATACCACTTGGCCATGAGCGAGACCTACGATTTGGTGGTCTTGGATGTCATGCTTCCGGATGTCGATGGCTGGCGCATCGTGCGTTCGCTGAGAGATGCTGGCAAACAGGTCCCTGTGCTATTTCTGACCGCACGGGGCAGCGTGGATGACCGCGTCAAAGGATTGGAATTGGGCGCGGACGACTATCTCGTCAAGCCTTTCGCATTCTCGGAGTTGCTGGCGCGGGTGCGGACGCTGCTGCGGCGCGGAAGCGCTCCGAGCCAGCCTGATCGCGTACAGGTTGCCGATTTGGTGCTGGACTTGCCGCGCCGGCGTGCAACGCGCTCAGGTCAGCGCATCAATCTCACCAGCAAGGAATTCGCATTGCTCGAACTACTGGCGCGCCGGCAGGGGGAAGTTCTGCCGCGTTCGCTGATTGCGTCTCAGGTTTGGGACATGAACTTCGACAGTGACAGCAACGTCATCGATGTGGCCATTCGTCGGCTGCGCGCGAAGATCGACGACGCGTTCAATCCCAAACTCATCCACACTGTGCGTGGCATGGGATACACGCTTGATGCGCCGGACGATGCCCTCGCGCCATAAGCTGCAGCGAAGCCGTCCCGCGTCGCTGGCCTTGCGGGTCACCGCTCTGGTTGGCATCGCCACGACCTTGGTGTTTCTCGCGTTCAACTGGGTTGTCGTGAGGTCCCTGGAGCATCACTTTGCCCAGCAGGACGCCCATGAACTGGAGGCCGTGGTCAAGGCTCTGGCTGAGCCCCTGCGCCCAATCGCCAATCGAGCGGACGAAGAGGCGTTACGGCAGCATTTGGCCAATGCGGTGGCAGGACATCATGGGATCACCTACGGCGTCTATGACGGGGCGGGCAATACCATCTATGCCACGCCGGGTCCCGACCTTTCGAAGCTTGCCAGCAGAAAAACATTGGTAAGCCGCATTACTGCTGATGACTTGCCAGTGTGGCAAGAGGGGCCGCGGTCTTATCGAGGTGCGGCGCTCCGACTGCCCGCAGACCATTCGGCCGCGCCTGGCTACCTGATAGTGGCCGCTATGGATATCGGCTTCCATCTCGATTTCTTGGCGGAGTTCAAGCGCATGCTTTGGTGGGCGACCTGCCTCGTCCTCTGTATTGCGCTCGGGGTGGCTTGGCTGGCCGTGCAATGGGGCCACCTTCCAATCCGCAAGGTCAACGAGGAGATTCGCGCGATCCGCTCTTCCAAGCTGGATGTGAGGCTTGATCCTCTGGACGTGCCGATAGAACTGGCGGAGCTCGTGGTTGCCTTCAACGACATGCTGGCCAGAATCGAGGAAGGGTTTGTCCGGCTGTCGCACTTTTCTGCCGACATCGCGCACGAGTTGCGTACACCCGTTACCAACCTGATTACGCAGTCCCATGTCGCGCTCGGGCAACCCCGCAGTGCGGACGAATATCGGGAGATCCTGTACTCCAACTTGGAGGAGTTTGATCGCATGAGCCGCATGATCGGCGACATGTTGTTTTTAGCTCAAACTGAAAATGACCCTCGAAATCTGCGTCTCGCCGAAATCGAATTGGCTGAGTTGATCCGAGGTGTGTTTGACTACTTCGAGGCATTGGCGGAAGACCGCAGCATCACGTTGTACGCACAGGGTGTGGCCGAGCCCATACGGGCGGACCGTGAGATGTTGCTGCGAGCGCTCAACAATCTTCTTTCCAATGCAATCCGCCATACTCCCCGTGGGGCGCGTATTACAGTCGCTTTGGAGCAAGACGAGCGATGGACAACGATAAGTATCGAGAATCCGGGCGAACGAATTTCGGAGGCTGATCTCCCGAAGTTATTCGATCGATTTTTTCGAGTCGATCCGGCTCGTCAGCGAAAGAGCGCGGGTGCGGGGCTGGGGTTGGCCATCGTCAAATCCATTACCGAGGCGCATGGCGGATATGTGCAGGTGACCTCCAGTGACAGCGCGACTCGATTTGCTCTCACGCTGCCTCGCATCGTTTGAATGCGCCACTGCCCGTTTGACACCTGCCTTGTGGGGGTGAAAGACGAAACCGCAGCGGGTTCATGGGGAAAGAAGGACTGACCCAGTCTTCGATGTCGCGTGCAGGAAGACGTTGGAAAATTCAAAGGTGCGGAGAATCGAGATCAAAGAGCGCAGGTCACTCGGCCAACGGCTACCTCGCCCCCGTGACGCGGGAGAGATCTCCCGCGTGGCTGCATGAATGGATGTACGTGGCAACGGAGCCGGTCCAGTCACCGGGGGTTCGCGGGCCCCGCCTGCCAGATATCTCTGTGGCGGATCTCATTCGGCTGGTACTGCGTCTTGTAGTTCATCTTGGGACTGGCCTCGATCCAGTAGCCCAGGTAGACATACGGTAGGCCCAGGGCGCGTGCCTGCTCGATTTGCCAGAGCACGTTGAAGGTCCCGTAGCTGGCGCGAGCCTCGGGCTCGTAGAACGTATAGACCGCCGAAAGGCCGTCGCCCAGCACATCGAGGATAGAGACCATCTTGAGCGCGCCGGGTGTGCCATCGGCACTTTCTGGTTCGCGGAACTCGACCAGTCGCGAGTTCACGCGGCTTTGCAGCAGGAACTGCGTGTACTGATCGATGCTGTCATGGTCCATACCGCCGCCGGCATGGCGGGTGTTCTGGTAGCGCAGGTAGAGGGCGTAGTGCTCCGGCTCGTAGCCGAGGCGCAGCACGCGCGCCTGCAGGTGGCGGTGCCGCTGCCAGGCGCGACGCTGGCTGCGGTCAGGCTGGAAGCGGTCAGTCAGCACCCGCAGCGGCTTGCAGGCTTGGCATCCATCGCAGTAGGGGCGGTAGGTGAACATGCCGCTGCGGCGGAAGCCCCGCGCGACCAGGTCGGTATAGACGTCGTTCTGGATCAGGTGGCTGGGCGTGGCGACCTGCGAGCGCGCCTGCCGATCGGGCAGGTAGCTGCACGGGTAGGGGGCGGTCGCGTAGAACTGCAGGGTCTGCAGCGGAAGGTCATTAAGTTGCGTCATGCCAAAGGCGTTTCGGGCAGAAGCTCGCTCCAGTATAGGGGCTGGAAAACCCATTGCATGGGGCGCTCCCGCCGTGCGCGCCCGACGTGGTCGATGAACGCGCTGCGTGGGATCTCGCGTGCGCCCAGCGAGGCCAAGTGCCGCGTGTTCTGCTGGCAGTCGATCAGTTCTACGCCCTGGTACTTGCAGAGCGCCACGAGGGCCGAGAGCGCGATCTTCGAGGCATCGGTGGCATGCGCGAACATCGATTCGCCGAACACGGCCCGTCCGAAGGCGACGCAATAGAGGCCGCCGACCAACCGTCCGTCCACCCAGGTCTCCACGCTGTGGGCGTAGCCTGCCTCATGCAGCGCTTCGTAGGCGCGCACCATCTCGGGAAGGATCCAGGTGCCCGCCTGCCCCTCGCGTGGCGTGAGCGCGCAGGCGTGGATCACCGCGCTGAAGTCGCGGTCCACACAGATCTCATGGCCCGGCGTGGCGCGAAAGCGTTGCAGTGTTTTGCGCAGCGAGCGGTGCAGCCTGAAGTCTGGCACGTGCAGCACCATGCGGGGATCGGGGCTCCACCACAGCGTCGGCTGGCCCGCGCTGTACCAGGGGAAGATGCCCTGTTGGTACGCTGCGCACAGGTGGGGCACATCCAGCACACCGCCTGCGGCTAGCAGGCCCGGCGCCGGTGAGCGGTGGTCCCACGCGCTGGCGGCGGCAGGGAAGGGGTCTTCAGGTTCCAGCCACGGCAGAGTGGGCTTCATGGAGTGCCGCCAGTGAGGCTTAGGCGCTTTGAGGCAGGTTGTGCTGCGCGGAGCATCATGTGCCCAGTCCGTGGCCCGGCAGCGCTGCGTAGAGGCCGAGCCGGACCATGGTTCGGTGGTTGAGCTCCAGCGGCACGGCCGAGCGTGCCAGCGCAGACTGTATGCGTGGCTTGCCGGTTCCCGTGTGGTGCAGTGCAGGGCGCGCAAGCTGCCCGCCTTGCCGGTCGAGCAGACTGGCGACCAGTGGATACATGGGCCGGTCGCCGTGCCGTAGCACGACGGCGGTGTCGCCGTTGTCCAGGCGCACGAAGGTGCCCGGTGGACACAGGCCCACCCGGCGCACCAGGGCGAAGCCGACCTCGTCGCTCTGGTCCACGACCTCCTGGCTGACAATGGCGCGCACCGAATCCGTGGAACTGCGGCCGATACGGGATTTGCGTGGGCTGATCATGGCTGCGTAGCGGTCGATGGTGGCCAGGATGCGGCAGAGCCTGCCCTCGGCACCCAGCAGTCGCAGAGGGGACGCGCGCGTGTCGCTGTCTGCGGCCGCAGCATGGTGCTGGCCCACGACCTCGAGCCAGACCTCGTCGCGAATGCCCAGCTCTTCCAGCAATTCCATGCCCAGGCGCGGGTGCGCGTCAATCACGCGTTGCTGCGCGGCCGTGGGGCGCTCGCGCTGATGGGCAAGCTCGTCCTGCAGCGCTGTCATCCCGATGTTCATGGTGAAGGCTGCCCGCACCAGGCTGTCGCGCTCGATGGAGGGCAGCTTCAGCTCGTGGGCCAGGATGTGGCAGAGGGTGCCGCACACCAGCGCGTGAGAGGCGCTGTAGCCTACCGTAGAGGTGGCGGCCAACTGAAACATCAGGTAGAGCGCGGCGTCGGTGTCGTGCGCGACCAGGTCCTGCAGCCAACGGTCGCACTGGCGCAGTTTGGCGGGGAAATCCTCCGTCAGCCGCGGACGCAGCAGCAGCCAGGACAGGGAGGTCTCCAGGTCGGCCCAGAGGCCGAGCAGATCCTCGTATTCATTCGCGTCGGGCGCGGCGGAGCCCGGCTGCGTGATCGGAGTGTGCGTGTTCGCGGGCATGGGCTCTTCAGCGGCGCTTTTCCAGCACCATCTCGTCGTTGGCCCGCGTCATGTGAAAGGCCGACAGGAAGCTGTTGCCCAGCAGCACGTAAGGCATGGGCTGGGGAACGACCACGGCGTCCACGGAGCGCACGTCAACGTCGCCCGCGCGGACCACGTCCAGCGTGATCCGCCAGCCCTGTGTCGTGCCATTGGCGGTGTTCATCATTACCGGCTTGCCATTGCGAAACGGCAGGCCTAGCCGCTCGGCATCGGGCTGGCCGATCGCGACTGCGGTGGCGCCGGTGTCCACCATGTACTGCATGGCGCGGCCGTTAATGGCGCCGTCACCCGTGAAATGTCCCCGGCCGTCGGAGCGAAGCACGATGCGCTGGCCCTCCGATCCCGAGCGGACGCTGACCGGCGACGCGCCCAGGGCCACCGTGTGGCGCTGGCCGCCGATCTCCACCACGGCGTCGTCCCGTCCGACTGCAACGACCTTCACGCCCCGGTAGGTCTCGCCCGGCGCGACGCCGCGAGGCTGCGTGCCGTCCACCACGAGCAGGGCGCGGTTGCCGAGAACACCGCTCAGGGCCACCGCCTGCGCGGCCGCTGCCAGTGGCAGGACGGCCAAGCAGGCCGTGATGGTCCAGGGCCAGGCAGCCTTCCGGCGGCGGATGGGGGGGCTGGACGTTGGCATGGATTGGATTGGCGCGGGGCCGCGGCTTCAGTCGCGGAAGTTGTCGAACGACAGCGGGATGTCGGCGACTTCCTTGCGCAGCAGGGCCATGGCGGCCTGCAGGTCGTCGCGCTTGGCGCCGGTGATGCGCACCTTCTCTTCCTGGATGGCGGCTTGCAGCTTGAGCTTGCTTTCCTTGACGAGCTTCTGGATTTTTTTGGCCAGCTCGCTCTCGATGCCGTTGCGCACCTTGACCAATTGCTTGACCTTGTCGCCGCCAATCTTCTGGGGCTTGTCCATGTCGAGGAAGCGCACATCGACATTGCGCTTGGTGAGCTTGTTGCGCAGGATGTCCTCGACCTGCTGCAGCTGGAATTCGGCATCGCCGAACAGCGTGATTTCCTTGTCCTTGATTTCGATGGCGGCGGATGTGCCCTTGAAGTCGAAGCGCGTGCCGATCTCCTTGGCGGTGTTTTCCACGGCGTTCTTCACTTCAACAAGGTTGGCTTCACAGACGGTATCAAAAGAAGGCATGGCATCACTCTCGGCAAACGGGGGGAACCCTGCCCCGCATCGGGGCGGGTGCGACAATCCGACCGATGTTAGTCGAGAAAAACGCCCCTCTCCAGTCCTGCAATACCTTCGGCATCGTCGCGCGCGCCCAGACCCTGGTGCGCGTGCGATCGGTGCAGGACGTGCAGGCGCTGCTGGCTGACCCGGAGCTGGGCCGCCAGCCGATCTTTGTGTTGGGCGGAGGCAGCAACATCGTGCTGACGGGCGACGTCAAGCCCGTGGTGCTGAAGATGGAGATCAGGGGGCTGCGCCTGGCGGCCGAGACCGACCGGCACTGGATCGTCGAGGCCGGCGCGGGCGAGGTCTGGCACGAGGCCGTGACCTGGACATTGGCGCACGGCTATCCGGGGCTGGAGAACCTGGCGATGATCCCCGGCACGGTGGGCGCTTCGCCCGTGCAGAACATCGGTGCCTATGGCGTGGAGCTGCAGGACCGCTTCCATTCGCTGGACGCCATTGACCTGGCTACCGGCCAGGCCTTCTCGCTCGACGCCGGGCAGTGCGCCTTCGGCTACCGCGATTCGGTGTTCAAGCATGCGCCGCAGGCGGCGGGCGAGGACGGCGGCCTGCCGCGCGGCATGGGGCTGGCCGGGCGCGCCGTCATCACCCACGTGCGCTTTCTGCTGGCCAAGGCCTGGAAGCCGGAGCTGGGCTACCTGGACCTGGAGCGCAAGCGCGTCGAAGCCGGCGTGGACGTGCCCACGCCTCAGCAGGTGTTCGACTGGGTCTGCGAGGTGCGCCGCGCCAAGCTGCCCGATCCGGCGGTGGTGGGCAATGCGGGCAGCTTCTTCAAGAACCCCACTGTCACGGCAGACCAGTGCGCCGACATCATCGCCCGCGAGCCCCGCATCGTTCACTACCCCATGCCCGACGGCAGCATCAAGCTGGCAGCGGGCTGGCTGATCGACGCGTGCGGCTGGAAGGGCAAGAGCGTGGGCAAGGCCGGCGTCTATGAGAAGCAGGCCCTGGTGCTGGTCAACCGCGGCCGGGGCGCCGACAGCGTGACCGGAGGCGAGGTGATGACCCTGGCGCGCGCCATCCAGACCAGCGTCTATGAGCGCTTCGGCATCCTGCTGGAGCCCGAGCCTGTGGTCGTCTGACCGCCCGGCAGCGCCAGCACTGGCCGGGAAAAACAAAAGCCGCACCGCCCGAAGGCGATGCGGCTTTTTCATCTGCTCTGCTTTTGATAGCTGCCAGCGCTTGATGGACAAGCGCCAGCGGGCTATTGAGGCCTGATTTCGGCGCTTGGCTTACTTCTTGTCGCTGCCGTCGCCCAGCTGGGCAAGCGCGGCATTGCCGCCCAGCGACAGCAGGCCGGACTGGGCGTAGATGCCCAGCTTGGCGCGCGTGTCCACGATGTCCAGGTTGCGCATGGTCAGCTGGCCGATGCGGTCGGCCGGGCTGAAAGGCGCGTCCTCCACCTTTTCCATCGACAGGCGCTCGGGAGCGTAGGTCAGGTTGGGCGACTCGGTGTTCAGGAGGGAGTAGTCGTTGCCGCGGCGCAGTTCCAGCGTGACGGTGCCGGTGATGGCACGGGCCACCCAGCGCTGGGCGGTTTCGCGCAGCATGATGGCCTGCGGGTCGAACCAGCGGCCCTGGTAGAGCAGGCGGCCGAGCTTGAGGCCGTTCATGCGGTACTGCTCGATGGTGTCTTCGTTGTGGATGCCGGTCACCAGGCGCTCGTAGGCGATGTGCAGCAGCGCGAGGCCGGGGGCTTCGTAGATGCCGCGGCTCTTGGCCTCGATGATGCGGTTCTCGATCTGGTCGCTCATGCCCAGGCCGTGGCGGCCACCGATGCGGTTGGCTTCCAGGATCAGCGCCACGGGGTCGCTGAATTCGACGCCGTTCAGGGCCACGGGCTGGCCTTCCTCGAAGCGCACCGAGACCTCTTCGGCCTTGACCTGCACGTCGTCCTTCCAGAACGCCACGCCCATGATGGGGTTCACGATGCGGATGCCGCTGGACAGCAGTTCCAGGTCCTTGGCTTCGTGCGTGGCGCCCAGCATGTTGCTGTCGGTGCTGTAGGCCTTCTCGGCGCTCATCTTGTAGCCGAAACCTTCCTTGGTCATGAAGGCCGACATCTCGGCGCGGCCGCCGAGCTCGTCGATGAAGAGCTGGTCGAGCCAGGGCTTGTAGATCTTCAGCGACGGGTTGGTCAGCAGGCCGTAGCGGTAGAAGCGCTCGATGTCGTTGCCCTTGAAGGTCGATCCGTCGCCCCAGATGTGGACGTCGTCCTCCTTCATGGCGGCCACCAGCATGGTGCCCGTGACGGCACGACCCAGCGGCGTGGTGTTGAAGTAAGTGATGCCGGCGGTGCTGATGTGGAAGGCGCCGGCCTGCAGGGCGGCGATGCCTTCGTGGGCCAGCTGCGTGCGGCAGTCGATCAGGCGGGCCTGTTCGGCGCCGTATTCCATGGCCTTGCGGGGAATGGCGTCATAGTCGGGCTCGTCCGGCTGGCCCAGGTTGGCGGTGTAGGCATAGGGCAGGGCGCCCTTGTTCTTCATCCAGCGCAGGGCCGCGCTGGTGTCGAGGCCGCCAGAGAAGGCGATGCCGACCTTCTGGCCGGCGGGGAGGTTCTGGAGAATGGTGGCCATGGAGCGATGGTGCTTTCGTTCTGTCTGTCCGGATCAGCCGAAGTGGCAGATGTAGTGGTAGGCCTCGGTCACGCGGATCTCGAACTTCGAGTTGCCGGGCACGCTGAATTGTTCGCCCTCACCGGACTTCACCCAGGTGTCGGTACCGTCCAGCTTGTATTCGCAGGCGCCGCCCACGCATTCCATGATTTCCGGCGCACCCGTGTTGAAGGTGAGGGTTGCGGGCAGGATCACGCCGACCGATTTCTTCGTGCCGTCGGGGAAAGTGACGCCGTGGCTCACGCACTTGCCGTCGAAGTACACGTTGGCTCGGGTGGTGACGGACACGCCGTCGATCTTTTCGGTGGTCATGGATGCGGGAATGAGGGATGGGAAACCGCAGATTTTAGGCATGCCCTAACGGCCACTGGCCCCACGTGCAGGCCAAGCATGAAAAAAGGAGCCCGAAAGCTCCTATTTCTTCAGCGGACTGCGCTCTCAAGTGGCGCCGTCTCAGCGCCAGTACGGGTCGGGCCGGTAGGGGCGGCCATAGCCATCGCGGTAGTCGATTACTGTGGCCGGCGGCGGCACGATGTAGGCCACCGGGCCTGGTCGGGTCGTCACCACGCCGGGCTGCTCGTAGCCGCCTTGCGGGTAGCTCGTCATGCCCTGCACGGCGGGCTGCACGTTGAGCGGAATCCAGGCGCCCGGGTCGTTCTGCGTGCGGGTGCTGTATTGGCGGCCCGCGTATTCATAGACCACGTTGTAGCCCACGGCGCGGTTCTCGTAGTAGTTCTGCGAGTAGCAGCGCTGCACGTTCTGGTAGCCGCCGCGCGTGCCTTCCACGTTGTTGCCCAGCACCGCGCCGCCGATCAGGCCCAGCGCCGTGGCGGCCGCGCGTCCGCCGCCGTGGCCCACGGCATTGCCCACGGCGCCGCCGGCGATGGCGCCCAGCAGCGCACCGGCACCGCTGGGCTGCTGTTCGGTATAGACGGCATCGTTGCTGCACACCTGGCGCGGAATGGCGACCTGTTCGGTGATCGGCGTGGCCGACAGGACGCGGCCCATTTCCTGGGCGCTGGCACCTGCGGCCATGGCGGCAAGTGCGGTCAGGACGATGATCTTTTTCATGATGAAAAGCTCCTTGAGGTCGGTGTACAACGCACCAGACACATGAAAAGTTTAGGCGGGCACCTCATAGTCCAGACGCGTGCAGGGTAAAACTGCGTAAAGTTCTGTGCGCGAAGGCTTCGGCTTGCAGAGGGTGGCGCCGTACTCGCCGCGCTCAGGCGTTGGAGGCCCGGGCCGCGCGTTCGTTCCAGGCGGCGGCGTCGAACCCGACCGAAACCTCGCGGTCCGGCTGGCCGGCCCATTCGACCACCGGCCGCTTGATGACCGAGGGCAGGTTTTCCATGAGCGCGCTGGCGCTGGCTGCATCCATCACCGCAGCCTGCTGTGCGGCATCGAGCTTGCGCCAGGTCGTTCCCTGGCGGTTCACCAGCTTTTCCCAGCCGACGGCGCCGATCCAGCCCTGCAGGCGGTCGGCGGGCAGGCCCTGTTTCTTGAAGTCGTGAAACTGGTGTTCCAGGCCGTTGTCGGCCAGCCAGCGGCGGGCTTTCTTGACGGTGTCGCAGTTGGGGATGCCGTAGAGGGTGATAGCGGGGGTACTCATGGCCCCGATCATCGGGCATGCGCCGGTCGGCGACAATCGGAGGCTGTATGAGCACTGCACCCCTCACCCTCGAAGACTGGCTCGCCCACTGCGAGCGCCTGCACCCCAAGAACATCGACATGGGGCTCGACCGCGTGCGCGAGGTGGCCGTGCGCATGGGCCTGCGTTTCGACTGCCCGGTGATCACCGTGGCGGGCACGAACGGCAAGGGCTCCACCTGCGCCATGCTGGAGGCCGTGGCCCTCCAGGCCGGCTTCCGTCCGGGCGTCTATACCTCGCCGCATCTGGTGCATTTCGAGGAGCGCTGCCGCATCCATGGCGACATCGTCGCCGCGGCCGACCTCGTGCCGCATTTCGAGGCCGTGGAGCGCGCCCGCACCGAAGGCAGCGAAGTGTCGCTCACCTATTTCGAATTCACGACCCTCGCCATCCTGCGGCTGATGAGCCAGGCACGCCTGGACGTCGCCATCCTCGAGGTGGGTCTGGGCGGCCGGCTCGACGCGACCAACGTGATCGATGCCGACTGCGCCGTCATCACCAGCATCGACATCGACCACGTCGAATTCCTGGGCCCCGACCGCGAATCCATCGGCCGCGAGAAGGCCGGCATCATGCGTGCCGGCCGCCCGGTGGTGGTGAGCGACCCCATGGCGCCGCAGAGCGTGATCGACCATGCCCAGGCCATCGGGGCGGATCTCTGGCGCTTCGGGCACGACTTCAATTTCTCGGGCGACAAGCAGCAGTGGTCCTGGGCCGGCCGCGGCCGGCGCTATGCCGGGCTGGCCTATCCCGCCCTGCGCGGGGCCAACCAGTTGGTGAACGCCAGCGGCGCGCTGGCCGCCCTGGAGGCACTGCGCGACCGCCTTCCGATCACCGCGCAGGCCGTGCGGACCGGCCTGGCCATGGTCGAGCTGCCCGGCCGTTTCCAGATCGTGCCCGGGCAGCCCACGCTGGTGCTGGACGTGGCACACAACCCGCACTCGGTGGCGGCGCTGACGGCCAACCTGGATGCCATGGGCTTCTTCCCCGCCACCCATGCGGTCTTCGGTGCCATGGCGGACAAGGACCTGGCCCCCATGTTTTCGAAGATCGCCCCGCTTATCGACCGCTGGTATTTCACCGATCTGCCTACGCCCCGTGCTGAAACTGCGGCCGGCCTGCAGCAGAAGTGGAACGCGCTGCAGATGGTGGCCGGAGGCTGCCGCCCGGTGCAGACCAGCCTGCATGCAAGTCCAGAGCGGGCCCTGCAGGCGGCCGTGGAGGCTGCGGACCCCACTGATAGAATTGTGGTCTTTGGCTCGTTCTACACCGTCGGCGGCGTCCTCCAGGACGGAACGCCGCGTCTGCACGCCAAGCATCTCGGCGCATAACGGGTCCGCACTCCATGGCATTTTTCAAGTTTCGTTGGCCTGGTCAGAAGGCGCAGGACGAGGGCGCCAAGCCCGCTCGGCGGTCGCGCAACGCCCACGCCGAGAGCATCGACGCGCTGCGGCGGCGTGCCCGCCACCGCCTGATCGGGGCCGCCGTCCTGGTGCTGCTCGGCATCATCGGCTTTCCCATGCTCTTCGACACGCAGCCGCGTCCGGTGGCGGTCGATATTCCGATCGAGATTCCCGACCGCAACAAGGTCGCGCCCCTGGTCGTGCCCGAGGCGGCGAAGGCGCCGGCGGTCGTGGCCGAGGTCAAGCCCCAGCCTTCCACGCAGGCGTCTGGCACTGTTTCGGGTAGCAATGCCGCGGGTCTGGATGCGGGAGAGGAAATCGTTTCTCCGCGCGCCGATGCCAAGCCGGCGACAGCCCCCGTAGCGCTGCCCGCACCGCCCGTAGCGCCGCGTGCCGAGGCTCCGGCGCGCAGCCGGACCGAAACCAAGGTGGAAAAGGCCGAGACTCGCAGCGAGCCGAAGGCTGAAACGCGGCACGAATCGCGTGCCGAGTCCAAGCCTGCAGCCGCTGCTGCGGCGCCTGAACCCGCCCGCCAGCCCTCCCGCGCCGACGACGCGGCCCGTGCCCGGGCTCTGCTCGAAGGGCGGCCGACTGCTTCTGCAACGCACACTGCGGCGCCCGCTGTTGCCACCTCCAAGTCGGATGAGGAAGGCCGTTTCATCGTGCAGGTGGGTGCCTTCGCCGATGGCGACAAGGCCCGAGAGGTGCGGAGCAAGCTTGAACATGCCGGGGTCAAGACTTATACCCAGGCGGTGGATACCAAGGACGGCAAGCGCACGCGTGTGCGTGCGGGGCCTTTCGCCAACCGGGCGGAAGCCGACAAGGCCGCCGGGCGCATCAAGGCGCTAGGATTGTCTGCCACCGTATTGACGCTGTAGTAGTTTCATGGACGCTTCGGCGCTGGATGCAGGGTGGCATCTTGCCGCGCTGGACTGGGTGTTCCTGGCGCTCGTGCTGGGCTCCCTGCTGGTGGGAGCGTGGCGCGGCCTGGTGTTTGAATTGATCTCGCTGGCGGGGTGGGCCGCGGCTTTTGTCGTGGCCCAGTGGCTCGCCAGCGACGTTGGGGCCTGGCTGCCCATGGGCGATACGCAGGGCCCGTTCCGCCATGCGGCTGGGTTCGTGCTGGTTTTTGTGGGGGCGCTGTTTTTTTTCGGCTTCGTGGCGTGGTTGAGCAAGAAGCTCGTCGATGCCGTGGGGCTTCGGCCGACCGACCGGGTGCTAGGCGCATTGTTCGGCGCGCTGCGTGGTGTGCTGCTGCTGCTGGCTCTGGCGCTCTTTGCCAGTTGGACGCCTCTGCGCGAAGCGCCCTGGTGGAAAACGTCGGTGGCGGCCCCCATGTTGCACAAGGCACTGGTCCGGCTCAAGCCGGTGGTGCCCGAGGAGTTTGCAAGGCATATGCCTTCGTGATGCGCCGGCTGCAGTCTTCTGCGGTGGGCGGGTCTTCTTTCGGCGGGATGGTCCCGCCTATCAATGGAACGCGAATATGTGTGGAATCGTCGGCGTAGTGAGTGCTGCTCCCGTCAACCAACTGATTTATGACGCCTTGCTGCTGCTGCAGCACCGGGGGCAAGATGCCGCGGGCATCGTCACCCAGGAGGGGCGCAAGTTCTTCATGCACAAGGCCAAGGGCATGGTGCGTGACGTCTTCCGCACGCGCAACATGCGCGCGCTGCCCGGCTCGGTCGGCCTGGGCCAGGTGCGCTATCCCACGGCGGGCAATGCCTACAGCGAGGAAGAGGCGCAGCCCTTCTACGTGAACGCGCCCTTCGGCATCGTGATGGTGCACAACGGCAACCTGACCAACGCCCAGGCGCTGCGTGCGGAACTGTTCTCCACCGACCACCGCCACACCAACACCGAGAGCGACTCCGAAGTGCTGCTCAACGTGTTCGCGCACGAGCTCGAGCGCGCATCGCGCGGCGTGCCGCTGCAGGTCGAAGATGTGTTCTCTGCCGTGAGCGCCGTCCACAAGCGCGTCAGAGGCTCCTACGCCGTGATCGCCCTGATCGCCGGCCACGGCCTGGTGGCCTTCCGCGATCCGCACGGCATCCGCCCGCTGTGCATGGGCCGCAGCGCCGACGGCACGGTGATGGTGGGCAGCGAATCGGTGGCGCTGGAAGGCACCAGCCATGTGTTCGAGCGCGACGTGCAGCCCGGCGAAGCCGTGTTCATCACGCAGGACGGCACGGTGCATGCGCGCCAGTGCGCCGCAGCGCCCCAGCTCAACCCCTGTATCTTCGAATTCGTCTATCTGGCCCGTCCTGATTCGGTGCTGGACGGCATCTCCGTCTATCAGGCCCGCCTGAACCTGGGCGAATCGCTGGCCAAGCGCGTGATCTCCACCGTGCCGCCGAGCGAGATCGACGTGGTCATCCCCATCCCCGAATCCAGCCGCCCCAGCGCGACGCAGCTGGCGCATCTGCTGGGCATTCCGTACCGCGAAGGCTTCGTCAAGAACCGCTACGTGGGCCGCACCTTCATCATGCCGGGGCAGGGCGTGCGCAAGAAGTCGGTACGCCAGAAGCTCAACGTCATCGGCAGCGAGTTCAAGGGGCGCAACGTGCTGCTGGTGGACGATTCCATCGTGCGCGGCACGACCTCGCGCGAGATCGTGCAGATGGCGCGTGACGCCGGTGCCCGCAAGGTGTACCTGGCCAGCGCAGCGCCGCCGGTGCGCTATCCCAACGTCTATGGCATCGACATGCCCACCAGCAGCGAACTCGTGGCCCATGGCCGCACGGTCGAAGAGGTGCGCGAATCCATCGGCTGCGACGCGCTGATCTACCAGGACGTCGATGCCATGAAGCGCGCCGTGGGCTCGCTCAACAGCCGTATCGAAGGCTTCGATGCCTCGTGCTTTGACGGGGTCTATGTGACGGGCGACATCACCGCGAAGGAGATCGCCGAGCTGAACGAAGGCCGCATCGGCGTGGAAGACCCGCAGGAGGAAGACACCTCCCGCCTCGCACTGCCGAACGCGCAGAACGCCTGAGGCGGGCAAAGTCTTGTGACGGGCGGCGGGCTGCAATGGTCCGCCGCAGTGCCTCTTTTTTATCACCTTCTTATTGAGCCTGAGCCATGATCGATCGATCCGTCCTGCCCCCGGGGCTGCATCCCGATACGCTGGCGGTGCGCGAAGCCATTCCGCGAAGCGCCTATGGCGAGCATTCCGAAGCGCTGTACCTGAGCAGCAGCTTCGTGCAGCCCGACGCCGCCACTGCTGCGCGCCGTTTCGCCAACGAAGAGCCCGGCTATACCTACACTCGCACTGGGAACCCCACGGTGACCAGCTTCGAGCGCCGCTTGGCCGCCATGGAGGGCACCGAGTCCGCGGTGGCCACGGCCTCTGGCATGTCGGCGATCCTGCTCATGTGCCTCGCGTTACTGAAGGCCGGCGACCATGTGGTGTGCTCGCAGTCGATGTTCGGCTCGACCATCAAGCTGATCGGCGGTGAACTGTCGCGCTTCGGCGTGCAGGCTAGCTTCGTGCCGCAGACCGATGCTGCGGCCTGGAAGGCCGCCCTGCGGCCTGAGACCCGACTGATGTTCGCCGAAACGCCGACCAACCCGCTGACGGATCTGTGCGACATCCAGGCGCTCGCCGGCATCGCCAAGGAAGCCGGCGTGCTGCTGGCGGTCGATAACTGCTTCGCATCGCCGGCGCTGCAGCAGCCGGCCCGGCTGGGCGCCGATCTCGTCGTCCATTCCGGCACCAAGTTCCTCGATGGACAGGGCCGTGTGATGGCAGGCGCTGTGTGCGGCTCCAAGGAGCTGATTGAGGGCAAGCTGGCGCCGCTGATCCGCAGTGCCGGCATGAACCTCTCGCCCTTCAATGCCTGGGTCGTCCTGAAGGGGCTGGAGACGCTCTCGCTGCGCGTGAAGGCGCAAAGTGCCAACGCCCTGCAGCTAGCGACCTGGCTCGAAGCGCATCCCCGAGTGGCACGTGTCTACTACCCCGGCCTCGCATCGCATCGCCAGCACGAGCTGGCCATGCGCCAGCAGTCTGGCCTGGGCGGCGCGGTCCTGTCCTTCGACGTGAAGGCGGCTGCCACCCCTGAGGCAGCACGCGCCGGCGCCTTCCACGTGATCGACAGCACACGAGTGTGCAGCATTACCGCCAACCTCGGTGACACCAAGACCACCATCACTCACCCCGCCAGCACCTCGCACGGGCGCCTGTCCGAAGAGCAGCGCGCCACGGCCGGCATCGGCCAAGGACTGATCCGCGTGGCCGTCGGCCTCGAACACATTGATGACCTCAAGGCAGACCTCGCCCGCGGCCTCGATACCCTGCAATGAACGAACTCCCAGACATGTCCGATCGCATCCGTACCCGTTTTGCTCCCTCGCCTACCGGCTTCATCCACCTCGGCAACATCCGCTCCGCGCTCTATCCCTGGGCTTTCGCCCGCGCGACGGGTGGCGACTTCGTTCTGCGGATCGAAGACACCGACGTGGAGCGTTCCAGTCAGGCGGCCGTGGACGTGATCCTGGAAGGCATGGAATGGCTGGGCATGCAGCCCGACGAGGGCCCGTTCTATCAAATGCAGCGCATGGACCGCTACAAGGAAGTGCTGGCGCAGATGCAGGCCGACGGCCTGGTCTATCCCTGTTACATGAGCATGGAAGAGCTGGACGCCTTGCGTGAGCGCCAGATGCAGGCCAAGCAGAAGCCGCGCTACGACGGCACCTGGCGACCCGAGCCCGGCAAGATGCTGCCGCCCGTGCCGGAAGGCGTGAAGCCGGTGCTGCGCTTCCGCAACCCGACGGAAGGCTCCGTCGTCTGGGAAGACAAGGTTAAGGGCCGCATCGAGATCAGCAACGACGAGCTCGACGATCTGGTTATCGCGCGGCCCGACGGCACGCCCACGTACAACTTCTGCGTGGTGGTCGATGACGTGGATATGGCCATCACGCACGTCATCCGTGGCGACGACCACGTGAACAACACGCCGCGCCAGATCAATATCTTCCGTGCCCTGGGCAAGGAGCCGCCGGTCTATGCCCACCTGCCCACTGTGCTCAACGAGCAGGGCGAGAAGATGAGCAAGCGCAACGGCGCCAAGGCCGTCACGCAGTACCGCGACGAGGGCTATCTGCCCGAGGCCATGATCAACTACCTCGCGCGGCTGGGCTGGAGCCATGGCGACGACGAGATCTTCAGCCGCGAGCAGTTCCTGCAGTGGTTCAACCTCGACCACCTGGGGCGTAGCGCCGCGCAGTTTGATGAAGCCAAGCTGCGCTGGGTCAACGCCCAGCACCTGAAGGCCATGTCCGACGACGCCCTGGCCGCGCTGATCGCTCCCTTGCTGCAGCAACGCGGAGTGGCTGCCGATGCGCTGGCCGATGGCCGACTGCCGCGCATCTGCGCACTCTTCAAGGATCGTTGCGACACGACGCTGGCGCTCGCGCAATGGGCATCGGTGTTCTATGCCGACGTCACGCCCGATGCCGAGGAGAAGGCCAAGCACGTGACCGAGGCCATCTGGCCGGCCATCGAATCCCTGCGCGCGGCTCTGGCAACCTGCGATTGGGACAAGGCTGCGATCGCGGCTGCCTTCAAGGCGGTGCTGGCCGAACACGGTCTGAAGATGCCCCAACTGGCGATGCCGGTGCGGGTGCTGACGGTGGGCACGGCGCATACGCCGTCGGTGGATGCCGTGCTGGAATTGCTGGGTCGCGAAAAAATTGAAGCAAGATTGCGAAAGGCTTAAAAACCTGTCTATAATTCAAGGCTTAGCAGATGACGACAAGCAATTAACTGAATTGCAAGTCTGAGTCAGTTAGTGGGGGTATAGCTCAGCTGGGAGAGCGCTTGCATGGCATGCAAGAGGTCATCGGTTCGATCCCGTTTACCTCCACCACTGAAATTTGTTAGAGAACGGTTAGTTCCCAGGTTTTGACCCTATCGTCTAGAGGCCTAGGACATCACCCTTTCACGGTGAGTACCGGGGTTCGAATCCCCGTAGGGTCGCCAAGTTTGTAGCACTTGGCTTGGAGCATCAGCACCAAGCGAAAAGCTGCCTGCCAGGAGTGGTAGTTCAGTTGGTTAGAATACCGGCCTGTCACGCCGGGGGTCGCGGGTTCGAGTCCCGTCCACTCCGCCAGTTCAAGCTTCTTGGCCCAAGCCAGGAAGCAGTGGGGGTATAGCTCAGCTGGGAGAGCGCTTGCATGGCATGCAAGAGGTCATCGGTTCGATCCCGTTTACCTCCACCACTGAAATTTGTTAGAGAACGGTTAGTTCCCAGGTTTTGACCCTATCGTCTAGAGGCCTAGGACATCACCCTTTCACGGTGAGTACCGGGGTTCGAATCCCCGTAGGGTCGCCAAGTTTGTAGCACTTGGCTTGGAGCATCAGCACCAAGCGAAAAGCTGCCTGCCAGGAGTGGTAGTTCAGTTGGTTAGAATACCGGCCTGTCACGCCGGGGGTCGCGGGTTCGAGTCCCGTCCACTCCGCCAAAAATAAAAGGTTTGCTGCTATGAAAATAGCGGCAAACCTTTTTTCTTTGGTGCTCCGGAATCAGGGGCATTGCAGTCGGTGGCGCGGCGAATGTCATAGGCGGCGGGCCGTAGGTGGCTCGGCCGGCGCTTTTTCGAGGTGAGATTGCCTGCCTGGAGGGGGTATCCCGGCTCTCGAAGGCTGACCCCCTGCACAGCCACCTGGCGGGGCGGCTGTTTCTTCTCCTGATTTCAGCGCGGAGCGAGTCGGATGGCGCCATCCAGGCGAATCACCTCGCCATTGAGCATGTCGTTTTCTACGATGTGGCGCACGAGCTTGGCGTAGTCCTGCGGCGTTCCGAGGCGGCTTGGGAAGGGTACTCCGGCGGCCAGTGCGTCCTGGACTTCCTTCGGCATCCCGAACAGCATGGGCGTACCAAAGATGCCGGGTGCGATCGTCATATTGCGGATGCCATTTCGTGCGAGATCGCGAGCGATCGGCAATGTCATTGCCACGATGCCGCCTTTTGACGCCGAATATGCGGCTTGGCCGATCTGACCATCATAGGCCGCCACGCTGGCGGTAGAGATCAGCACGCCGCGCTCGCCCGTGGTCTCGGGTTCGTTGTGGCTCATGGCTTGCGCCGCCAGTCGGATCATGTTGAAGCTGCCTATCAGGTTCACCGAGATGGTCTTGGTGAAACTGGTGAGCGCATGGGCGCCGTTCTTGCCCGCGGTTTTCTCAGCAGGGGCGATGCCCGCGCAGTTCACCAGGCCCATGAATTTGCCTAGCGATCCGGCTTTCTCCACTGCAGCCTGCGCGTCAGCCTCCTGGCTGACATCGCATCGCACGAAACTTCCGCCGATGTCTTGGGCCACGGCCTGGCCCTTGTCCGACTGCATGTCCGCAATGACGACCGTGCCGCCCGCAGCGGCCAGCATGCGCGCCGTGCCTTCGCCCAGGCCTGATGCGCCACCGGTCACGATGAATACCTTACCCTGGATGTCCATGCGCTGTCTCCTTTTGACGTTGACGTAAACGTCAATTATGTCTCAAGGTTTCAACTACGGCATTCTTTGTTCAGGCGCAAAAAAGCCCGGCAAGCCGGGCTGTGCGGAGGGCGGGAGTGTTGGCAATGCTCAGCGGAAGCCGACCCGGTCCAGCATCTGCTGTACCTTGGTGGTGTTGGCGCCGACTGCGCTGATCGGAATGGTTTCGCTCTTGAACGGCTTTCCGTCTGTCATCGCCTGGAGGGCGGGATTGGCGGGATCCACGCCCTTGGCTGCGGGCCATTCGTTGTTGCCGTTGGCAAAGTAATTCTGGGCCTGTGGGCTGGCCAGGTACTCCAGGAACTTGATGGCATTGGCCTCATGCGGGGTATGGCGCGCCACGGCTCCGCCCGCGATGTTCAGATGGGTGCCCCAGGATTGCTGGTTGGGAAACACCACGCCGACCTTGTTGGCGACGGCAGTGTCTTCGGGCTTGCCAGAGCGCAGGATGCGGGCCAGGTAGTAGCTGTTAGTGACAGCGATCTCGCACTCTCCCGAGGCGACGGCCTTGATCTGGTCGGTGTCGCCGCCCTTGGGTGCGCGGGCCAGATTGGTGACCACGCCCTGGAGCCAGGCTTCGGTCTTCTGTTCGCCCATGTGTTCCATCACGGCCCCGAAAAGGCTCAGGTTGTAGGGGTGTGACCCGGAGCGGATGCAGACCTTGCCCTTGTTCTTGGGGTCGGCCAGTTCTTCGTAGGTGTCTACATCCTCCTTGTTGACCTTGGCCTTGTTGTAGACGATGACCCGCGCCCTGGTGGAGAGGCCGAACCAGGGGATGCCCCCGTTTGCATCGGGCTTGGCACGCAGGTTGGCGGGAATCGCGTCTTCCAGCACCTTGGACTTGATCGGCAGGAAGAGACCGTCGGCTTCGCCGCGATAGAGCCGGGCCGCATCCACCAGCAGGATCACGTCGGCAGGGGAGGAGGCGCCTTCGGCCTTCAGCCGCGCCATGATGCCGGCGTCGTCGGCATCGACGCGGTTGACCTTGATGCCCGTGGCTTTGGTGAAGCCTGAGTAGAGCGCTTCGTCCGTCGCGTAGTGCCGGGCCGAATAGAGGTTGACGACTTGCTCCTGTGCGGCGCCGACGCCGGCCGCAGCCATCAGGCACATGGTGAGAAACGATTTCGCGACAGTCTGCATGACAAAGTTCTTTCAGGAATGAAGCTTGGAACGCCGTGCATGATAGTCTGAACGCGAATGGTTCTTAACAATGGCCCAAGTCCGGCAAGGTATTGATACTGAGCCACACCGCTGTGCGTCTCGTGCCGTGATGCAGTGACTGCGGAAAGAAAAAAAGCCCGACAAGTGACGTGTCGGGCTTTCAAGGGACTCCTGAAGCAGTCTTCCGAGGAGTCCAAGGAGACAACCGTGTGGCCGGTGCGCGCCGTGTGTGCGCTCGTCCGGCGACGACTGTTGAGGCGAGCCGCTACGGTGGTAGCCGCGCGCCTCGTGGATCAGCGCTTGCGCGGCACGGCATTGGCCGTGGCGGACTTGGCAGCGTTGGTCGCAGTGTTGGCGACAGCGCTGAAGTTCGCTTCGGCCACGTCGCTGGCGTGCTTCACGGCCTTTTGCACGGATTCGTAGGCGGTGTTGGCCGCGGAAACTGCGCTCTTGAACACGGCCACGCCGGTTTCGGTGCCGGCAGGAGCGTTGCGGGCGGCCGTATCCACCATGTTGCTGAAGTTGCGTTGCACTTCGTTGGCCTGGGCTTCGAAAGTCTTGCCGATTTCGGTGCTGGTGCCCGAAGCGATGTCATACAGGTGGCGGCTGTAGGCGGCAGTCTTTTCAGCCAGGGGCTGGAACAGGCTCGCTTGCAGGGCCAGCAGTTCTTGCGCGTCCTTGGCGCTCAGCATGGCCTGGGTGTGGCTGGCGGCTTCGGACAGGGCCGCGCGAGATGCCGTCACGTTGAGCTCGACCAGTTTTTCGACGCCTTCAAAGGCCTTGTTCGTCAAGCCGAACAGGGTTTCCAGGTTGGCTTTGTGCGAGGCCAGCAATTGTTCGGGGGTGAGGGACATGACGTATCTCCTGATAAGGTGCTTTGAAAGCGGTTGGGAAGAACTCATCTGCGGCAATCTGACTTTTCATGTTGCAGTGCAGCATGGGTTAAATTTTAGAGACTTCGTCCAGCGCCGCAAGCCTTTTTGTTGCAGTGCAGCAATTTTAGAGGGCGCACTCCATTTGTGCATCCGGGGCCCGTGTCGCCTGGTTGTCACCCAGCGGTCTGCAGCCTGCGATGAAACTGCCGAAAATGCCGGGCACCATGCCTCAGCAAGATGAGATCCCCAGCGCGTTGGCGCGCCCTGTTCCGCAGCCCCGCTCCGCCTACGCCGTCTTCCGTTCCATCGGAACACGCTGGGCGGACAACGATGCCTATGGTCACGTCAATAACGTCGTCTATTACAGCTGGTTCGACACGGCCGTGAATGCGTATCTGATCGAGCAGGGCGCGCTGAACATTCATCAGGGTGGCACCATCGGGCTGGTGATCGAGACTCAATGCAACTACTTCGAGCCGCTGGCATTCCCGCAGACGGTGGAGGCGGGTATCCGTGTGGCGCGGATCGGCACGAGCAGCGTGCGCTACGAAGTGGGCCTGTTTGCGCAAGGCGCCTCGATGACGGCGGCTTGCGGCCACTTCGTGCATGTGTATGTCGATCGAGAGCATCGCCGTCCTTGCGCGCTGCCCCTTGAACTCCGCGCTGCGCTGCAGCCGCTGCGGGTGGGGGCGCCGCCAGCGTGATGGCGGCAGGCGGAAGGGGTTGTCCTCTGCCCGGTGAGGCTGCCGCCTTGATGCCACAATGGCGTGAGAGACAAGCGCCGCCCGGCGCGCCAGCCTGATCCGCGGAATCCTCCCGCGGCGTTCACATGATCATCACCAGCCTGCTCGACACCGACCTTTACAAGTTCACCATGATGCAGGTGGTGCTGCACCAGTTCCCCGGAGCGCAGGTCGAATACCGGTTCAAATGCCGGAACCAGGGCGTGTCCCTTGCGCCATATGCCAACGAGATCCGCGACGAGATCCGGTCGCTGTGCAGCCTGCGTTTCCAGGATGCCGAACTGGCCTACCTGCGGTCTTTGCGGTTCATCAAGAGCGACTTCGTGGACTTCCTCGCGCTCTTCAAGCTCAACGAGAAGTACATCACCATCACGCCGCAGCCTTCTGGCGAGTTGGACATCTCCATCCAGGGGCCGTGGCTGCACACCATCCTCTTCGAGATCCCGGTGCTGGCCATCGTCAACGAGGTGTATTTCCGCAACACCCAGAAGGTGCCCGACTTCCCGCAGGGCCGCCGCCGGCTGGATACGAAGATCGCCCAGTTGCAGGGCGAAGGCCTGGCGGACCTGAAGATCGCCGACTACGGCACGCGCCGGCGCTTCAGTCGCGCCTGGCACGAAGAAGTGCTGCGCGTACTCTGCGCTCGCCTGGGCACGGCCGAGCGCAAGCCCGACGGCCGCACGGCGCCGGGTCAGTTCGCCGGCACCAGCAACGTGCTGTATGCGATGAAGCTGGGCCTCACGCCGCTGGGCACCATGGCGCATGAATACCTGCAGGCCTGCCAGGCCCTGGGCCCGCGCCTGCGCGACAGCCAGATCTTCGGCTTCGAGATGTGGGCGCGCGAATACCGGGGCGACCTGGGCATCGCGCTCTCCGATGTCTATGGCATGACGGCCTTCCTGCGCGATTTCGACCTGTACTTCTGCAAGCTCTTCGACGGCGCCCGGCACGATAGCGGTGACCCCTTCGCCTGGGGCGAACGCCTGCTGGACCACTACCGCAAGAACCGCGTCGATCCGCTGACCAAGACGCTGATCTTCAGCGACGCGCTCACCGTGCCGCGCACCATCGAGCTCTACCGCCAGTTCCAGGGCCGCTGCCAGCTGGCCTTCGGCATCGGCACCAACCTGACCAACGACCTGGGCGATCCGCCTGCGCACGTGCCGCTGCAGATCGTCATCAAGATGACGCGCTGCAATGGCCAGCCCGTCGCCAAGCTGTCGGACACACCCGGCAAGGGCATGTGCGACGACGAGAAATACCTGGCCTATCTAAGGCAGGTGTTCGAGATTCCCTCCGCAGCCTGAACGCAGCGCCTCCGCTGCACGCTGCGTCAGCGCAGAAGGTCGCCTGCTGCGGCCCGGCTGTTTCTTTCCCGCTCTTCCAAAGGATGACTTCCGCCATGTCCAAGCCCCGCATCCTCATCGCCCGCAACATCTTTCCCGAAGTGGTGGAGCGCCTGTCGCAGCACTTTGAGGTCGAGGCCAACCCCGATGACGTGATCTGGTCCCCCGCGGAGCTGGCCGAGCGCCTGGCGGACAAGGACGGCGTGCTCACCACGGGCAGCCAGCGCGTGGATGCAGGCCTGCTGGCCGCCGCACCCCGGCTGAAGATCGCCGCCAACATGGCCGTGGGCTACAACAACTTCGACGTGGACGCCATGACCGCTGCCGGTGTGCAGGGCACCAACACGCCCGACGTACTGACCGAGACCACGGCCGATTTCGGTTTCGCCTTGCTGATGGCCACGGCCCGCCGCGTGACCGAGAGCGAACACTACCTGCGTGCCGGCCAGTGGACCCGCTGGAGCTACGACCTGTTCGCCGGCAGCGACATCCACGGCAGCACACTGGGCATTCTGGGCATGGGGCGCATCGGCCAGGGCATCGCCCGCCGGGGCGCGCACGGCTTCGGCATGAACGTGATCTATCACAACCGCTCGCGCCTGAGCCCGGAGCTGGAAGCCGAGTGCAAGGCGCGCTACGTCGGCAAGGAAGAGCTGCTGCGCACGGCCGACCACCTGGTGCTGGTGCTGCCCTACACGCCGCAGTCGCACCACACCATCGGCGCGGCGGAGCTGGCGCAGATGAAGCCTACGGCCAACCTGATCAACATCGCGCGCGGCGGCATCGTCGATGACGCGGCGCTGGCTGTGGCCCTGAAGGAAAAGCGCATCGCCGCCGCCGGTCTCGACGTCTTCGAGGGCGAGCCCGAGGTCCATCCGGCGTTGCTCGAGGTGCCCAACGTGGTGCTGACCCCGCACATCGCCAGCGCCACCGTGCCCACGCGGCTGGCCATGGCCAACCTGGCGGCGGACAACCTGATCGCCTTCTTCGACGGGCGCGGGCCGCTCACCCCGGTGAACACGCCCGCCGGGCGGGGCGCCTGACTGTCTTTTTGGATGAAATCAGCTGTCAGCCCTTATTTTAAAAGGGCTGACAGCTATCTTTTTTGTAGTTATTGAGACATGAACTTCGAGATGATTCTTGCCCTGGCGTTGCTGCTGCTCATCGCCGTGCTGGTGGGTGCCGTGCTGCTGCGCCGCCCGCGCGTGGAGCTGCCGCCGGAATGGCTGGAGCGCCTGCAGGCGCTGGAGCGCGGCGTGCAGGCCACGCAGCTGTCGGTGGCCAAGAACGACGGCGCACTGGACGCCGTGGGCCAGCAGCTGAGCGGCTTCACGCAACTGACGCAGGGCACGCTGGAGAGCCTGCGCGGCGCGGTCGATGAGCGCCTGGCGCAGGCGGTGGCCGAATCGCGCACCGGCCGCGCCGAGCTACTGGCCGCCTTCGGCGCCTTCGAGGCCAAGCTGGAGCAGCGCCTGGCCCAGGGGCAGTCCGAGGCGGCCGTGGCGCGCAAGGAGCTGTCGGAAACGCTGGCCGCCTTCCGCACCGAGCTCACGCAGACCGCGCAGCAGCTGGCCTCCGACAGCGCCCGTTCGCGCGAGGCCATGGCCGAAAGCACCCAGCTCTTCGAGCAGCGCATTCAGGAGCGCTTCGAGGCACTCACCGCCGCCACGCGCGGCACGCTCGACTCGCTCAAGGGCGATATCCACACGCAGCTGGGCACCGTGTCCGCCGCGCTCAAGGACCAGCTGGACGCCAACGGCCAGCAGATCCGCAACCAGTTCGCGGTCCTGCAGGACGCCGTCTCGCAACAGCTCGGCGCCATGGCCCAGGGCAGCCAGCACAACGCCGAGGCGCTGCGCGGCGCGCTCAACGAGCGGCTCGCTGCCATCCAGGCCGACAACACGGCCAAGCTCGAAGAGATGCGCCGCACGGTGGATGAAAAACTGCACGCCACGCTGGAGCAGCGACTGGGTGAGTCCTTCAAGCTCGTCAGCGACCGGCTGGAGCAGGTGCACAAGGGCCTGGGCGAGATGCAGACCCTGGCCGGCAGCGTGGGTGACCTGAAGCGCGTGATGACCAACGTGAAGACGCGCGGCACCTGGGGCGAAATGCAGCTGGGCGCCATCATCGAGAACGTGCTGACGCCCGACCAGTTCGCGCGCAACGTCAAGGCCGTGCCGGGCAGCGACGAGCTGGTCGAATTCGCGATCCGCCTGCCGGGCCGGCAGGACGAAAAACCCGTCTGGCTGCCCATCGACTCCAAGTACCCGGTCGAGCAGTACCAGCGCCTGCTGGACGCGCAGGACGCGGCCGACAAGGCTGCCATCGCCTCTGCCGGCAATGCCTTCGAGACCTCCATCAAGCTCGAAGCCAAGAAGATCTTCAGCAAATACGTTTCGCCGCCGCACACCACCGACTTCGCCGTGCTGTACCTGCCCACCGAAGGCCTCTTCGCCGAGGTGATCCGCCGCCCCGGCCTGGTGGAGGCGGTGCAGAACGACTGCCGCGTGATGATCACCGGCCCGGCCAACCTGGCGGCCATGCTCAGCAGCCTACAGATGGGCTTCAAGACGCTGGCGATCGAAAAGCGCTCGTCGGAGGTCTGGGGCGTGCTGGGCTCGGTCAAGACCGAGTTCGCCAAGTTCGGCGAGATCGTCGATTCGGCCAAGAAGTCCATCGACGCGGCAGCCAAGAAATTCGACGACGTGGGCGTGCGCACCCGCGCCATCCAGCGCAAGCTGCGCGACGTGCAGGAACTGCCCGCGCCCACGGCATCGACGGCGGCGGGCACCGCGCTGCCGGGCGTGGCCGCGCAGACGGGACTGTCGCTGGAGGACGAGGGCGAGTGACGTGAACTGGGCGCTCGCGCGGCTGATCCTGGGGCAGATCTGCATCCACGCCAGCATGGCCGGCATGCGCCTGGCCGCGCCGCTGCTCGCGCTGCGGGAGGGCTACAGCGCGATGGCCGTGGGCCTGCTGCTGGCGCTCTTCGCGCTCACCCAGGTCTTTCTGGCGCTGCCCGCCGGCCGCTATGCCGACCGGCGCGGGCTCAAGCGTCCCGTGGGTTGGTCGGTGGCGGTGGCCGCCACGGGCGCTGGGCTGGCCTTTCTGTTCCCCGTGTTCCCGGTGCTGTGCCTGGCCGCGCTGATGACCGGCGGCGCTTCGGGCGCGGCGCTGATCGCGCTGCAGCGCCACGTGGGCCGGGCCGCGCACGACGCCACGCAGCTGCGCCGGGTGTTCAGCTGGCTGGCCATCGGGCCGGCGGCATCGAACTTCCTGGGGCCCTTCTTCGCCGGCCTCTTGATCGACCATGCGGGCGCGCTGGTGGGGGAGGGCGCGGGCAGCACGGCGGGCTACCGCGCCGCCTTCGCCCTGCTGGCCGCGCTGGCGCTCGCCACCTGGTTCTGGGTGCGTGCCACGGTGGAGCTGCCGCCGGTCGAGGCTGCGTCCACCGACGGGCCGCGCCCCCGCGCCTGGGATCTGCTGGCCGAGCCGCGCTTTCGGCGCCTGCTGCTGGTCAACTGGCTGCTCTCGTCCTGCTGGGACGTCCACACCTTCGTCGTGCCGCTGCTGGGGCATGAACGCGGTCTGTCGGCCTCGGTGATCGGCACCATCCTGGGCGGCTTCGCCATCGCGGCGGCGCTGGTGCGCATGCTGATGCCGCTGCTGGCCGCGCGCCTGAGCGAGGCGGTGGTGGTGACGGGCGCGATGGTGGCGTCCGCGTTGCTCTTCGGCATCTATCCGCTGCTGCCCACGGCGCTGTCGCTGGGCATCTGCTCGGTGCTGCTGGGCTTTTCGCTGGGTTCGGTGCAGCCCATGATCATGAGCATGCTGCACCAGATCACGCCGCACCACCGCCATGGCGAGGCGCTGGGTCTGCGGCTGATGACCATCAACGCGTCCAGCGTGCTGATGCCGGTGCTGTTCGGAACGGCCGGCGCGCTGATCGGCGTGGGCGGGCTCTTCTGGGTGGTGGGCGCCACGGTGGGCGCGGGCGCGCGGATGGCCTGGCGCATGGAGGCCGCCGGGCCGGCCGGCCCCTGAGCGGGCCGGTCAGCCCTGCTGCTTCATCGCGGTGACTTCGATCTCGATCTTCATGCGTGGATCGAGCAGCCGGGCCGAGATCATCATCGCGGCCGGGCGCACCGCGCCGAAGTACTTCTGCAGCACTGGCCAGCAGGCCTCGAAGTCTTCGCCGTCGGGCAGCACATAGGTCACCCGCACTACGTCGGCCAGGCTGGAGCCAGCCTGGTGCAGCGCCTGGTCGATGTTCTTCAGGCACTGCTCGGCCTGGGCCGCGACGCCGTCTTCGATGGTCATCGTGGCGTAGTCGAAGCCCGTGGTGCCCGAGACGAAGACGAACGGCCCCTGCGCGACCGCGCGCGAGTAGCCGATCTGCTCTTCGAAGACGGAGCCGGAGCTGATGAGCCGGCGCTGCATGTTCCTTGGCCCCGGCTCAGATCGCGTAGAAGGCCTTGATGATGTCCCAGGCTTGCTGGGGCTCGTCAACGTAGTGGAAGAGCTTCAGGTCGGCTTCGGAGATGGTGCCTTGCTCCACCAGCGCATCGAAGTTGACCAGCTTCTTCCAGAACTCGGAGCCGAACAGCACGATGGGCACGGCCTTGGCCTTGCCGGTCTGCACTAGGGTCAGCACCTCGAAGAGCTCGTCCAGCGTGCCGAAGCCTCCGGGGAAGGCCACCAGCGCTTTGGCGCGCATCATGAAGTGCATCTTGCGCAGTGCGAAATAGTGGAACTTGTAGCTGAGCGACGGCGAGATGAAGCGGTTGCCGCTTTGCTCGTGCGGCAGCGCGATGTTCAGGCCCACGTTCAGCGCGCCCACTTCGTGCGCGCCGCGGTTGGCCGCTTCCATGATGCCGGGGCCGCCGCCGGTGCAGATGTAGAGGCGCTCGGCCGGGGGCTGGGCCTCGCTGTGTTCGGCCACGATGCGCGCGAACTGGCGGGCCAGGTCGTAGTAGCGGGCATTCTTCACGGCCAGCCGGGCGCGTGCGATGCGGGCTGCGTCGCCGCTCGCCTCGGCGGCCTGCAGCTGCTCTGCCGCCTCCTCGGGCGCGAGAAAGCGCGCGCTGCCATAGACCACCACGGTGTTTTCGATGCCTTGCGCAGTCTGGCCCAGGTCGGGCTTGAGCATTTCCAGCTGGAAGCGGATGCCGCGCGTTTCCCGCCGCAGCAGGAACTCGGGATCCGCGAACGCGAGCCGGTAGGCGTCGGCATGCAGCGGGTTGCCGCTGATGGCGTGGTTCTGCAGCTCGGCCCAGGCGTTGGCCAGGCGGCTGTCGTTCAGGTCGTTGGTGGCTTCCATGGCGAAACGGGAAAAGTGATGAGGGGCAAATCCGGCAATAGCGCCCGCGCACTGTGCGCATGCAGCTACGGAAGTGATAGTAACCCTGCCGGGGCGCCTCAGCCCCGCAGTGCGGGCCAGAGCAGTGCAACGGTCTGCAGGCCCACCCAGGTCATCAGCAGGGAGCCGCACACGTGGACCAGCGCCGTGCCGCCGGCCAGCAGCCAACGCTCCTGCATCAGCATGCCCACGACTTCGGCCGAGAAGCTGGAGAAGGTGGTGAGCCCGCCGAGGAAGCCGGTGACGAGCGCCAGACGCCAGGCGGGATCGAGCTGCGGCAGCTGCTGGAAAGCCCCCACGCACACGCCGATCAGGTAGCCCCCGATGAGATTGGCGGCCAGCGTGCCCCACGGGATCAGCGAGCTGCCGGTGCTGAGCCACAGGCCCAGCTGCCAGCGCAGCAGTGCGCCCAGGCTGGCACCGATGGAGATGGAAAGAACGGCAAGCATGACCGGCAATGCTAGTGGTCTTCTGTGCCCGCCGCTTCAGTGCGCGTGGCCGGCAGCAATGCGTTGCCATGCGGCCACGGCCGCCAGCGTGGCATGCATTTGCACGGTGTGCGCGAATCGGAAGGACTCGCCATGCACGGTCTCGTCGGGGAACTCGGTGATGAGTGTGACGGCGGCGTCGTGTGCCCGTTCGGTGACGATGTAGGGAAAACCGTGCAGCGTCTCGAACGGAATGGGGCCGGCATGTCGCTCGTAGAGCGCAATCTGGCGGGCATTGAATTCGACGAGGCCTGGCACCTCTCGCAACGCTGCGGTCACCGACTGGATGAGCGCCATTGCACGGTCTCCGTGGTCGGCCTGGTGCCGCACGATCAGGAAGAAGCCCTTGGGCAGCATCCAGGGCTCGAAGCCGCGGGGCACATAGCCGGTGAGCGGGCGCGTCCATTCATGCGCTGGGTAGCCGTGCAGGTTGACGTGCAGGCCAGCGCCGGAGAGCGCCAGCGCCTCTTCGCGTGCTGCGCGCTCGTGCAGCGGCAGGGGCGGGGTGCGGTATTCGATGTCGTCGCCCAGGGCGCTGTAGCGCGCGGCATGGTGCATGTGGTGCGGGTGCTGTGCGCCCAGCTCGCGGTGCAGGGCGTAGCCATCGGGGTTCTCCAGGGCGATCAGCGCGAAGTGCGCGCCGGGCTGGCTTTGCAGCGCCTGGGCGGCGCGCAGCGCGCCGACCACGCCCGAGGTCTCGTTCGCGTGCTGGCCGGCGCTGATGAGCACGGGCGCGCCGCTGCCCGGCTGGTAGAGGCCCTGCACGGTGCGGCCCTGGCGCGATGTGGCGCACAGCCGCTGCACGCCGGGCCGGGTGAGTGAGTCCAGTTGCTGGGCGATGCGGCCCGGTGCGATGGCCTGCTTCAGTGCGTGCAGGGGCAGGCCGGGCGCATCGGCATCGGACCAGGCGGCGCCGTCTTGCGCTGCCACGTCGAAGCGCTGAAGTTCGATGCGCAGGCGAGGCGCGGCGCCGGCCGCCAGCGGCCGCACATCGGGAACCACCTGGCCGGGCTGCAGGCAGCGGTCACCCATCGGCCGGCCGGAGTGCTGCTGGAACCATTCGAGCAGCGAGAAGTAGAGGTCTTCATGCAGTGCCTCGTGCGTGCTGACCCGTTCGTCGCCCACGGGCAGGGCGTATTCCAGGCCGGGTGTGTCGATGCGGATCTGAAGGCGCTCGAAATACGGCTCCTCGTGGCCCCAGGGCTGCGCCTGCACGCTGTGCAGGGCCAGGCCGAAGAGCTGTTCATAGTCGGTGGCCTGGGGCGCGTCCAGCCGGTCGGCAGCGCCGGGCGTGCTGCCCACGCGCAGCCAGCCAGTGGGCGAGAGCTGCAGCTGGCCTATCCCGTCGGTATGTCGCCGGTTGGGCGCGAAGACGCTTGCGCGGTGCAGGCTGCCGTCCTCGAGCGTGGCCTCGACCTCGTAATGCAGCGCGGCGAGGTCTTCGCCACAGGCCGTGGCGAGTGGTTCGAACCGCAGGGCGCCTTCGGGCAGCAGGCCGGCGAGCGGGTAGGCCTCCATCAGGAAGCGCCGTTCCGAAGCCGGCGCGGCGTTGGGGTAGCGCACCACGGCCTGGGCGATCCGCCCGACGTCCAGTGCTTCCAGGAAGTGGTGCAGCAGCGGCTTGTAGGCGCTGTGAAAGCAAGCCTGCACGCCGGCGCGGGCCAGGGTCTGCTCGGCAGCGCGGCGCGCCGCCGCGTCTTCGAACAGCCAGCCCTGCACATGCGTGCCGGCCCATTCTGGGCGGCGGAAGCGCTCCACCCAGATGGCCAACGTGCGCGGCACGGTTGCGTCGACCAGCAGCCGGTCTTCGGCAGGTCGTTCGGTGGCGGTGGGGCTGGGCATGGATCAGGCTCCGATAGGCGCGCGGCGGGCGTCCTGCCTGCGCGGTGTGCTATTTTTTCTGAAGCGGTGCGGTGGCTTGCGGTGTGCGGGTATTAGGAGTCGCGCTCGCCGCCGTGCGTGCTCCGGCTCAGGCTGCCAGGCACGTCCTTGCCTGCACGGCGGGCACGAAAGAGCGCCGCTCGCATCAGGAAGATGTTGGTCACCGGCACGGTGATGGCGATGAAGAGCGCGATCAGCAGCGCGTGGATGGCCAGACCACCGCTCTTCAGCGAGAAATAAAGGATCGTGCCGTACATGATGCACCAGCAGCCCATGGTGGCGATGACGGAGGGCGCGTGGACACGCTCGAAATACGTCTTCAACCGCAACAGGCCCAGCGAGCCCAGGAGCGCGATCAGCGAGCCCGCCAGCACCAGGGCGGCGATGGCGATCTCGGCCCAGAGCGGGAGCGTGCTTTCTGTCATTCGATCACCTCCCCGCGCAGCAGGAACTTGGCCATGGCCGTGGAGCTGGCGAAGCCCAGCAGGGCGATCAGCAGCGCGGCCTCGAAGTAGTTGGTGCTGTCGTAGTAGATGCCCAGTACCAGCATGACGAGCATGCCGTTGAGATAGGTGCAGTCCAGCGCCAGCACGCGGTCTTGCGCCGAGGGGCCGCGCAGCACGCGGATCAGGCTGCAGGCCATCGCCAGCGCCAGGAGGAAGAGGGCGATGGGCAGAGCCCACGAGAGCACCGGGCTGTTCATTCGAAGATCTCCATCAGCGGGCGTTCGTAGCGCTGTTTGATGTGGTCGATGAGTTCTTGCGGATCGCCGACCTCCAGCGCATGCAGCAGCAGCACCGAGCGGTCCAGCGACAGCTCGGCCCACGTCGTGCCGGGCGTGATGCAGACGATTACCGCCAGCACGGCGAGCGCATTGGGATCGCGCAGGTCCAGCGGGATGTGCACGAAGCAGGACGGATGCCGGCGCAGCGACGGAACGGCCAGGAAACGCACCACAGCCCAGTTGGACGCGGCGGTGTCCGCGACCACCGTAGCTGCCAGCCTCAGCACTGTGCCGGGCTTGCGCACCCGCACGGGCAGCGGCCGCAGCCCGCGCGTCAGCACCGGAATGACGACGGCCACTAGCGTGGCCAGCACCAGCTGCCCGGCGCCGAGCGAGCCGTTGAGCAGCAGCCAGGTGGCGAAGAGCACCGCCGACAGCAAGGGCGCAGGAAAGATACGGCGCAGCAGGCTCATGGCGTGCCTCCGGAAATGCCCTGGGCGGCGGCGCTTTCGGATGGAACGCCGCTCGAAGCGGGACCGGGCACGGGGCGTGCCGACATCACCGCACGCACATAGGTCGATGGGGCATGCAGCACGTTGGCCGTGGCCTGCATGTAGCGCATCACGCTCTCCGCACGCACCGTGAGCACCACGCAGGCGGCCAGCAGCACGGCGATGGGCAGGCCCTCGGCCACGCGCAGCTGCGGCGTGGGCCGGTCGTGGCTGGCCCAGAAGTGGCGGATGCCGGCCCGCGTGAGCGCGATCAGCGCGATCAGCCCGGTGGCGATCAGCAGGGCCACCAGCGTCCAGCCCGGCAGGCCCGGCTGGTTGCCGGCCGACGAGCCCAGGCCCAGCGGATTGAGCAGGGCGGTCAGCATGGCGAACTTGCCGACGAAACCCGAGAGCGGCGGCAGCCCGGCGACCACCAGCGTGCAGGTGAGGAAGGCCAGCCCCAGGAAGGCGGCGGCGGCCGGGATGGCGCGGCCGATGAGTGCGACTTCGTCTTCGTCCAGGTTGATGCCGGTGGTGGGCATCAGCTGGGCGTTGAGGAAGGGCGCGTCGCCGTCGGTTTCGTAGGGTGCGAGCGAGGCGCCGTCGTTGCGCCAGCGGTCGATCAGGTCGGCCAGCAGGAACAGGGCGCTTATGGCCAGCGTGGAGCTGGGCAGGTAGTAGAGCAGCCCGGCAGTGAGCACGTTCTGCCCGAACCCGGCCGCCGCCAGCAGCGTGCCCGAGGAGAGGATGGCCGCATACCCCGCCAGATTCGCAAGCCGCTGCGAGCCCAGCATGCCGATGGCCGCGAACGCCATGGTGACCATGCCAGCGCCGATGAGCCAGAGGCTGCCGAAGAGGGCCGAGGGCCCGGCCTCGCTGCTGAACATCAGCGTCCAGAGGCGCAGCAAGGTATAGACGCCCACCTTGGTCATGAGCGCGAAGAGCGCGCCCACCGGCGCCGTGGCCGCTCTGTAGGCCGGAACGAGCCAGAAGTTGAGCGGCCAGACGGCGGCCTTGATGAGGAAGGCCGTGGCCAGGATGCCGGCTGCCGCATGCAGCAGGCCCCGGTCGGCCGCGGCCACCTGCGGAATGCTGCGCGCCAGGTCGGCCATGTTCAGCGTGCCGGTGATCCCGTAGAGCATCGAGGCGCCGATGAGAAAGAGCGACGAGGCCGCGAGGTTGATGGCGATGTAGTGCAGGCCCGACTGGATGCGCGTGCGGCCCGAGCCGTGCAGCACCAGCCCGTAGGAGGCGGCGAGCATGATCTCGAAGAAAACGAACAGGTTGAACAGGTCGGCCGTGAGGAAGGCGCCCGCCAGCCCCATCAGCTGGAACTGGAACAGCGGGTGGTAGTGCACGCCCGCCCGGTGCCAGCGCGATGCGGCGAAGACGATGGAGCACAGCGCGATGCCGCTGGTCAGCACCAGCATCAGGGCCGAGAGGCGGTCCAGCACCAGCACGATGCCGAAGGGCGCGGGCCAGTTGCCCGGCAGATAGACGCCCATCGACGCGGGGGCTCCGGCCTTGTGCGTCCACTGCATGAGGGCGATGGCGATGATCAGGCCCAGCAGCGTGGAGGCCATGTTCACGCCGAGCTTGAGCCGCTGGCGCTCCTCGCGCAGCAGCAGCATCAGCGCGCCCGTGAGCAGCGGCAGCATGATGGGCGCCAGCATCAGATGCGGCATCAGCGAGGAGATGAAGGATGCCCAGGCGGTCATGGCATCTCCTGCAGGTCTTTGGCGCGGTCGCCGTCCACATGGTCGGTGCCGGCGATGCCGCGGGAGGCCAGCAGCACGACCAGGAAGAGCGCCGTCATGGCGAAGCCGATGACGATGGCCGTGAGCACCAGGGCCTGGGGCATGGGGTCTGCGTAGTGCTGCAGATCCTGCGGCACGCCGGCGATCAGCACCGGCTCCTTGTCAACGGCCAGGCCCAGCCGGCCCATGCTGAAGATGAACAGGTTGACCGCGTACGACAGCAGCGACAGGCCCATGATGACCTGGAAGGTCCGTGGGCGCAGCAGCAGCCAGACGCCCGAGCCGGTGAGCACGCCGATGGCGATGGCGAGAACGATTTCCATCAGCGGCCTCCTGCGGTGGGTGGGTTGGGGGCGGGTTCCGTGGCGGGGGCTTCAGCGCCTCCGGCGGCTTCGGCGGCCTCTTCCATCAGGCGCGCGTGGTAGCGGTGGCCGCGCACGGACTGGTGGGCGATGGCCGTGAGCATCAGCAGGGTAGAGCCGACGACGATGGCGAACACGCCGACATCGAAGAAGAGCGCGCTGGCGACGTCGATCTCGCCGATCACCGGCAGCGTGAAGTGCGCCGTGTGGCTGGTGAGGAAGGGGTAGCCCAGCACCACCGCGCCCGCTCCGGTGGCCAGCGCGAAGAGCAGGCCCACGCCGATCCAGCGGCGCGGATAGAGCGGCAGGTGCGCTTCCACCCATTCGGTGCCCGAGATGATGTACTGCAGCAGCAGCGCCACCGACAGCACCAGCCCCGCCACGAAACCGCCGCCTGGCTGGTTGTGGCCGCGCATGAAGAGGTAGAACGACACCAGCAGCGCGAAGGGCAGCAGCAGCCGCACCAGCACGGCGGGCACCATCAGGTAGCCGATGGCCGTGTCGGAGGCGTTGCGCGGGTTCAGCAGGTCGGTCTGCAGGTCGGCCGGCAGCAGGCGCTGCTGCTCGGGCAGGTCCATGGTCTCGCGCGCGGGGCGGAAGCGGCGCAGCAGCGCATACACGGTGAGCGCGACGATGCCCAGCACCACGATCTCGCCGAAGGTGTCGAAGCCGCGGAAGTCCACCAGCACCACGTTGACCACGTTGGTGCCGCCGCCTTCGGTCAGCGCGCGTTCGAGGAAGAAGGTCGATGTGCTGTCGGCGAACGGCCGGCTCATCATGGCGAACGCCAGCCAGGCCATGCCACCGCCCGCCGCCAGGGCGATCAGAAGATCGCGCAGGCGCCGCGCACGCGCCGCGGCCTGGCTTACGCCGGCACCGCGCAGGCTTTCGTCGCGCCGGGGCAGCCAGCGCAGGCCCAGCAGCACCAGCACGGTGGTCACGATCTCGACCACCAGCTGCGTCAACGCCAGATCGGGCGCAGAGAACCAGAGGAAACTGATGCAGACGCACAACCCGGTTGCGCCCAGCAGCGTGAGCGCGGCCAGCCGGTGGTACTTGGCCTGCCACGCGGCGGTAACCGCGCAGATGCCGCCCAGTATCCAAAGCAGCACGAAGGTGGGCGAGAGCGCCAGCGTGCCCCGGTCGCCCAGCTGCAGCCCCTGCGTCCAAAGCGGCATGGCGCCGGCCGCGAGCGAGGCCAGCACCAGCCAGAGCATCTGCCACTGCAGCCGCTGGGTGGAGAGGAGCTGGCGGCCTGCGCGGCCTGCCTGCGTGAGCAGGGCCATCGCGCCCTCGAAGATCCGCTGGCCGCTGATGCGGTGCATGAGCGGCGGCGCATCCACGTGGCCGGCCTTGCGTTGCCAGCGCAGCAGCAGGTAGAGCGCGATGCCGCCCGCCATGGCGATGATGCTCATCACCAGCGGCGTGTTGAAGCCGTGCCAGATGGCCAGGCTGTATTCGGGCAGCTCGCCACCCACCACCGGCAGCGCTGCAGCGGCGAGGTATTTGCCGACTGACCACGAGGGGAAGATGCCCACGACCAGGCAGGCCAGCACCAGCAGCTCCACCGGCACGCGCATCCAGTGCGGCGGCTCGTGCGGCTCGCGGGGCAGGTCGGTGGCGCGCGGGCCCCAGAACACGTCGACGATGAAGCGCAGTGAATAGGCCACGCTGAACACACCGGCGATGGTGGCCGCAATGGGCAGCGCCATGGAAATGAAAGGCGTGGCCGTGATATAGACGGTTTCTGCGAAGAACATTTCCTTGGACAGGAAACCATTGAGCAGCGGCACGCCGGCCATGGACGCGCTGGCCACCATCGCCAGCGTGGCCGTCACCGGCATCATGGTGCGCAGGCCCGAGAGCCGGCGGATGTCGCGCGTGCCCGATTCGTGGTCCACGATGCCCGCCGCCATGAAGAGCGAGGCCTTGAAGGTCGCGTGGTTCATGATGTGGAAGACGGCGGCCACCGCCGCCAGCGGGCTGTTGAGCCCCAACAGCAGCGTGATGAGGCCCAGGTGCGAGATGGTGGAGTAGGCCAGCAGGCCTTTGAGGTCGTGCTGGAACATGGCCGCGTAGCCGCCTACCAGCAGTGTGCACATGCCGGCACCGCCCACCAGCCAGAACCAGGGCTCGGTGTCACCCAGCACCGGCCACAAGCGCGCCAGCAGGAAGACGCCCGCCTTCACCATCGTCGCCGAATGCAGATAGGCCGACACCGGCGTCGGTGCGGCCATGGCGTGGGGCAGCCAGAAGTGGAACGGGAACTGCGCGCTCTTGGTCAGCGCGCCCAGCAGCACCAGCACCAGGGCCGCAAGGTAGAGCGGATGGTGGCGCACCTGCTCGGCGGCGGCCAGCACGTGATCCAGGTCGTAGCTGCCCACGATGTGGCCGATCACCAGCATGCCGGCGAGCATGCACAGGCCGCCGGTGCCGGTCACGGTGAGCGCCATGCGCGCGCCGCGGCGGGCGTCCTTGCGGTGGTGCCAGTAGCCGATCAGCAGGAAAGAGAACAGGCTCGTCAGCTCCCAGAAGAAGGCGAGCTGGATGATGTTGCCGGAGAGCACGACCCCGGTCATGGCGCCCATGAAGGCCATGAAGAACGAGAAAAAGCGCGGCACCGGGTCGGCCGCCGACATGTAGTAGCGCGCATAGAGCACCACCAGCGAGCCGATGCCCAGCACCAGGATGCAGAACATCCAGGCGAACCCATCCATGCGGATGACCAGGTTCAGCCCCAGCGAGGGCAGCCAGGCGATCTCCTGCCGCAGCACCCCGCCTGCGGCCACCTCGGGAAAGCACAGCGCCACCTGCGCCGTGCAGACCACCGCGATCACACCGGCGAGCGTCGATTCGGCATTGCGGGCATTGGCGGGCAGCAGGGCGGCCAGCACGCTGCCCACGAATGGCAGAAGGACGAGGAGGATCAGTGGCATGTGCGTTTCATTCTACGGGCACGCCTCTCGGGCCGCTATGAAAACCTTAGCTGTAGACGGCCATTGGCCGTGGGTTGGCGAGGTGTTGCCTGGGGCTCTTCAGCCCTCGCACTGAAGCGCATCCGGCTCCCGCCTAAGGTGCGGGGGCGTGCGGGCCGGAGCCGCCCGTTGCCGGCTCGGACCGGGGTTGTGGAGCCTGGCCTGATGTGGGCCGAACGCCTGCAAAACCTTCGCCGTTGACCATCAGGCCTTCTGCCGAGAGCTTCTTGGCCGTGCCCGTGCCGATGCCTGGCACGCGCGCGATAAGGTCGTCCCAGTCCTTGAAGGCCGCGCTGCTGCGTGCAGCCAGGATTCGTGCAGTGGTGGCCGGCCCGACACCCCGGACGCTGTCGAGCTGCGCCTCGGTAGCGAGGTTGACCTCCACCGGCGCGGCCCCGTGGACTGCGACCCCCCAGGACCAGAGGACCGTCATGGCAAACTTCTTGGGGTGCATGGTGGCCTTCCTGGGTTCGTTGGGTTCAGGCGGTCAGGCGTCTTGATGCGGCCATCGCGGGTTTACAGCTCTTCCACCCGGCGGGCTGGGTAGCTGTCCCAGCTCTGGCAACCCGGGCACTGCCAGAAGTGCTGGCGAGCCTCGAAGCCGCAGGCCGCGCAACGGTAGCGCGTGAGTGGCTTGGTGGCGGCGTCGAGCGCGCGCTGCACCTGCGGGTGGAATTCCTCATGGTCGAAATGCTCGTTCGCCAGCCACTTTGCGGCGGCGACCAGGGAGGGTTCGGCTTCGAGGTGGCGCACATACCATTCGCGGGCAGGGCCGTGCGAGCCTGCGGAGGCCGTGTCCAGCGCCACGATGCCTTCGAGCAGGTCGAGCGAATGGCTTTGCTCGTAGTGGCGCAGCAGCAGGGCGCGCACTTCGTCCGTGCGGCCGGTGGCGCCGGCCAGTTCCACCAGCAGTGCCGCCGCCAGAGGCAGGGCGATGGGGGCGTCTTCCGCCAATCGCAGCAGCGTGGCCAGCGCACCCGCGGCATCACCCCGGCGCTGCAGCAGCCGAGCCAGTTCGATGCGGGCGCGGGGAGCTGCAGGCGCGGCGGCGATCGCCTCTTCCAGCTGTCGCTGCGCGGCGGCCAGATCGCCCTGGGCTGCATGCGCCAGGGCTTGTTCGCACAGGTAATGCGCTTGGCGTGGGCCGAAATCTCCCTGATGCAAGCCTTGCATCTTGCTGGCGATGGCGGCGGCCTGCGGCCAGTCGCGCGAGCGCTCGTAGATCGCCAGCAGGGCCAGCCGTGCCTGGTTCTCGAACGGCGTACCTTCGAGGCGCCGCAAGGCATCCTCTGCGCGATCGAGCAGGCCGGCTTTGAGGAAGTCCAGCGCCAGCGCATGCTGGGCGCGCTCGCGGTCGGCCCGGCTCAGGTCGCCGCGCGAGAGCAGGTGTTCATGCACCCGCACTGCGCGGTTGTATTCGCCTCGGCGCCGGAAGAGGTTGCCCAGCGCGAAATGCAGCTCCGAGGTGTCGGGGTCATTCTGGACAGCCTCGATGAAGGCGTCGATGGCTTGGTCCTGCTGCTCGTTGAGCAGGTAGTTCAAACCCTTGAAGTACGCCTTGGGCGCGCGGCGGTTCTCTTCGCGCAGCTGGCGCAGGTCAAAGCGCGATGCAAGCCAGCCCAACCCGAAGGCGAGCGGAAAGCCGAGCAATATCCAGCTGAGATCAAATTCCATGGAACGGGGGTTGTGGCGTTGTCAGAGGGGATGCGGGCGCGTAGGTGCCGGCCGCCGGTGGTGTAGTGGAGCCTTCAGCCCCTGTGGAGGCTGCGGCGGGCGCCGCAGGATGCGCGGCCACTGCCTTGCGTGCAGCGCTGCGGTGCTTCCACCAGCGCGGCACCATGCCGAGAACGCCCATCACCAGGCCCGCCGCAAAGGCCGTCAGCACCAACAGCACCATCGGTGCGCGCCACTGCGTGCCGAAGAAGAAATGCACAGTGGCGTCCTGCTGGTTGTTCAGCGCGAAGGCGAAGAGCGTAAAAAAAATGGCTGCCTTGAGCAGCCACAGAAGGTATTTCATGTGTCTCCCCGGTGGAGGGGGCATTCTACGGTCAGCACCCTCGAAGGGGTTGCCCTGCTGAACTGCGCGGCCCCGGGGCCAGGAGTGCCTGCGGCGCAAGGGCTTTAAGGCCTTCAGCGCTTGTTCTACCTACGCAGTGCGCTATATGTTTGATAGCGTCTTGATCAGCTGCCGGCAGCGTCTTTCAGCTCGGCGGTGCGTTGGTCGACCGCTTCACGCAGGGCCTTGCCCGGCTTGAAGTGCGGCACGCGCTTTTCGGGGATGGCGACGGCCTCGCCGCTGCGCGGATTGCGGCCCATGCGGGGCGGGCGGCGATTCACCGAAAAGCTGCCGAACCCGCGGATCTCGATGCGGTGGCCGCGCACCAGGGCATCGCCCACGGCGTCCAGGATGGTCTTGACGGCATGTTCGGCATCGCGCTGGGTGAGCTGGCCGAATCGTGCGGCCAGTTCTTCGACGAGGTCAGATCGGGTCATGGGAATGGAGGGCTTCTTTGCAGAACCGGAGGCAGTGCAGGGGCTGCCAAAAAATACGGGCGCCCAAGGCGCCCGCTGCGGCCCGCCGACGCTCAGCGCCGGCGGGTTTGAGCCTGCTAGTGAGGCTGCTCCGGCTTACTTGTCGGAGTTGTTGTCCAGCTTGGCGCGCAGCAGGGCGCCCAGGCTGGTCGTGCCGGCGCTTTCGCGGCTCGATTGCTGCGACAGGCTGGCCATGGCGCCTTGCTCGTCGGCCATGTCCTTTTGCTTGATCGACAGCTGGATGTTGCGGGTCTTGCGATCCACGTTCACCACCACGGCCGTGACTTCGTCGCCTTCCTTCAGCACGTTGCGGGCATCTTCCACGCGGTCGCGGGAGATTTCCGAAGCGCGCAGGTAGCCGACGATGTCTTCGCCCAGGTCGATTTCAGCGCCGCGGGCATCGACGGTCTTGACCTTGCCGGTCACCGTCTGGCCCTTGTCGTTCACGGTCACGAAGGTCGTGAACGGGTCGCCGTCGAGCTGCTTGATGCCCAGGGAGATGCGTTCGCGGTCCACGTCCACGGCCAGCACGATGGCTTCGACTTCCTGGCCCTTCTTGTAGTTGCGCACGGCGGCTTCGCCGGGCTCGTTCCACGACAGGTCGGACAGGTGCACCAGGCCGTCGATGCCGGCAGCCAGACCCACGAACACGCCGAAGTCGGTGATCGACTTGATCGGACCCTTCACGCGGTCGCCGCGCTTGGTGTTCTGGGCGAACTCTTGCCACGGGTTGGCCTTGCACTGCTTCATGCCCAGGCTGATACGGCGCTTGTCTTCGTCGATCTCGAGGACCATGACTTCGACTTCGTCACCCAGCGACACGAGCTTGGAAGGAGCGATGTTCTTGTTCGTCCAGTCCATTTCGGACACGTGGACCAGGCCTTCGATGCCGGGTTCCAGTTCCACGAACGCGCCGTAGTCGGCAATGTTCGTGACCTTGCCGAACAGGCGGGTGCCTTGGGGGTAGCGGCGCGAGACGCCCATCCAGGGGTCGTCGCCCATTTGCTTCAGACCCAGCGAGACACGGTTCTTCTCGGTGTCGAACTTCAGGATCTTGGCCGTGATTTCCTGGCCAGCCGTCACCACTTCGGAGGGGTGACGCACGCGGCGCCATGCCATGTCGGTGATGTGCAGCAGGCCGTCGATGCCGCCCAGGTCGACGAACGCACCGTATTCGGTGATGTTCTTGACCACGCCTTGGACGATGGAGCCTTCCTTGAGGGTTTCCATCAGCTTGGCGCGCTCTTCGCCCATGGAGGCTTCCACCACGGCGCGGCGGCTCAGCACCACGTTGTTGCGCTTGCGGTCGAGCTTGATGACCTTGAATTCCAGGGTCTTGTTCTCGTAGGGGGTCAGATCCTTGATCGGACGGGTGTCGATCAGGGAGCCGGGCAGGAAGGCGCGGATGCCGTTGACCAGCACCGTCAGGCCGCCCTTGACCTTGCCGCTGGTCGTGCCGGTGACGAATTCGCCGGATTCCAGGGCCTTTTCCAGCGCCAGCCAGGAGGCCAGGCGCTTGGCGGTGTCACGCGACAGGATGGTGTCGCCATAGCCGTTTTCGATGGAGCCGATGGCCACGGAGACGAAGTCGCCGACCTGGACTTCCACTTCGCCCTTGTCGTTCTTGAACTCTTCCAGCGGCACGTAGGCTTCGGACTTGAGGCCTGCGTTCACCACGACGAAGTTGTGCTCGACGCGCACGACTTCCGCGGTGATGACTTCGCCGGGGCGCATTTCGGTGCGCGACAACGACTCTTCAAAAAGGGCGGCAAAAGATTCAGACATGTATTTCCTAGAGCCGCAAACAGGTTTCCGGGAGCACCATTGCCACCGTTTCTAAGACTGCCTGCGGAGGTTTTGCGGCTGGGGAGCCGCGGTTAGGTTGAAAACCACGGGGGCCGGGCGCGTATTGCGCGACGCCGGCTTGGTGGGCCTCGGTGCAGGGCGACGAGACCCTGCGGGTGCCGGCCTCAGTGCTGCGGTGCAGAAAAGGGCTGGCGCTCCTGCCACCAAGCGACCACCTGCTCGACGGCCTCGTCGATCGTCAGCAGGGAGTTGTCCAGCACCAGGGCATCCTGCGCGGGCTTGAGTGGCGCGACGCTGCGGGAACTGTCCCGGGCATCGCGCGCCTCCAAGTCGGCGCGAAGGTCGTCTATGTTAGCCGAAATTCCCTTTGAAATCAATTGTTTATGGCGGCGTTCGGCGCGGCAGGCGGCGCTGGCCGTCAGATAGACCTTGAGCGGCGCCTCGGGAAAGATCACCGTGCCCATGTCGCGGCCGTCGGCGACCAGGCCCGGCAGGCGCTGGAAGCTGTGCTGCAGCTCCACCAGCGCCTCGCGCACCTGGGGCAGGGCGGACACGCGCGAGGCGTCCATTCCGGCCTCTTCGGTGCGGATGGCATCGGTCACGTCGGCTTCGCCCAGCCAGATGCGGCCGGCCTCGAAGCGCACGGGCAGCGCGCGGGCCAGGGCGGCGATGTGTGCTTCGTGCTCGGCATCGATCCGCAGGCCCGCCCGCGTGGCGGCCAGGGCGGTGATGCGGTACATCGCGCCCGAATCGAGGAAGCGGTAGCCCAGGCGTTCGGCCACGGCGGCGGCCACGGTGCCCTTGCCCGATGCCGTGGGGCCGTCGATGCAGATCACCGGAATGCGGGGGGTGGGCGTCTGGGCGACCGAGAACAGGGCCTCGAAATAATCCGGGAAGGTCTTGGCGACGCACTGCGGATCGAGGATGCGCACGGGCAGCCCCGCCGGGTTGAATGCCGCGAGCGAGAAGCACATCGCCACGCGGTGGTCGTCGTAGGTGTGGATGCTGGCGGCGCGCCAGTCGGCTGGTACGGCGAGCGGCGTCACGCGGATGAAGTCCGCGCCTTCTTCGACCGTGGCGCCCAGCTTGCGCAGCTCGGTGGCCATGGCGGCGATGCGGTCGGTTTCCTTCACGCGCCAGCTGGCGATGTTGCGCAGCGTGGTGGTGCCGTCGGCATAGAGCGCCATCACGGCCAGCGTCATGGCGGCGTCGGGGATGTGGTTGCAGTCCAGGTCGATGGCCTTGAGCGGCCAGGCGCCGCGGCGGATGCGCAGCCAGTTGGGGCCGCTTTCGACCTCTGCGCCCATGGCCTGGGCGGCTTCGACGAAGCGGATGTCGCCCTGGATCGAATCCCGGCCCACGCCCAGCACCTGCAGGCCTTCGGCGCCGTCAACGCCCGCCGCGAGCGCGCCCAGCGCGATGAAATAGCTGGCGGAGGAAGCATCCGCCTCGACGTGGATGCTGCCCGGCGAGCGGTACCTGCTACCGGCGGGGATGGTGAAGCGCTGCCACTGGTCGTGCCGCACGGCGATGCCGAAGCGTGCCAGCAGCTCCAGCGTGATGTGGATGTAAGGGCGCGAGATGAGCTCGCCCACCACGTCGACCACCACGTCCTGCGTGCGCGCCACCAGGGGTAGAGCCATGAGCAGCGCGGTCAGGAACTGGCTGGAGACGTCGCCGCGCACCTGGATGGGCTGGTCCAGCGCCAGGGCTGGCACGCCGTCCGCGTGGGCGATGCGCAGCGGCGGAAAGCCGTCGTTGCCGAGGTAGTCGATGAGGCAGCCGAGCTGGCGCAGCGCGGCGACCAGATCGCCGATGGGGCGCTCGTGCATGCGCGGCACGCCGGAGAGCTCGAATTCGCCGCCCAGCAGCGCCAGCGCCGCAGTCAGTGGGCGCATGGCGGTGCCGGCATTGCCCAAAAAGAGCTTTTGGGGCGACTGCGGCGCTCGCTCGCCCAGGCCGGTGATGCGCACCGTGCTGCCTGTCTGCTCCACGCCGCAGCCGATCTGGCGCAGGCCGTCCAGCATGACGCGGGTGTCGTCGGAGGCCAGCAGGTCGTGGACCTCGGTCGTGCCTTCGCTCAGTGCCGCCAGCAGCAGCACGCGGTTGGAAATGCTCTTGGAGCCGGGCAACTGCACGCTGCCGGCCGCCGTGGCGAGAGGAGGGAGATCAAGAAAGGCGGTGGTGTACATCAGGAGATGGTCTTGTGCGTACGCTGCGCGCCCATGCGCCAGTGGGCGCGGGTTTCGCTGGCCAGGGTGATGAGGTTTTCGATGGCCTGGCCGTCGCCTTGCTGCACGGCCTGCTCGAAGTCGGTCAGAGCCTGGCGGAAGTGGGCCGACTGAGCCAGCAGCTCGTCGCGGTTGGCCAGCAGGATGTCGCGCCACATCTTGGCGTCGCCTGCGGCTATGCGGGTGAAGTCGCGAAAGCCCGGGCCGGCGACCGAGAGGAAGGTCTCGCCTTCGGGCTGGGCCGTGATGCCGTTCATCATGGCGAAGGCCAGCATGTGGGGCAGGTGGCTGATGGCGGCGAAGGCGGTGTCGTGCGATTCGGGCGACATGCTCTGCACGCGGCAGCCCAGCGCGGTCCACACGCTCTCGGCCTTTTGCAGTTGAGCGGACAGAGTGCGCTCCGTCGGCGTCAGGATGACCTGCCGTCCGTGGTAGAGCTCCGCATCGGCAAATTCGACGCCCGAGACTTCGCGTCCCGTGACGGGGTGTGCCGGCACGAAGGAGCCGACCCGGTCGCGCAGCGCCTGGCGTGCCGCATGCACCACGTCGGTCTTGGTGGAGCCCACGTCCATCACCAGCATCTGCGGCGTGACCAGGTGCTTGATCGCCTTGAGCGTGTCTTCCGTCGCGGCCACGGGCACGGCCAGCAGAACGATGTCGGCGCCGGCGGCCGCCAGCAGGGCGGAGGGTGCCTCGACGTCGATTACTCCCAGCTGCCGGGCCCGGTCGGTGGTGGAGGGGGACTTGCTGTAGCCCACCACGCGCTTGACCAGCCCGGCCTTCTTGAGCGCCAGCGCGAAGGAGCCTCCCATCAGCCCGCAGCCGATGAGCCCGAGCTGCTCAAACATGGCCGCCTCGCGCTTGCGGGCGGCCTGCGACTGCGCTCCGGCTCATGGTGCCACCGGATACGAGCCCAGCACCTTGTAGAACGCGCAGAGGCTGCGCAGCTCTTCCAGCGCGCGGGCGACATGCGGCTGCGAGGGATGGCCGTCGAGGTCGATGTAGAAGTAGTACTCCCACTGGCCGGTGCGTGCCGGACGCGATTCGAAGCGCGTCATCGACACGCCGTGCTTCTTGAGCGGCACCAGCAGGTCGTGCACCGCGCCGGGCTGGTTGGGCACGGAGATGACGAGGCTGGTGCAGTCCTTGCCGCTGGCCGGCGGCGTGGGCAGCGTGTGCGGCAGGCAGATGACGGCGAAGCGGGTGCGGTTGTAGGCGTCGTCCTGGATGGCGTGCGAGACGATGTGCAGGCCGAACTGCGAGGCGGCGCGCTCGCTGGCAATGCCGGCCCACGCGGGGCTGGTGGCAGCCAGGCGCGCGCCCTCGGCATTGCTGGAGACCGGGCGGCGCTCGGCATGCGGCAGGTGCTTGGAGAGCCAGCTCTGGCACTGCGCCAGCGCCTGCGGATGGGCCAGCACGGCCTCGATGCCGTCGAGCGAGTTCGACTGGCGCAGCAGGTTGTGGCGCACCAGCAGGCTGACTTCGCCCACCACATGGCAAGGCGTGTGCAGAAAGAGGTCGAGCGAGCGCGTGACCACGCCCTCGACCGAGTTCTCCACGCCCACCACGCCGTACTGCGCGCTGCCGGCGGCCGTGGCGTGGAACACCTCGTCGAAGTTGGCGCAATACATCAGGTCGGCCGCGCCGCCGAAGAACTCGACGGCGGCCTGCTCGCAGAAGGTGCCCGCCGGGCCCAGCACGGCCACGCGCTGGGGTGCTTCGAGCGCGAGGCAGGCGGACATGATCTCGCGCCAGATGGCGGCCACGTGCGGGCCCTTGAGCGGGCCCGGGTTGGCGGTCTGGATCTTGTCGATGACCTGCGCCACGCGGTCGGGGCGGAAGAAAGGCGTGCCTTCGCGCTTCTTGACCTCGCCGACCTGCTCGGCCACCAGGGCGCGCTGGTTGAGCAGGGTGAGCAGTTGCTGGTCGATGTGGTCGATCTGCACGCGCAGGCTGGCGAGATCGTTGGAGGCTTGCGGGGTGGTGGACATCGGGTGTGGTGTGGGGCGGCGTGAGCGGGCGGATGGGGCGAGGCGCGGAGGCTTCAGGCGTGCTGCCGCTCGAATTCCTGCAGGTAGGCGATCAGTGCCTCGACGCCTTCCATCGGCATGGCGTTGTAGAGGCTGGCGCGCATGCCGCCCACGGACTTGTGGCCCTTGAGCTGCAGCAGGCCGCGCTGCTTGGCGCCGGCCAGGAAGGCGTCGTTGCGCGACTCGTCGCGCAGGAAGAAGGGAATGTTCATGCGAGAGCGCGCGTTCGCGGCCACCTTGTTCAGGTAGAGCTGCGACTGGTCGATGTAGCCGTAGAGCCGGTCGGCCTTGGCGATGTTGCGGCGCTCGATGGCGGCCACGCCGGTGGCATCACCCTCGCGCTGGCGCTTGAGCCACTGGAAGGTCAGGCCCGCGATGTAGATGCCCCAGGTCGGCGGGGTGTTGAACATCGACTGGTTGTCTGCCACGGTCTTGTAGTCGAAGGCGCTGGGGCAGGCGGGCAGGGCGTGGCCCAGCAGGTCTTCGCGGACGATGACCAGCGTGAGCCCGGCCGGGCCCAGGTTTTTCTGCGCGCCGCCGAAGGCCAGGCCCACGCGCGACCAGTCGACCGGGCGCGATGCGACGTGCGAGGAGAAGTCGATGACCAGCGGCGCGTCGCTGCCCAGCGCCTTCAGGTCGGGCAGCTCGTGGAATTCGACGCCGTGGATGGTCTCGTTGCTGCACAGGTGCAGGTAGCTCGCGCCGCGGCTCAGCTGCCAGGTGGCGGGGTCGGGCAGGGTGGTGAAGCCGCTGGCTTCGCCGGAGGCCGCCACATGCACTTCGGCCGCGTACTTGCGCGCTTCCTTCTGCGACTTCTGGCTCCAGCTGCCGGTCAGCACCACATCGACGGTGGCGGCGCGCGAGAGGTTCAGCGGCACGATGGCGTTCTCGGCCAGGCCGCCGCCCTGCATGAAGAGGATCTTGAATTCCGGCGGCACGGCGAGCAGCTCGCGCAGATCGGCCTCGGCCTGCTCGTAGATCGAGATGAATTCCTTGCCGCGGTGGCTCATCTCCATCACGCTCATGCCGCTGCCCTGCCAGTCGAGCATCTCCGCCGCAGCCTGCTGCAGCACTTCGACAGGAATGGCGGCCGGGCCGGCGGAGAAGTTGTAGGGGCGGTTCATGGTCGGTGCTTGCGGATGAAAACGGCTTGCAGCGCTTGATTTTCCGGCGCTTGCAGCTATCAATAAAGTAGCGGTCGTCCGGCAGCGACCCCTGGCGGGCGCTGCCGGTGCGGCTCTAGGCTCAGGCGTCTGCGGGCGGGGCGCCGGCGGGGTTGCCGCCTTCGGCATCGGCGTCTGCATCGGCTTCCGGCACGTTCGCGTCGTTCTCGACGATGCGCTGCAGGCCGCCGAGCTTGGCGCCTTCGTCCAGCGCGATCAGCGTCACGCCCTGCGTGGCGCGGCCCAGTTCGCGGATCTCGCTCACGCGGGTGCGCACCAGCACGCCCTTGTCGGTGATGAGCATGATCTCGTCATCGGCATGCACCAGCGTGGCGGCGACGACCTTGCCGTTGCGCTCGCTCTGCTGGATGGCGATCATCCCCTTGGTGCCACGCCCGTGGCGGGTGTATTCGACGATGCTGGTGCGTTTGCCGTAGCCGTTCTCGGTGGCGGTGAGCACGCTCTGCGTTTCGTCTTCGGCCACCAGCATGGCGATCACGCTCTGGCCTTCTTCCAGCGTCATGCCGCGCACGCCGCGTGCCGCGCGGCCCAGCGGGCGCACGTCGTTCTCGTCGAAGCGCACGGCCTTGCCGCCGTCGCTGAACAGCATCACGTCGTGCTTGCCGTCGGTGAGCGCCGCGCCGATGAGGTAGTCACCGTCATCCAGGTTCACGGCGATGATGCCGCCCTTGCGCGGGTTGCTGAACTCGTCCAGCGCCGTCTTCTTCACGGTGCCCATGCTGGTCGCCATGAACACGAAGCGGTCGGCGGGGAAGGTGCGCATGTCGCCCGTGAGCGGCAGCACCACGTTGATCTTCTCGCCTTCCTGCAGCGGGAACATGTTGACGATAGGCCGCCCGCGCGAGCCGCGCGAGCCCGCCGGCACTTCCCACACCTTCAGCCAGTAGAGGCGGCCGCGGTTGGAGAAGCACAGGATGTAGTCGTGCGTGTTGGCGATGAAGAGCTGGTCGATCCAGTCGTCTTCCTTGGTCGCCGTGGCCTGCTTGCCGCGTCCGCCGCGCTTCTGGGCGCGGTATTCCGACAGCGGCTGGCTCTTGATGTAGCCGGTGTGCGAGAGCGTCACCACCATGTCGGTGGGGGTGATCAGGTCTTCGGTGGAGAGGTCTTGCGCGCTGTACTCCACCACGCTGCGGCGGGCGCCCAGCTTGGACTGGCCGAACTCCTGCTTGATGTGGCCCAACTCCTCGCCGATGATGACCGAGACGCGCTCGGGCTTGGACAGGATGTCCAGCAGGTCTTCGATGACCGCCATGACGTCCTTGTATTCGGCGACGATCTTGTCCTGCTCCAGTCCGGTCAGGCGCTGCAGGCGCATCTGCAGGATTTCCTGGGCCTGGGTGTCGGACAGGTGGTAGAGCCCGTCCTGGCCCATGCCGTATTCGCGCTCCAAGCCCTCAGGGCGGTAGTCGTCCGCACTCACCACGCCGCCGTCTTCGCGGGTGCGGGTGAGCATCTCGCGCACCAGCTTGCTATCCCAGGCGCGGGCCATCAGCTCGGTCTTGGCGATGGGCGGCGTAGGCGATTCGCGGATGATGCGGATGAATTCGTCGATATTGGCCAGCGCCACGGCCAGGCCTTCCAGCACGTGGCCGCGGTCGCGCGCCTTGCGCAGCTCGAACACCGTGCGGCGTGTCACCACTTCGCGGCGGTGCTGCAGGAAGACGACGATCAGGTCCTTCAGGTTGCAAAGGCGCGGCTGGCCGTTGACCAGCGCCACCATGTTCATGCCGAACGTGTCCTGCAGCTGCGTCTGCTTGTACAGGTTGTTCAGCACTACTTCAGGCACTTCGCCGCGCTTGAGCTCGATCACCAGGCGCATGCCCGACTTGTCGGACTCGTCCTGAATATGGCTGATGCCTTCGATCTTCTTTTCGTGCACCAGCTCGGCCATGCGTTCCTGCAGCGTCTTCTTGTTGACCTGGTAGGGCAGCTCGTCGACGATGATGGCCTGGCGCTGACCGCGGTCGATGTCCTCGAAGTGGCAGCGCGCGCGCATGATGACCTTGCCGCGCCCCGTGCGGTACCCGTCCTTGACGCCATTGATGCCGTAGATGATCCCAGCGGTGGGGAAGTCCGGCGCCGGAATGATCTCCATCAATTCGTCGATGGTCGCCTCCGGGTTACGCAGCAGGTGCAGGCAGGCGTCCACCACTTCATTCAGGTTGTGCGGCGGAATGTTGGTGGCCATGCCCACCGCGATACCTGCCGATCCATTGACCAGCAGGTTGGGTAGCTTGCTGGGCAGCACCAGCGGCTCTTTTTCGCTGCCATCGTAGTTGGGGCCGAAATCGACGGTTTCCTTGTCGATGTCGCCCAGCATCTCGTGGGCGATCTTGGCAAGACGGATTTCGGTGTACCGCATGGCGGCCGCGTTGTCGCCATCGACCGAGCCGAAGTTGCCTTGCCCGTCCACCAGCATGTGGCGCAGAGAGAAGTCCTGTGCCATGCGGACGATGGTGTCATACACCGCGCTGTCGCCGTGCGGGTGGTACTTGCCGATCACGTCGCCCACGATACGGGCGGACTTCTTATAGGGTCGGTTCCAGTCGTTGTTCAGTTCGTGCATCGCGAACAGCACGCGGCGATGCACGGGCTTGAGGCCATCGCGCGCATCCGGCAGCGCGCGGCCGACGATCACGCTCATGGCGTAATCGAGGTAGCTGCGCCGCATTTCTTCTTCTAGGCTGATGGGCAGGGTCTCTTTGGCGAACTGGGTCATGGCGGCGGGGGTGGCGACAGTAAAGATTCATTTTAGTTCCAAGCGTCTGTCGCGGCTTCGCAACATATCCGCGCCATTGCGCTTCTGTCCTACGGCGCCCGCTCGGTCCAAGCCGCCTTTGGGTTGTTACGTATGGCACAATCAAATCAACGTTTTTAGTGATGGTCACTGACGACGTCCCTGATTCGCAGCGCGGCTGCGGCTTTTTCCCCAAGAGGAGAACCATGAAGAAACTGAACAAAGTGGCGATGTTGTTGGCCTCTGCCGTGATCGCGACCTCGGCTGGCGCTCAAGTGAAGGCAGCAGACGGCGGCAAGGTTGTCGACAACTGGCAAAACGGCAGCGGTGAACTGGTCTGGAAGAACGGCACCAACGAACTGTGCTGGCGCGATGCCAACTGGACCCCCGCCACGGCCGCTGCTGGCTGCGACGGCGCTCTGGTTGTTCAGGCGGCTGCTCCTGCTCCCGCTCCTGTCGTTGCCCCCGCACCCGCTCCGGCACCCGCTCCCGCTCCCGCAGTGGCTTCCAAGGTCACCTACGCAGCTGATGCGTTCTTCGACTTCGACAAGTCCGTGCTGAAGCCTGAAGGCAAGGCCAAGCTGGACGATCTGGTCTCCAAGGTCAAGGGCATCAACCTGGAAGTCATCATCGCCGTGGGTCACACCGACTCTATCGGTACCGATGCTTACAACCAGAAGCTGTCCGTGCGCCGCGCTGAAGCTGTGAAGGCTTACCTGGTGTCCAAGGGCATCGAAAAGAACCGCGTGTACACCGAAGGCAAGGGCGAAAAGCAGCCTATCGCCAGCAACAAGACCAAGGAAGGTCGCGCTAAGAACCGTCGCGTGGAAATCGAAGTGGTCGGCACCCGCGCCGCTGCCAAGTAATCGATATCCATTCGATATGGAAAAAAGCCCCGGTAACGGGGCTTTTTTTATGCCCGCGTTTTTCTGATGGGACAATCATTGTCATGAGTGAACATCTGAATGCAGACCCGGCCGAACTGGCCAAATTTTCCGAATTGGCACACCGCTGGTGGGATGCAGAGAGCGAATTCAAGCCGCTGCACCAGATCAATCCGCTGCGTCTAGACTGGATCGACCAGCTCTCTTCGTTGACGGGCAAGACCGTTTTGGACGTGGGCTGCGGCGGCGGCATTCTTTCCGATTCCATGGCACGCCGTGGCGCGGATGTGACGGGCATCGACCTGGCTAGCAAAGCGCTGCGCGTGGCGCAGTTGCATGCCCTCGAAGCTGAAACACCGCGGATACAGTATCGCGAAATCAGTGTGGAGTCTTTGGCGCAAGAGCGCCCCGCGTCGTTCGACATCGTGACCTGCATGGAAATGCTGGAGCATGTCCCGCAGCCCGAATCGGTGGTACGCGCGTGCGCGCAACTCGTCAAGCCGGGTGGATGGGTGTTCTTCTCGACCATCAACCGCAATGCCAAGGCGTTCATGTTGGCCATCGTTGGTGCGGAATATGTACTGAAGATGCTGCCTCGGGGCACGCACGAATACGCAAAGTTCTTGAAGCCTCGCGAACTGGCGCTGGCCTGCAGGCAGTCCGGGCTGGACGTCTCGCAGACGCGAGGCCTGGAGCACAACCCGCTGACGGGGCGCTATTGGCTGAGTGATGACACCAGTGTGAACTATCTTTTCGCCACGCGGCGTTCGGCGCAATGAGCACGCCCGCGTTCCGAGGGGTGCGTGCCGTGCTGTTCGATCTGGACGGCACCTTGGTGGATAGTGCGCCCGATTTGGGTGCCGCGGCTGACAAACTGCGCGTGGAGCGTGGTTTGCCTTCGCTGCCGCTGGAGCAATACCGCCCGCTCGCCGGGGCAGGCGCGCGGGGCATGCTCTCCGTGGCGTTCGGCATCACCCCCGAGCACCCGGATTTCATGGCGTTGCGCGATGCGTTTTTCGCCAACTATGAAGCCTGCATCCTGGAGCGAACGGACGTTTTCCCGGGCATCGCGGAGATGATCGCGCAGATTGAAGAGCGTGGCTTGCCCTGGGGCATCGTCACCAACAAGGCCACGCGGTTCACGCAGCCGCTGGTCCAGGCCATGCCGCTTCTGCGGGGTGCCGGCGCCGTGGTGAGTGGTGACACCACTCCCCATTCCAAGCCGCACCCGGAGCCGCTTCTGGAGGCTGCCCGCCGGATCGGCGTGGAGCCCGGCAGCTGCATCTATGTGGGCGACGACGAGCGGGACATCGTAGCCGGCGAGGCGGCCGGCATGAAGACCGTGGCGGCCGTCTATGGCTATTTGGGGGTGAAGACGCCTTCGGCCTGGGGTGCGGCCGCGATGATTAATTCTCCGGTTGAGCTCTTGAAATTGCTGGGGACGGACTAAAATACGAACTCTGGGGCTGCCCTGGTTTCGACGTGGGTTCGGAATCGGTGTGGTGCATGTCGAGCTTGATTGGCGCTCGTAAATCTGCATTCAACAAACTAACTGCAAACGACGAACGTTTCGCACTCGCCGCTTAATACCGGTGAGCCTTGCAACAGCACGCTGATGGGCTGGGCAAAGGGGGTTGCAAGACCTCCCGGCTGCAAGGTAATTCACATCAGCTGGCTTCAAACCGGGTGCCTTGGTTTGGAGCAAGATCCAAGGGCACTGGCCTTTGTCATAGCGTGCGGCTGCGCGATGACCGAGGTGAGATCCAAATCAGACCGCTAAACATGTAGATCTGCCCGAAGAAGGCTTGCGGACGCGGGTTCAATTCCCGCCAGCTCCACCATACACAAGGGCTCGGATCATTTCCGGGCCCTTTTTCTTGCCTGAAATCCCCGCGCCACGCGGGGTTCCGGCCGCCTGTGCTGCGGGTGGCCTTTTGCCAAAACGCCCCAAATCGGCCACTTTCTCGGCCCGAGCCGTCTCTGTTCTCCGTTTGGCCTGCGGGTAGGCGCAGATGCAGGTCTAGCGAAATCAACAACTTACGCGCGGCGGTTCATCGTCAACCAAGACCACCAGTCACCAGTACAACTAGACGGTGTGCGTCACTTGTACTAACATTGCGGCAGTTGATCTAACAAAAGAGGTGCTGCCATGACTGCCGTTGCATCGTCGCCTTCCGCCCGTTCTGCCCGACTTGGGCTGCGCGCTACCCCCGAACAGGAGGTGGTGCTGCGCCGTGCCGCCGAGGTGGCCCACAAGTCGTTGACCGACTTCATCCTCGACAGCGCGTGCCTGGCCGCCGAGCAGACCCTGCTGGACCAACGATTGTTCATGGTCTCGGGCAGCCAGTATCGGGCCCTGATGGATCTTCTGGATCGCCCCGAACAGGCCAATGAGGGTTTGCGTGATCTGTTTGCCCGCAAGGCGCCCTGGGATACGAAGTGACGTTGCGCGCACCGGAGCCTCTGGCCGCGCAGCATCGGCTGGAGGGTTTTGATTGCGGCAAGCCCGCGCTGAATGACTGGCTGTTGCGTCACGCTCGCCAGGCGCAGGGCAGTGGATCGGCCAAGACCTTTGTCGTGGCTGAAGACGATGGCCGCGTGGCGGGCTACTTCGGCCTGACCGTGGGCCAGGTCGACACGCTGGAGGCGCCGGAGCGCATTCGCAAAGGGATGGGGCAATACCCGTTGCCGGTGGTGATTCTGGCGAGGCTCGCTGTCTCGGTGGTGGACCAGGGGCGAGGCATCGGCTTTGGCCTGCTGCAGGATGCGATTCGTCGCACGATGCTGATTGCCGAGCAGGCCGGCATCCGTGCCATGCTGACCCACCCCATCGATGAAGAAGCGGCGAGGTTCTACACCCGGTTTGGGTTCATCGCGTCACCGCTGCGCGAACAGCAATTGTTGCTGCTCTTGAAGGACGCCCGTCGCTGGGTCCGCTGAACCATGACCATCGAATCACTGCCCACTTTTACCAAGCTGGCCCGCCAGCGCTGGGAGTCCATCCCTGCCGACATTCGCCAGCGGCTGCTGTCCAACGTCTGGTGCGGCCAGTGCCGTCACGAAACCACGATCACCAATTTCAGCGGCACCATCAAGGGTGGCGACTTGCTGCTGGTGGGCAAGTGCGCCGAATGCCGCAGTGATGTGGCACGGGTCATCGAGGGCTCGTAACTCGGTCAGGCGTCGAACCCCGCCACCACCTCCCGCTGCGCCACCCAGTCGGTCGGCAGCGGATTACGCTGGAACCACAGCAGGCTCATGCACCGGGGCTGCTGCCCGGCCAGAATGCTCTGGATGATGGCCGGCTCCAGCAGGGTTAGGCGGAGCAGTTCGTTGACAGTCGAGTGGTGCAGGCCTTCGCGCTGGGCGATCTCGCTGCCACTGCCGACCACGCCGTCGTCGAGCAATTGCTGCCAGTAGAAGGCCCGCGTCAGCGCCACCAAGAAGGGCTGGTCGATCTGGCTGGCGACCTTGCCCGGCGACTCGACCGCCCCATCTGGCCGCACCACCACCTTGCTGGCGCCGCGCTTCCTGATCTTCAGCGGGATGAAGGTGGACAGCTTGACCTGGCCGCCATCCCGGCGCTCGCGGGCGATTGCTGCCCCCAACGGCTGCACTTTCGGCTTCATGCCTCCACCTCCTGCTGTTCCCATTCCTGCAATTCCGCGCCGATGGTGCCGGGCATCAGTTCCCCGGCCAGTTCCTGCCAGCCCTGATCGCGCCAGATGATTTCCAGCCCGCCGTCGGTAATCACCACGCGCTCGATCAGCAACTGCGCCAGTCGACACTGTTCAACGGGGAACAGCTGTTGCCACAGGCCCGCCAGGTTTCGCATCGGAAGCACGACCTCAGGCTCCGACAGGTCTGGGCGGGCTGTCCGAATCCGATCCCACACCGACTGCACGATGTGCGGCGCTGACAGCGCCGCTACGATCTGCTGGGTCACCAATTCCTCAATGGGCGCCGCCGGTAGTGGCCCGTGCTGGCTGGCCCACGCGCCAAAGCGCCGGTGCTTGATCGGCGTGTAGTAGCGGTAGGTCTTGCCCTTCTTGACGGTATAGCTGGGCACCAGACGTTCACCGTCTGGCGTGAAAAGCAGGCTGCGCAATAAAACCGGCTCACGCTGGCGGTCGTTGGTCTCGCGCCGCCGTTCAATGCCATCAGTGGCGATCAGTGTGTGCACGGCATCCCACTGCGCTTGCGTCACGATGGCCTGATGCTGGCCGGGGAAGGACTGCCCCTTGTGGACGATCTCGCCCAGGTACATCCGGTTGTGCAGCATCTTGTAGATGGTCTGCTTGGTGAAGGGCTTGCCGCCCTTGGTGACCACGCTTTCTGCGCCGTAGGTCTTGGCCATCAGGGTGGCCGAGCGCACGGTCACGAAGTCATCAAAGATGCGGCAGACCAGCTTGGCCTCCGTTTCATTCACGACCAGCAGCCGATCCCGAACGTCGTAGCCCAGCGGCAGCGGTCCACCCATCCACATTCCCTTGGCCTTGCTGGCGGCGATCTTGTCGCGGATGCGTTCCCCGGTCACTTCCCGTTCGAATTGCGCGAAGGACAGCAGCACGTTGAGCATCAACCGGCCCATCGAGGTGGCCGAGTTGATCTGCTGCGTGACTGCGCTGAAGCTGACCCGGTGGCGGTCAAACACATCGACCATCCGCGCGAAATCGGCCAACGAGCGCGACAAGCGGTCGATCTTGTAGACCACCACGATGTCGACCTTGCCCATCTTTATGTCTGCCATCAGTCGGCGCAGGGCGGGTCGATCCATATTGCCGCCAGAGAAGCCGCCATCGTCGTAATCATCGGCCACGGCGATCCAGCCCTCGTGGCTCTGGCTCTTGATGAAGGCTTGTCCGGCTTCCTTCTGGGCATCGATGGAATTGAAGGACTGGTCCAGCCGTTCGTCGCTGGACACGCGGCAGTACACCGCGCAGCGTTTTGGGGGCACAAGCAGGGGTGTGTTCATTGACCATCCCCCTTGCCATCGCGCAGACCAAAGAACTTCGGCCCGTTCCAGCGCGTGCCGGTGATGTGGCGGGCCACCGCCGACAGGCTCTTGAACACCTGGCCATCTAGGGCATACAGACCATCGGGCGTGACCGTCACGCGGTACTCGCGTTCATCCCATTCCCGGATCAGCGTGGTGCCGGGCATCAGGAGGGTCTGCGCGCTGCGCCCGGCGGCCGACTTGATCTTGGAATGCTTGGCACCGGCCTCAACCAGCATCTTGCGGATGTTGGTGGGCAGTGCGCCGTAGGTCAGCTCCTGGATGCGGTAGGCCAGACGCGATTCGACGTAATTGCGATTGCGATGGCTGGGCCGCCGGGGAAAGTGCTGATCCCACAGCGCCCAGAGGTCAGGCATTGGCAGGGAGGGCAGCGCCGCCAACTGTGCCGAGATGGTGTGTTGCTGTTCGGCGGCCATCCTCAGTCCTCCCATATCGCGGTGCCACCGAGCGTGATCCACAGGCGGGCATCGTCAGCGGTTGCCATTTCGCGGGGGGCCACGCCACTGGCGCGGTGGGTGCCGGATTTGCCGGTGAACCAGTAGGCTTGGCCATCGTGCTGTATGCGGTAGGGCCCGAGGTGATCGAAATCGGCCTCGATGGTCATCACGCCGCGCGGGCGCTGGTTGGTGTCGGTAACCTGTACGCGCAGGGTTTGGTGGGTGCTCATTGCTTTCTCCGAGAGGGGTTTGCGGACCTCCATGAACGCGCTGTGACGACCAGAAGCCAAGTCAAACCGCGCTCTGATCAACGTCATCGACCTGCCCTGTCGCTACATCGAAACGCTCGCCCAGCAGGGTCTGCGTACGCCCGGTGCGCTTGTCCTTGACACCCAGGATGTAGACCTCGCCGTTCCAGACCCCGCAGGCCACGTTGGTGTCTTCAGCGTTGGCGGGAAGCAACCAGCCGGTGATGCCCTCGGGCAGTTGCAGCAGATCCTCCGGCGCGTGGATCGGCCAGCGCATCGACTCCTGGTGTCGGTCGGCAAACTGCAGAATCTCTGGCGGTGTGCCGGGGAAGTTGTCTTGGCTGAGGATCGGAATCCAGGCCAACAGCTGCCCGCTGGCAAGCCAGCCGTGCACGCGCTGCGCGACCTCTGGGTCGTAGTGGGCCAGTGGCTGGCCGGGGATGGTGTCGTTGTTGTTGATCGTGGTGGTCATTTCATTTCCTTGAAGGCTGGTAACCCGGCGCATCGCCGGGCGGTAACCGGGGTGGTAACTGGTAACCCCGTTTCGGGGTCTGTCGGTAGCGGGGCAGCGCGCTCGCGCCCCCCGTATTGCTTTATGGCGAGGAAGGACCCAATTCGCCTGTGGACCGGTTGCGTGACGATCAGGGCGCTGGCATTTCTGCCGCCAGTGCATCGCTGGCTGCTTCGATCAGATCGCGTGGAATCTCAACCGGGAAGCGACTTTCGTCGTGGTGGTAGTTGATCTGGCGCCGGGCCGCCGAGGCGCGAGCCAGTGCGTTCATGACCGGCATCAACTGTTCGTGCAGCTCGATTTCGGCCATTGCCGCACGGCAGTGGATGAAGTGGTCCCTCGCCTTGCGCACGGCATCGGGCAGGCCAGCCAGTTGACCTTGAATCGCATCACGCTGGCGCTCAAGCTCGGCCTGCGACGCGCGGGTGATGCGCAACTCCACCTCCAGCTTGGTCAGGTTTTCAGGCACCACGAATTCCGCTTCGGTGTCCAGCAGCGCCCGAGATGCCGACTTCGTCTCGACAGCAATGCGCGCTTCGAGGTCCGCCAGCCGCTTGGCGATCTTGGTCAGTTGGCCATCGACCGTCTGCACCTCAGCGGTGAGCGCCTTGCGTTGTGCCATCAGATCGTCAAGCTGCTTGCGGGCCAGTGCAAAGCGCTCGGGCGTGGCCAGGACCTGCTGCAGCGGACGCAGTTGGCTCTCCAGGTTGGACACCTTCGACTTGAGCCTTTCCATCCGCTGATTGGCCTCGCACAGGATGGGCCAGTGGGCTTTGGCTGCCGGTGGCGTGTTCATCGACAGAGAGCCAGCGGCATCACGTAGCCGGGTTTGCTTCTCGCGTGCCGCAGCGTGCTCGGCTTCCGCCTCTGCCAATTCGACCTTGAGGGGCGCGAGTTCCAGGTTGAGCGCGTCGTGCTCAGCCTTGACTTTGTCGAGGTAGAGGTTGGACTTCTTGCTAAACGGGTTCAGTTTCATGGTGATGGTCTCCGGGTTTGATCAGGGATGGACGGGGTAGTGGGTATCGCCGGGCCGCGCGACGGTGCTGACCCACAGGCCGGGGCCCACCTGCTTCTTGATGCCGACCGGCGCGCCGGGGCGGCGGGGCGGGCTGGTGGCCTGCCAACCCCGGTGGGAGTTGGTTTGCCCGGTCATCGCCGCAATCGCGGCAGCCAGCGGGGACAGCTGCGTTTCGGCAGAGGTGGATGGGCTGGTGGCCTGCGGCGTGATGCCGAGAACCTTGGCCCAGATGGGATGCAAGTTGGAATTACTCACGGTGAGCTCCATATCGAGTGCCACCCTCGATGCCGGGTGGCGTGGCAGGATTGGTTTGGGAACGGGTCTGGGCAATGCGCCAGCGCGCGCCCTCACGGCTGTGGCCGAGGTGGGTGATGTCGATGCCCTTGGCGCGGTAGGCCGGGGCGATGCGGCGCAGCTGGTCCGACAAGCCCTTGGGTGAGCGCGGCCAACTGCTGCGGTCGGGGATGCTGTGGGTGTTCAGCAGGTCGTAGAGCTGGCCGGCGGTGCCCTGCCAGTTCAAGGGAAGCACACGGTCCGCGAGGTACTTGTCCAGTGCCTGCGCGACGGCGTTGCTTTCCAAGGCACGGTCGATGCCCGCACGCACGAGCTCGGCGTACTGCTGCTGGAACTCACCCGGGGCAAAGCCCAGGGCGCGTGCCACTGCCTCGCCCAGCCGCTCAAAATCGGCCATACGCTGCTTCTGGGTGAGCCTGACCGTCGGCAGGATGGCCAGCGCTGCAGAGAACAGATCGAGCAGCCCGGCAAACACCTTGGGCTGATCACGCTCCCAGCCCGCGTGCGTGTCGGCATCGTCGCGCCGGGCATCGGTGGGGATGGTGGGCAGATCGACGTGGATCACCCGGTCGATCAGGTCCGGGCGCGTGGCGACCACGGCGATGCCGTTGAGCACCACTGGCCGCTTGGTTTCCATCACGTGTTCTTCGCCGTTGGTGTAAAGCTGGCGCGAGGCAAAGCCGCCGCCGGTGGCCAGCGTGCAAAAGGCATCCTGCTGCTCGGGCGTGAGGCCGGAGAGGTTCTCGTAACTGACCAGCCAGTTGTTGGCGGCGGCGACAAACACGTCCTCCACCGTCTTGGGCCGCCCGCGCAGCATCACCTTGTTGGGATCGACCAGACTGCGCAACACCGATTGCGTGGTGGACTTGGCCGAGCCTTGTTCCCCCACCAGTTCCAGCACCGGGAATGGGGTGTCCGGACGGAAGCAGTCCAGAAGCCACGCCAGCACCATCACCCGGCTGTGTGCCGGGATGTTGGTGTGCTGCCAGAGCAACCCGACATCGCCATGGGTCATCCTTGTCGGCACAGGCATCGGCAACGGGCGCATGGAGGGCGTGCGGGTGAAGTACACCGGCGATTCGTTCACCACGCGCCAGCCCTGGGGGGTGACGTGGATGGCCTGCCACTGCTCATCGGCCAGATCGATCAGGTAGCCATCTTCACAGCGGGCCGCGCGGACGTGGACTTCGATCTCATCACCGTCGTTGATGCCTGCGGCGGCGAGTGTGGCCAGGGCCGATTTCATCGTGGTCTCCGGCACGCCCATTTCCTTGGCACGCCAGTACGCCGCCCGCAGCCATTCCTCGAAGCCTGACGAATACACCCGCCACACTTCGCGCCGACTGGGCATCGGGATCACGGCGACCGCATTGCGGTCCGCGTCGTGGTGCAACTGGCACTGCGCCCGGGCCAAGGCGACCAGTTCATCGAGCGCGCTGCTGTCGTCATCGCTGCCGGGCAGTTCGTCGCGCACCAGCTTATCGAGCACCGTCACCGAGCAATCGCGATTGGCCTTCTTGGCGGCGTGGCGCAGGCGCAGGTAGCCGGGCAGGTCCGTGGCCTTGAGGATCGAGAAAGAGCGCACCACGTCTTCCTCGGCCAGCACGCCCACGTCATCGACCAGACGGACCAGTGCCGCCTCGATCACACCAACGGGATCGGTGTCAGGTGTCGGTGCCGGAGTTGCCGCAGCATCCATCTCGACCGTGTGATGGTCGTGATGGTGGTGACGGTCGTTCTCTACTACTCCGTCCGCGGAAGGTATGGACGCGCTCATCGTCACCGCCCGAATCAGCGTGAGCGTTCGATGAGATGGCGAATGTCTTCAGCGCGCCAGACTGTGGTCTTGCTGCCGAGTTTGATACCTTGAGGGAATTTGCCTTCCCGGATGCCTGCCCACCAGGCTGAACGGCTGATGGGGATCAGGGACAGAATCTGCGGCAACCGAACGAAGCCGGTTTCGGGCAGTGCAGGACGGGGTTGGTACATGGCGAGCATCCGTGGTCGTTTGGGGATGCTCTGTATTGAATGCCACAAGAATCGGCATTCATAGACACGGTGCGCGCACGATGATCACGCTGTGCGCAGCGTGAAGGTTCGCAGTGAAATTATTCGGGCGGCGAGTCCTTTGGAATGCCCGCGATCCAATTCTTGATCGTGCCCGGTGCCTTGCAGACCTGCGCGCCGATGATGCGATAAGCCTCTTCCTTGGTGCGGTAGGTATTCGATGCGAACAGTTCCAGGGCTTTTTGCTTGGCGGCTCGGTTGCTGGCGTGTCGAGCATCGGCCGCCCGTCTTACGGCTTGGCTTTGCGCCTTGCGGACTTCGTCGGCGGCAATGGGCTCTGGCGTGAGCCCCGCCTTCCACGCCTCTTCGATGATCTGTTCCGTTGATGGTGATTCCGGCAACAGATCGGCCAGCACCAAGGATTCCAGCGACTCCATCAACGCTTCAACCGCCAGCCTGATGATGACCCCGGGTGGGGTATCTGCCGTAGCCTCAATCACCACGCCCAACTTGTAGAGCGCCAAGAGCCGGAGGTAATCCCGGTCCGTTGCAAGTGCTGACCTCAGGCGCGGCCATTCGGCTTGATTGGTGACCTCGATGAACCAGTCCAGGTCGCGCTGCTCGCGTCGGTTGACCAGCTCGCCGCCGTGCTTGATTTGCGCCAATGTCACGGTATCGGTGATGGCGGCATCCATGCTGGCCAACATCTGCGCCAACTGCTCTGCGCTGAAGCGCTGCAAATCTTCTCGGGCGCAGGCAGCAATCCGCACCGCGTTCGGCAACTCCAGAAGTTGTTCGAGCGGTGTGGTCAGGGCCAGGGTGAGCAGATGTGGATTCATTGCCCATCAGTCTACCGAGGGTGGTCCAGCACCGTCCACGTTCATCCATGCCGGTTTGCCATCGCACCGCTAGGCGCCCTGCGTGATGATTGTCGTGCCGAGGGCACATCTGTGCTTTCGCCGGTGTAAACAATAAGCGGCGACCGTCACGACCATCACCACTGTCACGCCGGGCCAGTGCCTGTGATGGTTGTGACGATGGTGATGGTCACCGCCTATTTTTATGGCCGAGGAACACATACATACCCCAGGCAAAAGGGGTCCTTCCTGGCGATATTCCAATACAGGGGGCGCAAGCGCAGCATTTCGCTACCGTCCGACCAGAAAACAAGGTTTGCAGGGTTTGCGGTTCGCACCCGGCGGTGCAGGACGGCGAGCCGAATGCCCGGTCAGCGCGGGCCTGTGCGTGAGGGCGGGGGATTGGGAAATGTGCGAACCTCGGTGCGTACCGGGTTTGCAGGTTTGCACCCGACCGCACGAAAACGGCCAGGGACGAAAACTCAATGCTGGCGCGGGGTTGCGGCTGATTTGCCGCCTGAATTGCAGAAATCGGCCCACGAGCGAACCAGATTCGGTGACCGTGGAAGGGTCAGTACTGGCGGGGGCTTGCGACCCTTGATGGTCAAAAACCGGGCAAAACGGTGAGGGTGTGCAGAAGCGCGATGAACACCGTCTGACGCATCGGACACATCTCTACGTAACTCTCTATACGCGTGCGCGTGTGCGCGCCTCACGGGAAGTTGCGACAACCTGTGTCCGATGCGTCAGAAGCGCCGGGGTATGGGCAAGGGCCTCCAGAAACTGGACACCCTTGGCGACCTATCAGACCACCCTGTAAACCCGTTCGCCGCTGTCGTTGTGAGCCAGCACCACGTTCAGGCCCAGCTTCTTGCGCAGCAACCCGGAAATCGCCCCGCGCACCGTGTGCGGCTGCCAGGCGGTGGCCAGCATCAGTTGCAGGCTGGTTGCACCCTGCGCGCGGCGCAGCGCCATCACCAGTGCGGCGAGCTTGGTGCCGGGGCGGACCGGGATGCCCTCCAGAAGTTGGAGGTCACCGGTGGCTTCCACAGACTGGACGTCATCCGGCCGAACCGGCCTTTCCTGGCCGATGGCCGCGTAGCCCGCGTCGGTCATCACGTGGCCGTCGTCGGCAGGCTCAATCCAGCCACGCTGCAGCAGTGCAGTCAGCACCTTGGACCGCGCGCCGCCCCGCAGGGAGTCGTGCGGGATCACGCGCCCATCGGCACGGCGGGCGGCGTTGCGCAGGAGCAGGCTTTGGGCCGGGGAGAGTTTGGGCAGCATTTCCATCGCGGACTCCCTCACTTGGGCTGGCCGTCGAAGATCGCCAGCAGGTCGTCCAGCGCCTGATCCACCCGTCCGAGGTCACCAACGTGGCCCCAGTGAATGGCCTCTGGGTCGTGGCCGAAGTGGTCGTCGGCCAGTTGCCCCAGCCGGATCAGTTTGTTGTGGATGGCGGCGGCGCGGGCGAGATAGCTGTCAATGGCGGTGGTCTTGGTGTTCATCGCGGGGCTCCTTGGTTGATGGATGACGCCACCATTCACGCGCTGAACGATCAGGAAGCCAAGCCTTTGTTCATCAAGATCTGGCTGCAGTTGTGCCACATTGATAAGATGGGGGTCTTATGCCATGCCGATCAGGACATCCGATATGAAGCGCTGCGTTGTCGGTATTCGTCGTCCTGGTGAATCGCAGGGGGCAGTTGCTCAAAAAGATGTCCCGACTGTCTGGTTTCCGTCGATGGCCACCATGGCTGCGGTGCTGTCGGAGGATAACCAATCCCTGCTGCGCCTCATCCGTGACAAGCGCCCCAAGTCGTTGACCGAGTTGGCGGAGCTCACCGGGCGCCAGGTACCGAATCTGTCGCGCACGTTGCGGATGATGGAAAGCTATGGCTTGGTGGCACTGAAGAAGAACGTACGCGAAATCGAGCCGATGGCGCTGGCGACCAGTTTCAAGATTCTGATTGATTGAGGGGCGAATATGAAGGGGGAGGCAATGCGAGATGGCGTGATCACCGAAGCAGACACCTGCCGCGAATTCGTCACGCCCCGATTGGTCGAGGCTGGCTGGGGCACTGCTCCACACGCCATTGGCGAGCAGCGCACTTTTACCAACGGTCGCATCATCGTGGCCGGGGGCAAGGTGCGGCGCGGCAAACAGAAGCGGGCCGACTACTTGCTGTACCACCGGCGTGACTATCCCCTGGCTGTGGTGGAGGCCAAGGAGATTGGTCTCCCCGCTGAAACCGGTGTGCAGCAGGCTCGCGAGTACGCTGAGATTCTCGGTCTCAAGTTCGCGTACGCGACCAATGGCCACCGCATCATCGAGATCGACTACACCACCGGCACCGAGCGCGAGGTGGATCGCTATGCCACGCCTGATGAACTGTTTACCCGCCTTTCAGCCGCCACCCATCTGCCCCAAGACGCCGCTGCGCATGTGCTGGAGCCGTTCAACCTGATCTCTGGCAAGGTGCCGCGCTATTACCAGCAGATCGCCATCAATCGGGTGATCGAAGCGATCTTGCTCGGGCAGAAACGCATCCTGGCCACCCTGGCCACTGGCACCGGCAAGACCTGCGTCGCTTTCCAGATCTGCTGGAAGTTGTGGAACAGCCGCTGGAACCGGACTGGGGAGTACCGCCGCCCCAAGATCCTGTTTCTGGCTGATCGCAACATCCTGGTGGACGACCCGATGGCCAAGATGTTCGCACCCTTTGGCGACGCTCGGCACAAGATCGCTGGCGGCGACACCAGCCAAAGCCGGGATATGTATTTCGGCATCTACCAGGCGCTGACCACCGCCAGCGCCGATGTGTTCCGGCAGTACCGTCCCGACTTTTTCGACCTCATCATCATCGATGAATGTCATCGGGGCTCCAGCCGTGACGAAAGTGCCTGGCGCGCGGTGCTCGACTATTTCGAGCCCGCAGTCCAGTTCGGCATGACGGCCACGCCGCTGCGCGAAGAGTCTCGCGACAGCTACGAATACTTCGGCAACCCGGTCTAGACCTACAGCCTGCGCCAAGGCATCGAAGACGGTTTCCTGGCCCCCTACCGCGTACACCGCGTCATCACCACGGTCGATGCCGCAGGCTGGCGGCCGAGCAAGGATGAGTTGGACCGTTATGGCCGCGAAGTGCCTGACGACGAGTACCAGACCAAGGATTTCGAGCGAGTCGTGGCCCTTCGTTCCCGCACAAGGGCGATGGCGAGGCATCTGACCGACCTGCTCAAAGGTACCGACCGCTTTGCCAAGACCCTGATTTTCTGCGTCGATCAGGAACACGCGGCCGAAATGCGCCAAGAGTTGCTCAACCTGAACAGCGACCTCGTCAAGCAGTATCCCGATTACGTTTGCCGTGTGACAGCCGATGAAGGCGCTATCGGCCTCACCCATCTGTCGCACTTCCAAGACGTGGACAAGCCCACGCCCGTCATCCTGACCACATCTCAATTGCTGACCACCGGCGTTGATGCCGAGATGGTCAAAAACGTGGTGCTGGCGCGCGTCGTGGGCTCCCGCTCCGAGTTCAAGCAGATCGTCGGTCGCGGCACGCGACTCAAGGTCGATTACGGCAAGGAATACTTCAACATCATCGACTTCACCGGTACAGCCACCAGCCACTTTGCCGATCCGGACTTCGATGGCGATCCAGCGCGGATCGAAGAGGTGACCATTGATGAAGCCGGCGAACAGGTGGGCATCACTGAGGCTGAGGCTGAAGCGCCGCAGGAAGATGTGCCAGTGGAGTACGAGCTTCCCGACGAGCAGATCGGTCCAGACACCGGCATCATCATCACCGAGCCACCTGTCGAGCCCCGAAAGTTCTACATTGACGGCGGCGAAGTCGAAGTCATCGGCCACTTGGTCTATGACCTCGATACCGATGGCAAGAAGCTGCAGGTCGTCAAGTACACGGACTATTCTGGCCGTGCCGTGCGCACGCTTTATCCCACGCGCGAGGCACTGCAATCGGCCTGGGCCAACCCCGATACCCGGGCGGAAGTGCTGCGCGAGCTGACCGAGCGCGGCATCAGCTTCGCGGAGCTGGCCAGCAGCAGTGAGCAGCCTGACGCAGATCCGTTCGACCTGCTGTGCCATTTGGCCTGGAATGCGCCACTGCTGACCCGCCGCCAGCGTGCTGAAGCCGCCAAGCGCCAGACACAAGACCTGTTCGCCCAACACGGTGACACAGCCCGCGAAATCCTCACGCTGCTGCTCGACCGCTACATCGAGCGCGGCATCCTGCAATTCAATGCGCTGTCCGAGCTGATGAAGGTCCAGCCCTTCGACCGCTACGGCAGTCCTTCCGAGATCGCCACCCGTCACTTCGGTGGTGTGCGCGGCATGAAGGACGCTGTATCACGGCTGCAGACCGCGCTATACCAATAATCAGAACCACATCCAATGGCCAAATCTACCACCACCGGCGAGACAAAGACCCGCGCGCCACGCAAAGCCAAGGCACCGCTCACCACCCGTGAAAATCTGTCTGCCCTAATCGGCAGCGCTCGAAAGATCCTGCGCAAGGACAAGGGCCTCAATGGCGACGTGGATCGTCTGCCCTTGCTCACCTGGGTAATGTTTCTCAAGTTCCTCGACGACCTTGAAGCGGTCCATGAGGAGGAAGCCGAGCTCGATGGTAAGCGTTACCAGCCCATCATCGAAGCCCCTTACCGGTGGCGCGACTGGGCTGCCCGTGATGACGGCATCACCGGTGACGAACTGCTGGCGTTCATCAGCCAGGAAGCAGCCATCCGAGTCGATGGCACGGTCGGCAAGGGCCTGTTTGCCTACTTGCGTGGCCTGGCTGGCGACGGAGAAAAAGGCAGCCAGCGCGAAGTCATTGCCAACGTGTTCAAGGGCGTGCAGAACCGCATGGTCAGCGGGTACCTGCTGCGCGACATCATCAACAAGATCAACGGCATCCACTTCAGCGCCAGCGAAGAAATCCATACCCTCTCGCACCTGTACGAGTCGATGCTGCGCGAAATGCGCGATGCCGCTGGCGATTCCGGTGAGTTCTATACCCCGCGCCCTGTGGTGCGCTTCATGGTGCAGGTTACCGACCCGCGCCTGGGTGAGACGGTGCTCGACCCGGCCTGTGGCACCGGCGGCTTTCTGGTCGAGGCGTATGACCACATCGCGCCGCAGGTCAGCACACCCGACCAACGCCGGGTGCTGCAGCAGAACACCCTGTTCGGTCAGGAGGCCAAGCCGCTGCCCTACATGCTGGTGCAGATGAATCTGTTGCTGCACGGCCTGGAAGCCCCGCAGATTGCCTATGGCAACACGCTCGAGCGCCGGGTCAATGAGATCGGCCACAGCGAGCGGGTGGACGTCATCCTCACCAACCCGCCCTTCGGCGGCGAAGAGGAGGCCGGCATCAAGGCCAACTTCCCGCCCAACATGCAAACGGCAGAAACCGCGCTGCTTTTCCTGCAGTACATCATGCGCAAGCTGCGCGTGGCAGGTGCGCCCGTGCCGGGTGGCAAGCCGGCTGATCGCGGTGGCCGTGCCGCTGTGGTCGTGCCCAATGGCACCCTGTTTGGCGATGGCATCAGCGCCGTCATCAAGGAGCAAATGCTCAAGGAGTTCAAGCTCCACACCATCGTGCGTCTGCCGCAAGGCGTGTTCGCGCCTTACACCGACATCCCGGCCAACCTGCTGTTCTTTGAACGCGGCGGCCCCACCAACACCATCTGGTACTACGAACTGCCGTTGCCCGCAGGGCGCAAGAAGTACAGCAAGACGGCGCCTATGCAGTTTGAGGAATTCGCTCCCGCCCTAGCATGGTGGAACGCCCGCGAAGAAGGCCCGCAGGCCTGGAAGGTGGATTTCGCGGCCAAACGTGCCGCTGCTGTTGAAGCCGCCACGCCGCACTGGCAACGGGCGGAAAGCGAACGCAATGCCGCCATCGCGCTGGGCAAGCCCATTCGTGAGTTGGAACAGGCCGTTCAGGCTGCTGCCAATGGCCAGAGGGTCGAGTTGCAAGACCGCCTGAAGTCGCTCAAGAGCGAGCAACAGGCCCACGAACAGGCTGCCAAGTCCGCACAGACCGAAGGCGATGCGCTGTACTGGCCCATTTACAACTTAGACTTAAAGAACCCGAATGCCAAGGCCGGGCTGGAACATGCCGATCCAAAAGTCCTGATTGCCGCGATGCGCAGCCACGAGGCCGAGGTATTGCGCTTGCTGGGCGAGATCGAAGCCTTGGTTGGCGTTGAGGGCAGCGAATGAGGGCGTGGCCTAAGATCGCTCTGAGCGAGTTGCTGCGGCGCTCCGACGAGACTGCGGGAATCGAACCGGAGGCTGAGTATCACGAGGTGACGATCAAGCTTTGGGGGAAAGGTGTCGTCAGTCGCGGCAAGGTTCGCGGCAGCGACGTCGTTTCAGTGCGCCGTGTCGTTCGCGTCAATCAATTGATCCTGTCCAAGATCGATGCGCGCAATGGCGCGATCGGCTTGGTACCACCCGAACTTGACGGTGCCATCGTCAGCAACGACTTTCCTTCATTCGATTTTCGTGACCCAGACGCGTGCAGCGCGGAATTCATGGGCTGGCTGGTGCGCTCGTCGCCCTTCGTGGAGCTGTGCAAGTCTGCCAGTGAAGGCACAACCAACCGCGTGCGCATCAAGGAAGATCGGTTCCTCGATCAGCAAATCGCGATTCCACAACTGGCCGAACAGCAAGCCGTCGTTGCCCGCCTCAACGCGCTGGCCGAAAAAACCCGGCAGGTTGAAGCGCATCTGGATGCCGTCGAGCGCGACGCCGAACATCTGCTGGCGCTGCGGTTCCGCGATGCCATTGCCGACGCACCGATGCGGCCTATGGCGGAGGTGGCACCGTTTGTTCGCCGCCCGGTAGAAATCGATATCGAAACCCGTTACAGGGAGGTCGGTGCACGCTCATTCGGCAAAGGACTGTTCATCAAGCCCGATTTCGACGGAGCTGAAGCAACGTGGCAAAAGCCAGTCTGGATCAAATCAGGTGACTTGGTTCTCAGCAACATCAAAGCATGGGAAGGTGCCATCGCCATTGCGGGTGATGAGCACGAAGGCTGTATCGCCTCGCATCGCTACATCACCTGTGTCCCCGACCCGGAGCTTGCCACAACTGGTTTCCTTGCCTACTACCTGCTGAGTGAGGACGGCTTGGAGAAGATAAGTCTCGCTTCACCCGGAACGGCTGACCGGAATCGCACGCTGAGCCTTGGCAATCTCGGCAAGATCGAAGTGCCCATGCCCGCGCTGGCGGTACAGCGCACCTTCGACCGCCTTCAAGCCGAAATTGCCGCCCTGAAGGCCAAACACACCGCCATTCGGCAAGCCAACGCAGCACTGATCCCGGCGACGCTGGAACGGGTGTTTGGCGTCAAACCCACTGGATCTCGCCAATGACCATCCTCGTTTATGGCGAGAAGGCCAGCCGCACGCACGAAAACCAGATGCTCCAGGTGTTTCTGGAGCGGCTGGAAGATCGCTGGGCAGACAGCTCCGACTGGATTGTTGCCGTTGCAAACGCGATGTGGAACGGTGCGGAAATCGACTTGGTCTGCATCCTGCCATCGGCCATCATCGTCGCCGACTTCAAGAACTATGGCGGCACGCTGACCGGCACCGAGAACGGGCCTTGGCAAGCCGATGGCGTGATAGTCAAGGGCGGCCGGAAGGCCAACCCCTACCAGCAGCTGCGCGACAACAAGTTCTCCGTGCTGGATTGGCTGCAATCCAAGGCGCTGCTGTCCGGACGCAACTTGGGGCATATCTCTGCCGGTGTCATCTTCTCGGGTGAGATCACGGATCAGTTGGAACTTCCCTCCAAGGTTCGCTCCTGGTTCTACCCGACGGATTTGGCCAACTGCGCCGTCATGCTCGATGGCTTGTCGTCACCCGAGCTGAGGATTGCTCGCGACGAAGCGCTGGAGATCGTCCGCAGGCTGGGCGTTCAGCCGATTGAATGGGCATCCAAGCGCCCACAGGTTCGCGATATTCATTCGCGTCCGGATCAACCTCAAGCGCGCACGCCGCTGACCGGACATCAACGCGAGGCCTTGCTGACCCTGAGCAGCTTCGTCGCTGCGGACGACTCCGTCAGTCTTTCAGTTCTGGGCATGACATCGACCGGCAAGAGCCGTTTGCTTGTCGAGGTAGCAGAGATCGTTAAAAAGGCTGGAAAGCAGGCCATCGTGCTGCAACCTAATCGGCGCCTTGCCGATGGCGCCGAGGTGAAGTCCAACAGCATTTACGGGCATCTCTACACCAGTGATGTGAACGGGGATGATGAACCGGAAAGCGAGGCCGAACAGAAGAAGCTCAAAGTCATCCCGTTGCGCGACTGCGATGACAAGACCGACTGCGTCTACCTCGTGGACGACGCCCACCTGCTGAGTAACTCCAGATTTTCGACCCCTGACGGCAAACAATATGGCAGCGGCCAGTTGTTGTCGGATTTCTTCGATTTCGCTGCGCTGGGCAAGGGGGCACGCAAGGTCGTTTTCTTTGGTGATCCGTATCAGATTCAGCGCGGCGGTAGCGAGGGGGCAGTGCTTTCGGGTGACTTCCAGAAGTCACGTCAACTGAAGCACCAATCGCTAGAGCTGACGCAACTGATCGACACCACAGGTGGTTCAGCCAAACTGGCCAACGCAGTCAAGCTGGTAGGCGCCATCCGTGCCCAGAAATTTGCTGCCTTGGAATTGGAAACCGATGCAGGATTCAGGGTTCTCGATAAAAAGGATGCTGCCAATGAGATGATGGATCATTTCCAGGCAGACCCAAGCTCAGTCTGGTATCTGTCCGAGACACATGGCCAGGCCAACGCATTGACCCAGTGGATTCGTGAGCGCTTGCACGGCAAGAAACTCCTGGACACGATGGAGGTGGGCGACCTGCTGGAGGTCTACGTGAGCCCTGATGTGCGCGAGGCATTCGGCTCAAGGGTAGCCATGCAGTCCGGCGGGCGCCTAACTGTCACGAGTGTCGGCAAGCGGACCGCGTACCAACAAGCGTTGAGCTGGGTAAAGAACGGTCCGGTCAAGTTCCATTCCCTCAGGTGTAGGGTCGATCGTCGTGATGAGATAGAACTTGAGGTGTTCGAGGAGTTCCTGAGCGCGGAAAAGCCTGAGCTGGACAAGGAGACCTCTGTCGCCGAGGCGGTATGGAGGAATGCAGAAAAGCAGTACGAAAACAGGCTCAAGAAATACCAGAGGGACCAACTTGCATGGGAGAGGGAGTCCGGACTTCCCGGTGTTCCAAAAATGCCACCTCCAAGTGAGCCACGAGAGCCAAATCCGCCACTCCCGAGACCGGCATTTACGTATGCACGATATGGTTATGCAGCCACGGTTCACCATGCCCAAGGCATGTCACAGCCGATTTGCTATGTGAATTGCGATCACGCCGCTGGCCGCCACTCTGAGGGATTCTTCCGTTGGCTGTACTCGGCACTCACTGTCGCCGAGCGTGAACTGGTTTTATTGAATTTCACGGATATCCACCCCTTCGACGCTGCTGTCTGGAAAGCAGGTGCTGTCAAGGTGGCTGCTGACATCGCAGTGGGTGCAGGCTGGGTATTTCAGCCTAACGGAATCGCGTCCGAAAGAGATCAGCAGCGCGGCTTGCCCGACGGGCTCGAACAGTCGAAAGATGTGCTCAAGTCCGTTGCAATCTGGCTTCGTGTCGTCAACGCCGCAGAGCGGTTTGGTTGGCAGGTCGTCAAAGCGGCCTGTCACCCCTACCAGGAGCAGTATGACCTTTCTGGTCCACAGGGCGAACACTGCCAGCTGCGGATCGCCTACAACGGGAAAAATGTCGTCACGGCCATGCACGTGAAGGAACCCGAGCACTGGGGTTTGCTTTCTGACGTGGCCTTTGAATGCCTCTCGACGAACGACTATTCACCGGAGGCTACCGCCTTGCTCCGATCTACACAGTCGCGCCTGGATCAAATTGGCTGGAAGGTCGTATCTGCGGCTGAGACCTCGTATCGTTTGGCAATAACGGTTGCTCGAAACCAAGATGAGCGAGTCGGTCTTGAGATCAACTTCGACAAGCAGGGGCTCGTTTCCAGCTTGCGCCCGTTGACGTGCAGCAGTCCAGAGTCCGTTGAAACGATAAGGTCTGTTTTCCAATGACGTGGGCAGACGTACAAGCGCTCCGCAAATCTGGGCGTTTCCAAGAGGCTGTTGACCTTGGTCTCCAAGAGCTTGCTGACGATCCCGATGACTTCAAACTGCGGACGCAGATTGACTGGGCGTTCTATGGTCTGATCAAGAACCATGTGTCTTCCATAGTTTCCAAGCTCAAAGGAGGGCAGCCAGCCCCCAATGCGGTTATCAATCAAATTCATCAGGCGTTGCGCCGCTACGCGCGGCAACCGAAGCGCCGGCCAGATAACGCGCTCTCCAACATCTTGCGCGAGTTGTCGAAGATCGCTCCGCACTTTCCATTCTTCCCTGGGTTTATACGGTGGGTGGGCTTCGATGGCCTCGGTGCGGAAGATTGGCAGTACAACCAGCTCGATGAAAATCGTTTTCCGCCAATCGCCCTTGGAGTTGCCCGTGGCTTGGCGAAGTGGATGAAGGCATTCCCTGATGCGGCCCAAGAGGATATTGATCTGGCGCTTGAATGGATCGACCGCGTGCGGCCTGTGGCCGAGGGTGACGATGCCCTATGGATGGATTGGGACAGAGTTTATCTACTGCGGCGCGTCCATCGCCATGCTGAGGCGGCCGGAGTTCTTGGTCCAGTCATCAAGGCTAAGAGAAATGAGTTTTGGGTATGGGCCGAGGCGGCGAGACTGTATTCAGAGGAGCAGCCAGACCTCGCATTTGCGTGCGCGTGCCGGGCATTGGAATGCGGATCAGACCCCAAATTCACTGTGAAGGTTCACCGTGAGCTTGCCCAGATGTTGGCAGATCGTGGTGAGTTTGCTCAGGCAAGCAGCGAACTGGCGTCGGTGATATCGCTTCGGCAAGAACAAGGTTGGGGAATCGATGCGGAACTTCAGGACCTGATCAACAGCAGTTGGTATGACCCGTCGGCACAAGGTGCTGAAAGGGCAAGAGACTTCTACGCCCACCACTCCCAGGACGCACTGGTATTGTGTTTCGATTCTGTGGATGTGAAACCTGCGACCTATTTGGGAACGATCGTGCCGCAGCAGCCGAAGGATGCTGAGCCGGGAAGGAAGGTCCGACCTCTTCCTCGTTTTGCGATACGTGAATCCAATGGTGCGTCGGTCAGCATTGTTGGCCCGGGTGTTCGTTGCAGGAATATCAAGATCGGAGATCCCGTAACGCTAGTTCTCGGCAGGCAGCGGGACAGTGATCGCGACGCAATTGTTCAAGTTTCGGTTCGGTCGGACGGGGCCAGCTGGGACTGCACCGATTCGGGGAAGGGTCTGGTAACCCGCGAGGCAGCAGATGATAGGCGGGCAAAAGTCTTTGTTGATCGGGACCTTGAGGTTGGAATCGACGGCGAGGCTTGGATCGGGTCACACTCCCCCAAAGTCGGCGAAGGCGTCCGTTTTCGGGTGACTGAAAACCGCAAGACGGGCCGAAGGGACCTTTTCGCCGTTGAACCAGGTCCTCGTCCAGATGCTGATGTCAAGATGACAACGGGTCACTTGAAGAGGAACCCCAAGGGGTTCGCTTTTGTCGATGATGCCTTTGTCCCTCCTTTTATGGTTGAGACGGTCCCGCCGGAAGTCGATACCGTGGTTGCTGTGCTGGTGTACGCGAAGCACCCAAAAGAGGATAGATACGGATGGCGCGCAGTCGCGATCAGCGCAGCGTGAAAAACGATTCCGCAGCAACCCGCGCCAATGCTCATAAGCTCGGGAAGCAAGTCAGCACATGGTCAACCGTCCGCCACCACTCAAGACGCCGCCACACTCTGGTTTTTCCGGAATGTGGCGGTTTTTCTTTGTGCACCGCATCCTTAGCCTGGATGCCCGATGCCTTGACATCCGAGTCTGCCGCTTATTGCAGCAATCACGGCCGTTTGGTGTTGAACTTCCACCCCGGCATGAGGTACCGCATGGCGACGCTTTCGTTGCGTGCGCCCCGGCCGTGGTGCAGGTTGAGCCGGTGGACGCTGTCGATGATGCCCGTGTCCAGTACAACGCTCAGTCAGGGCTGTGTCGGGTGCGGTCTGCACATGGCCGCCCGCGATCTAGAGCGCGTTGCGCATCAGTGCTGGCCGTGCTGCCAGATCCAGTGCGTGTTGATGGCATTGACCTGGCCGGGAACTGCGGCGATAGCCTGCGACACGTCAAACTGGTTGCTGGAGTGCGATCCCCGTGTAGAGGTCTCAGGCCCGGCAGAGCTTCGGTATACGCACCGAGCAGGCCAGGGTCCAGAAGTGCGGATTGGCCATGGCGATGTTTACCGACTGCACCGAGAGGCTGTGGACATCTCGCGCCATTCGGAGGCGACCCCGTGGGTGGCGGTTGGCAGGCTGGTGGCGCGCCAGAATTCGACCATGGCCTCGCGGGCGGAAAAGCGCCTTCGGCGTCACATGGGTCTTCGGCGTAGGCCATGAGCCGTGCTGATCACGGGCAGGCAGATGGCGTCTTTCAAGAGCCTGCCGCCGTTGGGGTCGAGCGTGAGCGCTCATGTGAAAAGCGGTGGTGCAGCGTGAGGATGACTTCGACTTCTTCCTTGCCGCGCAGCACTTCGCCTTTGAGCTTCAAGTCGGCAAAGTCGTGGCGGACATGGGCGGCTTTCGCCGGGCGCACGATGGACTCGGGCGTCATTGGAGTTCGGCGCATGCGCAGCGAGTCGGCCTTCGCGTCCGGGTCGCTGTGCGCTAGGGCAGGGCGGCGCGTTCGCCGTCGCTTCTCACCACCGCCGTATGTACCGCCACAGGCGCATCGTGGGGTCTGCGCTCCGCCGCGCAGGATCAGTGGCAAGCGGCCAGGACCACCACCTACCGAGCCGTTTGCCGCCGGCGGCACCACCGGCACGCTGGGCCGGCGCATTGCCCATCGGCTTGGCGCGACTCCGGGCGCTAAAGTGGTGGTGGACAACAAGGGTGGGGCCGGGGGGCAGCGTGGACTCGGGGATCGCCGCTCGCTTCGCCTGGCGGCTACACGCCGCTGTGCCGCCACATCAGCTCGCAGGCCGTCAACGGGAGCCTCCCCAGCGTGTCCTGGCAGGTGATCTTTGTGCCTGCGGGCGCGCCCGCACCGTTCATCGCGCGGCTCCACGAGGACCTCCGCAAGATCCTGGCTCAGCGCGAGATGCAGTCGAGGCCGAAGAGCTTCGGCTGGAGCCGGTAGACCTGCTCACCGCGCAGATCGCTGCCTTCCAAATGGCGGAGGTGGGTAAGTGCGCGCCGATCATCAATGCGGCGAACTCAAGCCCGAGTGATGGACTGGGGCTCGGGGCCACCTAAGTGCATCTGCTGCCCATGAAAAAGAGCCCCGTCAGACGGGGCCTTGTCATGGGTGAAGGCGACGCGACCGCTGGCGGGATCAGGCGGTGGTAGGTGTGTGCACTCGCAGCGATGAAGCATCGGTGGCCAGCGCGTTGAGCGAACCGTCGCCGCCCATGCGGAAATACGCGGCCGGGCTGTTTGCCATCAGGATGTAGGCACTCAGGCAACTGGCTGGCAGCGTCATGGTGCCGATGGCCTCGTCCTCGGCCATGTGGAAGGTCGCGGCGGGCAGATCCGCAGCCAGCGAGAAGCCGATCAGCAGCACGGTGGCGCGCGTGGCCACGCGGTTGCCGATCACCTCGATGCAGCCGACGGCCTGGTGCAACACGTAGTCGCGATCCGAATAGGTGGCCTGCCCCGACAGCGCGATCACGCGCACGCCCCGGACCTTGATGACCTCGCCGCCGTCCCACGTGGGCGAAAGGTCGAGCGGGGTGAATTGCTGGAGAAGTCCCTTCTGCTGTCGTGTTCTCTGTGGATAGTTTCCCATGGTGTTCGCAGTTGTAGAGCCGACGGCTGGGTTCGCTGAGGGCGCGCCTGATCGGCGGGTGGGCACGCAAGCGTTTGGCCGGCATGCCCCGGGAGTGTTTCCGTGGAAAGTCAAAAATTGCAAAGCCGTGTGAGCGACTGCTAACGAGTCTCAGGGCGATGGCGGATGCGCGCTGTGGGAGAGGTCTTACAAAAGGGTCAGGGAAAGCTGACGGGGTGTAACTGAGTGCGACAGTCTGTGACTTTGTTTGGAATGTTTCGGTGAGGGCTTGCCTCAGGAGCCATGGGGCGGTGCCTTTTCCGGGTTTCAGGGTATTCCTGCGCGGCGGTCTAGTGGGCACTCCCTAGAATCGATCGCAGAGAAACCAAGATGGGCGACATGCCCGAGGAGCCCAGCTGTGCAAGAAGATTCCCATTCCTCCCCCGAGGCCTCCACCGCACAGCGCGTGATCAAAAAGTACCCGAATCGCCGGCTCTACGACACCTCCACTTCCGCGTACATCACGCTGGCCGAGGTCAAGCAGCTGGTGATGGACGGTGAATCGGTGTCGGTGCGCGATGCCAAGACCGGCGACGACCTCACGCGCAGCATCCTGCTGCAGATCATTCTGGAAGAGGAGGCTGGCGGCGCGCCAATGTTCACGGAGGCGGTTCTTGCCAACATCATCCGGTTCTACGGACATGCCATGCAGGGTTTCGTTGGCGCCTACCTCGAGAAGAACGTGCAGGCGTTCACCGAGATCCAGGCCCGCATGACCGAGCAATCCCGAGCCATGACGCCCGAGATGTGGAGCAAATACATGCACCTGCAGTCGCCCATGCTCAAGGGAATGATGGGCACCTACGTAGAGCAGTCCCAGGCCGTCTTTGCGCAGGTGCAGGAACAGATGCAGAAGCAGACAGAGCAGATGCTAGGGGCCTTCGGCATCAAGCGTTGAGCCCGATGGGCGTGCGGCTCTGCACCCGCCCAGCCCCGCTTCGGGCAGAACTGGGACAATAGCGGGATGAGCGAAGCACTCTCCCCCACGAAAACACCCAAAGTCGGTTTCGTCAGCCTGGGCTGCCCCAAGGCCCTGACGGATTCCGAACTCATCCTCACGCAACTGAGCGCCGAGGGCTACGAAACCTCCAAGACCTTCGAGGGTGCCGACCTCGTCATCGTCAACACCTGCGGCTTCATCGATGATGCCGTCCGGGAAAGCCTGGACACCATCGGCGAGGCGCTGGCCGAGAACGGCAAGGTGATCGTCACCGGCTGCCTGGGCGCGCGCTCGGGCGAGGGCGGTGGCAACCTGGTGCGCGAGATGCATCCCAGCGTGCTCGCCGTCACCGGCCCGCATGCCACGCAGGAGGTGATGGATGCCGTCCACCTGAACCTGCCCAAGCCGCACGACCCGTTCATCGATCTGGTGCCCGGCGGCTTCGGCGTGGCGGGCGTCAAGCTCACGCCCAAGCACTATGCGTATCTGAAGATCAGCGAGGGCTGCAACCATCGCTGCACCTTCTGCATCATCCCCTCGATGCGCGGCGACCTGGTCTCGCGCCCGGTGGGCGACGTGCTGAAGGAAGCCAAGGCCCTGTTCGAAGGCGGCGTGAAGGAACTGCTGGTCATCAGCCAGGACACGTCCGCCTATGGCGTCGATGTGAAGTACCGCACCGGCTTCTGGGACGGCAAGCCCGTCAAGACGCGCATGCTGGAGCTGGTGCAGACGCTGGGCGAGATCGCCGAGCCCTACGGCGCCTGGGTGCGGCTGCACTACGTCTATCCCTATCCGAGCGTGGACGAGGTGGTCCCGCTCATGGCCACCGGCAAGGTGCTGCCGTACCTGGACGTGCCGCTGCAGCACAGCCACCCCGACGTGCTCAAGCGCATGAAGCGCCCGGCCAGCGGCGAGCGCAACCTGGAGCGCATCCAGCGCTGGCGCGAGGCCTGCCCTGAACTGGTCATCCGCAGCACCTTCATCGCTGGTTTTCCCGGCGAGACGGAGGAAGAATTCCAGCACCTGCTGGACTTCGTGCGCGAGGCGCAGATCGACCGTGCCGGCTGCTTCGCCTACAGCGACGTCGATGGCGCCGCCGCCAACGAGCTGCCCGGCATGCTGCCCATGGAAGTGCGCGAGGAGCGCCGCGCGCGCTTCATGGCCGTGGCCGAAGAAGTCTCCATCGCCCGCCTGCAGCGCCGCGTGGGCGCCACCATGCAGGTGCTGGTGGACCATGCTCCCGCCCTGGGCCGCAAGGGTGGCCGGGGCCGCAGCTATGCCGACGCGCCCGAGATCGATGGCGTGGTGCATCTGCTGCCGCCCGAGAAGATCAGCAAGCAGCTGAAGGTGGGCGAATTCACGCGGGCACGCGTGGTGGGCACGCAGGGGCACGACCTGGTCGCCGTTCCCGTCTGACGGCGGGGCCGGGCAGGGGGCTTGCGCAACGCCCCTGCCGGCTGGCTGATCGCCCGGCGCTGTCAAGCGCGCCGTGCCTATTGCGCACATAAGAATCGGCAGCCCCGCGCAGCGTTTCTGGCGCGGGAGGCGTGCCTATCATCAGGCATGTTCTTCCGCCTGCCCCGTACCGCCACCGCGCCCTTTTGCCCTTCCGAGGTCACGGGCAGCGTGACCATCGACCCCGGCCTGCCGCTGCACCGCAAGCTGCTGCGCTACGCCGGCCCGGGCCTGCTCGTTTCCGTAGGCTACATGGACCCGGGCAACTGGGCGACCGACATCGAAGCCGGTTCGCGCTTCGGCTACGGACTGCTCTTCGTCGTGCTGCTGGCCAGCCTGGCGGCCATGCTGCTGCAGACGCTGTGCGTGCGCCTCGGGCTGGTCGCGCACAAGGACCTGGCCCAGCTGTGCCGGGAGCGCTATTCGCCCGCGGTGAACCGCTTTCTGTGGGCGGGGGCCGAACTGGCCATTATCGCCTGCGACCTGGCCGAGGTGCTGGGCGGCGCGCTCGCGTTGCATCTGCTCTTCGGCGTGTCCATCCCCGTGGGCATCGGCATCACGGCCTTCGACACATTGCTGGTGCTGGGTCTGCAGGGCGCGGGCTTCCGGCGCGTGGAGGCCATCGTGCTCGCTCTGGTCACCACCATCGCCGGCTGTTTTGCGGTGGAGCTGTTCTTCTCGCAGCCCGTTTGGCCTGAGGTGGCGATGGGCTTTGTGCCCAGCCTGGAGCGGCTGCAGCAGCCCGGCGCGCTGTATCTGGCCATCGGCATCGTGGGCGCCACGGTCATGCCGCACAACCTCTACCTGCATTCTTCCATCGTGCAGACCCGCAAGGTGCCGGGAGGCGATGCCGGCCGGCGAGAAGCCATCCGCTTCTGCACGCTGGATGCGGTGATCTCGCTGTCGCTCGCGCTGCTGGTCAACGCGGCCATCATGGTGCTGGCGGCCAGCGCCTTCCACGGCCATGGCCGGCAGGACGTGGCTGACATCGCCGACGCTTACCAGCTCATCGAGCCGCTGGTGGGCAGCGCGCTGGCTGCGGCGCTCTTCGGCATCGCGCTGCTGGCCTCGGGCCAGAGCTCCACCTTCACCGGCACCATTGCCGGGCAGGTGGTGATGGAGGGCTTTCTCAACCTCAAGATCCCTTGCTGGCAGCGGCGCGTCATCACCCGCCTGCTGGCCCTGGCGCCGGCCCTGGCAGGCGTGTGGTGGTTGGGGGACGACGGCGTTGGCAAGATGCTGGTGCTCAGCCAGGTAGTGCTGAGCTTTCAGCTGCCCTTCGCCATGTGGCCACTGCTGCGCTTCACCGAGGACCATGACGTGATGGGGCCGTTCGCCAGCCCGCCCTTGGTGAGGTTGCTGGCCTGGGCCCTGTTCGGCGCGATTACGGCGGCCAATGTCTGGCTTATGGGAATGGTTGGGGCTAGCTAGCACCAGGGCGCAGGATCCGCAAATGCCCCTGAAGTTTCTAAGTAATTCCACGTAACTGGCCCTGTCTGTGCTGCGTTCTAATTTCAGGGTTTCCACTTTGGAGCTTGCCAGGCCTTCCCCTTGATCCGGCAGCTCCGCTTCTGATGACTTCCTTTTCCTCTTCTTCCCAGGCTGCTTCCATCCACGAAGCCGCGCACTCGACGTCGTCCTCGTCCAAGGCAGCTACCGTCCTGCGCGTGACGGGCGGCAATTTCATGGAGATGTTCGACTTCTTTCTGTTCGGTTTCTATGCCACGCAGATATCCAAGGCGTTCTTTCCGGCAGGCGATGAATTTGCCTCGCTCATGCTGACGTTCATGACCTTCGGGGCGGGCTTCCTGATGCGCCCGCTGGGTGCGGTCTTCCTGGGGGCCTATGTGGACCGGGTGGGCCGCCGGAAGGGCCTGATCGTCACGCTGGCCCTGATGGCGCTGGGCACGTTGCTGATCGCCTGCGTGCCGGGCTACGCCGCCATCGGCCTGGCGGCGCCGCTGCTGGTGCTGGTCGGGCGCTTGCTGCAGGGCTTCTCTGCGGGGGTGGAACTGGGCGGGGTGTCGGTCTATCTGTCCGAAATGGCCACGCCCGGCCACAAGGGCTTCTACGTGAGCTGGCAGTCGGCCAGCCAGCAGGTGGCGATCGTCGTCGCGGCGGCGTTGGGTTACTGGCTTAACGTGACCTTCATGCCGCAGGAGATCGCGGACTTCTACTGGCGCGTGCCGTTCTTCGTGGGCTGCCTGATCGTGCCGGTGCTGTTCATCATCCGTCGCTCGCTGCAGGAGACCGAGGAATTCAAGGCCCGCAAACATCGTCCCTCCACGCGCGAGATCTTCCGCTCCATCCTCGCCAACTGGGGGCTGGTGATTGCCGGAATGATGATGGTGGCGATGACCACCGTGTCGTTCTATCTCATCACTGTGTACACGCCGACCTTCGGCAAGAGCGTGCTGCACCTGAGCACCACCGACGCGCTGGTCGTGACGCTCTGCGTGGCGGTGTCCAACTTTTTCTGGCTGCCGGTGATGGGAGCGCTTTCCGACCGCGTGGGCCGCAAGCCCCTGCTGGTCGTCTTCACCGTCCTGACCCTCTTCACCGCCTACCCAGCGCTGAAATGGCTGGTGGCTTCGCCGGGCTTTGGCCGCATGCTGGAGGTGGAACTGTGGCTTTCCTTCCTCTACGCGAGCTATAACGGGGCCATGGTGGTGGCACTGACTGAAGTCATGCCGGTCGATGTGCGCACCGTGGGCTTCTCGCTGGCCTATAGCTTGGCCACGGCGCTGTTCGGGGGCTTCACGCCGGCGGTGGCTACCGGCCTGATCGAATGGTCGGGTGACAAGGCCTCGCCGGGATGGTGGATGACGGCAGCCGCCGCCTGCGGCCTCACGGCCACGTTGTGGCTCTATCGCCGGGCCGCGCAGCGATAGCGATAGCGGGCGGGCCGGTGCCCCGGCGCGATGAGGAGTGCGCGATTGGGGGGCGATGAGGCGGACCCGGCGCATGTGTTGGAGGCTTTCGGGGCGCGAACACCATGGCTGTCATGCTGATCGAACATCCGTGACGCGTGTGCGTGTGCTGTCCGGGGCGACACGGCGGTGCGGCGTCAGGCAAAGAAAAAGGCACCGGCCACGAATGGCAGGTGCCTTTTTGCTGGAGCGCGGTGCATGCGCGCCGGTGGGCGCGCCAGCCCGATCAGACGCGCTTGCGGTACTCGCCCGTGCGGGTGTCGATTTCGATCTTGTCGCCTTGAGCCACGAACAGCGGCACGGCCACTTCGAAGCCGGTGGCGATCTTGGCAGGCTTGAGCACCTTGCCCGACGTGTCGCCCTTGACGGCCGGTTCCGTCCACGTGATTTCGCGTTCGACGCTGGTAGGCAGTTCGACCGAGATGGCCTTGCCGTCGTAGAACACCACTTCGACGGCCATGCCGTCTTCCAGGTAGTTCAGTGCGTCGCCCATGTTTTCGGCTTCGACTTCGTACTGGTTGTATTCGGTGTCCATGCAGACGTACATCGGGTCGGCGAAGTACGAGTACGTGCATTCCTTCTTGTCGAGGATGACGTTGTCGATCTTGTCGTCGGCCTTGAAGACGTTTTCCGTGCCGAAGTTGCCGATCAGGCTCTTGAGCTTCATGCGGACCGTGGCGGCGCCACGGCCACCGCGAGCGTATTCGGTCTTGAGGACGACCATCGGGTCCTTGCCGTGCATGATGACGTTGCCGGCGCGGATTTCTTGAGCGATTTTCATAGCAGATTGCTGGGGTTGGAGCCGCTCTACGTGCTGGAACGCTCAGGAGCCCGCCGTGTGGCGGGCCCGGCGCCAGCGCATGTTCCGCGGCGGGGTGCGCCGGCTGGGCACCCCTGGTTTCAGTCAGGAAGTGCGGCCTTCGGTTGGCGCAAAGCCATGCATTTTAGCTTTTTTCGGCTGTGAACCCGAGCAACTGTGTCAGGAGATCGCCTTGCGCCAACAGCCGTGCGCGGGCGGCGCGGGCGCAGTCGCGCCAGGCCGACAGCGTGGGCGCGTCGATCACTGGCAGCGGTTCGTGCGGCGCGAGGCCGTTCCAGACGGCGTGGAAACGGCGCAGCGACTCGGGGGCGCCCAGCCAGTCCAGAAAGGCCTGCAGTTTGGCGTGGTGGGCGCCGTCGTCCTGCGGGTAGATATGCCAGACGAAGGCCTCGCCCGCCCAGAGGGCGCGCACCAGCGAATCCTCGCCGCGCACGCAATTCAGGTCGCAGGCCCAGAGCATCTCGTCGAACTGCGGCTGGGGGCAGGGCGGCAGGTAGTGCGCGCGCAGGCCCGGGTGGCTGGCCTGTAGCGCCTGCACGGCGACCGTGGCGCGGCCGGGCGTGACCAGCAGCTGCACATCGCTGCGCGCCGCGAGCTGATCCAGCAGGCCGGACAGGCCGGCGGGTTCGTAGCAGAAGAGCGAGACGGCCACCTCCTGCGCGCCGATGTCGTGGCGCGCCCGCCAGCCGGCGCGGTCGAAGGCGGCCTGGCGAGAAGCGAGATCCGCCTCGCGCAGCAGCCCGCCCGTGCGGGGCGTGAAGCCGGGGTAGAAGAACCAGCGAGTGCAGCCCGCGCCCGGTCCGCTGGACAGCAGCGAGGGCAGGCGGTGGCTGCGCTCCACATAGCCCTCGGCCGACAGGTATTCGAGGTTGATCCACAAGGGTTTTCGGCCTGCAGCGCTGGTGGAATGAGCGATAGATGCTGCGAAATCAGGAGCAATCTCGCACCCGAAGGCTTCGATCACCACGTCGCCAGGGCCGTCTGCCGGCGCATGCTGCGGCCAGGGCCGCACCTGCACGCCAGGGTGGCCGGCCGGCGCCATCCAGGCCAGGGCGCTGGCGTCGTCCGTCCAGAGGCGCACCCGCTCGCCGTGCGTGGCGAGCTGGCAGCACAGGCGCCAGCACACACCGATGTCGCCGAAGTTGTCGATGACCTGGCAGAAGACGTCCCAGGTGCGGGGGAGAGGAGGTAATGCGTTCATTCGGTGATGCCCGGTTCGGCCGGAGCCTGGGTGCGCAGGTGATCGACCAGCAGCCGAGCCGCGCTGGAGGGCGATTCGCCGGCCCGCACGCAGAGCGAGAGCCGCCGCTCGGCCCAGGTTTCGTTCAACGTGACGATGCGCACGGCCAGTGCGCCGCGGTAGAGCTGCGCGCTGCCGCGCGGCATGACGCCCACGCCAAGGCCGGCGGAGACCATGAGGCAGAGCGCGTCGTAGCCCGTGACCTGGATGCGCAGGCGCAACGGCCGCTCCAGCTCGGCGGCGGCGCGCGTCAGCACGTGGTTGATGGCGCTGCCCGGGTGCATGCCGACGAAGTCGCAATGCAGCGCATCGGCCAGCCGCACGCTGCGCCGGCGCGCCAGCGCGTGGCCGGCGGGCACGACCAGCACCAGCTCGTCGCGGCGGTAGGGCAGCAGGGCCACGCGGTCGCCATAGCTGCCGTGGTTGAGGATGCCCACGTCCGCCGCGTTCTCGGCCACCGACCGGGCCACGGCGGTGCTGATCTGCTCCTGCAGCTGCACTTGCACCTGCGGGTGCGCGGCCATGAAGCGCTGCAGCTCGGCCGGCAGAAACTGGGTAATGGCCGAGATGTTGGCCACCACCCGCACCTGCCCGCGCAGGCCGGCGCGGAAGTCGCGCATCTGCAGGGCGATGCCGTCCAGGTCGTTGAGCACGCCGCGCGCCAGGTCCAGCAGGGCGAAGGCGGCGGCGGTGGGTTCGGTGCCGCGGTTGCTGCGGCTGAAGAGCTCCACCTGCAGCGCCGCTTCCAGCTCCGCCAGGCGCCGGCTGGCGGCCGAGGGCGCGATGTGCTCGCGCGCCGCGGCGCGGGCGATGGCGCTTTCCTCCATCACGGCGACGAAGAGGCGCAGGGAGACCGGGTCGAGCTTCATGGGCCGGGATGGTAGCGCCGCGGCGGGCTGCCATGCCGGTTTGCGATGGCAGCGTCGCGCATCAGCGTTTTGGGGCGATGTCGGCCGGCGGCATCATGCAACGCCAGATGAAGATGCAGACACCCCGGACCCCATGACGACGATGCAAGACAACCAAACAGCGGCCAGTCGCTCCACCCCTGCGGCGCTGGCCGGCGTGCGCGTGATCGAGATGGGCCAGCTCATCGCCGGCCCGTTCTGCGGCAAGACGCTGGGCGAATTCGGCGCCGACATCATCAAGATCGAGGCCACCGGCAGCGGCGACCCGCTGCGCAATTGGCGCATGCTCAAGAACGGCACCTCCGTCTGGTGGCAGGTGCAGTCGCGCAACAAGCGCTCGGTGGCGCTGGACCTGCGGCTCGAGGAAGGGCAAACAATAGCCCGCCGGCTGATCGCCGAGGCCGACGTGCTGATCGAGAACTTCCGCCCCGGCACGCTGGAGGGCTGGGGCATGTCGCCCGACGAGCTGCATGCGCTCAACCCGGGGCTCATCATTTTGCGCATCTCGGGCTACGGCCAGACGGGGCCGTACCGCGACCTGCCGGGCTTCGGCGTGATCGGCGAGGCCATGGGCGGGCTGCGCCACCTCACGGGCGAGCCGGGCCGCGTGCCGGTGCGCGTGGGCGTCTCCATCGGCGACACGCTGGCCGCGCTGCACGGCGCCATCGGCGTGCTGACGGCGCTCTATCACCGCACGGCGAATGGCGGCCAGGGCCAGGTGATCGACGTGGCGCTGCACGAGGCCGTCTTCAACGTGATGGAGAGCCTGATCCCCGAATACAGCGCCTTCGGCGCGGTGCGCGATGCGGCGGGCAGCGCGCTGCCGGGTATCGCGCCCAGCAATGCCTATCCCTGTACCGACGGCTGGGTGCTGGTGGCGGGCAATGGCGACAGCATCTTCAAGCGGCTGATGGCCGCCATCGGCCGGCCCGATCTGGCCGATGCGCCCGATCTGGCCAGCAACGCCGGCCGCGTGGCCCGCGTGGGCGAGATCGATGCCGCCATCGGCGCCTGGACCGCCACGCGGACCGTGCAGTCCGTGATGGAGGCGCTGGCCGCCGCCCGCGTGCCGGCCGGCAAGGTCTACACGGCCCGCGACATCGCCGAAGACCCGCACTACCGGGCGCGCGAGATGCTGCTCAGGCAGACCACCCGCGACGGCTACGAGGTGGAGGTGCCGGGCATCGTGCCCAAGCTTTCGGCCACGCCGGGCCGCATCCGCTCCAGCGCGCCACACCTGGGCGACGACACCGACGCGGTGCTCGCCGAGGCGGGCCTCTCGCCCGAACAGATCGCGCTGCTGCGCAGCAAGGGGGTGATCCAATGAGCGCCGCAGTTCAGCCGCAGACGCAGACGGTGTGGGACGGCGCGGGCCGCCGCATCCACATGCAGGAAGTGGGCATGCGCGACGGCCTGCAGATGGAGGCCGTGTTCGTACCCACGGACGACAAGATCGCGCTGATCAACGCGCTCTCGGCCACGGGCTTGGCGAAGATCGAGGTGACCTCGTTCACCTCGCCCACGGCCATCCCTGCGCTCAAGGATGCGGAGATCGTGATGCGCGAGATCGAGCGCCGCCCCGGCGTGGCCTATGCCGCCCTGGTGCCCAACCAGCGCGGCGCCGAGCGCGCCATCGAGTCGCGCGCCGACGAGCTGAACCTGGTGATGTCCGCCAGCGCCACGCACAACCTGGCCAACCTGCGCATGAGCCGCGAGCAGTCCTTCGCCGCGCTGGCGCAGGTGGTGGCCACGGCGCAGGCGGCCGGCGTGGCGGTGAACGTGTCGCTCTCCTGTGGGTTCGGCTGCCCTTTCGAGGGCGAAGTGGCCGAGGACGCGGTGTTCGGCTGGGTGCAGCGCTTCGCAGACCTGGGCGTGGGCGGCATCACGCTCTGCGATACCACCGGCATGGCCCATCCGGCGCAGGTGGCGCGCATCACCCGCGCGGCGCGGGCGCGCTGGCCGGGCGTCGTGTTCACACTGCACTTCCACAACACGCGCGGCATGGGGCTGGCCAACGTGCTGGCAGCCATCGACGCGGGCGCGGACCGGTTCGATGCCTCGCTGGGCGGGCTGGGCGGCTGCCCCTACGCGCCCGGCGCATCGGGCAACGTCTGCAGCGAAGAGGTCGTGCACGCCCTGCAGCTGATGGGCTACGACACCGGCGTGCACCTGCCCGCGCTGATGGCTGCCGCCGCACGGCTGCCTGCGCTGATCGGACACGACATTCCTAGCCAGATTGCCAAGGCGGGCGAGCGGCTGGTGCGGCACCCGGTGCCGGCGGATTTCGAGGCCATCCGAGCGCGGGCGCTCGCGCGCTGAGGCGCGACAGAACCGCGAACTGACACAACAAACCACGATAGGAGACAAGACATGCCGAAGAACCCCATCCACCCCCGTTCCACTCGCCGCGAGGCGTGCGTCGCGCTGGGCGCCCTGCTGCTGGCGGCCGGCGCCGGCAGCGCCCTGGCCGATGCCGCCTATCCCACCAAGGCCATCACCCTGGTCGTGCCGCAGGCGGCGGGCGGCGCCAACGACGTCATCGCCCGTGTGGTGGCGCAGCGCCTCTCCGAGCAGATGGGCCAGCCCGTGGTCGTGGACAACCGCCCCGGCGCGGGCGGCACGCTGGCCACCGCCGCCACGGCGCGGGCCAAGCACGACGGCTACACGCTGCTGCTGACGGCCGACAGCGCCCACGTCATCGGGCCGGCGCTCTACCGCAACCCGGGGTTCGATCCGGTCAAGGACTTCGAGCCGGTGGCGCCTGTGGCCACGGCCGGCTATGTGCTGGTGGCCAACCCGTCCTTTCCGGCCAACAACGTGGGCGAACTGGTGGCGCTGGCCAAGGCGCGGCCAGGGCAATACGCCATTGCCTCGGCCGGTAACGGCACGCTCAACCACCTGATCGGCGAACAGCTGCAGAAGGCGGCGGGCATTCAGCTGCAACACATCCCCTACAAGGGCTCGGCCGCTGCCGCAACAGACGTGGCGGGTGGACTGGTGCCGCTGTCGGTGCAGAGCCTGCCCTCGTCCATCGCCTTCATCAAGAGCGGCAAGCTCAAGGTGCTGGGTGTGGTGAACGAGCGCCGCGTGGCGGCGCTACCGGGCGTGCCCACGATCGGCGAGACGCTCAAGGGCTTCGGCCAGGCGCCCTGGTATGCGCTCTTCGCGCCGGCCGGCACGCCGGCGCCCATCGTCGCGCGCCTGCAGGCCGAAGTGGCCCGCGCGCTGGATCAGAAGGACGTCGTGGAGCGCCTCGCCAGCGTGGGCTGCGAGCCGTTCAAGGGCAGCTCCGCCCAGCTGGCTGCGCTGGTGCAGTCCGACCTGCCCAAGTGGTCGCGCGTGGTGAAAGAAACCGGCGCGACGCTGGACTGAGCCTGGGCTTCGCCCCCAGCGGGCCGCCCCCGGGCCCCCATTCCCGGACAAGAGAAAAGAACGAACGGCCACGCGCCGCGGAGACATTCGACATGACCCATTCATTGCCACTGGTGCATCGCCGCGCGCTGGCGCTGTACGCCGTATGCACTGCCTTTGCGCCTCTGTCCTGGGCCCAGGTGCCATACCCTTCGGCCCGCCCCGTGACGCTGGTAGTGCCCACCGCGGCCGGCGGCACCACCGACCTGTCGGCCCGCATGCTGGCGCAGGCCCTGGCGCCAGTGCTGGGCCAGTCCGTGGTGGTGGACAACAAGGGAGGCGGCAACGGCAACATCGCGGCTGCGGCCGTCAAGCGCGCCGAACCCGACGGCTACACCCTGCTGATGCAGTACTCGGGCTACCACGTCATTTCGCCCTTGCTGGCGCGGCAAAAGCAGTGGGACCAGGGCGACTTCCAGCCGGTGGCGGGCGTGATCTCCGCGCCGCAGATCATCGTGGTGCGCGACAGTCTGCCGGTGAAGACCCTGGCGGAGCTGATCGCCTACGCTCGTGCGAACCCGGGCAAGCTCAACTACGCCTCCTCGGGCAATGGCTCGCTGCAGCATGTGACGGGTGCCATGCTGGAGCAGCAGGGCGGCGTGAAGCTGATGCACGTGCCCTACAAGGGCACCGGCCCTGCGCTGCAGGACCTGCTGGGCGGGCAGGTGGACCTGACCTTCGGTACTGCGCCCCCGTTCATGCCGCACATCCAGTCGGGGCGGTTGCGCGTGCTCGCCGTGACGGGCAAGGAGCGGCTGCCCAGCCTGCCCGACGTGCCCACCACGGCCGAGGCCGGCTATCCCAAGGTGGATGCGACGTCCTGGTTCGCGCTCTTCGCCCCGGCGGCCACGCCCCGGGCCGTTGTGGACAAGCTGGCGGCCGACGTGCGCGCCGTGGTGCAGAGCCCCGCTTTCCAGCAGAAGGCGCAGGAGCAGGGCGCCGCAGCCGACTATCTGGGGCCGCAGCCGCTGGGGGCGCGCGTCAAGAGCGATCTGGCCAATTGGGCTCAGGTGGTCAAGGCAGCCAACATCCAGGCGGAATAGGCGTTCGGCAGACAGCGTCGTCACCGGGTCATTTCCGGCGACGGAATGCTTCATTTCAGGGCCTCCATGCACCGCATGGGGGCCTTTTGTGTTCTGTGGTGCACCACGCGGGTGCGCTATAGAAATCGCTTTGAATGATTGGATTTTTTCTTTAACATGAAGGCGTTGTAAATTCTTTATCAAAATTTCCCCGCCGAGCTTCTGCACGGTGGTGTGGCCTTCTTCCCCCCCTCCATGTCCGTCCTTCCAGACCCTGTCGGCGACACCGTGTCCATCGCGGTCCGCATCGGCCGCGCCCGTCCCACGCTGACGCGCTCGCATCAGCAAATGGCGGACTATGTGCTCGCGCATCCGCTCCAGGCCGCGACCATGCCCATCGACGAGCTGGCGGCGGCCGTTGGCGTATCCATCGCCACGGCCAACCGCTTTGCCCGGGCCGTGGGGCTGGAGGGGTACCCCATGCTGCGGGCCGAGCTGGTCAAGGGCTTCGAGGCCATGCTGGCGCCCATCGAGAAGATGCGGATCAAGCTGGAAGAGCCCGCCACCATCCGCGACGTGTTCGCGGCCGCGCTGGAAGAGAGCCAGCGCAACATCGCAGCCACGCGTGAAGCGCTGGACCCGGCTGCCTGCGAGTCGGCCGTGCAGGCCATCGGAGGGGCAAAGCGTATCTATCTCGCGGGCTTCGGTGCGAGCGGCTGGCTGGCCGGCCTGCTGCAGCGCGGGCTGGATGCGTACTGCGACAACGTCCACCTGCTCGCTGGCGTCGGTGGTGCGTCCTACGGCGGGCGGCTTCTGTCCCGTATGGGGCCGGGCGACTTGCTCATCGCCATCTCGTATCCGCGCTATGTCACCGACACCATCGTGCTGGCGCAGGGCGCCTTCGAGCGCGGCGTGCACGTGCTGGCGCTGACCGATAGCAAGCAGTCGCCCCTGGTGCCGTTCGCCCATGGCTGCCTGTTCGCCCAGACCGAGAACCAGTACGCGGCCAATTCCGAATCGTCGGCATTGGCGATGATCGAGGCGTTGTCGAGCGCCGTGGCCCACCAGTCGCAGGAGTCGGTGAAGACCGCCGCCCGCATGACCGAGACGGTTCTGCCCTGGCTGCACGACGGCTCGCGCAGCCGTCTCGTTCCGGCGGCGGAGACCGCACCGACCGCCGCCTCCAAAGGATCTTCCAGGCGCTGATCCGTTGCTCCGCATGTGGGGCCGCCCTCCGATGGCGTTGGCGCTGTCTGTCCGCTGCCCCGCCCCCCTTTTTTGCACCCCGTCGTCGGCCTTCATCAGCCGTTGCCCCGTTGCCTGCCGCTCCCGCTTTTGACCGCATGACTGTTTTCGCCGCATCTTCCAACGCCAGCGCTGCCAGCGCCGCTCCTGTGATCGCCGTCCACGGCGGGGCCGGCACCCTGAGCCGTGCCCACATCAGTCCGGAGCAGGAGGCCGCCTACCACGAAGCGCTGCAGCAGGTGCTGCTGGCCGGCCAGGCCGTGCTGTCCCAGGGAGGCACCGCGGTGGACGCAGTTTGCGAGGCCGTGCGCCTCATGGAGGAATGCCCGCTGTTCAATGCCGGCTATGGCGCTGTGTTCACGTCCGACGCCACGCATGAGCTGGACGCGGCGGTCATGGACGGCGCCACCCTGGCCGCCGGTGCGGTCGCCGGCGTGGCCCATGTGCGCAACCCGGTGATGGCGGCCCGCGAAGTCATGCGCCAGGGCCAGCACGTATTGATGGCTGGCGTGGGCGCAGAGCGCATGGCCCGCGAGGCCGGCCTGCAGATGGTGGGCCCGGCGTACTTCTCCACTTCCACGCGCCGTGCCCAGCTCAAGGCCGCGCGCGCCAGCCAGAGCGGCGCCGTGCTGGACCATGACGGCGCTGCCGCCATGGCACAGCGCCCGCTGGACGAGTGCCGCAAGATGGGCACGGTGGGCGCCGTGGCACTCGATGCGCGTGGTCACTTGGCCGCCGCCACCTCCACCGGCGGCATGACCAACAAGCGGCCTGGCCGTGTGGGTGACAGTCCGCTGATCGGTGCCGGCACCTATGCCGACGACCGCACAGCGGCCGTTTCCTGCACCGGCCATGGTGAGAGCTTCATCCGCGTGGCAGCGGCGCACGACATCTGCGCGCGCATGGCCTACGGCTGCCAGAGCCTGGCGCAGGCCGCCGACGACGTGGTGCATGGCGCACTGGCCGCCATCGGCGGCACCGGTGGCCTGATTGCCGTGGACCGCCGAGGGAACGTCTGCCTGCCGTTCAACACCGAAGGCATGTACCGGGGCCTGGCCCGCTTGGGCGAGCCGCCCCAGACCTTCATCTACCGCTGACCGGCTGCCCTTCGCCCGCTGCCGCGCATCACCACCGTCTGCTTTCCTTTCACGGCCTCCATGAACTCCAACGCTTCGAAATCTCCCTCGCCCCTCGTTCTGCCCGAGCAGCGCGTGCTGGCCGTGGATGACCTCACCATCCGCTTTGCCAATTCCGAGCGCACGGTGGATGCCGTGCGCAATCTCTCTTTCCATGTGGACCGAGGCGAGACCCTGGCCATCGTGGGCGAATCGGGTTCGGGCAAGTCGGTCACCTCGCTGGCGCTGATGCGGCTGGTGGAGCATGGTGGGGGCAAGATCGTCGGTGGCTCGATGGCGCTGCGTCGCAGAAGCGGCCAAGTGCTGGACGTGGCCCGCGCGGGCCACGCGGTGATGCGCGACGTGCGCGGCGCTGATGTGGCCATGATCTTTCAGGAGCCCATGACCTCGCTCAACCCGGTGTTCACCGCCGGCGAGCAGATCGCCGAGTCCATCCGCGAGCACCAGGGCAAGGATCGCGCCGCCGCGCGCGCCGAGGCGTTGCGCATGCTGGAACTGGTGCGCATCCCCGAGGCGCGCAACGTGCTGGACCGCTTCCCGCACCAACTCTCGGGCGGCATGCGCCAGCGCGTGATGATCGCCATGGCGCTTTCGTGCAAGCCGCAGCTCTTGATTGCCGACGAGCCGACCACGGCGCTGGATGTGACCATTCAGGCGCAGATCCTGCAGCTCATCCGGCAGCTGCAGGACGAGATGCACATGGGCGTGATCTTCATCACCCACGACATGGGCGTGGTGGCGGAGGTGGCCGACCGCGTGCTGGTGATGTACCGCGGGGACAAGGTGGAAGAGGGCGCCGCCGACACCATCTTCGCCGCGCCGCAGCATGCCTACACCCGCGCGCTGCTCTCGGCCGTGCCCAAGCTGGGCGCCATGCAGGGCACCGATCTTCCGCGCCACTTCGAGCTGCTGCGTTCCGACGGCACCGTCGCCACGCCGACGGCGCTCGAATCCCGGCCCGCCGACACCCGCCCCGAAGGCGCGCAGCCCATCCTGCGCGTGAAGGACCTGGTCACGCGTTTCGACCTGCGCGCCGGTCTCTTCAATCGCGTGAAGCGCCGCGTGCATGCGGTGGAGCGCGTGAGCTTCGATCTCTACCCCGGCGAGACCCTGGCGCTGGTGGGCGAATCGGGCTGTGGCAAATCGACCACCGGCCGATCGCTGCTGCGCCTGGTGAATAGCCAGAGCGGCGCCATCGAATTCGGCGGCCGCAACATCCTGGACTTGCCGACCTCCGAAGTGCAGGCCCTGCGCCGCGACATCCAGTTCATCTTCCAGGACCCGTTCGCGTCGCTGGACCCGCGCCTGACGGTGGGTTTTTCCATCATGGAGCCGCTGCTGGTGCACAGGGTCGGCACCCGCGCGGAGGCGCAGGCCCGCGTCGACTGGCTCATGGCCAAGGTGGGCCTGCCGCCCGAGCATGCGCAGCGCTACCCGCACGAATTCTCCGGTGGCCAGCGCCAGCGCATCGCCATCGCCCGGGCCCTGGCGCTCAACCCCAAGGTGGTGGTGGCCGACGAATCCGTCTCGGCGCTCGACGTCTCCATCCAGGCGCAGATCGTCAACCTGATGCTGGACCTGCAGCGCGAGCTGGGCGTGGCGTTCCTCTTCATCTCGCACGACATGGCCGTGGTCGAGCGCATCAGCCACCGTGTGGCGGTGATGTTCCTGGGCCAGATCGTGGAGATCGGCCCGCGCCGGGCGATCTTCGAGAACCCGCAGCACCCCTACACCAAGAAGCTCATGGCGGCCGTGCCCATCGCCGATCCGGCGCGCCGCCACATCAAGCGCTCGCTGCTCGAAGGGGACATCCCCAGCCCGATCCGCGTTGTAGGCGACGAGCCAGCGGTGGAGCCGCTGGTGTCCGTCGGCCCGGGCCATTTCGTGGCGCGCCACTCCATCGCCAACCTGTACTGACGGCGGCGCCAGCGCCGCGGCCCCTTTTTTCCGTTCGCCTCTCCTTCCGCCTTTCTTTCCTTCCTTCGTTCCTTCCCTACCGGAGTCCACCATGAAGAAGACCCTTGCTTCCCGCCGCATCGCAGCCAGCCTGCTGGCCTTGGCAGCCCTGTCCGCCACCGGCGCCGCGCTGGCGTCCGGCAATGCCGTGCTGGCCATCTACCAGCAGCCCGAGACGCTGGACCCCTACAACACCAACACGACCATCACCACGGCCGTCACCAAGAGCTTCTACGAAGGCCTCTTCGCGTTCGACAAGGACATGAAGCTTAAGAACGTGCTGGCCGAAAGCTACGACGTGTCCAAGGACGGCCTGGTCTATACCTTCAAGCTGCGCCAGGGCGTGAAGTTCCACGACGGCACCGACTTCAACGCCGCCGCCGCCAAGGCCAACCTGGACCGCGTGATGGACCCGGCCAACCGCCTGCTGCGCGCCAACCAGTTCAACCGCGTGGCCAAGGTCGAGGCCGTGAATCCGCAGACCCTGCGCATCACGCTCAAGCAGCCCTTCGGTCCCTTCATCAACACGCTGGCCCATGCATCGGCCGCCATGATCTCGCCCACGGCGCTCAAGAAGTGGGGCAGCAAGGACATCGCCTTCCACCCGGTGGGCACGGGCCCGTTCGAGTTCGTGGAATGGAAGCAGACCGAAGCCATCGTGGGCAAGAAGTTCGCCGGCTACTGGCACAAGGGCTACCCCAAGATCGACCAGATCACGTGGAAGCCGGTGACGGAGAACAACACCCGCGCCGCCATGCTGCAGACGGGTGAGGCCGACTTCGCCTTCACGCTGCCCTATGAGCAGATCGCCACGCTGAAGAAGAGCGACAAGGTGGACGTGGTGACCGCGCCCTCCATCATTCAGCGCTTCCTGACGTTCAACATGCTGCAAAAGCCTTTCGACAACCCGAAGGTGCGTGAAGCCATCGGCTACGCCATCAACAAGGAAGCGCTGTCCAAGGTGGCCTTCAACGGCTACGCCTTCCCGGCCCAGGGCTTCGTGCCGCAGGGGGTGGAATACGCGGTGAAGATGCAACCCATTCCCTACAACGTGGCCAAGGCCAAGGAGTTGCTGAAGGAAGCCGGCTACCCCAACGGTTTTGAGTCCACGCTGTGGAGCGGCTACAACAACACCACCAGCCAGAAGGTGATCCAGTTCTTGCAGCAGCAGCTGCAGCAGGTGGGCATCAAGGTTTCGGTGGAGGCGCTGGAGCCCGGCAAGCGTGCGGAGCTGGTCGATGCCTGGCCCGATCCCAAGACCGCCAAGGCGCGCCTCTACTACATCGGCTGGTCTTCTTCCACGGGCGAGGCGGACTGGGCGCTGCGCCCCTTGTTCTCGACCGAATCGTGGGCGCCGAAGCTGGCCAACTACGCGTTCTACAGCAACCCCGTCGTCGATGAATCCATCGCCAAGGCCCTGCTCACCACCGATGGCTCCGAGCGCGCCGCGCTCTACAAGACCGCGCAGGAGCAGCTCGCCAAGGATCTGCCCCGCATCCCGCTGGTGACGGAAGAGGTGCTCTACGCCCATTCCAAGCGCCTCTCGGGCGTCTATGTGATGCCTGACGGCAACATCAACAGCGACGAGATCTCGCTGAAGTAAGCCTCTGCAGGCCCCCGCATGCCGCGGGGGCCTGGTCCCGATTTTCGTCTCCCCCTCGCTACGAACCGCAGCGCCGCATCCATGCTGAACTATTTCCTCAAACGACTACTGGGGCTCCTTCCCACGCTGCTGATCGTGGCGGTACTGGTGTTCCTGTTCGTCCACATGCTGCCGGGCGACCCCGCGCGCCTGGCCGCCGGGGTAGACGCCGACGAGGCCACCGTGCAGGTGGTGCGCCAGGAGCTGGGGCTGGACAAGCCGCTGCCGGAGCAGTTCGTGCATTTCTTCTCGCGGATGGTGCAGGGGGATTTCGGCACTTCCATCCGTACCCGCCGGCCGGTGGCCACCGAGATCGGCGAGCGCTTCATGCCCACGCTGCTGCTCACCGTCGCCGCCATGGCCTGGTCGGTGGTACTGGGCATGGGCATCGGCATCCTGTCGGCTGTCTATCGCAACCGCTGGCCCGACCGGCTGGGCATGACGCTCGCGGTCTCGGGCATCTCGTTTCCCGCCTTCGCGCTGGGCATGACGCTCATGCAGGTGTTCTCCGTGCAACTCGGCTGGCTGCCCACCGTGGGCGCCGACAGCTGGAAGCACTACATCCTGCCCTCGATCACGCTGGGCGCTGCGGTCGCCGCCGTCATGGCCCGCTTCACGCGCGCCTCTTTCGTCGAGGTGGTGCAGGAAGATTTCGTGCGCACCGCGCGCGCCAAGGGCCTCAACGAGCGCACCGTGGTGCTCAAGCACTGCCTGCGCAACGCGCTCATACCGGTCGTCACCATGATGGGCCTGCAGTTTGGCTTCCTGCTGGGCGGCTCCATCGTCGTGGAGGCGGTCTTCAACTGGCCCGGCCTCGGCCGCCTGCTGGTGGACGCCGTGACCATGCGCGACTACCCCGTCATCCAGACGCTGGTGCTGCTCTTCTCGCTGGAGTTCATCCTCATCAACCTGGTGGTGGACATGCTCTACGGCTTCATCAATCCGACCATCCGCTACAAATGAAGCGCATGGACTGGACCCCTCCCACGGACGACGACACGGTATGACCACCCCCTCCATTCCCACGCCCCCCGACGCCGCCCAGCTCGCAGCGGCCTCGGTGGCACCCGCCCCCGGCAACCCCTCCACGGTGCGCACGCCCTGGCGCGAGTTCTGGCGCAAGTTCAAGAAGCAGCATGTGGCCATGGCCGCCCTGGTCTTCGTCGTGCTGCTGGTCGCGGTGGCCGTGCTGGCCCCGGCCATCGTGCCGTTCGACGCGGAGAACTACTTTGACTACGACCGCCTGAACGACGGCCCCTCGGCCGTGCACTGGTTCGGCGTCGATCCGCTGGGCCGCGACATCTTCAGCCGCATCCTGATGGGCGCGCGCATCTCGCTGGCGGCGGGCTTCCTGTCGGTGGCCATCGGCTGCCTGATCGGCACCACGCTGGGCCTGCTGGCCGGCTACTACGAAGGCTGGTGGGACCGCATCGTGATGCGTATCTCCGACGTGCTGTTCGCCTTCCCGGGCATCTTGCTCGCGCTGGGCGTGGTCGCCATCCTGGGCAGCAGCATGACCAACGTGGTGGTGGCCGTGGCAGTGTTCAGCGTGCCGGCCTTCGCGCGGCTGGTGCGCGGCAACACGCTGGTGCTCAAGCAGATGACCTACATCGAGTCGGCACGCAGCATCGGCGCGTCGGACTGGACCATCATCGTGCGGCACATCCTGCCCGGCACCATCTCCTCCATCGTGGTGTATTTCACGATGCGCGTGGGCACCTCCATCATCACGGCGGCCAGCCTTTCCTTCCTGGGCATGGGCGCGCAGCCGCCCACGCCGGAGTGGGGCGCCATGCTCAACGAGGCGCGCGCCGACATGGTCAACGCGCCGCACGTGGCGCTGTTCCCCAGCCTCGCCATCTTCCTGACGGTGCTGGCCTTCAACCTGTTGGGCGACGGCCTGCGCGACGCGCTCGACCCCAAGATCGACCGTCAGTCATGACCGCCGCCGGGGTGCCTGCCGACCTGCCGCCGCGCATCGGCCAACTGGCCTGCGGTCCGCTGGACGCCATCACCGACGTGCCCGGCGTCACCGTGGGCCACGTGACGCTGGACGACGGGCCGGTGCAGACCGGCGTGACGGTGATCCGACCCCATGCGCTGGACCCGTACCGCCACAAGGTGCCGGCGGGCGCGGCCGTGATCAACGGCTTCGGCAAGAGTGTGGGCCTGGTGCAGCTGGAAGAACTGGGCCAGCTGGAGACGCCCATCGCGCTCACCAACACCTTCTCCGTCAGCGCTGTGGCACAGGCGCAGATCCGGGACTGCGTGCGCTCCAACCCCGAGACCGGGCGCGAGCTGCCCACCGTCAATCCGCTGGTGCTGGAGTGCAATGACGGCTACCTGAACGACATCCAGCGCATGGTCGTGGGCGAAGCCCACTACCGCACTGCCAGCGATGCGGCCAGCCTGCACGTGGCGCAAGGCGCGGTGGGGGCAGGGCGGGGCATGTCCAGCTTCCAGCTCAAAGGCGGCGTCGGCACCGCGTCGCGCCGTGTGCCTTTGCAAGGTGGCACGTTCTGTACGGTGGGTGTGTTGGTGTTGGCCAATTACGGCCGGCTGCCCAACCTGGTGTGGGCAGGCGACCCGGTCGGCACCTGGCTGGCTCCGGCGCTGGATGTCGAGGAGCGCGCCGCGGCGGCCGCGGCCGAGAAGGGCTCGATCATCATGGTGCTGGCCACCGACGCGCCGCTGGATGCGCGCCAGCTGCGCCGCCTGGCCGGGCGCGCCGCCGCGGGGCTGGCCCGCACGGGCTCCGTCTATGGCCATGGCAGCGGCGACATCGCGCTCGCCTTTTCCACTGCCTACACCCTGCCGCATCTGCCCGACGAGCCCATGCCCGCCGTGGCGATGGTGCACGAGACCCGGCTCGACGGCCTTTTCCAGGCCGCGGCCGACAGCGTGGAGCAGGCCATCGTCCACGCGCTCTGGCATGCGCAGCCGGTCACCGGCCGGGACGGGCACCACCGCCGCAGCCTGCGCCAGCTGCTCGATCTCGCCACCTGATGCCGGCCTCTTTCCTCCCATCCCTCTCCATTCATTCCCGCCCCCTGCGGTGTGTCCCATGAAAATCCTCATCTCCGTTGACATCGAAGGCGTGGCTGGCGTCTATCACCCCGAACAGGTCCGCCCGGGCAACCCCGAATACGAGCGTGCCCGGCGCCTCATGGCCGCCGAGGCGAATGCCGCCATTGAAGGCGCATTCGAAGGCGGTGCAGCGGAGGTGTTCGTCAATGATTCGCATGGGGCCTTTCGCAACATGCCGCCGGAGCTGCTCGATCCGCGTGCCCAGGCCATCCAGGGCAAGCCGCGCTACCTGAGCATGGTGTCTGGCGTGGAGCTGGGGGTGCACGGCGTGTGCTTCATCGGCTACCACGCCCGCTCGCGGGCGCGGGGCATCCTGGCGCACACCATCAACAGCTTCGCCTTCGCCCGCATCTCCCTCAATGGGCGCGAGCTGGGCGAGGCGGGCATCTATGGCGCACTGGCCGGGGCCTATGGCGCGCCAGTGATCGCTGCGTCGGGCGACGACGCCTTCATCGCGGAAACGCGCGACCTGTTCCCGCATGCGAGCTTCGTGCAGACCAAGCGCGCGACGGGCGCCGGCAGCGGCATCAGCCTCTCGCCCGAGCGTGCCTGCGCAGCTATCCGCGAAGGCGTGGCCCAGGCCGTGGTGCGTGTGGGCCAGGCCCGGCCGTTCTGCATCGACGGGCCTGTGACCGTCGTGCTGGAGGCGCAGTCGGTGGCGCTGGCCGATTTGTTCTGCCAGTGGCCCACGCTGGAGCGCATCGCCCCTGATGCGCTGCGCTTCACCGCGCCCGATACGGAGTCGGCCGTGCGGATGATCAACTGCCTCTCGGCCATGTCCAGCATGCTCCGCTCTTGACCCCATGACTTCTGCCTTGCTGAATACCCATGCCGGGGCCGTTGCCCCGGAAACGTCCTTCGCGCGGCCGGTGCGCACCAAGACCGTCGGCATCCTGGCCGGCATGGGCCCCGCGGCCGGCGTGGACTTCGCCCGTCTTTTTGTGCAGGCGTCCGAGCAGTGGCTGCGCGCGCATGGCCAGCCGGTGCGCGACCAGTCCTTTCCCGAGCACTGGATCGCACAGGTGCCGGTGGTGGACCGCACGCAGGCGCTGCGCGACCCCTGGGCGCCGCAGCCGCTCGAAGGCCTCGCCACCGCGCTGCAGCGTCTGGCCACACTGGGCGCCAATGCCGCGGCCATGTCGTGCAACACCGCCCATGCCTGGCACGCGGCCTTGCAGGAGCGCGTGCCGTCGGTCGAGCTGCTGCACATTGCGAGTGAAACGGCTGCCGAGCTGCGGCGCCGCGGCATCGGCCGCGCAGCCCTGCTGGCCACCCAGGGCACCTACGCAATGGGGCTCTATGACGATGCGTTCGCCTCCTGTGGCATCGAATGTGTGATGCCATCGGCCGAGGCGCGTGAGTGGCTGATGGAGGGCATCTACGACGGCGTGAAGGCCGGCGATATGCCGCTCGCGCGCCGCCGATTTGCCGACGTGGGGTTGCAGTTGAGAGCTGAGCACGGTGACCTCCCGCTCGTCATGGCCTGCACCGAAATCCCGTTGGCGATGCCGGATGCGCCCGAGGCCGAAGGCTGGACGTTGATCGACCCCTCCGAGATCCTGGCCACGGCGCTGGCCCGCCGCGCCTACGGAGACACCGCCTAAGGCGCCTGCCTGCTGCCGCTGTCTGTGTCCTCTGCGGGAGGGGCCGTCGGGGCAAGCACCTGGCGCTCCTCGCGGGGCGTGGGCGGCGACGGCCACAATACGCGCATGTCCGATGTGCACTCCGAAGAACTGCTCGCGCAGGTGGCCTCGCTGCCGCCGCTGCCGGGCGTGTACCGCTATTTCGACGCCCAGGGCGGCCTGCTCTACGTGGGCAAGGCCCGCAACCTGAAAAAGCGCGTCTCCAGCTATTTCACCAAGACCCATGGCGGCACACGCATAGGCCACATGGTGGGCAAGATCGTGCGGCTGGAGACCACCGTGGTGCGCTCCGAGGCGGAAGCGCTGCTGCTCGAAAACAACCTCATCAAGTCGCTCAATCCGCGCTACAACATCCTGTTCCGCGACGACAAGAGCTATCCCTATCTGAAGATCACGGGCGTGGCTGCGCGCGACGGCAGCGGCGAGCAGCCGGGGCAGCTCTTTCCGCGCATGGCTTACTACCGGGGCGCGGTGGACAAGCGGCACCGCTATTTCGGCCCTTATCCTGGAGCCTGGGCCGTCAAGGAAACCATCCTGCTGCTGCAGAAGGTGTTCCGCCTGCGCACCTGTGAAGACACCGTCTTTGCCAACCGCACCCGGCCCTGCCTGCTTTATCAGATCAAGCGCTGCTCGGGCCCCTGCGTGGACTTGATCTCGCCCGAGGCCTACGCCAGCGACGTGCAGCATGCCGAGGCGATGCTGCGCGGCGAGACGCAGGAGCTGCTGCAGGCGATGGAGGCGCGCATGCTGGAGCATTCGGCCCGGCTCGAATTCGAGCAGGCGGCCGATGTGCGCAACCAGATCACCGCGCTCTCGCGCGTGCTGCACCAGCAGTCCATCGAAACCACCTCCGACAAGGACGTGGACATCCTGGCAGTGAAGGTGCAGGGCGGCCGAGCCTGCGTGAACCTGGCGATGGTGCGCGGTGGCCGGCACCTGGGTGATCGGGCCTACTTTCCCGTGCATGTGGAGGACGCCGCGGCGATCTTTCAGACTGAAGACTCCGCCGAGGCCTCGTCTGCTGCGGACGCTCCCGAAGCCATGGCAGGGGATGGTGAGCCAGCCGCCCGCCCGCCGGCGCCTGCGCGTCCCATCGAGGCCCAGGTGCTGGAAGCCTTCATCGCCCAGCACTACATCGCCGTGCCTGTGCCGCCCGTTCTGGTCACCAGCGAGGCCGTGGACCGCCGCCTGCTTGCGGCGCTTTCTGAGCAGGTCGGCGCGCGCATTTCCGCCGTCCACCAACCGCGCGAGCAGCGCCGGGTCTGGCTGGAGATGGCGCAGAAGAATGCCGAAATTCAACTTGCGCGGCTGCTGGCGGAAGAGGGCTCGCAGCAGGCCCGCACCCGCGCGCTGGCCGAGGCGCTGGACCTGGAAGTGGAGGACCTGGCGACGCTCACCATCGAGTGCTTCGACATCTCGCATACGGCGGGCGAATCGACCCAGGCCTCGTGCGTGGTATTCCATCACCACAAGATGCAGAGCAGCGAATACCGCCGCTACAAGATCGAAGGCATCACCGGCGGCGACGATTACGCCGCCATGCGCCAGGTGCTCACGCGGCGCTACAGCAAGGTGGCCGAAGCGCAGCGCGAGGCCGGCGGTGCCGAGCCCGCGGCAGGCCAGGCTCGCCTACCCGATCTGGTGCTGATCGACGGCGGCAAGGGCCAGGTCAGCATGGCGCGCGAGGTGTTCACCGAGCTCGGACTCGACCTGACCCGCATAGTCGGCGTGGAAAAGGGCGAGGGCCGCAAGGTGGGGCTGGAAGAACTGGTCTTTGCCGACGGCCGCGAGAAGGTCTATTTGGGGCGCGATTCCGCCGCCCTGATGCTGGTGGCACAGATCCGCGATGAGGCCCACCGCTTCGCCATCACCGGCATGCGCGCTGCACGGGCCAAGGTGCGTGTCGGAGGTGGCCAGCTGGAGGAAATCAGCGGCGTCGGCCCCAAGAAGCGTGCGCGACTACTACAGCGCTTCGGCGGCGTGCGTGGGGTAGCCGCGGCCAGCGTGGATGACCTGGCGACGGTGGACGGCATCTCGCGCGACTTGGCCGAAGAGATCTACCGGGCCCTGCGCTGACGGTGAGCGGGAACATCAGCCGCCGGAGCGGTCTGGCGCGTGACACAATCGCGCCTATGTTTCTGACCATCCCTACCATCATGACCTGGACGCGCATCGTCGCGATACCTTTGATCGTGGGGGTGTTCTACGCGCCGCTTGAGCCCGCCACGCGCAACCTCATTGCTACGGTCATGTTCGTGGTGTTCGCCGCCACCGACTGGCTCGACGGCTACCTGGCCCGCAAGCTCAACCAGACCTCGTCGTTCGGCGCTTTCCTCGACCCGGTCGCCGACAAGTTCCTGGTCTGCGCCTCGTTGCTGGTGCTGGTGCATCTGCAGCGTGCCGACGTGTTCGTCGCCCTCATCATCATCGGTCGCGAGATTGCCATCTCCGCTCTGCGCGAATGGATGGCCCAGATCGGCGCCAGCAAGAGCGTGGCGGTGCATATGCTGGGCAAGGTCAAGACCACGGTGCAGATGGTGGCCATTCCCTTCCTGCTGTACGACGGCCGGCTCTTTGGCGTGATTGACACCGGCCTATGGGGAACAGGGCTCATTTGGGTGGCGGCCGTCCTCACCGTATGGTCGATGGTCTACTACCTGCAGAAGGCTCTGCCAGAAATCCGGGCCCGAGTGAAGCGCTGAGCGTGCGGTGCTGATCGCCGGCAAGATCGTTGCAGGCGCGCTGCAGCGGTGCCTGTAACGGGGTGCAAATGCGACTAGAATCCCCTCCCGCATACAGCTCTGCGGCTGTCTTCGTATTGACACCCGCAAACCCGATGGCTCTAATCTCTGCAGCCTGACTGCTGCTGCCTTTACCTTCACCCGTCGTCATTTCCACACCCGCTCAGGGGCGCGGGCGAAGGTCAGATTTTGCAAAAGACATCTACTCCACTCTTTTCCCGAGAGGCTTCTTGTGAATAAAACCGAACTGATTGAGCACATTGCAAACAACGCCGACATCTCCAAGGCTGCCGCAGCGCGTGCTCTGGAGTCCACGATCGAGGCGGTCAAGAAGACCCTGAAGAAGGGTGGCACGGTGTCGCTCGTCGGTTTTGGCACGTTCGCGGTCGGAAAAAGAGCCGCTCGTACCGGCCGCAATCCCCGTACCGGCGATACTATTAAGATCAAGGCTGCTAAAGTTCCAAAGTTCCGTCCAGGCAAGGCATTGAAAGATGCCCTGAACTGATGGGTAAGTTCAGGTGGGGTGCTTAGCTCAGTCGGTAGAGCGGCGCCCTTACAAGGCGTAGGTCGGCGGTTCGACCCCGTCAGCACCCACCACCACCCTCCCTTAAAGGCGAACGAAAGTTCGCCTTTTCTTTTGCCGCATTGAAAGATCGATCATGTTCGAATCCATCCGCAAGCACTCCAAGATCGTGATGATCCTGCTGTTCTTGCTGATCATTCCGTCTTTTGTGCTCGTCGGCATCGACCACAACTACTTTTCCGAGAAAAGTCCGGTGGTCGCCAGCGTCGATGGCCACGACATCACGCAGGCCGAATGGGACAGCGCCCACCGCGCCGAGACCGACCGCATCCGCGCCCAGTCGCCGCAGATCGACGGCAAGTTGCTGGATACGCCCGCCGCGCGCTACGCGACGCTGGAGCGCATGGTGCGCGACCGCGTGCTGCAGGCGACGGTAAAGAAGATGCATCTCGGCGTGAGCGATGCGCGTCTGGCACAGGAACTGCAGAACATTCCCGCCATCGCCAGCCTGAAGCGCCCCGACGGCTCGCTGGACGCGGAAGCGTATCGCGCGCTGGTCGGTGCCCAGGGCATGACGCCAGAGGGCTTCGAGAGCCGTGTGCGCAACGACATCGCCGTTAATCAGGTCATGGGCTCGGTAATCTCGTCTTCGTTCAGTAGCAGGGCCGAGTCCAAGCTCGCACTCGACGCGCTCTACCAGCGTCGTGATGTGCAGATCGCACGCTTCACGCCCGCCACGTTCACGGCCAAGATCACTCCGACCGACAGCGAGCTTCAGGCCTACTACGAAGCCCACACCGCACGCTTCCAGCAGCCCGAAGAGGCCAGCGTCGAATACGTGGTGCTCGACCTCGATGCCGTGCGCGCCGGCATCACGTTGAGCGAAAGCGATCTGCGCAGCTACTACCAGGAAAACCTGGCACGCCTGGCCGGCAAGGAGGAGCGCCGAGCCAGCCACATCCTGATCAATTCACCCAAGGACGCGCCTGCCGCCGATCGTGAAAAGGCCAAGGCCCGTGCCGAGGCGCTGCTGGCAGAGGTTCGGAAGAATCCGGCCTCGTTCGCCGCCATCGCCAAGAAGGAATCGCAGGACCCAGGCTCCGCTCCATCCGGCGGCGACCTGGGCTTCTTCGGCCGCGGCGCCATGGTCAAGCCTTTCGAGGATGCGGTCTTCGCGATGAAGAAGGGCGACATCAGCGACGTGGTGACCAGCGATTTCGGCTACCACATCATCCAACTGAACGACATCAAGGCCCCGCGTCAGCCGAGTTTCGAAGAAATGCGCGCGTCGCTGGAGACCGAGGTCAAGCAGCAGCAGGCACAGCGCAAGTTCGCCGAAGTCGCCGAGACCTTCGCCAACAGCGTGTACGAGCAACCCGACAGCCTCAAGCCCGTGGCAGACAAGCTCAAGCTGAAGATTCAGACCGCCACCGACGTGTCGCGCCTGCCCAAGCCCGGCTCCACCGGCCCGCTGGCGAACAGCCGCTTTCTCGAAGCGCTGTTTCAGCCGGACTCGCTGCAGAACAAGCGCAATACCGAAGCCGTCGAGATCGCGCCCAACACCATGGCTGCAGGTCGCATCACTGCCTACACCCCCGCGCAGACCTTGCCCTTCGACAAGGTGCGCGATCAGGTGCGAGACATGTTCATCGCCGACAAAGCTGCCGAAATGGCGCGCAAGGAAGGCGAGACCCAGCTGGCCGCCTGGAAGGCCGCGCCTGCGACCGCCACCGGCCTGGGCGCGCCGATGACGATCGCCCGCGATCAGATGCAGGGCCAACCCCGCGCCCTGGTCGCCGCCGCGCTGCAGGCTCCGGCAGATCAGCTCCCGGCCTGGACGGGTGTGGACCTGGGCGCGCAAGGCTATGCGATCGTGAAGATCAATCGCGTGATCGAGCGCACCTCTCCCGATGCCGCCACCACCCGGCAGCAGCATCAGCAGTACCAGCAAGCCTGGGGCTCGGCGGAAGCACTGGCCTACTACGACCTACTGAAGCAACGCTTCAACGTTCGCATCAAGGCGCCGAAGCCGGCTGCAGAATGATTTTGGAGAGAATCGGTTCGGCCCGAATTTTCGGGTTATAATTTAATTCTTCGGTGGCTGTAGCTCAGTTGGTAGAGTCCAGGATTGTGATTCCTGTCGTCGTGGGTTCGAGTCCCATCAGCCACCCCAAAAATAGTGAGTAAAAACAAGGACCTTCGGGTCCTTGTTTCGTTTTTGCGCTATTGCAGGGGCTTTCTCAGTTCCTCTAGCTTCCCACCGCAGATCGGCCCCTGCGGTCCGCCAACTGTCCGCATCCCTCACGCGCCTGTGTCGAGGGGCACTGGGCACTGGGCACTGGGCACTGGGCACTGGGCACTGGCATTGGGGCAATTCTCTGCGGCGTAGGCGGGCTCCCCTAAGAACAGGGTGGCGACGTACGACTGGACCGGGCCGCCTCCTGACTTGGCTCAGCGCCGATTCACGCCCGCAGCGCCTGACATGACGTGGTGCGGCGGCATCACTTACATCGCCTCCGACGAGAGCTGGCTGCCGTGGGTGCTGTGCTCGACTTGGATTGCCGCGGGAGGCGAAGTTCGCAGGCGCACATGCCGGCCTCGCGGCTGAAGGATGCGCTCCGACGGGTCTGCATGCTGGGCAGAGTGGGCGGTCGCTGCATTCCTCGCGGAGACAGCGATAGCCCGCATAGACCCAAAGACTTCCAGCACACTTTGATGGCCCGCGGCGTGGGCGCTCGATGTCCGGCGAGGGCGTCTGCCGGAACGACACCCTACCGAGAGCCTGTGGGTTCAGCTCAAGCCCCCTGCGTGGACGGCCGGAGGTCTGCCATTCGTGAGCCGGAAAGCGTGAGGCGGCCCTGGGCTTTCTGGCAGCGGCAGTAGCCAGCCCAGGGTCACGGCCGGGCCTGGCCGTGCTTTGTACGTCTCGCCGAACCTCAAAACGTAGCTGCTATGCGCTTCGTCCGTCGCGATGACGGGCAAAGCGCTACCCGAATTAAAACGTGTGCATGACGCCGGCCGTGAAACCGGTGGCCGTGCTCTTGTTGGCTGCGCCCTGATAGCCGCTGCGCCATTGGGTACGGTCCAGCTCGGCGTACAGCTTGCTACGGCGCGACAGTTTGTATTCGGCGAACAGGATGGCGCGGGTGTAGCCGTCTTCGCGCAGGCCGCTGCGTTTGCGCTCCAGGCGATACACAGATGCGGTGAGGTCGATGGCCGAGGTCGCCGCCCAGGTGCCGCCCACCGAATGCACGCGCTGCTCCGTCCGCGCGACGGCCGACGTCTCGGCCTTGCTTCGGCCGGTGTTTGCGGCGAGCCTCAAGCTGCCGAACTGGTAGGCGATGCCCACCGTGGCCGCGTCCAGGTCCAGGCCCGCTGGAGACTTAAAGTTCTGGTAGCCACCTGACACCGTCAGGCCCCCGTCTGCGTAGGCCAAGCCGGCACCACGGGACGACTGCAGTCCGGCGCCTGCTGCATTCTCGCCAAAGCCGTACATGGCTCGCGCCGTCACCGGGCCGAAGCGGCCGACGTACTTGAGGGAGTTGTCGAGGCGGTAGGAGCCGCTGCTGGCGCCCGCGCTGCCGTACTCAATCCCCAGGCCGTGGCTGCTGAGGGCGGTAGTCGCGATGTTCGGGTTGAACGACGCGAAGCGCATGCCGGCAGGATCGACCGGACTGATGGCATCGGCGAGGACATTGGTCTGGCGGCCCGCAGTGACAGTGCCCCAGCCGCCGCCCAGGCCGACGATGGCCGCGCGGTCAAAGAACTTGGTCGCGTTGGCCTGGGTCCCGGTGTCGAGGTTCAGCCCGGTTTCGAGGTTGAAAACGGCATGCAGGCCGCCGCCCAGGTCCTCACGCCCGCGAAAGCCGAAGCGGCTGGTGTTGTCCACGCCGCTCGAGACCCCGGTGGTCGAGAAGGGGCTGGGCGCGTTGGCGGCCGTCATGCCAGAGGTTCGGCGGATACCGAGATCGGCGATGCCGTAGAGAGTGAGGTTGGTCTGCGCCGATGCCAGGATCGGTGCGCAGACGGCGGCGACTGCCGCGATGCACTGGAGTTTCATGCTGTACTTTCTGAAGTGGTCACGCTGGACCAGGCCCCACCGGCTATCCGGCGCTGCGGCCCGCGCATGGAGTGAGGGAGTGAGGGAGTGTGTGGGGGCATGCCGTTAGGCAGCCCTGCATGCGTGCGGAATCAACGTGCCGCGGCAGGCTCCATGCCGGTGCTGCGCACGATGGAGGCCGCAGCCGGCGCGGCCAGGAAGCGGATCAGCTGCCGGGCTGCCTCAGGCTCCTGCGCGCCTGTCGCAACGCCTGCCGAGAAGAACACGCGCTGCTGCACTTCGTCTGGCAGCGGGCCCACGAAGTCCAGTTCCTTGAAGGGCAGCAATTCGCTCACCTGCTGGAAGCCAATCTCCGCATCGCCGCGCAGCACGACCGCGCCGACCCGTTCGCTGTAGATCTTCTTCGCTTTGTCCTTGATCTGCTCTGCAACGCCCAGGCGCTGGAACAGTTCGGTGGACAGGTAGGTGCCGCTTGCGCTGGCCGAATAGGCGATCGACTTGGCGTTCAGCAGGGTCTGCCGCAGGGCGTCAACAGTGCTGATGTCCGGCCGCGGCGTGCCCTTGCGCACACTCATGCCAATCATCGAACGGGCGAGATCCACGCGGCTGCCCGCCTGCACTTTGCCTTGCTCGGTAAGCTTGTCCAGTGCCGAATCGGCCAGGATCACCACGTCGAACTGCTCCCCCCGCGCCATGCGGCTGGGTATGGAGTCCGGCGCATTGCCGATCGAAGCGCCGCGCGCCGTGGTGACCTTGTTGCCGGTGGCTTGCTCGTAGAGCGGCACGAGCTGGTCGTAGGCGGCCGAGAAGCCGCCGGAGGTCACGACGCGGATTTCGGCTGCCTGTACGGCGGCGGGCGTCACTGCGCCCAGGCCCAGGGTGAGGGCTGCGCCCAGCAGCGCGCCCAGGGTGCGGCGGCGCAGGCTGGAGGCCGGCAGGGAGGGGGAAAGGGTATCGGGCATGGTTTGTCTCCTTTATGGTTGTTTGTAATACGTCGCTTGCGCGTCAGTCCGCTGTGATGTTGCGCTCGCGGATGATGCGGGACCACTTGTCGTTTTCAGCAGCGATGAACTTGCCCAGTTCTTCGCGGCTTCCCGGTGCGGCCGTCTGGCCGTGTTTGAGCAGGTTGTCGCGCACGTCCGGCGAATTCAGCACCTTGACGAGCTCAATGTTCCAGCGGTCGAGCAGCGCCTTGGGCGTTTTGCCGGGCGCCATGAAGGCGTACCAGTTGGTGGCATTGAAGCCGGGGTAGGTCTCTGCGACCGTCGGCACGTTGGGCAGGTAGGCAGGGCGGGTCAGTCCGGTCGTGGCCAAGGCCACGAGCTTGCCCGACTGCAGGTGCGGCAGTGCGGTGGGCGGCGCGGCGTAGAACGAGGCGACGCGCTCGCCAAGCACGTCCTGCAGTGCTGGTGCACCGCCTTTGTAGGGCACATGGACGGTGTTGATCTTCGCGATGTCGTTGAGCAACTCACCTGCCAGATGGGCGGCAGAGCCTGGGCCCGTGGAGGCGAAGTCGAGCTTGCCTGGCTCGCGCTTGGCGCGGGCCACGTATTCGCCCAGCGTCTTGATGCCGGTGCTGGCCGGCACCACCAGTACGTTGGGAAAGGTCACTCCCATCGTGATGGGCGCCAGATCCTTGAGCGGGTCGTAGCCGACCTTCATGAAGTGGGGCGAGATGCTGAGCGGTCCGATCGAGCCGAAAAGAATCATCGAGCCGTCGGTGGGGCCCTTGGCGACCTGGGCATGGGCCAGGTTGCCGCCGGCGCCCGGCTTGTTGTCCACCACCACGGTCTGGCCGATGTTCTCTCCGAGCTTCTTGGCGATCACGCGCGCGGCGATGTCGGCAGAGCCGCCCGCCGCGAAGCCCACCACCATGGTCACCGTCTTTTTGGGAGGGAAGTCCTCGGCGTTCGCGGCTGCGGCGATGAGGGAAAGGCCGGCCGCGAGTGCGGCGGTCAGGGTGAGTGTGCGTCTTTGCATGTTGTCTCCTTTTGTGGTTTCAGCCTGTTGGCTCGGCGAAAGCTGGCCATGCTAGGCAGTCCGTAATATTCTGTGAATTGCAATTTATGGAGGTACTGTTGCATGCGGCGCATTAAATTCGATATGGGGGAGCTGATGGCATTCGTGGTCACAGCTGAAAAGCAGAGCTTTCGACTCGCAGCGGATGCGTTGTTCGTTTCTCCTTCGGCGCTCAGCCGTCGGGTTGAGCGTCTGGAAGCCGCAGTGGGCGCCCAATTGCTGGCACGCACCACGCGCCACGTCGCACTGACTTCCGTGGGGCACGATTTCCTGCGGGAGGCCCAGGCTGCTCTGACGGGCCTCGATGACGCCATCCAGCGTGTGGGCGATCAGCTCCAGCGCCGGCGGGGGCGGATCGCCCTCGCCTCCATTCCGTCGGTGGCGGCGAATCTCTTGCCGGCTGTGCTGCGGGACTTCGCGGCCAGCGAGCCGGAGGTGCAGGTACATCTGATGGAAGACAGCGCACAACAGGTGCTCGATGCAGTGCTGCGGGGCGACGTGGACTTCGGCCTGGGCTTCACGGGCAGCCAGGAGCCGGTCTTGCGGTTCGACGCGCTGATGCGCGAGCGCTATGTGCTGGCGATGCCGAGAAGCCATCCCTGGGCTGCTCGCAAGGAAATCGGCTGGCCCGAGCTCGCTGGGCAGCGCCTCGTATCGGTTTCCCATCAGAGCGGAAACCGCCTGCTGCTGGACCAGGCTGTGGCTGAACTGTCCGAAAAGCCAGTGGCGTGGCACGAGTGCAACCACCTGGCAGGTGCACTGTCGCTGGTGGAGGCCGGGCTGGGGCTCGCGGCGATCCCTCAGCTAGCGCTGCGGCCCAGCCACCCTGAGGTTTGCAGCGTGCCGTTGACCGACCCTGCAGTGTGGCGCACGTTGGGCTTGCTGCAGCGCCGCGACCATGTTCTCGGGCCCATGGCGGAGGCTTTGCGGCAGCGGCTGTTGCAGGGGCAGGCGCAGATCTGATTGCGGGCTTGCCCCGGGCCCGGCGAGGAGGCTTCACCTTGGGCAGCGGTGGACCTGCTGGCCGCGCGTTCACCAGCCCAGATGGCACATGGCCTTGGCGAGCACGACGATCGCCAGCACGTGGATGAAGACGCTGCGATGCAGTCGGTGCGAGAGCCGGCCGTTGAGCATTCCGCGGCGGCGCCAGTACATGGCCGTGCTGTACGAGGCGCTGGCGCAGGGCTTAGTTGGTCAGATCCGGCGCGCCGCCCATGCCGATGCAGCGGCGCTGCGCTGGTCGGATGAGCGGAACCAGCGTTACGTGCTGCTGGCGGCCGGCCAGCTGCCTGCGGAGCTGGCCGAGGCGGAACACTGCATGCCCACCTGCAGTTGCCTGTGCGGCCGGCCTCCAGCGAGCGCTGCCGTCCGCATATTCACTCCGGAAGAGCTGCAGGCCGTACCCGCTTCATCCGTGAGGTCGTAGCCGGGCCTGTGCGCGCAGGCCGGCTTCACCAGCTTGCTGAGCGTGCCCCTGCGGCTCAAGGACCGCCTGCTGGGCGATATCGACTTTTTTACCGGAAGCCAGCTCCGCTGGCCGACGCTGACCGCTCGTTGCTCGAAACGCTGGCCAGTCATCTGGCCTGCGCCATGGAGGTCTCGCGCGTCGATGCGCTGCGCCGCGAGGCGGCCGTCTCGGAAGAGCGGAGCCTGATCGCCCGCGAGCTGCATGATTCCATCGCCCAGGGTCTGGCTTTCCTCAAGATCCAGAGCGGCTTGCTGTGCGATGAGGTGGCCGGCATGCCCGCAGGCGAGACCGAGCGCTTGCGGCACACCCTGGCTGAGCTCGATACGGGCATCCGGGAGAGTCTGGCCGATGTGCGCGAGTTGCTGCTGCACTTCCGCACCCGCGGCGATGACGAGGACATCCTGCCCGCGCTGCACACCACGCTGGCCAAGTTTCAACACCAGAGGGGCTGCCCGCGCACATGGAGGCGGATGGCGAGGGCCTGGCCCTGCCGGCGGATGTACAGATCCATGTGCTGCATGCGCTGCAGGAGGCGCTGTCCAAGGCCCGCAAGCATGCCTGTGCAAGCCAGGAATGGATCGACGTGAGGCCGTCGCCGCAATGGATCATCGAGGTGTGCGACGACGGTACCGGTCTGGATGCCGGTGCCTGGACTCCGGACGAGACCCATGTGGGCCTGCGCATCATGCGCGGGCGGGCGGGCGGCCGGCCGGCATCGGCGCGCAGCTGGACATCCACAGCGTACCCGGCGCAGGTACCAGCCGCATCTGGAGGTGGTCGGCGAAGCGACCGACGGCGGCGAGGCGCTGCGCCGTGCTGCCATCCTGCAGCCCGACGTGATCCTGCTGGACCACCACCTGCCTGGCGTTACCGGCGTGAACGTGCTGCAGGGCCTGCGTGAGGCGGCTCCCGCCGCGCGCGTGCCGATCCTGACCGTCAGCGAGGAGGCCGCACCCTGGCTGCGGCGCGGCGCGCACGGCTATCTGCTCAAGACGGTGGACAGCGACGTGCTGGTGACGGTGATCGAGCGGGCCCACCGAGGCGTCTCGACGATCAGCCCGGAGATGACCGACAAGCTGGTCAACGCCTTCCGGGCCGCTGCCGCGAGCGGGGCCGCAGGGGCTCCGGTGGCAGAGGAAGTCCCCCACGCCGGGCTCGGCAGGCTGTCGCCACGCGAACGGGAGATCCTTGAAACGATCGCGGCAGGGGCTAGCAACAAGGAAATCGGCCGCGCCCTGTCCATTGCCGAGACCACCGTCAGGATCCACGTCCAGCACATCTTGCGCAAGCTGGGGCTCAGCTCCCGCGTGCAGGCCGCAGTGCTTCTGGCTGAACATGGCTGTGCAGGCAATGCCGAGGCGAACACGCCGGACTGAGATGCACCCCGTTTCCCGAGGAACCCGCAGCCTGCACCCAAGCCGCGGCGGTCCTGCGGATGATTCATCCTACGACTCGCGCCATTGGGCATGCCGCACGCCTAGCTGCAGCTGCTGGATGCGACGGTGGATGGTTGAGCGGCTGACGCCGAGTTGGCGCGCGGCCTCGGAGACGTTGCCCTGGCATTGCGCCAGCAGGTGCTCCAGGGCCTGCGCAGCGGGCGCGCTGGTGTCGTCGGCTCGGACGGTTGTGCCAGGTGCGGTGCTGTTCAGCGCATCGGGCAGATGTTCGGGCTCGATGTTTCCGTCGCCGTCGTGGCCGCACAGTGCGGCGGCGTAGCGCAGCGCGTTGTGCAGCTCGCGCAGGTTGCCAGGCCAGGCGTGCGCGGCCAGCGCGGCGCGGGCTGCCTCCCCGAGGTGCAGATGGCCGCCTAGGGCGGCCAGCATCTGGTCGGCGATGGTCTGCAGGTCACTGCGCTGGCGCAGCGCGGGCAGGTGCAGTTCAGCGGCGTTGAGGCGGTAGAGCAGGTCTTCTCGGAAGTTGCCGCGCCGCGCCAGCTCTGCCAGTGGCCGGTGCGAGGCGGAGATGAAGCGCACGTCCACCGACCGTGGCGCGCGGGCGCCCAGGGGGGTGACTTCGGATTCGGACAGCACCCGTAGCAGCTTGGCCTGCAGCGCCAGCGGCATGTCGCCGATCTCGTCGAGAAACAGCGTGCCTTCATGGGCCGCGGCGATCAGGCCTTCGCGGCCTTTGGCTGTGCCGCCGGTCCAGGTGCCGGGCAGGTAGCCGAACAGCTCACTCTCCAGAAGGGCTTCGGGAATGGCGGCGCAGTTGATGGCGATGAAGGCGCCGCAGCGGCCGCTTGCGGCATGGAGTGCGCGGGCCAGGTATTCCTTGCCTGCGCCAGTTTCTCCTTGCACCAGGATGGGCAACGCTTGCGGCGCGAGACGGGCCGCCTTGTGCAGCAACTGGTGCAGCGTGGCGTCGCCCGTATCCAGCGCCTGCAACGCTGCGGGCAGGGGAGGCTGTTGCCGGAGCTGCGGTGCCTGTGCGCGCTGGCCACGCGTCAGGCGCTGCGGCTCCATGGCATGGGCGAATAGGATGCTGCCGTCTCGGGCGCGGATGATGCGCTCCTGCGCCGGGCGATTGCGGCGCAGCTCGGGCAGATGGCGCAGGTCCACGTCGAAGAAGCGCTGGAGCGGCTGGCCAATGAGCTTCTGGCGCTGGCGCCAGTCCAGCTGCGCTGCGGCAGCCAGCAGGCGCGCGCCCGCGTGGGTCATGCCGCGGATGCGGCCCCGGGCATCGACGCTGATGGAGGCGTCGGGATCGACATCAAGGAAATCGGGTGACTGCGCCAGTCGCACCACCCAGTCCTGGCCGGACTGCGCCATGAGGTTGGCGTGCTCCACACGCCGGGCCGCGGCCATGACGAGGTTGAGCGCCAGGTTCTGGCTGGCCCGCGCGGCGGGAGAGCGCAGCAGCGATAGATCCAGCACCGCTGCGAGCTCGCCGCGCATGTCGTAGATGGGTGCTGCGGTGCAGGACAGCCCGGTATGGGTGAAGTCGAAATGGTCGCTCTGGTGTACGGTCAGCGCTTCGCCCGTTTCCAGGCAGGACCCCACGGCCGATGTGCCCGAGTGCTCCTCACGCCACTGCGCGCCCAGATACAGGCCGGCGCGGCGCAGGTCGCCCGCGTCAGCCTCCTGTCCCAGGAAGTCCACGGCCACGCCATGCCGGTCGGCCAGCAGCAACACGTAGTCCAGGCCTTTGAGCTGCTGATAGAGCCGCTCCAGCGCATGCCGGGCGATGTGAATCAGCGGCTCGGACTCTTCCCGGTGTACGCGCAACTCGCCATCGGGAACGATGTGCGCTTCGCTGGTATGTGCGGGATCTAGCCGGTGATGGTCGATGCAGCGGCGCCAGCTGCGCAGCACCGCGCGGTCGCGCTCTTGCCCGTGGATCGGGTAGCCCTGGCCAAAGGCTTCGATTTCCTGGATGTGGGAGGCGTAGGACTGCAGGGTCATGGTCTGGAGCCGATGAGGCTTTGAACGTGCCGCCAGGAATTGTGTGCCCCGTGCCGCGCAGCGCCCATCGAGGTTTACCCACTGCCTCTGCTGCGCTGCAGCAAGTGTCATGCGACAGGTGTCGCACGGTGCATCGCCTGTCGCGTGCAGCCACCGTGGCCAGCTACACGCAAGGCACGGGGTTTGTACGCACGTCTCGCAGGTAAGTCCTTGATGGGCATGGCAACGCTTGCGGTCGAGCAGCATGGTATGGCGATTGCCTCAGAGCCAATGCCCGGAAGAAAAACCAGCGGGCATGACAACCATCAAGGAGACACACATGACCGACACGACGGCCGCCGCTCGCGCACAGGCGCTGCTCGACTCACTCAACCATGCCCTGGCCGACCGTGACTTCGCGGCCGCCAGCCGCCTGTTCGCAGACGAATCCTATTGGCGCGACCTGGTGCTGTTCACCTGGAACATCAAGACCATGGAAGGGCAGGCACAGATCGCCAGCATGCTGGCGGCGCAGCTGGACGCCGCGGCGCCCGTGCGCTTCTCGCTGGACGAGCGCGAGGCCGTGGAGGAGGCGGATGGCGTGCTGTCTGCCTGGATCGTGATTGATACGCGGCATGCGCGCGGCGGCGGCCATGTCCGCATCAGGGACGGGCGCATCTGGACGCTGCTGACAGCCGCCCAGGAGCTGAAGGGGCACGAGGAGCCCATGGGCACGCGCCGCCCGATGGGGGCCGAGCACGGCATTCGGCGCGGGCGCAAGACCTGGGCGGAGCGCCGTCAGCAGGAGGCCGAGGAACTGGGCCGTGAGAAGCAGCCGTTCGTGCTGGTCATTGGCGGAGGGCAGGGGGGTATCGCGCTGGGTGCGCGGCTGCGCCAGCTGGGCGTATCTCACATCGTCATCGACCGCCAGGCGCGGCCTGGCGATCAGTGGCGCAACCGCTACAAGTCGCTGTGCTTGCACGATCCGGTCTGGTATGACCATCTGCCGTACATGCCGTTTCCGGACAACTGGCCCGTGTTCGCCCCCAAGGACAAGATCGGCGACTGGCTGGAGATGTACACCAGGGTGATGGAGGTGAACTACTGGCCTTCCACCAACTGCCTGAACGCCCGTTTTGACGAGGACCAGCAGGAGTGGGAAGTCACCGTGGAGCGCGATGGCGAGACGCTGGTGCTGCGCCCCAAGCACGTGGTGTTCGCCACGGGCATGTCGGGGAAGGCCAACGTCCCCAAGATCAAGGGCCAAGAAGTTTTCCAGGGCGAGCAGCAGCACTCGTCCCAGCACCACGGCCCGGACACCTATGCCGGCAAGAAGGTGGTGGTGATCGGCGCCAACAATTCCGCGCACGACATCTGCGCGGCGCTCTGGGAGCACGGCGCGGACGTGACCATGGTGCAGCGCTCGTCCACCCATATCGTGCGATCCGATTCGCTGATGGACATCGGCCTGGGCGATCTGTATTCGGAGCGAGCCGTGGCCAGCGGCGTGACGACCAAGAAGGCCGACCTGATCTTCGCCTCGCTGCCCTACCGCATCATGGCCGACTTCCAGGTGCCGGTGTACGACCGCATCCGCGAGCGCGACGCTGAGTTCTACCGCAAGCTGGAGGCGACGGGCTTCATGCTGGACTTCGGTGACGACGGCTCGGGCCTCTTCATGAAGTACCTGCGCCGTGCATCGGGCTACTACATCGACGTGGGGGCCTGCGATCTGGTGATCGACGGCAGCATCAAGTTGCAGGCGGGCAAGGAGATCAGCCATCTGTCGGAAAACGCGGTGGTGCTTGACGATGGCACCGAGTTGCCGGCGGACCTGGTGGTCTATGCGACCGGCTACGGCTCCATGAACGGCTGGGTGGCCGACCTGATCAGTCAGGAAGTGGCGGACAAGGTCGGCAAGGTCTGGGGCCTGGGCTCGGACACGACCAAGGACCCGGGGCCTTGGGAGGGCGAGCAGCGCAACATGTGGAAGCCCACGCAGCAAGAGGCGCTGTGGTTCCACGGCGGCAACCTGCACCAGTCGCGCCATTACTCGCTCTACCTGGCGCTGCAGCTCAAGGCGCGCCAGGAAGGGCTGCCCGTGCAGGTCTATGGTCTGCAGCCCGTGCATCACTTGCGCTAGCGCAAAGGCCGATGACGCCTAGCGGCTCAAGATGGGCGGCAGTGTGCCGTCGTACCGACCCAGCCTTACCAACCAGAAAGTCGAATCATGAAAGCAGCACGTTTCCACAACCGCGGAGATATCCGCATCGAAGACATACCCGAACCCGTGGTGGAGCCCGGTACGGTGGGCATCGAAGTGGCCTGGTGCGGCATCTGCGGCACCGATCTTCATGAGTTCATGGAAGGGCCGATCTTCATTCCGCCCTGCGGGCACCCGCATCCCATCTCGGGCGAGTCAGCGCCCATCACGATGGGGCATGAATTTTCCGGCGTGGTCTATGCGCTGGGCGAAGGCGTTGACGACCTGCAGGTCGGCCAGCACGTCGTGGTGGAACCCTACATCGTGGCCGACGATGTGCCCACTGGGCCGGGTGACAACTACCACCTGTCCAAAAACATGAATTTCATCGGGTTGGGCGGCCGTGGGGGCGGACTCTCCGAACGTATCGCCGTCAAGCGCCGCTGGGTGCATCCGATCTCCGATGCCATTCCGCTGGACCAGGCCGCGCTGATCGAGCCGCTGTCCGTGGGCCACCATGCCTACACCCGCAGCGGCGCCAAGGCCGGCGATGTGGCGCTGGTCGGCGGCGCGGGGCCGATCGGCCTGCTGCTGTCAGCCATCCTGAAGGCCAAAGGCCTCACAGTCATCGTCACCGAGCTGAGCGCCAAGCGCAAGCAGAAGGCGCGCGAATCCGGCGTGGCCGATCACATCCTGGACCCGTCTGAAGTGGATGTGACAGCCGAGGTGATGAAACTCACCGGCGACAAGGGCGTGGATGTGGCCTTCGAGTGCTCCAGCGTCAACAAGGTGCTCGACACCCTGGTGGCCGCCACGAAATCCACCGGCGTGGTGGTGATCGTCTCCATCTGGAGCCACCCGGCCACCGTCAACGTGCACAGCGTGGTCATGAAGGAGCTGGACGTGCGCGGCACCATCGCGTACTGCAACGACCATCAGGAAACGATCAAGCTGGTCGAGGAGGGCAAGATCAACCTGGAGCCCTTCATCACCCAGCGCATCCAACTGGAGGACTTGGTGGCGCAGGGATTCGACACGTTGATCCACAACAACGAATCTGCGGTGAAGATCATCGTGCAGCCGCGGCTCAAATAGTCTGAAACGACGTTTGGCTGCCGATGGGGGCGCTGCGTGAGCGCCACCGCCCTCTGGCAAGGGGCGCTGTGAGGCAGTGACTCTCTTGCGCTCTCGAGGGGCCTTGTTAAACCAACGGGTCTCCACGACTGCCGGAGCGGTTCAGCGCTTCATAGAGGGCGACGTACTGTTGTGCGGCATGACCCCAGCCGAAGTCCTGCTGCATGCCGCGTCGCTGAAGTGCCTGCCACGCCTGCGGGTTGCGCCACAGCTCCAGCACCGCGCCCAGTGTGGCATCGAAGGCAGCCTGCGTTGCCTGGGGCATGACGAAGCCAGTGCCGGTGGTTGGCGATGCAGTGACATCCGTGACGGTATCCGCCAGGCCTCCCGTGGCGGTGACGACGGGTGGAGTGCCGTAAGTCTGGCTGTACATCTGATTTAGGCCGCAGGGCTCAAAGCGGGAGGGCATCAGGAAGCAGTCCGCCCCGGCTTCGATCTGGTGCGCTAGCGATTCGTCAAAGCCCAGGGTCACATTGACTTGCTGTGGGTAGGCCTGTGCCAGTTCCAGCAGAGACGCCTCCAGTGCTGGATCACCCTTGCCCAGCACGACCAGTTGGGCGCCCTGGGCCAGCACCTGCGGCGCGCCTGCAACCACCAGATCCACCCCCTTTTGCTGCGTCAGCCGCCCCACCAAGCCCAGCAGTGGCTGGCCGCTTTCCGCAAGGCCTGCGCGCTGGCGCAGGGCCGAGCGGTTACGGGCCTTGGAGGCGATCTCATCGGCGCTGTAGCGGGCAGCGATCAGAGGGTCACTGCTCGGGTTCCATACCGAGGTGTCGATGCCGTTGAGCAGGCCGTGCAGATGCGCTGCGCGGCTGCGCAGCACGCCATCGAGCCCGAAGCCCAGTGCGGGATGCTGGATCTCGCGGGCATAGGTGGGGCTGACGGTGGTCAGTGCGTCAGCCAGCTGCAGGCCGGCCTTGAGCATGGAGAGCTGGCCCCAGAATTCTGCGCCGTCCATGCCCCGATAGGCCTCGGGCACGTCTAACAAGTCGGCGGCGGACATGGGGAAGACGCCCTGGAAGGCCAGGTTGTGGATGGTCATCACGCTGCGCGCGGTGGGGGCGTGGCCAGACCGCCGCGCGTGATGCAGATACAGCGGCGCGAGCCCGCAGGGCCAGTCGTTGGCATGCACGATGTCTGCCTGCCAGCTGAGAGGGCTCTGGTCTGTGGCCAAACTCGCGGCCACATGCGAGAGCAGCCCGAATGGCAGCGCCGCATGCGGTGCGGCGTCTGCGCCCGTGGGGCCATACGGCGAGCGCACGTTGGCGAAGGCCCATGGGCAGGAGAGCAGGAGAAAGCGGCCGCCGTCCGCGTGTTCGACCTGCAGCAACTGCGCGTCCGGCCAGCGCGCCGTTTGCGGCACCTGGATGACGCGCTGGACCGCTCCGTCGATGGGCATGCCGCCGTAGGCCGGCATCAGCGTGATGACGTCGAGGCCCCGTGCGCGCAGTGCGCGGGGAAGGGCGGCGGCGACGTCGCCCAGTCCGCCGGTCTTGACGAAGGGAGCGCACTCGGGGGTGACGAACAGAATTTTCATGCGTCGGTTTGTACCGGAATCAGAACCGCAAAAGGCAGTCTGGCCGTGCCGTCATTGCGACTTCCCAACAGAGACGAGAGGGTCCAGGGTTGGTCGGTGTTGAAGGTTTCGCCGGTGAACCAGTCGCGCCACAGGCCCGCACGGGCAAGTGTTGGATGCGCCTGGGCGATGTCCAGCGTGGCGCGCGCCATAAGACTCGCGCCTTCGGGGTCGTGCTGCCGCAGCATCAATCGCGAGCTGACGACCACGAAGGCGTCCCCCTCGCGGATGCGGGCGAAGGCCAGGGCGCGTGCGCCCGCGGCCTCCTCGCCCCCGATGATGGACAGAGGCAGGTAGGTCGAATCACGGAAGAGCGCTGGCCATTGCCGGCGCAGCTGCAGCAGGCGCCAGGTGACGAGCTGCTTGGCGGCATCGGGCATCTGGGTGCCTTCGCCGAGCACCTGCCGCCATTCGGCCGGTGTGGGGAACCGGCCCTCCGCATACATCGAGCGTACGGCGGACAGGGACTTCGCCAGCGGCCCGAATTCCACCGGGCGGCGGTTGTCTGGGTCCACCAGCGAGAAATTCCACACCTCGCAGCCTTGGTAGATGTCAGGCACGCCCGGAACGGTGAGCTTCAGGGCTAGCTGGCAGAGGCTGTTGCGGAATCCTTGCGGCGCCACTCGCTGCACGAAGTCCTCCAATGTGCTGACGAAGCGCTCCGAGGACAGCGTCTTCTCGATGTATTGCGTCACCGCGCCTTCATAGGCTTCGTTGGGAAAGAGCCAGTTGGTGGCGAGCTTGGCCTCGCGCATGGCCTTGACCATGTATTGCTGCAGCCGCTCTACCAGCGTCGCGCGCTGCTCGGGCGTGCTGCGCTGCGCTGGCCAGATGCCCACCATGGCCTGGCACAGGCTCCAGAGGTCGTGCCTGCTAGGCGCATCGATGCCGTCTATCGTGGTGCCGAAGCGCTGGCCCAGGGCTTCCAGATCGTGGACCAGTGCCTTCCACGCATGGGGTATCTCCGAAAGGACGTTGAGCCGGGCGCGCACATCTTCCGAGCGCTTGCTGTCGTGGGTGGATGTGCCCAGCATGCTGTGCGGCAGGTAGCGTGCGCGTTGCTGGTTGGCCTGGTGGAACGCAGCCACCGAGAGGCCGAAGCGGCGCGGCTCCGCGCCGACGTCATTGAGCGACACCAGCCGGGTGTAGCGGTAGAACAGTGTGTCTTCGATGGATTTGGCCATCACCGGCGCGGTGAACTGCTGCCAGCGGCGGATGAACTTGGCGCGCAGCTCGGGCGCGGCGCCGTCTTCGCCCAGCAGGATGGAATGCAGATAGGCCAGCACCCCGCCTTCGGAAGTGCCGATGCGCCGGCGTGCGGCGGCGATCGCCCAGGCGATGTGGCGGCGGTCCGCCTCGCTGGCCGGGCCCTTGCCGGGCACGATGTAGGTGCGATAGACGGGGAAGAACGCGGCCACCTCCACCAGCGCGAGCCGCAGCTGGTTGCGCGTGAAATCGCACACCGACCGGTCGGCGCGCGTGATGCGGCTGAGCGTATCGACCAGCCAGTTCAGGTCGCAGGCCAGCGCGCTCTGGATGATGAGCCGCTTGCATTCGTAGCCCGCCTCGTCGAAGGCCTGCGTGTCGCCGGTAAATTCCGCGTAGTGCGCGTCGAAGTCCGCCTGCGCTTCGGCCGCGATGAAGAGGCCCGTGACCAGGGTGCTGAAGCGATAGCCCGTGCCGCCATGCACGCGCCAGTCGGCGGGCAGCGGCTCGTGGTCGGCCATGATCTTTTCCACCAGCACGTAGAGAGCGCGCGGCTGGGCGACGCCTGCGGCCTGCTGCAGCGCCAGGTGGCGGCGCTGCAGCCGCTCGAAGTACTCGGCCGGGTCGGCCAGGCCGTCGGGGTGGTCGATGCGCAGGCCGGTGAGCTTGCCTTCGGCCGCCCAGCGCAGTGGCAGCGCATGCACAGCCTCGAACACTTCCGGATCTTCCATGCGAATGGCAGCGAGGGAATTCACGTCAAAGAAGCGCCGGTAGTTGATGTCGTCGCCTGCCACGCGCCAGTCTGCCAGCCGGTAGGCCTGCGCGCCTAGTACGCGGTCGAGCAGGTCGAAGCTCGCAGGCTCGCCCACCTTGCCGTTGATGCGCCCGAGGCAGTTGCCGATCCAGCCCGTCACCCAACCGTGGCCCACGGCCAGGCGCGCCAGCCGTTGCTGCAGCAGTGGCGTATCGCGCAGCCGGGCCGCCCGCTGGCCGGGGTCGGACGTGTCCTGCCGTGGCAACGCGGCAAAGGCGTCGATCAACGATTTCAGCTCTTGCGCGGCAATGGCCGATATCTCCGGTCCCGGCACAGGTGGCGGAATCTGCCCGAGCACGACGCCGTAGCAGCGCGGGTCCAGCGGAATGCTGCGCTCCCAGTAAGCCAGATGCAGCTTTCCGCCGGCTTCATCAAAACGTACCTGCAGCTCGCCCGCTTCCAGCACCCGGCCATAGTGGTCGCCCAGTACGGGCAGCAGCACCCTGTGGCCTGTCTGGGGCGTGGGCGGGTTCCATTCGATGTCGAACCGGGTGGCATGGGGCGATGCCTGACCGTGTTCCAGCACGTCTTGCCACCAGCGGTTTGCGGCGTCGTCGATGCCCATGTGGTTGGGCACCGTATCCAGCACGTGGCCCATGCCGCGTTCGGAAAGGGCGGCGCACAGGGCGGTGTGATCGGCCTCGGTGCCGATTTCTGCATTCAGGCGGGATGGATCCACCACGTCGTAGCCGTGCGTGCTGCCGCTCGCGGCTTGCAGGTAGGGCGAGGTGTAGAGGTGGCTGATGCCCAGGGCCTCCAGGTAGGGGACGATCGCGGTGGCGTCCTGGAACGTGAAGCCCGCGTGCATCTGCACCCGGTAGGTGGCGAGTGGAACGTCCGCTGTGTCCAGGGGCGGCAGTTCCGGCGGGCCAGCTAGGGCGGGGCGCGCCCGCTGGGTACGCACGGCCGTCGTGATGGCCACAAAAAAAGGATCGGCCGCAAGCTGTTCGAGCGGCGTGCCCATGCGGCGGCGCCAGTTGGGGTGCACGTCTTCCATCGTTCCGGGAACGTTGGGCTGGTGCAGCTGCCCCGTCAGGTCTTCGAGCTGCACGCCCACCAGCTGGCAGGGCGTAGTGGCCAGCATCGCGTGCACGGCGGCGGCCAGTGCGGGCGTCATGGTGGGCGCCGACTGCGGGTCGAGCGTCAACCCTTTGGGCAAAAGCCCGGCGGAATCCAGTGCGGCGAGCAACTGCGTGCGGCCTTGCGCACGCGCGACCAGGGCCTGCACATGGGCATCGCCTTGGCTCAGCCAGCCCAAGCGATGCTGGATGGCGATGTCGTCGGCGCACCAGAAGCCCGCCAATGTGGGCAGGTCGTGCGTGGTGACCACGGCCAGAGCCTGGCGGTGCCATTGCTCCGGCGGACGGAAGGCACCGCCTTCCAGACGTTCGAAGATCAGCGGGCGATAAGAGAGCACGTCGTGCTGCGCCATCGCCTCGCGCATGGCGGGCGCCACGTTGCCCAAATCTTCGCCGATGACCATGCACCGCAACCGGTGGCTTTCCACTCGCAGGACGGCGAGCTGTGCCCGCAGGGGGTAGTGGACGTAGGTTCCGCCGTGCGCACCCTGCCAGTAGAGGCGCATGAGGCCCATCACGTGATCCAGGCGCAGCGCGCCGCAGTGACGCATGGCCGTGGCGATCAGCCGGCGCAGCGGCAGCAGCTCCGCATCCAGCAGCGCGACGGGGTTGACTGGGGGCAGGCCCCAGTCCTGGCCTTGCAGGCTCAGTGGATCGGGCGGGGCGCCCACGTTCATGCCGCGCGCATAGAGGCCAGGGTTCATCCAGGTCTCCGAGCCGCCGTCGCTGGAGCCCACCGCCAGGTCGCAGTAGAGGCCCATGGGCATCAGCGCGCGCGCGCGGCCCGATGCCAGCCCCAGCTGTTCGTGAGCGATCCACTGCAGCCACATGCGATGCGCGACGGCGTCTGCATGCTGGGCCTGGAACGCGTGGGCGCCCGCGCCGGCCGGGTCTTTGAGGGCCTCCGGCCATGCGGGCCAACCCCAGATGCTGTCGTCCTGCGCGCGCAGGTGCATTTGGATTGCTTCATAGAGGGCATGCAGGCCGAGGGTGCTGGCGTGCCGGCGCGCGAAAGCCTCGAATGCGCGGCCGCGCTCCGTGCCCTGGCGCAATTCCTGCGCTGCGAAGTGTGCCCAGAGCAGCGCCAGCGCGGCCTCTTTCAAGGCCGCCACATCTTCATAGCGAACTGTGTCGCTGGCCTGCGCTTCGGCAAGCCGCTGCTGGAAGCCGGTACTCTGGATCAGGTCCTGCGCGGGCCGGCACTGCGCCAGCTCGGGGACTGCCGTCACGTCGATGTGAAGCAGATTGAGCGCCAGCCGACTGCTGGGGCTGTAAGGGCTGGCCAGGTGTGGCGCATCGGGCCTCAGCGCGTGCAGCGGACTCAGGCCGATGAAGGCCGCGCCCTGCGCGGCGGCGATGCCGGCGAGCGTCGCGAGGTCGGTGAAGTCGCCGATGCCCCAGCTGGTGGCCGAGCGCAGTGAATACATCTGCGCGGTGACGCCCCACCAACGCTCGCCCGAGCGCAGCGCCTGCGCCATCCAGCACTGCGCAGGCGCCACGATCACGAGCCGGTGCGGCTCGCCACCGGCGTGCAGGCGGTAGTAGCCGGCCGGCAGGTCTGCCGGCAGCTGCGCCTCGCGGCCGTGGCCTTGGACGATGGGATGGGTGGTGTTGTCCTCGTCCGCATGCAGGGACCAGGCGCAGTCGGCTGGCAAGCCCACCGCGGCGGCGCTGCCTTGATCGACCACGACGGGTTCAGGGTGGCGCGGCTGGGTGTGCTCGCCCATGGCCGTCAGAGCCTGGTCGAGCACGCTGTCATCGACCTGAACGTGGTGGCCCCAGAAGTCGGCGTATTCGGTGGCGATGCCGGCTTGCGCCGCGCGTTGGGCCAGATCGGCGGTGGAGAGGTGCATGGGGGCGGTCGGAGAGCGGCGTCGTTGCCTTCAAGGAGGATTCAGCAGGGTCCAGCGGGCAGACCAGGCGGGCCAGAGGCTTTCATCGCTGCTGCCGCGGTGGTAGGAGAAGATGGCTTGCGAGGCGTGCTCCATCGGCACTCCCGTGGCCGCCACCTCGATGGCCGTGCTGCCGAGGTTGACTTCCAGCTGCAGGCGGGTGTCGCCAGCGTAGCGCCACTGAACGCGCAGCGCCTGCGGGCCCATGCGTTCGGCGGTGTGCCCGGCGCTTTGCAACTGCTGCGCCAGGGGCACGAGCCACTCGCGCCGTGCCTGCAGCGCGCGGCGGACGAGATCGCTGCGCGCCTGGCCGGCGGGCGATGCGGATTCGTCCCAGCGCAGCTGGCTGGCGAGCAGCGAGGAGATGTCGCAGGGGTCCGGCAATTTGCGTCCCGGCGGCACTTCGTGGCTGAACTCGCGCTGCCGCCCTTCGCGCACAGCCTGGCGCAGGTCGCCCTCCCAGTTGGCGAAATAGAGGAATGGAGTGGAGGCTCCGAACTCGTCGCCCATGAACACCATGGGCAGAGCCGGAGTCAACAGCGACAGGAGCAGGGCCAGTTCCACCGCATCCGGTGACGGGGCGAGGCTCGCCAGGCGTTCCCCGAAGGCTCGGTTACCGATCTGGTCATGGTTGCCCATGAACTGGACGAGCGCGCCCAGCGGCGCGGGCGCTGCGCTACTGAGCTGGCCGTGCTCGAACGCGAAGCCGTGCGTGAAGACACGGCCTAGCAGGGCAATCGGGTCCTCACCGAACTTGGCGTAATAGCCTTGCGTTTCTTGCGTGAGCGCGACGTGGATGCTGTGGTGGAAGTCGTCGTTCCACTGCCCGTCGTAGAGGCCCGGCACTGCCGTGGCAGCCAGGCGGCGGGCCTCGTTGTGCTCGTTTTCCAGCACCAGGTGCAGGGGGCGGCCGCAGGTCGGGGCCAGTTCACGAACGCGGGCGCTGAGTTCTTCCAGGATGTCGGGGCTGCTCTCGTCGGTGATGGCGTGGACGGCATCGAGCCGCAGACCGTCGGCGCGGAATTCCTGCAGCCAATAGAGCGCGTTGTGGATGAAGAAGTCGCGCACGGTCTCGCTGCCGGGCCTGTCGAAGTTCAGCGCTGCCCCCCAGGGGCTCTGATGGTCCTGGGAGAAGAAATGGGGCGCGTAGGCGTGTAGGTAGTTGCCGTCGGGCCCAAAGTGGTTGTAAACCACGTCGATGAATACGCAGAGGCCCAGGGCGTGCGCCGCGTCGATGAAGCGCTTGAGGTCGTCGGGCGAGCCGTAGGCAGGGTGCGGGGCGTACGGCAGCACGCCGTCGTAGCCCCAGCCCCACTCTCCCACGAAGGTGGCCAAGGGCATGAGTTCGATCGCGGTGAAGCCGAGTTCGGCGAGTCGGGGCAGATGTTCTTGCGCAGCAGCATAGGTGCCGTCGGTAGTGAAGCTGCCCACGTGCAGTTCGTAGAACACCAGTTCATGCCAGGGCCGGCCCGGCCACTGCGTTCGCCATGGAAAGGCCTCTGGCGCGATCACTTCGCTGGGATGGTGCGGCCCACGCGGGTTGTAGCGCGATGCCGGATCAGGCGCGCGCAGTGTGCCGTCGATGCACCACTGGTAGCGGGTGCCTGGTGGGCATTCAGGCAGTTGAGCGCGCCACCAGCCGTCGGCATCGCGCCGCGCCAGCACCCGGTGGGGTAGCTCGCCCTCCGCTGTGGCGCCGCCGTGCATCAGGGCGACTTCCTGGGCTGCGGGCGCCCACAGAGCGAAGAGTCGGCCACCTTCATGGGTCGGCGTCTCGCCGAAGGGCATGGGATGGCGTGTGCTCATGCCACGTTCGGCCGGGTGTCGTCCGTAGCCGCCGGGGTGAGGGTGGGGGCGGTGAATACGGCCATTGAATGAGGCTGCAGAATCCATTGGCCCCCTGCATCCACATGAGGGGCGTCCTCGGCGTCGGCCGAGTGGATACAGGCATCGCGCGTGTCCAGCCGCAGTTTCCAGGCGCGGCCCTCGGGCTCTGCGGGCAGCGTGAAATGCGCTTCCTCGTTCGATGCGTTGAACAGCAGCATCACCGACTCTTCGTTTGCCCGGCGGCTTTCCATGAAGGCGGCCACGCAACGCACAGTCGGATCGTTCCACTCCTCGGCGCTCATGGGCAGGCCCCATACGCTTTTCCACTCCACCGTGACCAGGGCAGCCTCGCCGGCGCGGTGGTGCGGCCATTCGCTCAGCCGTACCACCGGTAGCGAGCGCCGCAGCGCGATCAATTCGGCGGTGAAGTGCTGCAGCTCCTGGGCGAAGGGCTCCTGCGCACGCTGCCAGTCGTACCAGGAGATTTCGGAGTCCTGGCAGTAGCCATTGTTGTTGCCGCCCTGCGTGCGGGCCAGCTCGTCGCCGCCCAGAAGCAGCGGCGTGCCGTGCGAGAGGAACAGGGTGGTGAGCAGGTTGCGCGTCTGCCGGGCGCGCAGGTCGATGATGGCAGGGTCTTCGCTATCGCCTTCGGCCCCACAGTTCCAGCTGCGGTTGTGGTTCTCGCCGTCATTGCCGCCTTCCTGGTTGGCCTCGTTGTGCTTTTCGTTGTAGCTGACGAGGTCTGCCAGCGTGAAGCCGTCATGCACGGTTACCAAATTGACGCTGGCCGTCGGCCGGCGGCGGCGCGGCTCCAGCATGTCGGCCGAACCGCAGAGGCTGGCCGCCAGGCCCGGCAGGCTGGAATCGGCCTGGGCCCAGTAGTCGCGCACCGCGTCGCGGTAGCGGCCGTTCCATTCCATCCAGCCGGTGGGGAAGCCGCCGAGCTGATATCCATCGGGTCCTAGGTCCCACGGTTCGGCGATGAGCTTGACGCGAGACAGCACCGGGTCCTGTGCAATGGCTGCGAAGAAGGGCGCGCGCCAGGTGTACGCGCCGGCCGCATCGCGGCCCAGTGCGGAGGCCAGGTCGAACCGGAAGCCGTCCACATGCATTTCCGTGACCCAGTAGCGCAGGCTGTCGAGCACCAGCCTCAGGGCGGGCGCATGGCTCGTGTCCACCGTGTTGCCGGTTCCGGTGTAGTCCACGTAGAAGCGCGCGGATTCATCAGACAGACGGTAATAGGCGCAGTTGTCGATGCCCTTCAGGCTTAGCGTGGGCCCCAGGTGGTTGCCTTCGCCGGTGTGGTTGTAGACCACGTCGAGGATCACCTCGAGCCCTTCGGCATGCAACGCCTTCACCATGCGCTTGAACTCGTCGACCCCGCCGTCGGTGGCGCCGCGCGCAGCGTAGCGCGGATCGGGCGCGAAGAAGGCCACGGTGTTGTAGCCCCAGTAGTTGGCCAGGCCCAGTTCCACCAGGCGCTGGTCGTCGATGAAGGCCTGCACGGGCAGCAGCTCCACGCTGGTCACGCCGATCTTCTTGAGGTGGGCGATGGCGGCCGGCGAGGCGAGGCCTGCATAGGTGCCGCGCTGTGCCTCGGGCACGTCCTGCAGCGTCTGCGTAAAGCCTTTGACGTGCACTTCGTAGAACACCGTGTCCTCTGCCGGCACGCGCGGGGGCTGGTCGTCGCCCCAGTCGAACCTGGAGCGCACCACCACGGCCTTGGGAGCGGTGGAACCGTTGTCCACGTCGCCCGGCACCAGGTCTTCGTCGTCCTGGCCCACGGCATAGCCGAACTGGTCGATGCTGCCGACGATCTTGCGGTCCAGCGCGCGGGCGTAGGGGTCGATCAGCAGCTTGGCCGGGTTGCAGCGCTTGCCGGCCTCGGGCTCGTAGGGGCCATGCACGCGCAGGCCGTAGCGCTGGCCGGGCTTGAGGCCCGGCACGTAGCCGTGCCAGACATCGTCGGTCAGGGCCGGCAGGGTGATGCGCTGGATCTCGCGGTCGCCGTCGGCATAGAGGCAGACCTCCACGCGGTCGGCCACGCTGGAATACACGGCGAAGTTCACGCCGTTGCGGTTGGGCGAGGCTCCAAGGGGCCAGGGCTCGCCGCGTTCCACGGTGTACTGGGCCGCGCGGGCGCGGCGGCCGCTTTTGCTGGCGGCCGTGGCAGCTCCGGTGTCGGTACGCATCATCATCATCAGGCGATCAGTTCGGCGTCGGCCGGGCAGGCAGGGATGGAGGTGGGCAGCGGCAGGCGGCCGGGCTCCGTGCCTTCCTTCGCGGCATCGCGTCGCTTGATGGGGAAGTAGCAGCGGGGCACTACGACGATGCCGCTGGGCGTGACCGGAAAGCGTTTGCGGTCGGCCTCCAGATCGAAACCGATGCGCTCACCGGGAGGTATGTCGTTGTCTTGGTCGATGATGGCGCGGCGCACCTGCGCGCCGTGGCCAATGCGCGAGCGCTCCATCACGATGCAATGCTCCAGCCGTGCGTTGCGCTCGACCAGCACCGAGCGGCGCAGCATGGCGTGGTCGAGCATGGCGCCATCCACGATGCTGCCGGAGCCCACCACCGAGCGGCGGATCACCCCTTCTTCGATCTGTGCCGACTCGGCCTGGTCGGGGCTGGCGTAGATGGGCCACTGGCGGTTGGTCATGCGAAAGCGCGGCGTGGCACCCAGGGTATCGAAGTGGGCGTCGAAGTAAGCGTCGATGGTGCCGACATCGCGCCAGTAGGCATGTTCCTCGTAGGGCTCGGTGCCGGGGATCTCGTTGGTGGTGAAGTCGTAGGCCATCAGGCGGTGAGACTTCAGCATAGTGGGGAGGATGTCGCGGCCGAAGTCGCTGTGGCCGGTGGCGTGCGCCTTCTTGAGTTCCTCCAGCAGCACGTCGGCATTGAAGAGGTAGTTGCCCATGGAAGCGAGCGCATGCGTGCTGCTGCCCGGCATGGGTTCGGTCGTGGCGGGCTTTTCGACGAAATCGCGGATGCGGTGGTTGGCGTCGATGTCCACGATGCCGAACTGATTGCTCTGCGACAGCGGAACCGGCAGGGTGGCCACGCTCACATGGGCGTTGTTGGCGATGTGGAAGTCCACCATCTGGCGCACGTCCATGCGGTAGATGTGATCGGCGCCGAACACGGCCACGATGTCGGGCTGGAACGACTCGATCAGGTGGATGTTCTGGTAGACCGAATCGGCCGTGCCCTGGAACCACTCGGGGCCGTTGCGCATCTGCGGTGGCACCACGGTCACGAAGTGCTCGGGGATGAAGCGCGTCATGGTCCACGACTGGCGGATGTGCTCGATCAGCGACTGCGACTTGTACTGCACCAGCAGGTAGATCGAGTAGATCTCGGAATTGACGAGGTTGGAGAGCACGAAGTCCACGATGCGGTGCTTGCCGTTGAACGGAACGGCAGGCTTGCAGCGTTCGGCAGTCAGGGGGTGCAGGCGAGATCCTTCGCCTCCGGCCATCACGATGGCGAGAACATTGCGTGTGCGAGACATGGCGAAACTCCTGTGAGATCAGGCCCGGACGGGACGGTTAGACAATAAAAGCGTGGCAAGCGGCGGCACCGTGAGAGTGACGCTCCAGGATTCGTGGGACAGCGGCTCAGCCGTCACGCCGCCGGCGTTGCCCATGCCGCTGCCGCCGTAGCAGTGGGCGTCGCTGTTGAGCAGCTCGTGCCAGTGGCCGCCCGCCGGTACCTGGACCTGCTGGCCGTGGAAGGGGCGCGGCGTGAGGTTGTGGATGGCCAGCACGATCTCGCCGCCGTGCTGGCGCAGGACGGCGAGCACCGTCGCATCGGGCTGGGAGAGCTGCGCCCAGCGGAAAGCCGAGCGGTCGAAGTCGGTGGCGTGCAGCGCTGGCAGGGCGCGGTAGGTGCGGTTCAGGTCCGCCACCCAGCGCGCGACGCCCTGATGGCCGGATTTCGCCCAGAGGTGCCAGTCGAGCGTGCGCTCGTGGTGCCATTCCTCGACCTGCGCGAATTCGCCGCCCATGAAGAGCAGCTTCTTGCCCGGATGCGACCACATCATTCCGTAGAGGGTGCGCAGGCCGGCGAAGCGCTGCCATTCGTCGCCCGGCTGGCGCATGAGCAGGCTGTGCTTGCCATAAACGACTTCGTCGTGCGAGAGCGCCAGCACGAAGTTCTCGTCGAAGGCGTAGGCCGCGGAGAAGCGAATGTCGTCGCCGTGCCAGGCGCGGTGGATGTGCTGGCGCTCCATGTAGCGCAGCGTGTCGTTCATCCAGCCCATGTTCCACTTCATGCCGAAGCCCAGGCCGCCGTCGTGCACGGGGCGCGAGACGCCGCTCCACGAGGTGGACTCTTCCGCGATGACGTGCACATCCGGGAAGGCGGCATACACCGCCGTATTCAGGTCCTGCAGGAAGCGCACGGCCTCCCAGTTCTGGTTGCCGCCGTCCGCATTGGGAATCCACTCGCCGGGCTTGCGCGAGAAGTCCAGATACAGCATGGACGACACGGCATCCACGCGGATCGCGTCGAAGTGGTACTTCTCCAGCCAGAAGAGCGCATTGCCGATCAGGAAGTCGCGCACCTCGTAGCGGCCGTAATTGAAGATCAGGCTGTTCCACTCGGGGTGGAATCCGCGGCGCGGGTCTTCGTGCTCGTAGAGCGCCGTGCCGTCGAAGCGGGCGAGGCCATGGGCGTCGGAGGGGAAGTGCGATGCCACCCAGTCCACCACCACCCCGATGCCGTGCTGGTGCAGCGTGTCCACCAGGGCCATCAGGTCCTGCGGCTCGCCGTAACGCGCCGTAGGGGAGAAGTACCCGGTGGTCTGGTAGCCCCAGGAGCCGTAGAAGGGGTGCTCCGTCACCGGCATGAGCTCCACATGCGTGAAGCCCATGGTTTCGCAGTGGGCCGCCAGGCGGTGGGCGACTTCGCGGTAGTTCAGGAAACTGCCGTCTTCATGCCGCTGCCAGGAGCCCAGATGCACTTCATAGATCGAAATGGCCGAATCCTGGCTCTGGCGCTTCGCGCGCGACTGCATCCAGGCCTGGTCGCTCCAGGCGTAGTCCAGGTGCCAGATCTGCGAGGCGGTGCCCGGGGCGAGCTCGGAGCGGGTAGCGTAGGGGTCGGCCTTGTCGAGGGACTGCCCGTCTGCCGTGTGGATGCGGTACTTGTAGAAGTCGCCGTGCCGGGCGCCTGCCACTTTGGCGGTCCAGCGGCCCGAGCCGTCGGCCAGTCGCTCCATGGGGTGCGGCTGCCAGCGGCTGAACGAGCCGATCACATCCACATGGGTGGCGTTGGGCGCCCAGACCGCGAACGTGGTGCCCTCTGGCGCGGCGTGCGCGCCCAGGCTTTCAAATTGGCGCAAGTGCGATGAGACACCGACGGATGGCGGTGTCTGCGAGGAAGGGCGGTTTGTTTGGGCCAACATAGATGCTGTGTCGCATCCTCTGTTGCAGCGCACAACTGACCTGCAAGATCGTGCCGCCACGCTCCGTAGGTGCCGGACTACGGTAGCGAAGACCGCCCGGTCTCGTCAGCAGAACGACAGTTAAATCACCGGCAGGAACTCCTGCTGCCGCCCTTCTGCAGCGACGTGTTCCGCCGCGGCTCAGCACCGGCTGGGCGGGGCGCTTTGAAGTCTCACCACTCGGCGAAGCTGCCGTCCTTGTGGCGCCACACCGGGTTGCGCCAGCGGTGGCCCTGCTGGGCGCGTTCGCGCACGTAGTCTTCGTTGACCTCGATGCCCAGGCCCGGGCCGCGCGGGATGGCGACCATGCCGTCCTGGTAGGCGAATACCTCTGGATTGGAGAGGTAGTCCATCAGGTCGTTTTCCTGGTTGTAGTGGATGCCCAGGCTCTGCTCCTGGATGAAGGCGTTGTAGCAGACGGCATCGAGCTGCAGGTTGGCGGCCAGCGCGATGGGACCGAGAGGGCAGTGCAGCGCCAGGGCCACGTCGTAGGCCTCGGCCATCGAGGCGATCTTGCGTGTTTCGGTGATGCCGCCGGAGTGCGACGGGTCGGGCTGGATGATGTCGGCGTAGCCTTCCTGCAGCACGCGCTTGAAGTCCCAGCGCGAATAGAGCCGCTCGCCAAGGGCTATAGGGGTGGACGAGATGCGAGCGATCTCTTTCAGCGCCTCATGGTGCTCGCTGAGCACGGGCTCTTCGATGAACATGAGCTTGTAGGGCTCCAGCTCCTTGATGAGCACCTTGGCCATAGGGCGGTGGACGCGCCCGTGGAAGTCTACGCCGATACCGACGTGAGGCCCCACGGCTTCGCGCACGGCCGCCACGTTCTGCAGGCAGCGTTCGACCTTGTCGAAGCTGTCCACGAACTGCATCTCTTCGGTGCCGTTCATCTTCACGGCGGTGAAGCCCCGGTCCACCGCATCGCGGGCCTGGCGCGCGGTTTCGGCCGGGCGGTCACCGCCGATCCAGCTATAGACGCGGATCTTGTCGCGCACGTTGCCGCCCAGCAGGTCGGACACAGGCACGCCCAGTGCCTTGCCCTTGATGTCCCAGAGCGCCTGGTCGATGCCGGCCAGAGCGCTCATGTGCACGCCGCCGCCCCGGTAGAAGCCGCCGCGGTAGAGCACTGTCCAGTGATCTTCGATGTTGCGTGGGTCCTTACCTATCAGGTAGTCGGCCAGCTCTTCCACTGCCGCGGCCACGGTTTGGGCGCGGCCTTCGAGCACGGGCTCGCCCCAGCCGACGATGCCTTCGTCGGTCTCGATTTTCAGAAAGCACCAGCGCGGTGGCACCAGGAACGTGGTCAGTCGGGTGATCTTCATGGTGGGGGATGTGTCAGGAAACGGAGGCGGCATTGGAGGTTGGCGGCGCGGGCGCTTGCGTGGCCTGCCCGCAGGTGCGGGCCATGCCGTAGGCGTCGTGCCAGGCCTGGATGAAGGCCACAGCCTTGCGGGCCACGTCGGCGGCACTGTTGCCGGGTCGGTAGAGGGCGGAGCCCAGGCCGAAGCCGCTGGCCCCGGCTGCGGCATAGACCGCGATGCTTTCGGGGGCGATGCCGCCGACAGGCGCCAGCGCTACGCTGGGCGGGATCACGGCCCGCCAGGCTTTCAGCACGGCCGGAGGCAGGGCTTCCGCCGGAAAGAGCTTGAGCAGGCTGGCGCCGGCGGCGAGCGCTGCGTAGGCTTCGGTCAGGGTGGCCACGCCGGGCGCGCAGGCCAGGCCCGCGGCGCGGGCAGCGCGAATCACGGCCGGGTCGCTGTGCGGCATGACGATGATCTGTCCGCCGGCCTCGGCCACCTCGGCGCAGGCCTGGGCTGACAGCACGGTGCCCGCGCCCACCACACAGTCGGCCGGCAGGGCGTTGCGCAGTGCGCGGATGCTGGCCAGCGGCTCGGGCGAGTTGAGCGGCACTTCGATGATGCGGAAGCCCGCGTCGTAGAGGGCCTGGCCGACGGGCTCGGCCTCATGGGGCTGGATGCCTCGCAGGATGGCGATGAGGCCGCAGCGTTGCATGGCGTGGAACAGGGTGTGGTCAATGGTGGTCATGCGGCAAGGCTCTCTGCGGATGAAGGTTGCGGCGCGCCTGGGGACAGCAGGCCGGCGGCCTGGGCGATCTGCCAGAGCCCGGTGGGCGTGGCCTGGGCGGCGATGGCGGGCTCGGCGAAGCCCTGCAGCCGCAGGGCGAGGGCGTAGCGGCGGCAGAGGTCCGGCTCGCCGCAGAGCAGCGGCTGGACGGGCGCTGTGCCACCGCCACCGGGCGGGTGCACGCGGGCGAGTGCGGCGATCTCGTGGCCGATGAGCAGGCCCGAGAGGTAGTCGGCCTGGGCGCTGGCGGGCAACACGCCGGTGAGGCCCAGCGTGCGCGTGCTGAAAATATGCGAGAGCAGGCCCAGGCCGGCATCGCTGCCGCTCGCCACCTGCAGGCCGCGCACGAAGGCTGAGTCGTCCGGCGCGCCTGGTGCTGCGGCTGCGGCCATGGTCTTGCCCAGGATGGTGTGGCCGCGCAGGGCGGCGAAGACCTCCCCGGTCATGAAGGTGTGGAAGCCCTCGATCCTGCCGCGCTGCGCCACCACCCACTTGCTGTGGGAGCCGGGCAGGCCGACCAGCCAGGGGCCGCCGTCCTCGGCGGGCCGCAGGGCCAGAACGCCCAGCACCTGGGTTTCCTCGCCGCGCATCACGTTGGGCAGGTTGCCGGGCTGCAGCAGGCCGGGCACGATGTGCAGCGGCTGGCCGCCGGGGCGCTCCACGCGGGTCAGGCCCTGGGCCAGCGCGTCGAGTGATGTGGGCGTGTGCAGGTAGCGCGCCTCGCGCCAGCCCTGGGCGCTGCCCACCATGCCGCAGGCCAGCAGGGGCAGGGCGGCGTTGGTGGCGAGCCAGTCGCCGCAGGTGTCCTGCAGGGCGCGCTCGAAGGCGGCCTCGGGGCTGGCGTCGGCGCCGGCCGGCGCCGGGGGCAGGTGCATGATGCCCCAGGGGCGGTGGCGCAGTTCCAGCACGCGGGCCCCGTCGCCCAGGCGGTAGGCGCGCAGCGAGCTGGTGCCCCAGTCGAGCGCGATGAGGCGGGTGCCCTGGAGGCCGGCAGCGGTTTCGGTCATGGCTTTCAGCTCAGCGAGACCAGCGCAGCACCAGCGGATCGAGCCGGCGCGCGATGTCGATCAGGCCGCGCCGCACCTCGGGGTGCATGGGCGGGAACGGGTGGCGGCCGGCCTCGCAGGCGATCACGCCGCCTTCCTTCATCAGCGCCTTGGCCGTGAGGATGCCGCCCTGGCGGTTCTCGTGGTTGATGAGCGGCAGCCAGCGCTGGTAGAGCGCGAAGGCCTGGTCCATGTCGCCCTGGCGGTGGGCTTCGATGATGGGGCGGATGCCGTCCGGGAAGGCGCCGCCCGTCATGGCGCCGGTGGCGCCCGCGTCCAGGTCGGCCAGCAGGGTGATGGCCTCTTCGCCGTCCCACGGGCCCTCGATGGCATCGCCTCCCAGGCGGATCAGCTCGCGCAGCTTGCTGGCGGCGCCGGGGGTCTCGATCTTGAAATAGGCCAGGTGCTCGATCTCCTGCGCCATGCGGGCCAGGAACGGGGCCGAGAGCACCGTGCCGCTGGCCGGCGCGTCCTGCACCATGATGGGAATGTCGATGGCGTCGGACACGCGGGCGTAGAACTCGTGGATCTGCGCCTCGGGCACGCGGAAGGTGGCGCCGTGGTAGGGCGGCATGATCATGACCATGGCGGCGCCCATGTCCTGCGCGGCGCGGCTGCGCTCGGCGCACACGCGAGTGCCGTAGTGGGTGGTGGTGACGATCACCGGCACGCGGCCCGCGACATGCTCCAGCGAGGTCCGCGTGAGCGTCTCGCGCTCGGCATCCGATAGAGAGAACTGCTCGGAGAAGTTGGCCAGGATGCACAGCCCGTCCACGCCGGCATCGATCATGAAATCCAGGCAGCGCTTCTGGCTCTCCAGATCAAGGCTGCCGTCTTCGTTGAAAGTGGTCGGCACGACAGGGAAGATGCCGCGGTAGCGGGGATTTTGGGCAGAGTGTGTTGCTGGCATAAGGTCACGAATTCAAGAGTTGTTCAGGTCCGCCGGGCGCTTCGCTCTGCGCGCGGCCAGCCCGACTGGCGCGGCCCAAAGCCAGTGCAGCCGAGCAAGGGCCGCCCCGCAGCGACGGCTGCGTCCCCCTGCCCGCAACGCGCAGCGTTGCGAGAGCCGGGGGAAGGCGCGCAGCGCCTCAGAGGGGTGTTCATCAGTCAATGCGAATGGCGGGGCACGGCGGCGCCCCGGCAGCCGACCAGGAAGTCGAAGTCGCAGCCCTCATCGGCCTGCAACACATGGTCCACGTAGAGCCTCTGATAGCCGCCACGCCCCCCTTTGTCTTCGCCTCGCAGCGCGGTCAGACGCTCGGCCAGCTCTTCGTCGCTGATATCCAGGTGCAGGCGGCCGTTTTCACAGTCGAGTTCGATGAAGTCGCCATCGCGGACGGCGGCCAGCGGTCCCAGTGCGGCAGCCTCGGGCGCCACGTGCAACACTACGGTGCCATAGGCCGTGCCGCTCATGCGGGCGTCGGAGATGCGCACCATGTCCTTCACCCCCTGACGCAACAGCTTCGGCGGCAGGCCCATGTTGCCTACCTCGGCCATTCCCGGGTAGCCCTTGGGGCCGCAGTTCTTCATCACCATCACGCAGCTGGCGTCGATGTCCAGGTTCTCATCGACGATGCGTTCCTTGTAGTGCTCCAGGTTCTCGAACACCACGGCGCGGCCCCGGTGCTTGAGCAACTCGGGTGTGGCGGCCGAGGGCTTGAGCACCGCTCCGCGCGGCGCCAGGTTGCCGCGCAGGATGCAGATGCCGCCATCCGTGATCAGCGGGTTGTCGAGCGGGCGGATGACCTCGTCGTTGTACTGGGGGGCCTCGCGCACGTTGTCCCAGAGGCTCTTGCCGTTGACGGTGAGCGCATCGGGGGCGGGCAGCAGGCCGTTCTCGCCCAGGCGGCGCAGCACGGCGGGCAGGCCGCCGGCGTAGTAGAACTCTTCCATCAGGAAGCGGCCCGAGGGCTGCAGGTCCACCAGCGTGGGCGTTCCGCGGCCGATGCGCGTCCAGTCTTCGAGTTCGAGTTCCACGCCAATGCGCCCCGCGATAGCCTTGAGGTGGATCACCGCATTGGTCGAGCCGCCGATGGCCGCGTTGGTGCGTATGGCGTTCTCGAACGCGCCGCGCGTGAGGATCTTCGACAGCGTGAGCCCTTCGTGCGCCATCTCCACGATGCGCCGGCCCGACATGTGGGCCAGCACGTAGCGGCGCGCATCCACCGCCGGGATGGCCGCGTTGTGCGGCAGCGAGGTGCCCAGCGACTCTGCCATGCAGGCCATGGTGCTGGCCGTTCCCATCGTGTTGCAGGTGCCGGCCGAGCGCGACATTCCGGCCTCGGCCGCGAAGAACTGGTGCTCATTGATCTCGCCGGCCTTGAGCGATTCATGCAGGCGCCACACTGCGGTGCCCGAGCCGATGTCCTTGCCGTCGAGCTTGCCGTTGAGCATGGGCCCGCCCGTCACCACGATGGCCGGCACGTCGCAGCTGGCCGCACCCATCAAGAGGGCAGGCGTGGTCTTGTCGCAGCCCGTGAGGAGCACCACGGCGTCGATGGGGTTGCCACGAATGGCTTCCTCCACGTCCATGCTCGCCAGGTTGCGCGTGAGCATGGCCGTGGGCCGCAGGTTGGACTCGCCGTTGGAGAACACCGGGAACTCGACCGGAAAGCCGCCGGCCTCGTAGATGCCGCGCTTGACGTGCTCGGCGATCTTGCGGAAGTGCGCGTTGCACGGCGTGAGCTCGGACCAGGTGTTGCAGATGCCGATGATGGGGCGGCCGTCGAATTCGTGGTCCGGTATGCCCTGGTTCTTCATCCAGCTGCGGTACATGAAGCCGTTCTTGTCGGCCGTGCCGAACCATTCGGTGGAGCGGAGTTTGCGCGGTGGGGTGGTCATCGTGAAAGGCTCGAAAGAGAAAAGAAGGCGGGTGGGATGGCAGAAGAAAAAAAGAGGCGCGTCAATGCCCGCGCGCCGGGCGGCGCGTGAGCAGGCGCTGCAGAAGGCAGAAGACGAAGAGCAGCACGCCGACGGCAATGCGGGTCCACCATGAGCTGAGCGTGCCGTCGAAGGAGATCAGGGTCTGGATGATTCCGAGCATCAGCACGCCGAAGAGCGTGCCCGCCACGTAGCCCACGCCGCCTGTAAGCAGCGAGCCGCCGATGACGACTGCTGCGATGGCGTCGAGCTCCATGCCGACCGCATGCAGGCCATAGCCCGAGAGCATGTAGAAGGTGAAGACCACACCCGCGAGCGCCGAGCAAAAACCCGACACGGTATAGACCCCCACCAGCGTGGAGCGCACAGGCAGGCCCATGAGCAAGGCCGACGCCTCGCTACCGCCCACGGCATAGACGGCGCGGCCGAACGGCGTGCAGTGTGCGATGAAGATTCCGGCCAGCACCACGGCGATGGCGATCAGCGCGCCCAGCGAGAGCGAGGCGGTCTCGGTGATCTGCAGACGCCACTGCGCGAGATCCGAATAGCCTGCGTGCGTGATGCTGATCGAGTCGATGCTGATGACGTAGCACAGGCCCCGGGCCAGAAACATGCCCGCCAGCGTGACGATGAAGGGCTGCAGGCGGAAGCGCTCGATCAGAAAGCCCATGAATGCACCGAAGCAGGTACCCATGAGCAGCACCACCGGCACGGCGGCGAGCGGGCTCCAGCCATGGTGCTCGACCAAGGCGGCGAACACCATGGTGGTCAGCGCGACCACGGCGCCCACCGAGAGGTCGATGCCGCCCGAGAGGATCACGAAGGTCATGCCTACCGCGACGATGATGAGGAAGGCGTTGTCGATCAGCAGGTTGAGGAACACCTGGGCCGAGAAGAAGCCCGTATAGCGCACCGAGCCCAGCGTGGCCATGGCCACGAAGAGCGCGATGGTGGTGGCCAGCGGCAGGTACTTGGCTGTCAGGCGCGGGCTGCGCGCGGTGGTGGCGCTGCCGGCGGTGGGCGGGGTCATGACGGCGCTCATGGCAGGGCCCTCCGGGCGACTGCGGGGCGGCGCAGCAGCAGGCCCAGCTGGGCGCGGAATTCCGGCGACTGCAGCAGCATGACGAGGAAGACCACCACGGCCTTGACCACCAGGTTCACCTCGGGCGGCACGCCCAGCGAATAGATGGCGTAGGTCAGCGTCTGGATGATGAGCGCGCCGATCACGCTGCCGGCCAGGCTGAAGCGCCCGCCCGTGAGCGCGGTGCCGCCCAGCGTCACGGCGAGGATCGCATCCAGCTCCATCAGCTGGCCGGCGTTGTTGCCGTCGGCGCTCTTCACGTTGGAGCTGATGAGCAGGCCCGCGATGCCCGCGCACACGCCGCAGAACACGTAGGCCGCCATGGTGAGCCGGCCTGCCTGCACGCCGGCCACGCGCGCGGCCGTGGGGTTGACGCCCACCGCCTGGATGAAAAGGCCCAGCGCTGTGCGCGTGACGGCCAAATACAGCACCGCGAACACGGCGGCCACCACGAAGAGCGAGAACGGCAGCCCGGCCAGGTAGCCCCCGCCGATGAAGAAGTAGGGCGCGTAGTAGATGGTGATGATCTGCCCGTCGGTGATGAGCTGGGCGATGCCCCGGCCCGCCACCATCAGGATCAGCGTGGCGATGATGGGCTGCATGCCCACCTGGGCAACGAGCACGCCGTTCCAGAGACCGCACAGCAGCGCGACGCCGATCGCGCCCAGCAGGGCCACCGGCAGCGGAAAGCGGCTTTCGGTGGCCGACACCGACCCGCCGATCAGCCAGGCCGCCACGGCGGCGGCGATGGCCACGGTGGCGCCCACCGAGATGTCGATGCCGCGCGTGGCGATCACCATGGTCATGCCCAGCGACACCAGCACGAGCGGCGCGGCGCGGTTGAGGATGTCGATCAGGCTGCCGTAGAGATGCCCGTCGCGCCACTCCACGTGCAAAAAGCCGGGGTTGAAGACCGTGTTGATGCCCAGTACCAGCAGCAGGGTGATCACCGGCCAGACCAAGCGGTGGCGCAGCATCGCGACGGGGCTGAAGGGCGTTGGGCGCAGGTCAGGCATGGACGGGTTCCGCGATGAGGTCGTAGATATCGTCTTCACTGCAACCGGAGGGAAGTTCGCCCACCTTGCGGCGGTCGCGCAGCACCACGATGCGGTGCGCCACGCGCACCACCTCGCTCATCTCCGACGAGATGAAGATCACGGCCATGCCCACCTGCGCCAGGCGCAGTATCTGGTCCATGATTTCCTGCTTGGCGGCCACGTCGATGCCGCGCGTGGGCTCGTCGAGGATCAGAAGGCGCGGCTCGGTCGCCAGCCAGCGCGCCAGGATGGCCTTTTGCTGGTTGCCGCCCGAGAGCAGGCCGATGGGCGTTTCCACGCTGGCCGTGTTGATGCCCAGCAACTGCACGTAGCGCTCTGCCAGCGCGGTCTGCTGGGCGCGCGAGAGAAAGTGCGTCAGACCCATGCGCGCCTGCAGCGCGAGGGCGATGTTCTCGCGCACCGAGAGTTCGGCCACGATGCCGTCGGTCTTTCGTTCTTCGGGGCACAGGGCCAGGCCCTGCCGGATGGCGTCCATGGGGTTGGAGAAAGTCACCGTCTGGCCGTCCACGCGCAGCAGGCCGCGGTCGGGCTGCTCCAGCCCGAAGAGCAGGCGGGCCAGCTCCGTGCGGCCCGCGCCCAGCAGGCCGGCCAGTCCCACGACTTCGCCGGGGCGGATCTGCAGGTCCATCGGCTGCAGCTGGCCGGTCTGGCCCAAGCCTTCGGCCTGCAGCAGGGCGGGAGTGTGAGTCGCGGCGCCTTGCGGCGCCGGGGTCTGCGCGGCATGCGCGCCGAGCTCGCGGCCCAGCATGGCGGAGATCAGTGCCTGCGGGCCCAGGTCCTTCGCGGCCCAGTCACCGACCCAGGTGCCGTTGCGCAGCACCGTGATGCGGTCCGACACGGCATAGACCTGGTTCAGGAAGTGCGTAACGAAGACGATGGCCAGACCCTCGTCGCGCAGGCGGCGCAGTACGTCGAACAGCTTGCGCACCTCGTCGTCGTCCAGGCTCGACGTGGGCTCGTCCAGAATCAACACGCGCGCGTCGATGCTCAGCGCCCGGGCGATGGCCACCAACTGCTGCACGGCCACGGGGTAGTCGGACAGAAGCCGCGCAACGTCGATGTCCAGGCCGATGCGGGCGACCAGCGCGCGCGCGCGCTGCTGCATCCGCGCCCAGTCGATGCGAAAGCCCTGCGCCAGCCCGTGGCGCGGATAGCGGCCCGCGAAGATGTTCTCGGCCACCGACAGGTTGGGACAGAGGTTGACCTCCTGATAGACCGTGCTGATGCCCAGGCGCTGTGCGGCCAGGGGCGAATCCGGCCACACCGGTTGGCCAGCCAGGCGCATCTCGCCGCCACTGGCCTTGAGCACGCCCGTGAGCACCTTGATGAGCGTGGACTTGCCCGCGCCGTTCTGCCCCATGAGCGCATGGATCTCTCCGGGGTAGAGCCGCAGCTGCACCTCCTGCAGCACGGGCACCCCCGCGAACTGCTTGCTGATGCCCTCCAGCTCCAGCACCGGCGCGGCCGCGGTCGATCGCATGGTCGAGGTCATGGCGGTGGAGGGCAGTGAGCGTCAGGCCTTGTTCTTGTGATAGACGTCCACCAGTACGGCGGCCAGCAGCACCACGCCCTTGATGACCTGCTGGTAGTCGATGCCGATGCCCAGGATGGACATGCCGTTGTTCATCACGCCCATGATGAAAGCGCCGATCACCGCGCCCATGACCTTGCCGACGCCGCCCGAGGCCGAGGCCCCGCCGATGAAGCAGGCGGCGATCACGTCCAGCTCGAAGCCTAGCCCGGCCTTGGGCGTGGCCGTGTTGAGTCGCGCCGCGAAAACCAGGCCCGCCAGCGCCGCCAGCACGCCCATGTTGACGAAGGCATAGAACGACAGGCGCTCAGTCTTGATGCCCGACAGCTTGGCCGCCTTTTCGTTGCCGCCCATGGCGTAGATGCGTCGCCCGATGGTGGTGCGGCTGGTCACGAAGTCGAACAGCACGATCAGGAGGGCCATCACGATCAGCACGTTGGGCAGCCCCTTGTAGGAAGCCAGCAGGTAGCTGAAGTAGATGAGCAGCGCAGCAAACATCGCATTGCGCACGACGAAGAACGCTGCGGGCTCGACCTGCACACCGTGGCGCACACGGTTGGCGCGCGCGCGGATGCCGGCCACCACCAGAGCGGCGGCTACGGACACGCCCAGCAGCAGCGAGGTGAGCTTCAGGCCCTCCATGCTGAAGAGGTCCGGGATGAAGCCCGAGCTCAGGCGCTGGAAGGAATCGGGGAACGGGCCCACCGACTGGCCGGCCAGCAGCGCCAGCGCCAGGCCCTTGAACACCAGCATGCCGGCCAGCGTGACGATGAAGGACGGAATGCGCGAGAACGCCACGAACCAGCCCTGCAGCCCGCCGATGAGGCCGCCGCACAGCAGGCAGACCAGCGTGGCCGGCACGAAGTGCCAGCCGTACTGCACCATGAGCACGGCTGCCAGCGCGCCGATGAAGCCGCTGACCGAGCCCACCGACAGGTCGATGTGGCCGGCCACGATCACCAGCAGCATGCCCAGCGCCATGATGACGATGTAGCTGTTTTGCAGCAGCAGGTTGGTGAGGTTGAGCGGCTCCATCAGGGTGCCGTCGGTCATGTACTGGAAGAAGCCCATGATGGCCACCAGCGTGATGAGCATGCCGTACTCGCGCAGGTGGTGGCGGGCGTGATCCAGCGGCGAGCGGGCAGCGCGCGCCGGTGCGGTTGCTGCTGCGGCCCCAGGAGCAGCCGAAGGCACAGGGGAGGGGGAGGTCGTGGAGGAGGTCATGGAAGGCATTTCAGTGGGCTTTCACGATGGCGCGCATGATCTTTTCCTGCGATGCCTCGGCGGTGGGCATCTCGGCAACGAAGCGGCCTTCGTTCATCACGTAAAGGCGGTCGGTGATGCCCAGCAACTCGGGCATCTCCGAAGAGATGACGATCACGCACTTGCCTTCGGCGGCGAGCTGCGCGATGAGGGTGTAGATCTCGTACTTCGCACCCACGTCGATGCCGCGCGTGGGCTCGTCGAGGATGAGCACTTCGGGGCGGGTGAAGAGCCATTTGCCCAGCACCACTTTCTGTTGATTGCCGCCCGAGAGGTTCAGAGTCTTCTGGTCCACGCCCGAAGATCGGATGCGCAGGCGCTCGCGAAAGCCCTGGGCTACCGCGTATTCCTCGCCGGCGTCGATCACGCCGGCCCGGGAGACGCCGTCCAGGTGGGCCAGCGAGATGTTGAACTGGATGTCCTCGCTGAGTACAAGGCCGTTGCCTTTGCGGTCCTCAGTCACGTAGGCGAGGCCGTGGCGCACGGCCTTTTCCACCGTGCCCACGTCGATGGGCTGGCCGTTTAGCCGCACTTCGCCGCTGATGCGCTGGCCCCAGGAGCGGCCGAAGAGGCTCATGGCCAGCTCGGTGCGGCCAGCATCCATCAGGCCGGCGATACCGACGATCTCGCCGCGGCGCACCTCCAGGTCGATGCCCTTGAGGAAGGGCGCATCGGGCCGTTGCGGGTGGTAGGCCTGCCACCCCCGTACCTCAAAGGCCACCGGGCCGATGTCGGGTGTGCGCTGCGGGTAGCGGTCGGCCATCTCGCGGCCGACCATGGCCTGGATCACGTGGTCTTCGCTGACAGGCGTGCTGCGGCAATCCATGGCCTCCACCGTGCTGCCGTCGCGCAACACCGTGATGGAGTCGGCCACGCGGGAGATTTCGTTGAGCTTGTGCGAGATCAGGATGCAGGTGATGCCCTGGCTCTTGAGCTCCAGCAGCAGATCGAGCAGCGCCTGGCTGTCGTTTTCGTTCAGACTGGCGGTGGGCTCGTCCAGGATCAGCAGGCGCACGTCGCGCGATAGCGCCTTGGCGATTTCCACCAGCTGCTGCTTGCCCACGCCCAGCTGACCCACCAGGGTGTCGGGGGATTCGGCCAAGCCCACTTTCTGCAGGAGCGCCTGCGTCCTGCTGTGCGCCTCCATCCAGTCGATGATGCCGTGCCGGGCAGTTTCGTTGCCCAGGAAGATGTTTTCTGCGATGGAGAGCAGGGGCACCAGGGCCAGTTCCTGGTGGATGATGATGATGCCGAGGTGCTCGCTGTCGCGGATGCCGGCAAAGCGCCTTTCCTCGCCTTCGAACACGATCTCTCCGCTGTAGCTGCCGTGCGGATACACGCCGGAGAGCACTTTCATCAGCGTGGATTTGCCCGCGCCGTTTTCGCCCACGATGGCGTGGATCTCGCCGGCCTGCACGCGCAGGTTCACGCGGTCCAGGGCCATCACCCCGGGGAAGGTCTTGCGGATGTTCCGCATTTCAAGAAGCATGGTCTTGCCGTCCGATGGACATCGCTGAAGGTAAATCGTCGGGGTGGCGTGATGCGGCGGCGGCGCTTAGCGGACCGAAGGGCGCCCGTGCCTGCTGCATCACGCCTGCGGGCGCCACCCTGTCTAAGTGCGGCTCACACGACCCGGCAAAGCGGTTCTGGCGAGGTGCGGCATCGAAGGCAGTAGGTCGTACAGCAAGATGCGGCAACGATGCCGGAAGGGCCTTGTGAGCCGCTCTACAGGGGCGGCGCTCCGGCCCGTTACTTGATCTGCGATTCCTTGTAGTAGCCGCTGTCCAGCAGGACCTTCTTCCAGTTCGACTGATCGACCAGCACCGGCTTGAGCAGGTATGAGGGCACGACCTTCACGCCGTTGTTGTAGGTCTTGGTGTCGTTGATTTCGGGCTGCTTGCCCGAGAGCACGGCGTCCACCATGTTGGCGGCGACCTTTGCGAGCTCGCGCGTGTCCTTGAACACGGTGGAGTACTGCTCGCCCTTCAGGATGGACTTGACCGAAGGCACCTCGGCGTCCTGCCCGGTGACGATGGGGCAGGGCTGCTGTGCCGTGCAGTACCCCACGCCCTTGAGGGACGAGAGGATGCCGATGGAGATGCCGTCATACGGCGAGAGCACTGCATCCAGCTTGTCCTTGCCGTAGTAGGCGGACAGCAGGTTGTCCATGCGCGCCTGGGCCGTCGCGCCATCCCAGCGCAGCGTGCCGACCTTGTTCATGCCGGTCTGCTTGCTGCGCACCACCAGCTTGCCGCTGTCGATGTAGGGTTGCAGAACGCTCATGGCGCCGTCGTAGAAGAAGAAGGCGTTGTTATCGTCGGGCGAGCCGCCGAAAAGTTCGATGTTGAACGGCCCCTTGCCTTGTTTGAGCCCCAGCTTGTCCACGATCGACTGAGCCTGCAGCACGCCGACCTGGAAGTTGTCGAAGGTGGCGTAGTAGTCCACGTTCTTCGAGCCCTTGATGAGGCGGTCGTAGGCGATGACCTTCACGCCCTTGTCGGCTGCGTTCTGCAGAACGCGCGAGAGCGTGGTACCGTCGATGGATGCGATCACCAGCACCTTGGCACCCTTGGTGACCATGTTTTCGATCTGGGCCAACTGGTTGGGGATATCGTCGTCCGCGTATTGCAGATCGGTCTTGTAGCCTCGCTCCTTGAGCACCTTGACCATGTTGTCGCCGTCTGCGATCCAGCGGGCCGACGACTTGGTTGGCATGGAAATGCCGATGCTGCCTTTGCCTTGCGCCTGGGCCAGCGACAGGGTGCCGAATGCGGCCAGGGCGAGGGTGGCAGCGGCGGTTTTCAGAAAGAAGCGTTTCACGTTAGGTCTCCTGGTTTTTATGGATGTGATGGGTCTCGGGAACGGAAATATGGGCGTTGATGCCCGGGTCGCCTTCGACGTCAGTACTTGCGCTTGGGGAACTCTTGTGCAGCGGTCTCCATCGGGAAGATGCCTTCTTCGGTCACGATGCGCTTGGGCACCGACTTGCCGACCTTGATGTCCTTGACGGCAGCCATGAGCTGAGGGCCCAGCAGCGGGCTACATTCCACCGTCACGTTGAGCTTGCCGGCCATCATGGCTTCGAAGGCGCCCTTGACGGCGTCGATGGAGATGATGGTGATGTCCTTGCCGGGCTTCATGCCGGCTTCTTCGATGGCCTGGATCGCGCCGATGGCCATGTCGTCGTTGTGTGCGTAGAGCACGTTGATCTTCTTGCCCTCGGCCTTGAGGAAGGCTTCCATCACTTCTTTGCCCTTGGCGCGGGTGAAATCGCCAGTCTGCGAACGGATGATCTTGAACTTCGGTTCGGCCTTGATGATCTCCTCAAAGCCCTTCTTGCGGTCGATGGCTGGAGCCGATCCCACCGTGCCTTGGAGCTCGACGATGTTCACATCGCCCTTGCTGTCCTTCATCTTCTCGACCAGCCAGCGGCCTGCCTTGCGCCCTTCTTCCACGAAGTCCGAACCCATGAAGGTGACGTAGAGGGACAGGTCTTTGGTGTTGACGGCCCGGTCCGTGAGCACCACCGGGATCTTGGCAGCCTTGGCCTCGCGCAGCACAGGCTCCCAGCCCGATTCGACCACCGGCGAGAACGCGATCACGTCCACGCGCTGTGCGATGAAGGAGCGGATGGCCTTGATCTGGTTCTCCTGCTTCTGTTGCGCGTCGGAAAACTTGAGCTCGATGCCCGCCTCCTTGGCGGCCGACTTGATCGACTCGGTGTTGGCGGTGCGCCATTCGCTCTCGGCACCCACCTGGCTGAAGCCCAGCACGATGGGTTTCTGTGCCCACGCACCTGGGGGCATCAGTGCCGCCAGCGGTGCGCAGGCCAGTCCCGCGGCAAGCTTGCGTCGGTTCAGTTGCGTCATCTTGTCTCCTGTCTTTTGGGGTGGTTGGGATGATCGGGATCAGCGAACGACTGCAATGAAAGCTTGCTCAGGCCAGCGTGTAGCCCGTCTTGACTGTGGTGTAGAACTCGGCGGCGTGGCTGCCCTGCTCGCGCGGGCCGTAGCTGGAATCCTTGCGTCCGCCGAAGGGCACATGGAAGTCCACCCCCGCCGTGGGCAGGTTCACCATGGTCATGCCCACCTGGGCGTGACGCTTGAAATGCATGGCGTGCTTGAGCGACGTGGTGCAGATGCCGGCGCACAGGCCGAAGGGCGTATCGTTGGCCAGGGCCAGCGCGTGTTCGTAGCCGTCAGCCCGCAGCACGCAGGCCACCGGACCGAAGATCTCCTCGCGGGCGATGCGATGCTCGGGCCGCGCCAGGAAGAGCGCGGGGCTCATGTAGTGGCCAGGGGTGGCGAGCGTCAGGCGCTCGCCACCGAAGATGTGCTCCGCGCCTTCCTTGCGGGCGATGGCGATGTACTCGAGGTTTTGTGCCAGCTGCTGCTCGTCCACCACAGGCCCCATCTCGGTGCCCCGCGCCAGCGCGTGGCCTACCTTCAGGGTTTCAAGCCGCTGGCGCAGCCGCGCCACGAAGGCGTCGTGCACGCCGGCTTCGACGATAAAGCGGCTGGAGGCGGTGCAGCGCTGGCCCGTGGAGAAATAGCCGCCTTGCAGCGCGCACTCGACCGCTTGGTCCAGGTCGGCATCGGCCAACACCACCAGCGGGTTCTTGCCACCCATCTCCAATTGCACCCGGGCGCGGCGGGCGGTGGTGGCCTGCAGCACGCGGGTGCCGGTGGCGACGGAGCCAGTGAAGCTCACCGCATTCACCAGTGGGTGATCGACCAGGGTCTGGCCGGCCTCGCGGCCGCTGCCCATGATGAGGTTGAAGGCGCCGGCCGGCAGGCCGCTGCGGTTGATGATTTCCGAAAGCGCCCAGCCGCAGGTGGGCACGTTCTCTGCCGGTTTGAACACCACGGTATTGCCGTAGGCCAGGGCCGGTGCGATCTTCCAGGCCGGAATGGCGAAGGGGAAGTTCCAGGGGGCGATGATGCCCACCACACCTACGGGCTCGCGTGTCACATCCACCTGCACGCCCTGGCGCACCGATGCATGCAGCTCTCCGGGAATGCGCAGCGCTTCCCCTGCGAAGAACTTGAAGATTTGCCCGCTGCGTGCCACCTCGGCCACGGCCTCGGGCAGGGTCTTGCCCTCTTCTCGCGCCAGCAGCTTGCCCAATTCGTCCTTGCGTGCCAGCAGTTCGGAGCCGATCAGGTCCAGCACGTCGGCACGGCGCTGCGGATTGCTGTGGCTCCACGAGGCCAGTGCGTCGCTGGCGGCACGCACCGCCTGCTCGGTCTGGTTGCGATCGGCGCGCGCATGTTCCGCCACGACTTCGCGAGTGTCCGAGGGGTTGGTGCTCACGCCGGTCGTGGTGCCTATCTCCCAGCGGCCATTGATCAGATGGCGCGGGTTCTGCTGCATGTCACCGAGCTTCATGGGAGGTCAGGGCTGTAGGAGGAGGGCGGTCGGGAAGTGCAGCGACTCTAGGTTTGATTTGAATATCAATCCAATCGTTTTTTGCACAAAATAGATATCTATCCCGGCATTCTGGAAAACCCCATGAGCACTTACAACCATTGGTTCATCCGCGCACGTCTCAAGACGCGGCAGCTTTTGCTGCTGGTGGCGCTGGCGGAAGAGGGCAACATCCACCGAGCGGCGCAGGTGCTCAGCATGACCCAGCCCGCCGCCTCCAAGCTGCTCAAGGACCTGGAGGACGTGCTGGAGGTCTCGCTCTTCGAGCGCCTGCCGCGCGGCATGCGACCCACCTGGTACGGCGAGACCATGATCCGTCACGCGCGCATGGCGCTGGCCAATCTGAACCAGGCGCATGACGAGATCCATGCGCTGAAGACCGGGCATTACGGGCAGGTGGGCGTGGGCGCTATCACCTCGCCCGGGGTCAACCTGCTACCGGCGGCGGTGGCCCTGGTCAAGCAGGAGCATCCCAGCCTGCGCATCTCGCTGGACATCGAGACCAGCCCGGTGCTGCTGGAGCGGCTGGAACAGGGTCGGTTGGACTTCGTGATCGGGCGGCTCTTCGCGGAGCACGACAAGAGTCAGTTGCGCTACGAGCCGCTGACCGAGGAGCGGGTGTGCGCCATCACGCGGCCAGGCCATCCGCTCACGAATCTGAGCGGGTTGAGCTTGCGTGACGTGCTGGCGGCCGGTTGGATCGTGCCGCCTGGGGGCAGCGTGCTGCGGCATAGGTTCGACCTGATGTTCCGGCAGGATGGGCTGGCGCCGCCGGTCGATACGGTGGAGACCTCGTCGCTGCTGTTCATGACGCGCATGCTGCAGCAAAGCGACATGGTCGCCGTCGTGGGGGCCGACGTGGCGCACTACTACGCCGCGCATGGCATGGTGGCGGTGCTACCGCTGTCCATGCCCTGCCACATGGACGCCTTTGGCCTCATCACGCGCACCGATCGCCTGCTATCCCCTGCCGCCAAGGTGATGTTGAAGGCGCTCAAGCAGATCAGTTTGACGCAGTACGGCGTCCGCCTGGAAGCCGACTGACGCGGCCCGCGGTCCGTGGCTCAGACCCAGCCTGCATCCACCTTGAATTCCTGCGCGGTGCACATCGCCGCATCGTCGGATGCGAGAAAGAGCACCATGCGGGCGATGTCGTGCGGACGTAGCTTGTCGGGCAGACATTGGTTGCGGGCCAGTTCCTCCTCGCCCTTGGCGTCGAGCCACAGCTTGATCTGGCGCTCGGTCATCACCCAGCCCGGCGAAACCGTGTTGATGCGGATGCGGTCGCGTCCCAGCGTTCGGGCCAGGCCGCGCGTGAGGCCGTTCACCGACGACTTGGCGATCGCATAGCAGGGATAGCCTTCGCCCTTGCCCTGCCAGCCGGTCGAGCCCAGGTTGATGACCGAGCCACCGCCCAGCTTGCGCATGCCGGGCACGGCGGCCTGGATGGCGAAGAAGGCCGGCCGCTCGTTGATGGCGATGCGTTCGTCGTAGTAGTCGGGCGTGACGGATTCGAGCGTGTGCCGATCGTCGCTGGCCACGTTGTTCACCAGCACCGAAAAGTCGCCCAGTTCCGCGGCCGCATCGGCCATGCAGGAGCGCAGCGCACCGATGTCGCGCACGTCGCAGACCCGCCACCAGGGGCGCGGCAGACCGGCCGCCGCCAGTTGCTGCGCGAGTTGTTCGCTGGCCTGCTCTGCGACATCGACGAACGCCACACGGGCGCCTTGCTCGGCGAAGGCCGTCACGATGGACGCACCGATGCCGCTGCCGCCGCCGGTGACGAACACAGAACGGCCCTTGAGGCTGGGAAATAGCGACGTGCCCTGGGTGAGGGCTGAGCTTGCATTGGAAATTGTCATATCAATATTGCAATCAATTGATCGTGAAAATAATCATTAACAGCATCAATTGGCGTTGATAACATCGCCCGAGTCAAGAGGCACACCCCCGATAGAGGCCTCGCAGCACCCGGAGACAAGCCGTGAATTCCAGCCAGCCCCACCGCGCGGCGCCGTCCGCCACCACGCCTACGCCGATGCCAACGCCCACGCCCACGCCCACGCACCGGCCCGCACCCGGGCCCGTGCATTGCCTGCAGGACCTCGGCTGCGAGTTGGGCGAAGGCCTGATGTGGTCCGAGCGCCAGCAGGCGCTGTACTGGGTGGACATCCTCGCGCGCCGCCTCTATCGCTGGGACCTGTCCGCCGCCGAACCCCGGCACTGGGACTTCGCCGAAGAGATATCCGCCCTGGCGGAACGCGCCGGGGCGCCCGGCCTGCTGTTGGCGCTGCGCCGCGGCTTCGCGCTGTTCGATCCCGATGCGGATACCGAGCCGCGCTATCGGCACCAACCCGAGCCCGAGCGGCAGGGCAACCGATTCAACGATGGTAAATGCGATGCCCAGGGGCGCTTCTGGGCGGGCAGCATGGACTTTGCCTGCCAGGCGCCCACGGGCGCGCTCTATCGCCATGACGCCGACGGCGGCTGCACCCGGCACGACGACGGATTCGCCGTGACCAACGGCCCGGCGTGGTCCGGCGGCGGCATGTTCTTCAACGACACCGTGCACGGGCTCACCTACCGCTACGACTTCGACGCGGCCACCGGCCGGGTGTCGAACCGGACGCTCTGGAAGCGCTGGGCATCGGAAGACGGCGTGCCCGACGGGATGACGACGGATGCCGACGGCCGCCTGTGGATCGCCCACTGGGGCGGCGGCTGCGTCACCTGCCACGACCCCGCTAGTGCCGAAGAACTCGCGCGCATCGATCTACCGGTGAGTCAGGTCACCAATTGCGCTTTTGGCGGAGCCGGCCTGACCACGCTGTTCATCACCTCGGCGCGTGTGGGGCTCTCGCCCGCACAGCTGCAAGCCGAGCCTCTGGCCGGGGCGCTTTTCGGGGTCTCGCTGGACGTTGCAGGACAGCCGGCGCACCTGTTCGGCGGCTGACGCGTCGGCCTGGCTGCCGGTCACACGGCCGCCGCCCCCGCGCGCCCACATCACCAACCAACCAACCGAGGAGCCGCCATGGCCGAGCCTTCCCATCCCATCGTCTGGCTGCATCATGCGGGCCAGCATCTGGGGCTGGTGCCCACGCTGGGCGGCAGCGTCGCAGCCTGGCAGATCGACGACCCGCGCAGTCCTCGCGGCCGGCTGGACCTGTGGCGGCCTTGGGATGGTGTCACTCCGGACCTCTACCGGCTCGCGTCCTTCGCCATGGTGCCGTGGTCCAACCGCATCAGCGGGGGCGGCTTCTCGCATGCGGGGCAGTTCCACGCCATGCAGCCCAACCGTGCCGGCGAGCCTTACCCGATCCATGGTGACGGCTGGCTGCAGCCGTGGAGCTTGCGACAGGCGGGTGCCGACACCGTGGAGATGTCGCTGGAGTCGGCGTGCTTCGACGGCAATCCGTATGACTACGCCTGCCGGCAGACCTTCCGGCTGGTGGAGGGCGGACTGGACCAGTCCATCGAGGTGACGCATCGCGGCGCCGAGCCGCTGCCCTATGGGCTGGGCCTGCATCCCTGGTTTCCTCGTACGCTCGGCACTCGCATCCAGGCGCCGGTCCGAGGTGTCTGGCTGAGCGGCGACGATCCGTTGCCCACCGAGATGACGGAACAATTCCCGCCGGGCTGGGATCTCAACGCTGGCGTTTCTGCGCAAGGCGATCTGATCGACAACGCCTACGTGGGCTGGGGGGGATCGGCCCGCATCGATTGGCCGGAAAGGGGCTGGCAGCTGACCGCTCACATGCCCGACTTCGCGAGGGACGGCGGCGAGGACCAGCATTTCTGCCTGATCTATCGTCCGCCCGCAGGACCGGCATTTTGCTTTGAGCCGATCACGCAGCCGATCGACGCTTTCCATCAGCCTGGCATGCCGGGCCTGCGGTTGTTAGGGCGTGGGGAGACACTCGCGCTGACAGTGCAGTGGCGTTTCAGCCGCACAGACTGAACGCCGGAGCAAGGAGTACGGGCGGCAGGTTTGGGCGCTCATCGCAGTCTTCGAGCGGCGCTTTAGGGCCAGGCCGGATGGATGCAGTTGGCTGGCGTTCCGCGCGGCCTCTTGTCCAAGCCCGCCATCGGGGCGTCAAAACGCCCGTGCACTGGCGCCACTCCCCTCCAAACCTTCGAAAACCCCCTCGAATGGGAGTCTGAGGCGGTGATGGGCAGGTCACTGGCCTGGCTCTGTGCTGCGCTTGGCATCTCGTCCCGGCACTGCGGCCTCGGCCCTGATAGAAGACGGGGAACCAGTCCAGGCGCCTTCAGGCTCTTGCGCCATGCATTCAAGTGTTCATGTGATCGCTTCGCGTGCGGGCGACGCGAATTCCACGCGGTTGCGCCCGGACGACTTGGCTTCGTAGAGCGCGCTATCGGCATGGGTCAGCAGGTCATTCAGCGTGAGCGACGTGCCCGCATGGCTGACCGCAACGCCGAAGCTCGCGGTCAGGCGCGGCAGTGGATGCATGTGCAAGGCTCTTGCATCGTCGCTGGGCGCGGCGATCGCTTCCACCCGCGCCCGTAGCCGCTCTGCTGCAAGCGCCGCCTGGCGCATGTCGGTGTTGGGCAGAAGTGCCGCGAATTCCTCGCCGCCGATGCGCCCGAGGATGTCGCCGTCGCGCATTCCGGCCAGCAGTTCGGCAGCCACGGTGGCGAGTGCCCTGTCACCCTGCGCATGCCCGAAGCGGTCGTTGATCTGCTTGAAGTGATCAATATCGATCATCAACACGGCGGTGGGCCGGTCAGCAGCCGCATCGCGGGCGAGCAGCGGGGCGCCACATTCCATGAAGGAGCGACGCTGCAGAACACCCGTGAGATGATCGTGGCGTGCCATGTAGTCCAGCCTGCGCAGCAGGTCGTTGCGCGCACCGTTCACGATGGCCACCGCCATCGGACCCAGCGCTATCAGCGCGATGCCCAGCCGTGCCGACTGCAGGGAATTCATGTAGAGCAGCTTGCCCTCTGGGAGAACCATCACGCTGGCAGCGATGGAAAACAGCTGGATGACGCTGAGCAGCGCGGTCAGCGCCAGCGTGGGAAAGACCGCGTAGCGCAGTGCACACCAAATCAAGGCAGGTACCGGGAGCGCCAGCACACCAGGGCCACCGACCAGGATGGCGATCACCAAGGACAGGGCGAGCGAGATCGCTGGCAACACGGTCGCCCAGTCTTTCTGAATGGAGCGCAGGCGCTGCGCGAGCAGATGCCAGGACAGGTGGGGCGTCGGGGGGGCTGCCAGCATCACCGGCAGCAGCAGGATGTAGAGCGCCAGATCGCCATTGAACCAGTCCACCAGGCCGGCGAGCAGGCTGCGGTCGAACAGCACCGGGCTGGCCGCGCCGCCCGCGATGGCGCCAGCCGCGGCACTGGCCAGGCACACGGTGAGTACCGACAGAATGGTCCGGGGCTGCTTCAGGTGACGGGCATTCACCGGCAGAACACGGTTGGCGACGAAGTAACCCGCGGCCACGCCCACCATATTGGCTGTGTTCAGCCACAAGTTCATGGGCAGGCTGGTTCCCGCCAGGAAGTCGGCCCCCAGAAAGCCTGCATAGGCGCCCAGCCATCCTGCTGGCGTCGCCTTCTCCGGGTGTCGCAGCAGCATGCCCAGCAGCACGGCGTTGGCAGGCCAGAAGAGCGACAGCGGCCCCAGCAGCCGGGTCATGAGAGCAGCGAGGAGCGCGCACGGCACGACGATCACGGCTGCCCAGCAGAAGTCGCGCAAGGCCCGCATCCCAGCCGAAGCCAGCGGGAGCGAGCGCCCGGAATGGGCTTGTTGGGTGGGGAGCATCAGGGAAGACCTGAGAAATGCAGTGCGCAGGCAGATCGGATCGTTTGGAGTGGCTGGCCGAGCGGTTGGCGGGATGGGAGCTGTGCCGTCGGGGTAGGCGCTGCGGTGGTCTTTCAGGTTTCCTTGCCAGCTTTCCCGGGCGAAGTCGGGCAAATGCAGGCAAGGGCGGGATGATAACCAATATTGTTACAATATGTCAATATCTTGGGTGCTCTTGCCGTGATGGGCGCCGCAGTCCTCACTGTGTGCGTCGGGCCACGGTGTGGGTGCTCCGCACCCCCATGGGCACGCCGATGAGAAGGGCTCGTTAGCGACGCCCGTTCGAAGGTTGGGGCCCTCAGTCCAGATGGTCGCGCCCGAGCAGCAGCATCCCTGCGATGGGCGTAAGTGCGGAATGCATGCAACACGTGCGGTACGCGTTTGCCGATGCAGGTCGGTGCTTTTCCTTCGCTGGCTGGTGGCTCGCACTCGTTCCCGCGCAGCTGCCATGTGTCCGCCACGTAGGTGCGTGCCGACTTTGAGCCGGGCTCTGCGCTTTCCTTCCATCGCAAACGGCCGGACTACGATGAAATTCTGATGCGAAGCCACTCCGGCGAGCACACCATCTCACGTCGAAAGGGTCAAGAATGAACACCGATCAAATCAAGGGCGCTCTGAAAGATGCTGCGGGCAAGGTCCAGCAGAAGTCGGGTGAACTGATCGACAGTCCCGAGCAGCAGGCCAAGGGTGTTGCCAAGCAAGTCGAAGGCACTGCGCAGAAGAACTACGGCGACGCCAAGGAAAAGATCAAGGACGCCACGAAGTGAGGGACGGCCGCCAGGCGTAGCCTGCTCAGGCCTTCCGATCTGCAGGCGGTGAAGCCCCGGTGCGTGAGCCCCGGGGCTTTTGTTTGGGCCGGTGCTTCAAAGGCGACAGGCGTCGTGATCGTACGCGGCGTTGTAGAGCGCAGCATCGCGCGCGTTCTGTTCAGGCATATCTCCGAATGCTTCGTGCAGCCTGGGCTGCCCCATGCCAGCGATGCGGCGGGCGATGTCGTTGCGCTTGCGGGGTCGCCACCGGGTGCGCGACTCGCATCAGTGTTGTGTGAGGAGGTCCAGGCCCGCCCGGTCCCGCATGCCGGCTGGCCTCGGGTCGGGGGCTGCGCGCGCGTTACGCCGAACCCAGGCGGCCCAAGGCGAACACCGAATTGGGCACGCTGCTCGAGGGCAGCTGGGTGCGTACCGACCTGCGCGATTCGCTGCGCGGGCTGCGGCCTGCGTGCGCCACGTCTCTCACGGCTTGCACGCCCTGCTGTTTGAGCAGGTCGGCCACGGTGATGGACTGCAGGTATTCCTTCACGCGGGAGTGGAAGGAAGTCCACAGCTCCTCGGTCATCTCTGCCGAAGGCAGGTCGGTGGAGTCGTCTTCGGGCGCGGAGGCCTTGGTCGGGGGGCGCATCATGAATTTTTCGGACGCGGCGACGATTTCCGCGACGGACAGCTCCTGCGGCGCGCGCGTGAGCGTGTAGCCGCCGCCCGGTCCGCGGATGCTGGTGACGAGGCCGGCGCGGCGCAGGGCGCCGAAGATGTCTTCGAGGTAAGAAAGCGAAATGCCCTGACGGGTGCTGATGCCCGGCAGTGCGACGGGGCCGCCATGGGAGCGAAGTGCCAGATCGGTGATGGCCGTGACGGCCATCTTGCCTCGGGTGGTCAGACGCATGGTGAGGGACTCCTTTGAAGAGTTCGGTGCGCGCCCTCGAGGAGCTAAGCCTCTGGCCTCAGGGATTGATCGGCCAGGAGGAGCCCGTGAGGGCTCGATCTTGCGGATCAACACCGCCCGGAGCGCGCGAAAGACGAAAGGGGAAAGACGCGAGAGCCGGCGCACGTTGCCGTGCGCGGCAGGGGATGGCCTGGGGGCTACGGCGAGCGAGCGCCGGCCGCAGTCAGGCTGTGAGTGCGGAGCGGGGGGGTTTGCGCGGCGTGGCCGGCGCGTGCGAAGCGGCCTTCGCTTCGGCCCACTGCAGGGGCGGGTAGCTAGCGCTGGAACGGCTTACCAGGGCACGCAGCAGATTCACGTCGTCCGGCAGATCGTCGGCGTCGTCAAAGAGAGCGTGGCTGAGCGCAAGAGCTTCCGGTTCCGAGTCGTCGCTCGTGGCCTGGGCTGCAGACTGTGCCTGGGGAGCGAGCGTGTCACCGGCAGCAGCCTGCTGCGCGGCGGCTGCCTTGGCGGAGGCGAGGGCCGTGCTGCCCGCGCTGCCATGAGGGATAGGTGCAATGGGGGCGGACTTGCCCACGGCCGACACTCCTACACAGAGGAAGAAGTGAAGGGTGAAGACCGTGATAAACCACCGTAGCATCGTGGGTGAATTATAGCGAGGGGGTGCCCGCCCCCTCTGGCTGCGCATCGACGACGAGTCGATAGCCTACGCCGGTTTCGGTCAACAGGTGCTGCGGCTGGGCCGGGTCGGCCTCCAGCTTGCGGCGCAGGTGGCCCATGTGGATACGGAGGTAATGGCTGCGATCGACGTGGCCAGGCCCCCAGACTTCGGTGAGCAGCTGGCGCTGCGTCATCACCCGGCCGGCGTTGGCGGCCAGCACGGTCAGCATGCGGTATTCGATGGGTGTGAGATGCACGGGCTGGCCGGCGCGCAGCACAGTGCGCGCTGCCCGGTCGATTTCCACTTGGCCGAATGCGAACCGCGGCTGTGCGTCGGCCTGCCCTTCAGCCTGCCGGAGGCGGCGCAGGTTGGCACGCACCCGTGCCAGCAGTTCACCGGTGCCGAAGGGCTTGGTCAGGTAGTCGTCGGCGCCGGCATCCAGCGCCGCGATCTTGTCGGCCTCGTCGGAGCGAGCCGACAAAACGATGATGGTGGCGGGCGACCACGAGCGCGCGTCGCGCAGCAGGTCCAGCCCGTCGCCGTCGGGCAGGCCCAGGTCCAGCACCACCAGGTCGGGCTTGCGCGTGGCGACGGAGGCCAGGCCTGCCTGCACGGTGCCGGCCTCGTGCACCAGCCAGCCTTCGCTCTCCAGCGCGGCTCGCACGAAGCGGCGGATCTGGGGCTCGTCCTCGATGACGATCACGGTACGGGGGGATTGCATGGGGCTATTGTCCGATGAGACGCTCAGGCGTCTGCGGGCATGTCGGGTGGCTCGCGGCGCGGCAGGGTCAGGTGGAACTGCGCGCCGCCACCCTGTGCTGCATCGGCAGTGATGTCCCCGCCGTGAGCCCGGGCGATAGCCTTGCAGATCGCCAGGCCCAGCCCGACGCCGGGGATGGCCGATTCGGCATGGCCGCGCGTGAACTTGTCGAAGGGCGTGCGATCGGGGCCGCTGAGCGAGGGGGGCAGACCCGGGCCGTGGTCGCGCACCACCAGGTGCAGTTGGGTGGCGTCGGTCCAGGCGCGCAACTCGATCGGCGGAGCGCCGTACTTGGCGGCGTTCTCCAGCAGGTTGACCAGCACGCGCTCGATGAGCACGGCGTCGAACTCGACCAGCGGCAGGTCGGCCGGCAGCTGCGTATGCACGGCCAGGCCGCCCAGCGCCGCCTGGCTGGCGCGGATGGACGAGCCCGCGACTTCCTCCACCGATTGCCAGTCGCGCCGCAGCTCGGGCGCGCCGCCGGGCAGGCCGCCGTCCAGCCGCGCCATGTCGAGCAGGTTGGTGACCAGCGCATGCAGAGCGCCGGCCTGCGCGACGATGGCCTGCGCCGTCTCCGCACACTGCTCGGCAGGCTGCCCTGGCAGCGATTCCGCCAGGCCGCGCAGGACGGTGAGCGGCGTGCGGATGTCGTGCGAGAGCGCGCCCAGAAGGGTATTGCGCAGGCGCTCCGATTCCATCTCGACCACGGCCTGCTGCGCGATTTCCACGTAGTGCACGCGTTCCAGCGCGATGGCGATCTGGCGGCACAGCGTATCCAGTTGCTGCGCATGCTCGGGCACGGCCAGCATGCCCGGCTCGGGCAGGGTGAGCGCCGCTACGCCGCGCACGCGCATGGGCGCGGCCAGTGGCACATAGCGCCACGGCTGGGCCGACAGGGTGGCCGTGCCAAGACCCGCAGGCTCGGCATGGGCGAACGCCCATTCGGCCACGCTCGCATCCCAGCCCGGCGGCGCAGGTTGGGGCTGGGTCAGGCGGTCGCCGGCATCGGTGCGCATCACCCGTGCCTGGCCGCCGAAATACGTGCTGATGGCCTGTTCGCCCAGCTGTACCACCTGCTGGCTTTCCAGCGCGCCCGAGAGTTCGCGGGTCAGGTCGAACAAGGACTGTGTGCGCCGCTCGCGTTCGGCGGCCACGGCGGCTGAGGAGCGCAGTCCGGCGGTAAGCTGGCCGATCAGCAGCCCCACCGCCAGCATCACGGCGAAGGTGACAAGGTATTGGGCGTCGCTCACGGCGAACGAGCTGCGCGGCGGCACGAAGAAGTAGTCGAAGGCCATGACGTTGAGAAATGCCGCCAGTGCCGCCGGGGTGCGGCCCCAGCGCAGCGCCACGCCCACCACGCCCAGCAGGAAGAGCATCACGATGTTGACCAGGTCCAGCGTGTCGTCGAGCGGCTGCGTTGCCATGGTCAGCGCCATGCTGACCAGGGTGGCCCAGAGAAAGGCGGCGGCTTCGGGGCGCCGCCGGGCCGCTGCGGCGGATGTGATGGCCGCCGCCGTGCGTGGCAGGCTGCGATGCTGGGAGGCGGGGGCGACCTGCACGATGTCCACCGACGGCACCCGTCGTACCAGTTGTGCCTGCAGGCGAGCGCCCGCCCAGCGCCGCCGCCAGGCTGGATCGCCGCTGCCGCCCCGGCCCAGCACCAGGGTGGCGCAATTGAGCCGCCCGGCCTGCTCGGCCAGCCCCTCGGCCACGCTGGGAGCGGTATGCACCGCGGTCTCCGCCCCCAAGCCTTGGGCGAGTTGCAGCGTGGCCAGGGCCTGTTCGCGCTGGGCCGCCGGCAGGCGGCGCTGCGGCGTTTCCACATGGATGGCATGCCAGCGCACGTTGAGCTGGCCGGCCAGCCGGGCGGCGGTGCGCACCGTCTGCGCGGCGGCCGGCTGGCCGCCCACGGCCACCAGCAGCGCGCCTGAGGTGTTCCAGGCCTGTGCCGTGGCGCTGCTGCCCGAATGCTCGACGCGCCAGTCGCGCATGTCGTCTTCCACATGCTCTGCGGTGCGGCGCAGGGCGATCTCGCGCAGCGCTATCAGGTTGCCGGTGCGAAAGAAGTTGCGCGCCGCCTGCTGTGCCTGGGCGGGCAGGTAGACCTTGCCGGCCTTCAGGCGGGCCTGCAGCTCGTTGGGGGTAACGTCCACCAGCACGACTTCGGCCGCGTCGTCCAGCACCGCATCCGGCACGGTTTCATGCACGCGGATGCCGGTGATCGTGCCCACCGTGCCGTTGAGGCTTTCCAGGTGCTGAACGTTCAGGGCGGTCCACACGTCGATGCCTGCGGCGAGCAGCTCCTGCACGTCCTGCCAGCGCTTGGCGTGGCGCGAGCCGGGTGCGTTGGAATGCGCGAGCTCGTCCACCAACAGCACCTGGGGGCGGGCGGCGAGGGCGCCGTCCAGATCCAGCTCGTGCAAGACGCGGCCCCGGTAGGGCACTGCGCGTAGCGGCAGCACGGGCAGGCCATCGAGCAGCGCGGAGGTTTCGGCGCGGCCGTGGGTTTCGATCACGCCGATGCGCACGTCGCGACCCGCCTGGCGCTCGCGTTGGGCCGCGCTCAGCATGGACCAGGTCTTGCCAACGCCGGCGTTGGCGCCGAAGTAAATGCGCAGCCGGCCCGGCCGGTCCTCGTCGGATTCGGCGCGCAGCTGGGCGATCAGTGCATCGGGGTCGGGTCGTTCCAGTTCGGGCATGGGGCGTGATGATGGCTCGGAGCCGGGTGACGATAGCTCAAGGGGACCCAGCGACGGGGAAGGCGTGGGCGGGGTGGGCCGCAAGGCCGCAGACCGCCCGCCCGCTCCGCGGGCCTGCTGGGCGGAGTGCATGCGGGCGGTAGCGCCGTCCGGCGAAGGCGGCCAAGGCACTCAAGGTGTGCGCGGCGTGCCCAGGGCAAGGTTCAGCGCCAGCACGTTCACGCGCGGCTCGCCCAGCAGGCCCCAGAGCGGTGCCTCGGTGTTCTTTTCGATCAGGGTCTGCACGGTGGCTTCGGGCAGGCCGCGCAGGCGCGCCACGCGGGCGGCCTGGTAGCGGGCGGCGGCCGGGCTGATGTGCGGGTCCAGGCCGCTGGCCGAAGCCGTGACCAGATCGACCGGCACGGGCGCGGTGTTGCCCGGATCGGCTTCGCGCAGGGCCTGCACGCGGGCTTGCACGGCCTCGGTGAGGGCCGGGTTCAGCGGGCCCTGGTTGGAGCCGCCCGAGGCGCTGCCGTTGTAGGGCATGGGCGCGGTGGCCGAGGGCCGGCTCCAGAAATTGCGCGGGTCGGAGAACGGCTGGCCGATGAGCGCGGAGCCCACGGTCTGGCCGCCTCGCTCCAGCAGGCTGCCCTGCGCCTGCCACGGAAAGAGCGCCTGGGCGGCCCCGGTGACGGCGGCAGGGTAGAGCAGGCCGGTGAGGGCGCTGAGGCAGGCCAGCAGCACCAGGGCCGGGCGCAGGAGGGTGTTGAACATCGAGGTCATGATGGTTTGAATCCTTTCAGGCCAGGCCGGCTGCCACCAGCAGCAGGTCGATCAGCTTGATGCCGATGAACGGCACGACGAGTCCGCCCAGGCCGTAGATGGCCAGGTTGCGGCGCAGCAGCGCGGCGGCGCCCACGGGGCGGTAGCGCACGCCCTTCAGGGCCAGCGGGATCAGGAACACGATCACCAGCGCGTTGAAGATCACCGCCGACAGGATGGCCGACGAGGGGCTGGCCAGCCGCATGAGGTTGAGCGCGTCGAGCTGCGGATAGGTCGCGGCGAAGAGCGCCGGCACGATGGCGAAGTACTTGGCCACGTCGTTGGCGATGGAGAAGGTGGTGAGCGAGCCGCGCGTCATCAGCAGCGCCTTGCCGGTTTCCACCACCTCCAGCAGTTTGGTGGGATTGGAGTCCAGGTCCACCATGTTGGCGGCCTCCTTGGCCGCCTGCGTGCCGCTGCCCATGGCGACGGCCACGTCGGCCTGGGCCAGCGCGGGGGCGTCGTTGGTGCCGTCGCCGGTCATGGCGACAAGGTGGCCTTCAGCCTGGTACTTGCGGATGCGGGCGAGCTTGTCCTCGGGCGTCGCCTCGGCCAGGAAGTCGTCCACGCCGGCCTCGGCGGCGATGGCGGCGGCGGTGAGCCGGTTGTCGCCGGTGATCATCACCGTCTGGATGCCCATGCGGCGCAGCTCGGCGAAGCGCTCGCGGATGCCGGCCTTGACCACGTCCTTGAGTTCCACGATGCCCAGCACGCGGGCGCCTTCGGCCACGGCCAGCGGCGTGCTGCCGCGCCGGGCCACGTCGTCGGCCGCGGCGCGCACGGCGGCGGGCACCTGGCCGCCCAGGGCCTCGACATGGCGGCACACGGCCTGCACGGCGCCCTTGCGCACGGCGGTGGGGGCCGCGCCGGCGGATTGCGCGGGCAGGTCGATGCCGCTCATGCGCGTCTGCGCGGTGAACGGCACGAACACGGCGCTTTCGGGCGCATCGGCCCGCACGCCGCCCTCGTGGGCCAGGGTGACGATGCTGCGGCCCTCGGGCGTTTCGTCGGAGAGGGAGGCCAGCAGCGCGGCCCGGGCCAGCGCGGCGCTGTCGCAGCCCGGCGCGGGCACGAAGGCGCTGGCCTGGCGGTTGCCGTGGGTGATGGTGCCGGTCTTGTCCAGCAGCAGCACGTCCACGTCGCCGGCGGCCTCGACGGCGCGGCCCGAGGTGGCGATCACGTTGGCCTGCATCATGCGGCTCATGCCGGCCACGCCCACGGCCGACAGCAGGCCGCCGATGGTGGTCGGGATCAGGCAGACGAGCAGCGCGATCAGCGAGGTCAGCGGCACGGCGCCGCCCGCGCCCGCCGCATGCACGCTGAAGAGCGAGAAGGGCAGCAGCGTGGCGGTGACCACCAGGAAGACGATGGTCAGCGCCACCAGCAGGATGGTGAGCGCGATCTCGTTGGGCGTCTTCTGCCGGCGTGCGGCCTCGACCATGCTGATCATGCGGTCGAGGAAGGACTCGCCCGGGTTCACGGCGATGCGCACCACCAGCCAGTCCGACAGCACGCGGGTGCCGCCCGTGACGGCGGAGAAGTCGCCGCCCGATTCGCGCACCACGGGGGCCGATTCGCCGGTGATGGCGCTTTCGTCCACCGAGGCCACGCCGTCCAGCACCTCGCCGTCCAGCGGGATCACGTCGCCGGTCTCCACCATCACCACGTCGCCGCGGCGCAGGTCGCTGGCCTGCGCGGGCAGCCAGTTGCGGTCAGCCGTGGGCCAGTTGGCGGACTTGAGCTTCTTGGCCCAGGTGTCCTTGCGCAGGCCCTTGAGCGATGCCGCCTGGGCCTTGCTGCGGCCTTCGGCCAGCGCTTCGGCGAAGTTGGCGAAGAGAACCGTGAACCACAGCCCCAGCGCCACGGCCAGGATGAAGTTCGGCGACAGGCCGCTGGCCTGGGCCGCGGCTGGCGCTGCCAGGGCCTGGGCCCAGAGCAGCGTGGTCATGATGCTGCCGACATACACGACGAACATCACCGGGTTGCGCCATTGCGCTGCAGGGTTCAGCTTGACGAAGGCGCCGCGCAGGGCCGGAGCCAGCAGCGCCGTGTCCATCAGCGAGCGCGTGGAGGAAGAGGGCACCGACGGTGCCTGGGAAGAAGGGGTTTGCATGATTGTCTTTCCGTGGGGCGGCTGCGACTCAGCGGGCGGGCCAGAGCATCAGGTGTTCGACCATCGGCCCCAGAGCCAGCGATGGCACGTAGTTCAGCAGGCCCACCAGCAGCACGACGGCCACCAGCAGCGCCACGAAAAGCGGGCCGTGCGTGGGCAGGGTGCCGCCGGTGACGGGCAGCCGCTGCTTGGCCGCCAGCGAGCCGGCGATGGCCAGCACCGGCACGATCATTCCGAAGCGGCCCAGCCACATCGCCAGGCCCAGCAGCGTGTTGTAGAAGGGCGTGTTGGCTGACAGGCCGGCGAAGGCGCTGCCGTTGTTGTTGGCCGCCGATGTCAGCGCGTAGAGCACTTCGGAGAAGCCGTGCGGGCCGGGGTTGGCGATGCCGGCGGTGCCCGCACCCACGCTCACGGCCACGGCCGTGCCCAGCAGCACCACGATGGGCGTGATCAGGATGGCCAGCGAGACGAGCTTCATCTCGCGCACCTCGATCTTCTTGCCCAGGTATTCCGGCGTGCGGCCGATCATCAGGCCGGCGATGAACACGGCCAGGATGGCGAACACCAGCATGCCGTAGAGCCCGCTGCCCACGCCGCCGAAGACCACTTCGCCCAGCTGCATCAGCACCATGGGCACCATGCCGCCCAGCGGGGTGAGCGAATCGTGCATGGCCGTGACGGCACCGCACGAGGCGGCCGTGGTGATGGCGGTGAACAGCGCGGTGGCGTCGATGCCGAAGCGCACTTCCTTGCCCTCCATGTTGCCGCCGCTCGACCAGGCGCTTGCCGCCTGGTCCACGCCCAGCTTGCCCAGCAGCGGGTTGCCCGCCTGCTCGGCCGCCGTGAGGGCGACCACCGCCGCCACGAACAGCACCGTCATGGCCGCCAGCAGCGCCCAGCCCTGGCGCTCGTCGCCCACCAGGCGGCCGAACGTGAGGCACAGCGCGGCCGGGATCAGGAAGATCGCCAGCATCTGCACGAAGTTGGTCAGCGCCGTGGGGTTCTCGTAAGGGTGGGCCGAGTTGGCGTTGAAGAAGCCCCCCCCGTTGGTGCCGAGCATCTTGATCGCCTCCTGCGAGGCGACCGGGCCCATGGAGAGTGTCTGCTGGTGCGTCTGTACGCTGTCGGTCACCGGTGCGCCCTTGGCGTCCAGCACCGGCTGGCCTGCGGCGTCCATGCGTGGCACCTGGTAGGTGGTGGTTTCCAGCGTGGTCACTCTGGCGTCAGGCTTGAAGTTCTGGATCACGCCCTGGCCGGCGAACACCAGCGCGATGGCGAAGGACAGCGGCGCCAGCACCCACAGGGTGATGCGCGTCACGTCGGCCCAGAAGTTGCCCACCAGGCCCTGGCTGTCGGACTGGCGGCCGGCAAAGGCGCGGGTGAGCGCGAAGGCGACGGCGATGCCGGTGGCGGCCGACAGGAAGTTCTGCACCGTCAGGCCGAGCATCTGCGTGAGATGGCTCATGGTGGACTCGCCCGCGTAGCCCTGCCAGTTGGTATTGGTCACGAAGCTCACCGCCGTGTTGAACGCCGAATCGGGCGCGACGGCGGGCATGTTCATGGGGTTGAGCGGCAGGCGGTTCTGCAGGCGCTGCAGGCCGTAGAGCAGCAGCGTGCCCGCGCCGTTGAAGGCCAGCAGGCAGAGCGCATAGCGCTGCCAGGACATGCCCGCATCGGGCTGCACGCCGGCCAGGCGGTACAGAGGGGCTTCGATGCGCTGCAGCAGGCGCGGCAGGCGGCCGGCGCAGAGGGCGGCGAGCGCACGCGACAGCGGCCAGGCCAGCAGTACCAGCGCGGCAAGGAACGAGGCCAGCAGGCCCCAGGCTGATGCTTGCATCTCAGAACTCCTCGGCGCAGATCAGCGCGAAGACCAGGTAGGCGAAGAGCAGCACGGCCACCATGCCGGCCAGCCCGTAGAGCACGTCGATATTCATTGCGCCCGCTCCGTGTTGTGCGGCCATGCGGCGCGGTGCAGCCACAGCGCGGCTTCGGCCGTCGCCACCCACAGCGCCGCGATTGCGGCGATCCAGAGCCAGTCCATCGAATCACTCCCGTTGTCAGACATGGCGGCGATTCTGGAAATTCGGGTGCAAAGACGGTGCAGAGACTCGCGGGCCGGGTGTATAGAAAGCGTAAAGATCGGCGCCCGCTCCGCTTTTTGTAGCGCATTGCGCAGGTAGAACAAGGGCTGTGGCCGCAACGAGTCGGGGACACCCGGCATGTGCCGGGCTGGGCGGGCCGTCATCCCGCGTAGATGCCTATACAGGTTGGCCCATCTCTTGCGTGCCCATGGGCTGGCCGCGCCGCGATGCACCCCTTCGGTGCGTCGTATGCAGGTGCGGTGGCCGGGTTTTGCGGGACGCTTGCGCGTTTACCCTGTATAGACAGGGAGGCGCGGCGCGCATCATTCCGGCGCACGGAGTTTCCCCACATTCATGAACGAGGAGCAGTCAGATGGACCGAAAGATGGGTTGCAAGGTGGCGTCTCTGGTGGCGACAGCTGCGTGGCTGCTGTGCGCAGCCACGGCGGCGCAGGCGGAGGACACGAAGATCGCGCTGGGCATGTCAGGCTGGACGGGCTTCGCACCGCTGACGCTGGCCGACAAGGCCGGCATCTTCAAGAAGAACGGCCTGGACGTGGAGCTGAAGATGATTCCGCAGAAGGACCGGCATCTGGCGCTGGCCTCCAAGGCCATCCAGTGCGCCGCGACCACGGTGGAAACGCATGTGGCCTGGAACACCAACGGCGTGCCCATCGTGCAGATCTTCCAGATGGACAAGTCCTACGGCGCCGACGGCCTTGCCGTGCGCAACGACATCAAGAGCTTTGCCGACCTCAAGGGCAAGACCGTCGCCGTGAGCGCGCCGGGCACCGCGCCGTACTTTGGCCTGGCCTGGATGCTGTCCAAGAACGGCATGAGCCTGAAGGACGTGAAGACCGTATCGCTGGAGCCGCAGCCCGCCGCCCAGTCCTTCGTCGCGGGCCAGAACGATGCGGCCATGACCTATGAGCCCTACCTGTCCACCATCCGCGCCAACCCGCAGGCCGGCAAGATCCTGGCTACCACCATTGAATACCCGATGGTGATGGACACCGTGGGCTGCGCGCCTGACTGGCTCAAGGCCCATCCCAAGGCCGCGCAGGCGCTCGCGCAGTCGTACTTCGAGGCGCTCGAGATGATCAAGGCCGAGCCGGCCAAGGCCAACGAGATCATGGGCGCCGCCGTCAAGCAGACGGGCGAGGCCTTCGCCAAGTCGTCCGCCTATCTGCGCTGGCAGGACAAGGCCGCCAACCAGAAGTTCTTCGCGGGCGAGCTGCAGCAGTTCATGAAGGATGCGGGCGCGATCCTGCTGGAGGTCGGCGTGGTGCGCAAGCAGCCCGAGAACTTCGGCGCCATGTACGACGACAGCTTCATCAAATGAGCTGAGATGGATTGCCGAGCCCTGCCGTGGAGACCCGTCCGATGAGCCGAACGATGGGCGCCATGCCCGCCGAACCCCCCGCCGCGCCGCCGGCCGTCCCGCAGCGCCGCCGCGCGCTGCGCCCGCTGGAGCCCGTTGGCCGCCACGCGCGCTGGCTGCTCGGCGCCGCGTTCTTCCTGCTGTTCGTCGCTGTCTGGTCGGTGGCTACGCTGGGCGGCTACGTGTCGCCGACCTTCCTTGCCAGCCCCGTCACCATGGTGCAGGAAGGCTGGCTGCTGTTCACGCAGTTCGGCTTCCTGCACGACATCGGCATGACGGTGTGGCGCGTGCTGGGCGGCTTCATCCTGGCCGCCATCGTGGCCGTGCCGCTGGGCATCGCCATGGGCGCGCACAAGGGCGTGGAGGCCTTCCTGGAGCCCTTCGTCTCGTTCTGCCGCTACCTGCCGGCTTCGGCCTTCATCCCGCTGCTCATCCTCTGGGCGGGCCTGGGCGAGCTGCAGAAGCTGCTGGTGATCTTCATCGGCTCGGTGTTCCAGATCATCCTGATGGTGGCCGTCATCGTCGGCAATGCCCGCAAGGACCTGGTCGAGGCCGCCTACACCCTGGGCGCCACGCCCACGGGCATCGTGCGCCGCGTGCTCATTCCCGGCGCGGCGCCCGACATCGCCGAGACGCTGCGGCTGGTGCTGGGCTGGGCCTGGACCTACGTGATCGTGGCCGAGCTGATCGGCTCCTCCTCCGGCATCGGCCACATGATCACCGACAGCCAGGCCTTGCTGAACACCGGGCAGATCATCTTCGGCATCATCGTCATCGGCCTGATCGGGCTGGTGTCGGACTTCCTCTTCAAGGCGATCAACCGCCGCCTCTTCGCCTGGAGCACCATCTGATGAGCGAGTTGATGATCCAGGGTGTCTCGCGCACCTTCACCTCGGCCAAGGGGCCGGCCACGCAGGCCCTGCTGCCGGTCGATTTCCACGTGGCCGACAACGACTTCGTCACCATCCTGGGCCCGTCGGGCTGCGGCAAATCGACCATGCTGCGCATCGTGGCGGGGCTGGATCAGCCCACCAGCGGCCGCGTGCTGCTCGACGGCCGGCCGGTCGAGGGCCCGGGGGCCGACCGGGGCATGGTGTTCCAGAGCTACACGCTGTTCCCCTGGCTCACCATCGAGCAGAACATCCGCTTCGGCCTGCGCGAGCGCGGCATGCCGGAGGCGCAGCAGAAGGAGCGCGCCGCGTACTTCATCGCCAAGGTGGGGCTGCGCGGCTTCGAGCAGCACTTTCCCAAGCAGCTCTCGGGCGGCATGCAGCAGCGCACGGCCATCGCCCGCGCGCTGGCCAACGATCCCAAGATCCTGCTCATGGACGAGCCCTTCGGCGCGCTCGACAACCAGACCCGTGTGCTCATGCAGGAGCTGCTGCTGGGCATCTGGGAGGCCGAGCGCAAAACGGTGATGTTCGTCACCCACGACATCGACGAGGCCATCTTCATGGCCAGCCGCGTGGCGGTGTTCAGCGCCCGCCCGGGGCGCATCAAGACCGAGATCGCGGTCGATCTGCCGCACCCGCGCCACTACACGCTGAAGACCTCGCCCGAGTTCATGGCGCTCAAGGCCCGGTTGACGGAGGAGATCCGCGCCGAGTCGCTGGCGGCCGAGGCGCATTGATACAGTCCCGCGCCATGACGACGCCGACCTCCAACCGCAAGCGAGCCGCCCCCAGAGCGGGCACTACCCGCGCGAACCCGCGCACTGCCGCAGTGGCTGCGGCCCCGGCCGCCGAGCCCGCGTTGGCGCTCTACCAGCAGATCAAGGACCACATCGCCCGCCGCATCCAGGACGGCTCCTGGCGCGCGGGCGACCGCCTGCCTTCCGAGAACGAGCTGGTGCAGCAGTTCGGCATGTCGCGCATGACCGTGAACCGTGCGCTGCGCGAACTGGTGGAGCAGGGCCGGATCGTGCGCGTGGCGGGCGTGGGCAGCTTCGTGGCCGAAGCCAAGCCGCAGTCCACTCTGCTGCAGATCGCCAACCTGGCCAGCGAGATCCGCCAGCGCGGCCACGACTACCGCTGCGACGTGCTGACGGTGGAGCGTGTGGCCGCGCCGCTGGACATCGCCGCCGCGCTGGACCTGCGCACGGGCGAGTCGGTGTTCCATGCCGTCTGCGTGCACCGCGAAGACGGCGTGCCGGTGCAGCTGGAAGACCGCTACGTGAACCCGCGCATGGTGCCGCAGTTCGGCGCGCAGGACTTCACCCAGCTGCAGCCCTCCGAATACCTGGTGCGCAACGTGCCGTTCGACCAGATGGAGCATGTCGTCGATGCCGTGCTGCCCACGGCCGAGCAGGCCCGCCTGCTCGACATGGCGCCGGCCGATCCCTGTCTGCTGCTCACGCGCCGCACCTGGTCGCGTGGCGTGCCGGTCACGCTGGTGCGCTGCCTGCATCCGGGCGCGCGCTACCGGCTGGGCAGCCGCATCCGGTCCGACGGGCAGGCGGTGGTGGGGTAGCGGGGCGGTGAAAATTGCCGTCAACCTGTCTATACAAGTTGGCGGCTTCATGATCCAATTCGCGAATCGGGTGGCTTTAGAGCCGCTTTATTTTTCTCGATCTACTTGTCTATACAGGATCAACCGATGACAGATGCAACCCCCTTCACGCTGTGCCCCGGCCAGGTCTCCCTGGCCCAGCTGCGCGCCATTGCCGCCGGCGGCGTGCGGCTGGTGCTGGATGCCTCCGCCCTGGCCGGCATGCAGGCCGCCCAGGCCACCGTGGACCGCATCGTGGCCGAGGACCAGGTGGTGTATGGCATCAACACCGGCTTCGGCAAGCTCGCCAGCACCAAGATCGCCCACGACCGGCTGGCCGAGCTGCAGCGCAACCTGGTGCTATCGCACAGCGTGGGCACGGGCGATCCGCTGCCGGACGACGTGGTGCGCATGGTGCTGGCCACCAAGGCCGTGAGCCTGGCGCGGGGTCATTCGGGCGTGCGCCCGGCGCTGGTCGATGCGCTGCTGGCGCTGGCCAATGCCGACGTGCTGCCGGTCATTCCCGCCAAGGGCTCGGTGGGCGCGTCGGGGGATCTGGCGCCCCTCGCGCACCTGGCCTGCGTGTTGATCGGGGAGGGCGCGGCCAAGGTGGGCGGCCAGGTCGTCTCCGGGCGCGAGGCCATGGCTGCCGTGGGGCTGGAGCCCTTCGTGCTCGGCCCCAAGGAGGGCCTGGCGCTGCTCAACGGCACGCAGGTCTCCACCGCGCTGGCGCTGGCGGGCCTGTTCGCGGCCGAGAGCGTGTTCGCGGCCGGGCTGGTGTCGGGCTGCCTCACGCTCGAAGCCATCAAGGGCTCGGTCAAGCCCTTTGATGCGCGCATCCACGAAGCACGGGGCCAGGCCGGCCAGATCGCGGTGGCAGCGGCGGTACGCGCACTGCTGGAAGGCAGCGCCATCGACCCTTCCCACCCGAACTGCGGCCGCGTGCAGGACCCGTATTCCATCCGCTGCGTGCCGCAGGTCATGGGCGCCTGCCTGGACAACCTGGCGCATGCCGCCCGCGTGCTGCGCATCGAGGCCAATGCCGCATCGGACAATCCGCTGGTCTTCACCGACACAGGCGAGGTGATCTCCGGCGGCAACTTCCACGCCGAGCCGGTCGCCTTCGCGGCGGACATCGTCGCACTGGCGCTGTCGGAGATCGGTGCCATTTCGGAGCGCCGCCTCGCGCTCCTGCTGGATACGGGCCTGTCGGGCCTGCCGGCCTTCCTGATCCGCGACAGCGGCGTCAATTCCGGTTTCATGATCGCCCAGGTCACGGCCGCGGCTCTGGCCGCCGAGAACCAGTGCCTCGCCCACCCCAGCAGCGTGACCAGCCTGCCGACCTCGGCCAACCAGGAAGACCACGTCTCCATGGCCACCTACGCCGCCCGCCGCCTGCTGGACATGGCGCGCAACACGGCAGTGATCGTCGGCATCGAGGCCATGGCCGCTGCGCAGGGCATGGAGTTCGACCGCAGCCTCAAATCCTCGCCGCTGATCGAAGGCCAGTTCGCCGCCATCCGCGAGCGCGTGGCCTTCCTGGAGCAGGACCGCTACCTCGCGCCCGACATCGAGGCCGTGCGCCTCTGGGCCAGCACATCGGCGTGGCCCGCGCCGCTCGCGGCCTGCCTGCCCAGCTTCCAGTAAGCCACCCGACCCCGCACACCAACGCCCAAGGAGCGATGCCATGAACGCCAACGACGCCATCCTGTCCGCCGCCACCGCAGCCGACCCCCGCCACGACCCCACGCGCGTCATCCGCGCGCCACGCGGCAGCCAGCTGCACTGCAAGAACTGGCTGGCCGAAGCCGCCTGGCGCATGCTGCAGAACAACCTGGACCCGGACGTGGCCGAGAACCCGCAGTCGCTGGTGGTCTATGGCGGCATCGGCCGCGCGGCGCGCAACTGGGAGTGCTTCGACCAGATCCTGGCATCGCTCAAAACCCTGGAGGCCGACGAATCCCTGCTGATCCAGTCCGGAAAGCCCGTGGGCGTGTTCAAGACGCACGAGAACGCGCCCCGCGTGCTGCTGGCCAATTCCAACCTGGTCCCGAAGTGGGGCACGTGGGAGCACTTCAACGAGCTGGACCGCAAGGGCCTCTTCATGTACGGCCAGATGACGGCCGGCAGCTGGATCTACATCGGCGCCCAGGGCATCGTGCAGGGCACGTTCGAGACCTTCGTCGAAGCCGGCCGCCAGCATTACGGCAACGACCTGTCGGGCCGCTGGATCCTCACCGCAGGCCTGGGCGGCATGGGCGGCGCGCAGCCCCTGGCCGGCGTGCTGGCGGGGGCCTGCGTGCTGGCCGTCGAATGCAAGCAAAGCAGCATCGACTTCCGCCTGCGCACGCGCTACGTGGACAAGCAGGCCAAGGACATCGACGACGCGCTGGCGCTCATCGCCCACCACACGGCCCGGGGCGAGGCGGTGTCGATCGCGCTGCTGGGCAACGCGGCCGAAGTGCTGCCCGAGCTGGTGAAGCGCGCCCGCGCCGGCGGCCCCAAGCCCGACATCGTGACCGATCAGACCTCCGCGCACGACCTCATCAACGGCTACCTGCCCGTGGGCTGGAGCGTGGAGCAATGGCAGGCCGCAGCCGCCGACCCGGTCCAGCATGCCCGCCTGAAGAAGGCCGCGGCCCAGGGCTGCGCCGCGCACGTGCAGGCCATGCTCGACTTCCAGGCCATGGGCATTCCCACGGTGGATTACGGCAACAACATCCGCCAGGTGGCTTTCGACGAGGGCGTGAAGAACGCCTTCGACTTCCCCGGCTTCGTGCCGGCCTACATTCGCCCGCTGTTCTGCGAGGGCAAGGGCCCCTTCCGCTGGGTGGCGCTCTCGGGCGACCCGGAAGACATCTACAAGACCGACGCCAAGATCAAGGAGCTGTTCCCCGAGAACAGGCACACCCACCGCTGGCTGGACATGGCCCGCGAACGCATCGCCTTCCAGGGCCTGCCCGCGCGCATCTGCTGGCTGGGCCTGGGCGAGCGCCACAAGGCCGCGCTGGCCTTCAACGAGATGGTGAGGAACGGCGAGCTCAAGGCGCCGATCGTCATCGGCCGCGACCATCTGGACACCGGCTCCGTCGCCAGTCCCAACCGCGAGACCGAGGCGATGAAGGACGGCACCGACGCGGTGAGCGACTGGCCGCTGCTCAACGCGCTGCTCAACACCGCCGGCGGCGCCACCTGGGTCAGCCTGCACCACGGCGGCGGCGTGGGCATGGGCTATTCGCAGCATGCCGGCGTGGTCATCGTGGCCGACGGCACGGATGAAGCCGCCGCGCGCCTGGCCCGCGTGCTGTGGAACGACCCGGCCACCGGCGTGATGCGCCATGCCGACGCGGGCTACGACATCGCCATCGCCACCGCGAAGAAGCATCACCTGCATCTGCCGATGGTGAAGTGATGCGGACTGCCTTGCCCCCAGCCGAAGGGTTGCAGCGCTTCGACCTGACCGCCATCGCGCCCATGCCCTGGAAGAACGGCGGCGGCGCCACGCGCGAGATCGTCTGCTGGCCGCCCGGCGCGGGGCTGGAGCGCTTCGGCTGGCGCGTGAGTGTCGCCAGCATCGACCGATCGGGCCCGTTCTCGGCCTTCCCTGGCGTGGAGCGCGAGATCATGCTGCTGGCCGGCGACGGCGTGCGGCTGCAGGGCCCCGGCATCGACCACCGGCTGGATAGCCCCGGGCAGCCCTTCGTTTTCGCAGGCGAACTGCCGCTGGACTGCACGCTGCTGGGCGGCGCCTCCACCGATTTCAATCTCATGCGCCGCCGCGATGCCTGGACGGGCCGTATCGAGATCCTGGGCCATGCCGTGACGCCTGGCAGCACGGCTGCCGGCCTCTGCATGGTGCTTTCGGGTGCGTGGCGCGATGCTGCGGGTGAAGAACTGGGTCCGGGGCAGGGGCTCTGGTGGAGCGCGCCGGCGCCGCAGGCCGGCGGGCTGGTGCCCGTGCCCGGAACCGAGCCGCGGCTGGCCTGGATCGGCCTGGCGCCCGTCTTGCCATCAAAATGCCCACCAGCGACCATGGAAAGCGCGCCTATAGCTATGGAATCAATAGCATGACCGATTGGAGAATCTCACCCCAGCCGCCCGCGAGCCTGCCCAGCGCCGACGGTGTCTGGACCGATCTGCGACTGGCGCCCGGTCTGGCTCTGCCCGATGTGGCCGTGCCCGAAGGTGCTGCGGCCTGCGTGGTGGTGGAGGGCGGCCGGGTGGGCTGGGTCGGCCCCGCCACCGCCCTGCCGGCGGCCTATGCTGAGTGGCCACGCCATGCGGGCGCCGGCCTGCTCGCCACGCCGGGGCTGGTGGATTGCCACACCCATCTGATCTATGGCGGCCACCGCGCGAACGAATTCGCCATGCGGCTGGCGGGCGCCAGTTACGAAGAGGTGGCCCGGGCGGGCGGCGGCATCGTCTCGTCCGTGAAGGCCACGCGCGCGGCGACCGAGGACGAGCTGGTCGCCCAGGCCCTGCCGCGGCTGCAGGCGCTGCTGGACGAGGGCGTTTGCGCCATCGAGATCAAGTCCGGCTACGGCCTTGCGCTGGAGCACGAACGCAAGCAGCTGCGCGCGGCGCGCCGCCTGGGTGAGATCACCGGCGTCACCGTGCGCACCACCTTCCTGGGGGCGCATGCGCTGCCGCCCGAATATGCCGGCCGCAGCCAGGACTACATCGACGTGGTCTGCCGCGAGATGCTGCCCGCGCTGGCGGCAGAGGGCCTGGTGGATGCGGTGGACGTGTTCTGCGAGCGCATCGCCTTCAGCCTGGCCGAGGCCGAACAGGTCTTCCAGGCCGCACAGGCGCTGGGCCTGCCCGTCAAGCTGCATGCCGAGCAGCTTTCCGACATGGGCGGCGCGCAGCTCGCGGCGCGCTACGGGGCGCTCTCGTGCGACCACATCGAGCACCTGTCGGCCGAAGGCATCGCGGCGATGAAGGCGGCGGGCACGGTGGCCGTGCTGCTGCCCGGCGCCTACTACACGCTGCGCGACACGCAATTGCCGCCCATCCACGCGCTGCGCGAGGCGGGCGTGCCCATGGCCGTCTCCACCGACCACAACCCGGGCACCTCGCCCGCGCTGAGCCTGCGGCTCATGGCCAACATGGCCTGCACGCTGTTCCGGCTCACGGTGCCCGAGGCCCTGGCCGGCATCACCATCCACGCCGCGCGCGCCCTGGGCCTGGAGGGAACGCACGGCCTCATCGCCGCCGGCCGCCCGGCCGACTTCGTGCTCTGGCCGGTGCAGGAGGCCGCCGAGCTGGCCTACTGGTTCGGCCAGGGCGCCGCCCACACCATCGTGCGCCAGGGCCGCATCGCCAAGGGGGCCGGCGCATGAGCGGCTTCCTGGCCGCCCTCGCGCAGGTAGTGGGCGCCGATGGCGTGCAGACCGGCGACGCCATTCCCCCGCGCCACCGCACCGACTGGAGCGGCGCGGCCCCGGTGCAGCCGCTGGCCCTGGTACGCCCGCGCAGCACCGAGCAGGTCAGCGCCGTGCTGGCGCTCTGCACCGCGCACCGCGTGCCCGTGGTGCCCCAGGGCGGGCTGACGGGCCTGGCCGGTGCCGCCGTGCCCTGCGCGCAGGGCATCGCGCTTTCGCTGGACCGCATGCAGGCCATCGAATCAGTGGATGCGCGCGCCGCCACGCTCACCTGCCAGGCCGGCGCCACCGTGCAGTCGGTGCAGGAGGCCGCCGCCGCAGCCGGCTTGCAGCTGGGCGTGGACTGGGGTGCACGCGGCTCCGCGCAGATCGGCGGCGGCATCGCCACCAATGCCGGCGGCAACGGCGTGCTGCAGTTCGGGATGATGCGCGAGCAGGTGCTGGGCCTGGAGGTGGTGCTGGCCAGCGGCGAGGTGCTGCCCATGCTGCGGCCCATGCTCAAGAACAACACGGGCTACGACCTCAAGCACTGGTTCATCGGCGCCGAAGGCACGCTGGGCATCGTTACCCGCGCCGTGCTGCGTCTGCGGGCCGCGCCCCGGGCGCGCGCCACGGCGTTGGTGGCGCTGCCGCATTTCGAGGCCGCGCTGGAGCTGTTGGCGCGACTGCAGGCGTGCTTTCCCGGTGCGCTGTCGGCCTATGAGCTGATGTGGCGCGACTTCGTCGCCGCCTCGCTGGCTTGGCAGCAGCTGCGCGAGCCCTTCGCCGCCCCGCATCCCTTCATGGCGCTGATCGACGTGGGTGGCGCGGAGGAGGGCGCCCTGCAGTCCGCGCTGGAAGCCGCCCTGGGCGAGGCCATGGCGGCCGGCGTGGCGCTGGATGCCGCCATCGCCCAGTCGCATGCCCAGGCCCGCGCCTTCTGGAAGATCCGCGAGGCCACGGCCGAGCTGCCGGCGCACATGCACCCGCCCATCAACTTCGACGTGTCGCTGCCCCTGGCCGACATCGGCCGCTTCGCCGAGGCCTGCCGCGCCCAGCTGGATGCGCGCTGGCCCGGCCACCACACCGTGTTCTTCGGCCATGTGGGCGATGGCAACCTGCACCTCTCCACCGACGCCGCCACGGTGGGCGGCGACGAGGCGGGCGTGGAAGCGCTGGTGTACGCAGAGGTGGCGCGCTTGGCCGGCAGCGTGTCCGCCGAGCATGGCATCGGCCTGCACAAGAAACCCTATCTCGGCGCCAGCCGCACGCCGGCCGAACTCGCGGCCATGCGGGCCATCAAGCAGGCGCTCGATCCCCTTCATCTTCTCAATCCCGGCAAGGTTTTCGATGTCTGACGCTCTCGCTGATCGCGGCACGCTGTTCGCGCCGCAGGCACTCCTGCCGGGCGGCTGGGCCCGCGACGTGCTGCTGGAATGGGACGCCGCTGGCCAGCTGACCGCCGTCACGCCCGGCGCACACCCGCCACAGGGCACGCCCGTGGCCCCCGGGCCGCTGATCCCCGGCATGCCCAACCTGCACTCGCACGCCTTCCAGCGCGCCTTTGCGGGGCTGACCGAATACCGCGCCAGCGGGGCGTCTGACAGCTTCTGGAGCTGGCGCAACCTCATGTACCGCTTCGCGGCGCGTATCACGCCCGACTCGCTGGAAGCCATCGCCACCTGGCTCTACGTGGAGATGCTGGAGGCGGGCTATACCTCGGTCTGCGAATTCCATTACGTCCACCACGACCAGGGTGGCATGCCCTATGCCGACGACGCCACGCTGGCCCACGCGCTGCTGCGGGCAGCGCGCACGGCCGGCATCGGCTTCACGCTGCTGCCCGTGCTTTATCAGACCAGCGGCTTCGGCAGCAAGCCGCCCCGCTCCGACCAGGCCCGCTTTCTGCGCAGCACTGACGGAATGCTCTCCTTATTGGAGCGCCTTGCGCCCATACTGCAAGGGCCAGCGGCCCGCTTGGGCCTGGCCCCGCATTCGCTGCGCGCCGTGCCGCCCGACAGCCTGCGTGCCGCTGTCGCGGGCCTTGCGGCGCTGGATGCGGCTGCGCCCATCCACATCCACATCGCCGAACAGACCCAGGAAGTGGTCGATTGCCAGGCCTGGAGCGGCCAGCGGCCGGTTGAATGGCTGCTGGACCATGCCCCGGTCGATGCCCGCTGGTGCCTGGTTCACGCCACCCACATGACGCACACCGAATACGCCGCCGCCGCTGCCACCGGCGCTGTGGCGGGCCTGTGCCCCAGCACCGAGGCCAACCTGGGCGACGGCCTGTTCGACGTGCCCCGCTGGCTGCGCCACGGCGGGCGGTGGGGCGTGGGCTCCGACAGCCACGCCTGCGTGAACGCGGCCGAAGAGCTCATGCTGCTGGAATACGGCCAGCGGCTGGCGACCCGCCAGCGCAACGTGCTGGCGGCCAGCGGCCAGCCCGACGTGGCCACTGCCATGACGCTGCAAGCCGTGCAGGGCGGAGCGCAGGCCACAGGCCGCCCGGTGGCCGGCCTCGCCGTGGGCCAGCAGGCCGACTGGGTGGCGCTCGATACGGCCCATGTCGCGCTGCAGGGCCTGCCGGCCGAACAGCTGCTGGGCGCCCATGTGTTCGCCAGCCATCGCACCTCGGCGGTGCAGGGCGTCTGGGTCGGCGGGCGCCAGCGTGTGCAGGCGGGGCGCCATCCCCTGCAGGCAGCGGCGGCGCACGCCTTCGTTCAGGCACGCGCGGCCACGATCCGCGCTGACGACTGAGCGGGTGCATCCGGCACCGCCCGCATTCCTTTCCCGAAAGCTATCCTGTCCGCCATGACTGCAGCCCTCCAGACCGACGAACACCCCGCCTTCACCTTCCACCAGGGCAGCGCACCGCTGCTGGTCTCCATGCCGCATGTGGGCACCCATGTGCCGCCCGCCATCGCCAGCCGCCTGACCGACGAGGCCCGCCAGGTGCCCGACACCGACTGGCACCTGGAACGCCTCTACGGCTTCGTGCGCGAGATGGGCGCCTCGGTGCTGGTGGCGACACATTCGCGCTATGTCATCGACCTGAACCGACCGCCCGACGGCGCCAGCCTCTATCCGGGCCAGAGCGTGACGGGGCTGTGCCCGGTCGATACCTTCGACGACACCCCGCTTTACCGGGACGGCGCCGTGCCGGACGAAGCCGAGATCGCCGCCCGCCGCGAAGCCATCTGGGTGCCCTACCACGTGCAGCTGCAGCGCGAACTGGAGCGCATCCGCGCCGCGCACGGCGTGGCGCTCCTCTGGGACGCGCATTCGATCCGCTCGGTGCTGCCGCGCTTCTTCGAAGGTCGGCTGCCCGACCTGAACCTGGGCACGGCCGACGGCGCCAGCTGCGCCCCCGAATTGGCCCGCCAGCTGCTGCAGATCGGCGAGGCGAGTGGCTACCCCTCGGTGCTCAACGGCCGTTTCAAGGGGGGCTACATCACGCGCCAGTACGGGCGTCCCGAACAGGGCGTCCACGCGGTGCAACTGGAGATGACGCAGTCGAGCTACATGCAGGAGGCGCTGCCGTTCGACTACCTTCCGGGGGTGGCCGCGCGCGTGCAGCCCCCTTTGCGCCGCATGCTGGAGGCGGCTCTGGAATTTGTCCGGGGCGGGGCAGGGCGATAGGTGCGGGAAGGTGGCGAGCAGGGCCTGTGGCGCAGCCGCAACCAGCTCAACCACCGATCCACAGAAAAATTCAGCGGAGCGCGCCCCGGCGAGATGTAACAAGGTTTAGCATTGGGCATGCTCGACGTGCAACCCCACATCTCCCTGCCCACGGAGTCGGCCGAGCTGATTCCTGTTCCGGCCCAGACTCCGCTGCATGGCTGGGAGGAGACGTTCGTGATGCCACTGTTTCGCCCGGGCACCCGGGTGAGGATGGGCGCAAACGTGGAAACCGTGAGCCACATCGTTTTGCGCCGGCAGGAACTGCTGGTGCATCTTGTGGGGCGCGAGGGTGCCATCCATCCGTCGCGTATCCAGCTGGAGCCCACGGTGTTCACCACCCGGCGTCGCCCCGAATCCCACTCGGCTCAGGCCGCCATCCCGCACCAGGAGGCGGCTGCATAGCCTATGCGACGCGATGGGCCATCGCCTCGCCCAGCCGCGTCGGGCGCAAGGCCTGCCAGCCGGGCTCGAACTGCACGGCGCCGCGCTGGAACAGCAGCACGATGGTGGAACCCAGCATGAAGCGACCCATCTCCTCGCCTTGTGCCAGCGTGATGGGCTGGGTGGAATAGTCCCAGCTGCGCAGCTTGCCGGTGCGCGGCGGGCTGACCTGCCCGTGCCAGACGGTCGCCATGCTGCCCACGATGGTGGCCCCTACCAGCACCAGTGCCATCGGGCCCAGTGGGGTCTGGAAGTGGCACACCACACGCTCGTTCCGGGCAAAGAGCCCCGGCACGCCGCGCGCCGTGAGCGGGTTGACCGAAAAGAGCGCGCCCGGCACATGCACCATGCGCAGCAGCCGGCCGGGACAGGGCATGTGGATCCGGTGGTAGTCGCGCGGGCTGAGATAGATGGTGGCGAAGCTGCCGTCCTTGAACTGTTCGGCCATCGCGGCGTCACCGCCCAGCAGCGCGGTGGTGGAATAGCGGTGGCCCTTGGCCTGGAAGATCTGATCGTTCTCGATGGCGCCCAGCTGGCTCACCGCGCCGTCCACCGGGCAGATCACGGTGGCGGGCGCGATCGGGCGGGCGTCCGGGCGCAGCGCGCGCGTGAAGAAATCGTTGAAGGTGGCGTAGCTGGCGATGTCGGGATTGGCCGCCTCGCTCATGTCCACGCCGTAGCGCGCCACGAAACGGCGGATGGCCGACGTGGTCAGGCTGCCTGCACGCGCCGAGGCGAACCGACCCGCGATCATGGTGAGCAGTTGCTTGGGCAGCAGGTACTGGGGGAGGACGGCGAGGCGATCGGACACGTGGGGAAGATCCTTGTTCGGTGGGGCGGGGGGCTGGAGCCCCGCTGGGGCCGATGATTCTAGGCGGCTGCCAGGACGCGGCGCACCCCAGGATTGGCGCGAATAAGCATAGCGCGGTACAATCGACAGGCTAATGCACAGCGACTCGCCTGTCCATTGAAGCCGTCTCCCCGGCCCTCACGCCTGCTGCGCTCCGGGTGCAGCGACTCCCCTGCATGTCATGCCCGCGCTGTCGAGCCTCTGAGAGAAGGCCCGATCGCTTGGTGTTTCCGTGGCCCAGGCATTGCAGGCGCGCCCACGAACACGCAGGTGCGCTCCCAGAATATTTGTTGTTTGGAACTCGACTTAAAACATGGCAAAAGAAGAACTGATCGAAATGCAGGGCTCCGTGACGGAAGTTTTGCCTGACTCGCGTTTTCGCGTCACGCTGGACAACGGCCACCAGCTCATCGCCTACACCGGCGGCAAGATGCGCAAGCACCACATCCGCATCCTGGCCGGCGACAAGGTCTCGCTGGAAATGTCGCCCTACGATCTGACCAAGGGCCGCATCACCTTCCGTCACCTGGCCGGCCGCGGCCCGGGTCCGAGCAGCCGTTGATGCGTGGTGCATCGATGGCGCCTGCTGGCACCATCGATCATGAATAAATATCGGCTTTTGCCTTCAATTTGCCCTGAGGGGTGGCGGCGCCGGTTAGAATGCTAGTTGTCGGAGCGTAGCGCAGCCTGGTAGCGCATCTGCTTTGGGAGCAGAGGGTCGCGAGTTCGAATCCCGCCGCTCCGACCATTGATTCAAGGGGTTGTGCCGCAAGGTACAACCCCTTTGTCATTTCCGCCGGGCACTCTCGCGGTGCCGCTCCTGTGCCGGTCGATTCCGTCGTTGGCGTAAAGCAGCACGCAAGCAGCATGTCCCACGTTCCTCCGCCGCTCCCATCCTCCTCGTCCCCCCCGGCCCGCCGCATGGACGCCGTGGATGCGCTGCGCGGCGTCGCCATGCTGTGGATGACGGTCTTTCACTTCTGCTTCGACCTGAGCCACTTCGGCTACTGGCCGCAGAACTTTCTCTCTGACCCGTTCTGGACGCTGCAGCGCGTCATGATCGTCAGCCTATTTCTGACCTGCGCCGGCCTGGGGCAGGCGCTGGCTTCCGCGCAGGGGCTGGGCTGGCAGCGCTTTCGCCGCCGCTGGATGCAGGTGGCGCTGGCGGCCCTGCTGGTCACCGGCGGGTCGATGCTGATGTTCCCGCGCAGCTTCATCTATTTCGGCGTGCTGCACGGCATGGCGGTAATGCTTCTGATCGCTCGTTTCAGCGCGCCGGCGGGTCGCTGGCTTTGGCCGCTGGGGCTGGTCGCCTTGCTGCTGCCCGCTGCGGGCGCCTGGGCGCTGGGCGGTCCGCTGCAGGGTTGGGCGGAGCTGTTCGACAGCCGCGCGCTGAACTGGCTCGGGTTGATCACGCGCAAGCCTTTCACCGAAGACTATGTGCCGGTGCTGCCCTGGCTGGGCGTGATGTGGTGGGGCATGGCGGCGGGGCAGTGGCTGCTGGGGCGTCGCCCGGCCTGGCTGGCGCGGCCGGTGCCTGCCGCGCTGCGCTGGCTGCCGGTGCTGGGCCGGCACAGCCTGAGCTATTACCTGCTGCACCAGCCGGTGATGATTGGCGCGCTGATGGCCTTCGGCGCGCTCACCGGGCGGTGATCGGCGGGGCGTGGCTCAGCGCCGGACCTGCAGCGCGCCCGGGTTGACGATATTGGTCGGCGTGCCGCGGATGTAGTTCACCACGTTGTCGAAGGCCGCACCGAAATAGAGCTCGTAGCTGTCTTGCTCCACATAGCCGATGTGCGGCGTGCAGATGCAGTTCTCCAGCCGCAGCAGGGCATGGCCCTGCAGGATGGGCTCGCTCTCGAACACGTCCACGGCCGCCATACCGGGGCGGCCCCGGTTCAGCGCGGCGATGAGCGCATCGGGCTGGATCAGTTCGGCGCGCGAGGTGTTCACGATGAGCGAGGTCTGCTTCATGGCCGAAAGATCTTCCAGCGTGATGATGTTGCGCGTCTCCTCGTTCAGGCGCAGGTGCAGCGATATCACGTCGCATTGCGAGAAGAATTCCTCGCGCGTGGTGGCCACCTGCAGGCCGTCGCTCAGCGCCTGCACGCGCGAGGCCTCTCGGCCCCAGACGCGGACGTTCATACCGAAGGCGCGGCCGTAGCCAGCCACCAGCTGGCCGATGCGGCCATAGCCCCAGATGCCCAGCGTCTTGCCGCGCAGCACGGTGCCGATGCCGAAGTTGGGGGGCATGGAAGCCGCCCGCAGGCCGGACTGCTGCCAGGCGCCGTGCTTGAGGTTGGAGATGTACTGCGGCAGGCGGCGCATGGCGGCCATGATGAGCGCCCAGGTGAGTTCGGCTGGTGCGACCGGCGAGCCTACCCCCTCGGCCACGGCCACGCCGCGTTCGGTGCAGGCGGCCACGTCGATGTGGCTGCCGACCTTGCCGGTCTGCGCGATGAGTTTCAGGCGCGGCAGCTTTTCGACCAGCTGTCGCGTGATCTGCGTGCGCTCTCGCACGAGCACGATGATGTCGGCGTCCTTCAGGCGCACGGAAAGCTGGCCCAGTCCCTTGACGGTGTTCGTGTAGACCTTGGCGGAATAGGGGTCCAGGCGGGAGGCGCAGTGCAGCTTGCGCACTGCGTCCTGGTAGTCGTCGAGTATGACTATGTTCATGTTGTCCGTTGCATGCGCACCGGAACGATCCGGCGGGCGGCGCGCTACGGCGCCACCGGCTGCAGCTGTCAAAAAAAGTGGAAATCGGCGGGCCGGCGTTCGGCTTGCCGCATTGCGCTCGCATTGTCCTTCATCGGCGTCCAAGGGGCCCCCTACAGGCAGGCTGCAGCGGCCTCAACGGACACACCGTTACAAAACAGTGGTGTCCTTTGGGGCAGCCTGAGCGCCTCGAAACGCCTACGTCACCTGCGTGACGCCGCATTGGTGCGATCCCCAATACGCCGGCCGACGCGCCCGCCTAGGCTAGGCGGCAAAGGAAACGTTCATGCGACCTCACTACCGATTCTGGCCGCGCCGGCTGCCGCACGCGCTGCGGGTGCCCGCCACCTCGCTCTGGGACAACCTCGCGACCAATGCCCGCCGCTATCCGGACAAGGCCGCATTGGTCTTCTTCGGCGCGCAGATGTCCTACCGCGAGCTGGCTGATTCCGCCGAGCGCCTGGCCGCGCGGCTGCATGGCCTGGGCGTGCGCAAGGGCGACCGCGTGATGCTCTGCATGCAGAACTGCCCGCAGCTGGTGGTTGCGCATTTCGCCATCCTGCGAGCCAACGCGGTGGTGGTGCCGGTCAATCCGATGAACCGGGCGGAGGAACTCAAGCACTACATCACCGATCCCGACAGCCGCGCGGCCATCACCACCGCCGATCTGGCGGCCGACATCTGCCAGGCCAGCGCCGGGCTACCGTCCGAGTCGGGTCTGCGCCATGTGATCGTCACTCATTTCAGCGACGCGTTCGACCCGGATGCCGGGGGCGCCGATGCCGTGCCTCCCCAATGGCGCGACTGGCTCTGTGGCCGGCACGCGCTGCCCACGCTGGCGGGCGGCGAGGTCCATGCCTGGACCGAGGCGCTGGCCTGCACCGAACCCGCGCCGGCGCACGAGGCGGCGTCCGGCGATCTGGCCGTGCTGCCCTACACCAGCGGCACCACCGGCCTGCCCAAGGGCTGCATCCACCCGCACCGCAGCATCATGCACAACACCGTCGCCGGCAGCCTGTGGGGCACGGCCACGCCAGAGAGCGTGGTGCTGGCGGTGGTGCCCATGTTCCACATCACGGGCATGGTGAGCATGATGCACACCACCATCTACTGCGGCGGTACGCTGGTCATCATGCCGCGCTGGGATAGGGATCTGGCGGGCCGGCTCATCTCGCACTACCGCGTCACCAGTTGGACCAATATCCCCACCATGGTCATCGACCTGCTGGGCAGCCCGCGCTTCGCTGAATACGACCTGTCGAGCCTGAGCTATATCGGTGGCGGCGGCGCGGCCATGCCGCAGGCCGTGGCCCAGCGCCTCTTCGAGCAGTACGGGCTGCGCTATTCCGAAGGCTATGGCCTCACCGAGACCGCCGCGCCCTCGCATGCCAATCCGCCGGATCATCCCAAGCAGCAATGCCTGGGCATTCCCTTCATGAGCACGGATGCGCGCGTGGTGGACCCGGACACGCTGCGCGAGTTGCCCGTGGGCGAGCAGGGCGAGATCGTCATCCACGGCCCCGAGGTGTTCGACGGCTACTGGAAACGGCCCGACGCCACCGAGGCCGCGTTCATCAAACTGGACGGCAAGCGCTTCTTCCGCTCGGGCGACCTGGGGCACATGGACGAGGAGGGCTACTTCTTCCTCACCGACCGGCTCAAGCGCATGATCAACGCCAGCGGCTTCAAGGTCTGGCCGGCCGAGGTGGAGGCGCTGATGTTCCGTCACCCTGCGATCCAGGAAGCCTGTGTGATCTCCGCGCGCGATGCCTATCGCGGAGAGACCGTCAAGGCGGTGGTGGTGCTGCGCAGCGAGCAGCGCGGGCGGGTATCCGAGGCCGAGATCGTCGCTTGGTGCCACGACAACATGGCCGTCTACAAAGCCCCGCGCATCGTTCAGTTCGCCGACGCGCTGCCCAAGAGCGGCAGTGGCAAGGTGATGTGGCGCGCGTTGCAGGAGGCCGAACCGGCCTAGGACAGTTCAGGCCGGCATCTGGCGGGGGTGGTTCGATGGAGCAGGCCCTGGGTCGGCCAGTTCGGCCAGCTCCCGGTCCAGCAGGGCCGGATCGTCCATTTGCAACTCGATCAGGCGGCGCAGATGCGTCACGCTGTCGAGGTCGATCACACGGCACAGCAGGCCGACCAGCGTCCCGTCTGTCCGCCGGTCGACATGTGCGAGTTCGGCCGACATGGAGATGTGCGCGTCGTCCGGCCCGAGCGGGATTGCCAGCAGGCAGGGCATGCCCACGGCCAGCGCCAGATCGGGCGGTACGCGCAGCAACGCGCCCTTGAGCGAGAGGTCCAGAACCTGGGCCGCGACGGTGCCGTGGCCGGTGGTGAACTGGGCGGGTGCGTCGAACGCGATGCGGATGAACTGGCGGCGCTCTGAGACCATGGGTGAACTCCTGATGCTTGCCCGGCATGCTAGCGCAGGGCGTCCAACACGGGTGCAGCCCGTTCAGTACGCGAGGGTGATTTCCATCGCGTGGACCCGTCTCGTTTCGACACTGGCTCGTCCGCCGTGCCTTAAGCTTGCTGCCCTATGAGCCAAGTGACCTTCTCGCCTCCCTATGCCCACCTGGGGGGCCTTGCCCAGCAATTGCAATCCGCCGGGCATGCGGTCGTCCGTCCGCAGGACGTGGCCGCTTGGGCGGGCGTGGAGTTGGCCGGGCTGCAGGCACTGGGCGCCGGCTGGGGCGATCTGCCGCCTGATGAGTTCTTGAAGGACGGCGGCCGGTACCGTCGCCGCCGGCATGCGAGCTTCGTGGCGGAACCCGGCGCCGTGGGCGAGCCCTTCGCCCTGCACGCCGTGCCGCACCGCGCGCACTGGCAGCCTCTGGAATACAACGCGCTGCACGGCGGCATGGAGCGCTGGTTCGCGCCCATGGAAGAGGCGGTACTGGCCGCACCGGCCTGGCAGCGGCTGATGGCCGCGCTGGCGGGGCTGGCGCAATCGGCGCTCGCCTCCACGCCCGAGCGCTGGTTCATGGAGGCGCACCAGTTCCGCATCGACACCGCCGGCGGCATAGGCCGGCCCACGCCCGAAGGCGCTCACCGTGATGGAGTCGATCTGGTGGCCGTCTTTCTCGTTGCGCGCGAGGGCGTCAAGGGTGGCGAGACCCGTATCTTCGAAGCCACGGGCCCATTCGGCCAGCGTTTCACCCTGACCGAACCCTGGTCGTTGCTGCTGCTGGACGATGCCCGCATGATCCATGAGACCACGCCCATCCAGCCCTTGGCAGAGGGAGGCTGGCGCGATACGCTGGTCGTCACCTGCCGGCGCGGCGGCTTTCAGCAGGCCGCCTCCTGAGCCTGTGCCGAAAGCCCCGGGCTATGACGGACATCAAGATCCGCACCTGGCGGCGCTGCCACACTGTCGGCATGAGCCCGGCCGTGCGTGGCCGTTCATCCACTGTCAAGGAGCACCTCTCATGTTCAAGCACATCCTGATTCCCGTCGATGGTTCCAATACCGCGCTGAACGCGGCGACCAAGGCAGCAGGCCTGGCCAAGATCTTCGGCAGCAAGGTGACGGCACTCTATGTGGTGGACCCGTACCCCTTCACCGGCGTCGGAGCCGACTTCGCCTACGGCCAGTCGCAGTACCTGACGGCCGCCACCGCGGAAGCCAACACTGCGCTGGATGCCGCCAAGGCGGTCTTTGAGCAGGCGGGTGTGGCCGTGGAGACGACCATCGGCGAAGGCCATGCCATCCACGACGGCATCGCCCGCGCTGCCGAAACCACCGGCGCCGACCTGATCGTCATGGGCTCGCACGGCCGGCGCGGCCTGGAAAAGCTGGTGCTGGGCAGCGTGACCCAGCGCGTGCTGGGCGTGGCCCACGTGCCCGTGCTGGTGGTGCGCGACTAAGCGTGCGCCGACGCGCGCCGCGCGCTGGCGTGAGATGTTCCTGCGCCCCCGCCCTCTTGGGTTGATGCGGCGCTGGGCCTCCTGCGGGAGCCCCTGTCTTGGGGCGCAGAAGGGGCCCCGCGCCGGGGCCTCTGGTCACTCTATCTTGGCGCCCGAGGCTTCCACGATACCCTTCCACTTCGCGTGGTCGGCCTTGATCAGGGCGCCGAACTGCGCCACCGACATCGCCTCGGGCTCCGCGCCCTGGGCCTGGATGGCAGCCTTGACATCGGGCAGGGCCAGAAGCTTGTTGACCTCTGCATGGATGCGGTTGACTACGCCGGCCGGCGTGTTCGCGGGCGCGAGCAGGCCGTACCAGGTGCTGACGTCGAACCCCGCATAGCCCGATTCGGACACCGTCGGCACATCAGGCAGGCTGGAGCTGCGCTTGGCGGAGGTCACGGCCAGCGGGCGCAGCTTGCCCGACTTGATCTGGCCCATGGCCGAGGGCACGGACGACACCAGCAAGTCCACATTGCCCGAGAGCGCATCCATCAGCGCGGGGCTGGAGCCCTTGTACGGCACATGGACCAGCTTCACTCCCGCGGCCTTCTCGAACAGATCGCCTGCCAAGTGAATGGAGGTGCCGTTGCCCGGCGAGCCATAGGTGATGCTGCCCGGCTTGGCCTTGGCGGCAGCCACGACGTCGGCCAGGGTCTTGAAGCGGGACTGTGCGCTGGTCGCGATCAGCACCGGGGTGTAGGCCACATGGGCGACGGGAGTAAGGTCGCGCGTCGTGTCCCAGGGTAGGTTCTTGTACAGCCAGGGCCCGATGACCAGGTTGTCCTTCTGGCCCATCACGATGTCGTAGCCGGTGGGCGCGGCCTTCACGGCTTCGGTGATGCCCACCGTGCCGCCCGCACCGGCGCGGTTGTCTGCCACCACCGTCCAGTGCGCGGTCTCGCCCAGCTTGGTACCCACCAGGCGCGCCAGAATGTCGGTGCCGCCGCCGGGCGGGAAGGGCACGATCATGCGGATGGGCTTGTTGGGGTAGTCGGCCGGCGCCGCGGCGCCTTGCGCGTGCGCGCCGGTGGCGGCCACGAAGGCGAGGGCGGTGAAGGACAGCAGGGTGCGAATCATGATGTTGTGTGTCTCCGTGCGGTTGTTGAATCCCAGTACTCGCGCAGATTGTGCCTGGGGCGGCGGCAAGATCGATGCTCGGTGGTGTCGGTGTGGTCAGGGCCGTGGGTGCGCGCGCTCGATGGCCGCACAGACTGCATCCGCCTGTGGCGCGGCATCGAGACGCGCCCAGACGCGTTGCACGCCGTCAGAGCCATCGGCCCCCTGCAGGCCGTGGTCTGCACCTGGCATGCGCCAGCTGCAGAATGGGGCCGGCCTCTGTGCAGCGCGTGCGGCGAAACGCTCGTAGGCTTCTGCTGGCACGGCGGCATCAGCGCCGCCCCACACCTGCAGGATCGGCCATGGGCCGCCGATCAACTCATCGGCCACACGCCAGCGGAACAGGTCGCGCCAATATCCCAGCGGCCGGCCTTGTGCCCATGCCGCATCGGGTTGGGGCCCTTGTGCCTTGCGTTCCAAAGCGTGCCATGCTCCCGCTGCTCCCAGGCGCTGAGCCTGCAGTGCTCCCGCTTCGCCGGGGTCCAGCCCCGATGCCGACAGCAGCAGCAAGCCAGTGGGCCAGGGCACGGTCGGCGCCAGCGCAGCCAGCAGTTCACCGCCCTCGGAAATTCCGGCGATCCAGGTGGGCCGGGCGGGGCCATCCCAGGGCAGGGCGGCCAGGGCGGCACGCGCATCGTCTTGCCAGCGCGCCAACCTGTCCTGCGCTTCAAAGCCTGACGGGCATGCGGCGGGTGTCGCCCCCGCGAGCACGTTGGTGCCAGGCTTGTGCAACACCCAGATATCGGCATGCCAGACCGCAGCGAAGTAGCGCTGCGCGATGGGGACGAAGCCTGTGCACCCCGATCCGGGCAATACGATGAGGCGCCAGCGCGGTGGTTCTTGCAAGGCCGGGCGCGAGAGAACGGTGACGGGCCGCATCGTCTGCAATGTGCCAGGCGTCTGAAGGGTCTGCAGTTGCCAGCCGGCTGGCAGCGGCCGTACCGCCAAAGAAGCGGGGAGCGGTGCATCGGCACCGCTCCCCGTCATGCAGCCCGTGAGGGCTGCGAGCGCGATCGCCGCTACGGCGTGGCGCATGCGGTGGCCTGCCGGGCTACTTGAGGATCATGACCTGCTCGGCCGGCTGGGGGGCTGGCTGGCCGGGCATGGCCTGCAGCGGAGCCGGCACCATGGCCGGGCGCGCGCCGTTGACCATGGAGGGCGCGGAATAGCCCAACTGCTGTGTGAGTTGCTGGAAGACGTCCTGTGCGAGGCTCTGCGAGGTCTCGCGCATCACCTTGGCCCGGTTGGGCGGGGCGATGTCGCCGCGCGCGGACAGGATCTTGGTGTCGTTTCCCTGGCCCTGGGCCGAGAACGCAGCCTTGATCTCGTAGGTCTTGGTGTTGATAAGCGAGAAGTCGGCCAGCAGTTGCAGGCCGTACTGGCGGGTGGCGCTACTGGTGCCTTGCAGGGGCGAGAGTGCATCGGTGAAGTCGATGGATGAAACGACCCCGAACAGCACGTAGTCGGCGCCAGAGAATTCGCCCTTCTTGATCCGGCTGATCACGTCGGCCACTTGGGGCTGTGCCTGTGGCGTCGCCATCTTGCCACCCTGCACCTGGTTGAGTACCTGCTCGGCCTTGGTGGGTTGTGGCTTGCCGGCGTCGAAGCCCTTGCCCTGTACCAGTCGGAAGTTGGTGCCCTGCAACAGGGCGCCCTTGATGTCGTTGCTGTAGCCGCCCAGCTCGCGCTGTTCGATGTAGCTGTAGCGGCCAGCCACGAAGGTACCGCTGGACTGCTCCGATGCCTGCATGGATTGGCTGGCCGAGCCGTTGTACATGCCATGGCTGGCATGGGCGCTGGCGCTCATCTGGCTGCTGTGCTGGTAGGCGCCGGCCACGAAGTATTCGGACACGCGTTGGGCATAGGCCAGGTCGGTGACGGCGATCTTGACCTGAGCCTGTGCGGGCGCGGCGCAGGCCAGGGCGGACAGGGCGACGGCGGAGAGAGCGGCTTTCAGGAGGGTTCTGCGTTGCATGGCGGGGCTCCTGTCAGCGCTTGCTGGTCTTGCGAATCTCTTTCTCGTCCTGCCATTCGATCGTGCCTTCCTGCACGTCGAACAGCTTGAGCGTGAACTTGTAGTACACGTCCTTGGTGCCGCTGTTTTGCTTGACGATGCTGGTCAGCTCGCCTTCCATGCTGTACTTGGCGGCCGTCATCTGGCCGATCTTGGCTGTCGTGCCCTGCTTGTACATGCCGCTCTGGTTCTGGCGCTGCAGTTCGTCAACGCCCTGCTGCATTTCGTTGATGGATCGCACGAAGCGCACTTTGCCCGACTTGACGAGCGCGGTCTGGATCGAACTCATCACGTTGGTGGTGTCGATGTACTCGCTGGTCTTGTTCTTCACGGTGGAAATCGTCACCGTCGGGCGCCCCTGGAAGATGCCCGTTTCGAGCAGGCTGCCGGTCATCTTCTCGGCAATCATTTGCAAGTCGGTGGAGCTGAATTCATTGGTCACCAGCTCGACGCCCTTGGCGTCGCCATAGTTGACCTGGCGGTCAAAGCGCACGACGGGTGAAGACAGGTTCTGGCAGCCGGCCAGTGCCAGCGTGGCGGCCGCGAGTGCCAGGGTGAGCGCGCGGCGCTGCAGGGATTGGGTCATACGAAGATCTCCGGTGCGCAAATCAGCGCGGTTCAACATTCATTTCGATGCGGAAGTCGGTCGCGGCGCCGCTGGGCGCCACGCTCTTCACGGTCTGCTGACCCAGGCCGAGTACGGTCAGCTGCTTCCACGATTCGCCATCGCCGACCTGATTGCCCACGGCGTCCAGCCACTTGAAGCGGTAGTACAGGGTGCGATCGCTGCGGCCGGTGTTGGATAGGTCTGCCTGCACCACCAGCACGTCGCTCTTGCGCACGATGCGTATCTCGCGCACGGCGATGCCGTTGGCCTCGCCACGCAGCGCGATCTTGGAGGCCACGGCGGGTGGCGTGGCGGGATCGTGCTGGGCCGTTGTGGCCGTCTGCGCGGCAGCGGCACCAGCCAGCGCGAGCAGCGCTGCGCCCACGGCCGCGAAGGAAGGACGGAAAATCATTCGGAAAGTCCTTGCGAAAAGCGTTGGGGAATCGGTCACTTCTTTGCCGCGGTCTGCTTGACGTTGCCGGCTCGCACGCGGGTGCTCGAGCGCGTGGCCTTGGCCTCGGTGGTCGAGCTGGTGGCTTGCTCAGGGGCGGAGCCGGGCTCCGGTGCGGCTGCAGCGGTGTTGACGGCCACCAGTTGGCCCAGGCTCGCGACGTTGCCGGTGAGCACACGGGTTTCATAAAGGCGCAGCGGCACCAGGGCATATTGGCCGCTCACGGTCACAGGCGCGTCCATCTCGCGGCCGTTGATGCGGATCTTGTGCTCGCCGGGGGGCAGGTAGCCGCGAGCCACGTACACCCGGCCGGGCAACATGCGCCACATGCGATCGTCGGCCTGTTCGGTGGCCACCGCAGCCACGGCGCCGATAAGTCCGCCGATGAGCCCGGCGTTCTTCTGCAGTTGATCCTGCATCACGCCCTTGGCGACGGCGCGGGTGAAGCCGCGCAGCACCATGCCTGGCATTTCGTCCTTGAGAGCGCGGCGGGCCATCACGTTCAGATCCACGACCTTTTCCAGCTTGAAGTCGTACCCGGACGCGGAGATTTGACCGAGCAGCGGTTCGTTGGAGGGCTCGATCACCGGATACGAGATGCTGGTGGCGATGACGCGCCGGCCCGTGGGCACAGGCAGCGTGAAGGCCTTGGACTTGCGTGCCGGAGCATCTCCGGCTTCCACGATGAAGAGAACGTCCGTCATCTGCTGGCGGCGTTTCCAGGTGAAGCTGGTGCGGTCGTCCAGGCCGCGCAAACCTTCTTCGAGCACGGCGGTTTCCGGCTTGAGCTCGATCGCCTTGCGGTAGCCTGGAGCTGCCAGGCCAGGCTCGTTCATGGCCTCGTACAAAAAGCCCGCCAGGTAGTGCGACAGCGCGTTCTGGTAGCCGTTTCTAAGCGCCAGCACCTCGGGGTCGTTCAGGGTCTCTACGGGATAACCGTTGAGTTCCTTGCCTTCCTTGGCCGCACCCTTGGATTGGGCTGCTTCTTCTGCCGCGATGGTTTCCTTGGCGCGGAACTCGGCGATCACCGCCTCGCGCTCGTGCGTACGCTTAATGTCCACCCGGGCGTTGTCGAAGTCGCCCACCGCCATGCGGTTGAGTGCCAGCCGCGTGGTGAGCCACACCTTTTCGTAGTCCTGACCCTCATAGACCTTCAGGCGTTCGCTGATGAGTGTTGCACCCACAGTGCCCATGAGCTTGCTCGGATTGGTCTTGGCTGCTTCTTCCCATTCCTTGACACGGATGTCCGCCAGCAGGAAGGCGTTGGTGCTGTCTTCGTAGCGCCGATCCATGCGGAGCAACTCGCCACGTTCCAGGTTGTAGAGCAGCGCGGTCTTTTCGTCTTCGGTCTTGGCAGTTGCTTCCAGCGTGGCCAGGGCGGCGGGCAAGCCGTTGGTTCGGCTGGAGGCTTGCACCTCGGTGGCCAACTTGTCGTGGCTTTGCATGGAGGCACAGCCCGTGAGGGCGGCGCAAAGCGCGAGCGCAGCATAGAAGCGGCTGCGCACCGGCGAGTGAACGGACATGGAATCTCCCTCGAAGTCAATGGTCGGTTCCAAACCAGAAACTTCGATTCCGCACTAGGCCACACGCAAGGACAGCCGGCAGGGCGCCTACCGCGAGGCGCCTTGCACTTTCCCTCCCTCCACGAAAACCCGGAACAGAACCGCGCGGGCCACCATTCACGGGCGCGCCGATACTTTGTCGTCGCTTCAATTCCCCGTGCCCCACCCAGCTTCTGGCTTGTACTTGTTGATGTGTTTTGCTAGCCGGCTACAAATGTATCAACGTGAGAGGCCGGTGCGAGAGAGGTTCGGGATGTTTGATACCGTGCGACGTCACATTCCAACACCTGTTGCATTCTTGCCGCAACGGCACGCCTCGCATGTGGTGCGGCGCCTCCGTGCCTGTTGGCGGGGCTGGGAAGCAGGTGCAAAGCCGGCTCAAAGGGAGGGGCCAGGTCGAAAACACTGTGGTGCCCCGGTCGTCTCCATGGGCGCGATCCCGTGCACGCATCCGGGGTGCTCGCCCATCACGATGACCATTCAACCCGAGCGTGAGAGGTCTTCAGCGGGGGGGCTCAGCCCTCGCGCACGTCCGCCACCGGCTGCTGGCCGAAATCGGGGCGTTCCAGCCAGGCCAGCACGCGGCGTGCGGCTTCTTCGGGCGAGGTGAGCATGCCCTGGCTTTTCAGCGCGGCGAAGTTGCCAGCGTCGGGGAAACGCTCCGGCGCGGCGCCGCGCAGCTGGGTCTGCATGCCGGTGTCGATCACGCCTGGGGCCAGCGAGCACACGCGGGCGCCGTGGGGCCGGGCGGCCTCGTCCAGCGCCACGCAGCGGGTGAAGTGGTCCATGCCGGCCTTGGCCGCGCAATAGGCCGATTGCGAGGCCATGGGGCGGCGGCCCAGGCCCGAGGAGATGTTCAGCACCTTGCGCGGCAGCGTCCAGCCGCTGGTCGCGCCCAGGAAGGCACCCGTCAGCAGCATGGGCGCTTCCAGGCCCACGCGCAGGGCCTGGGCCAGCGCGCCCGGGTCGCTGTCCGAGAGCGGCGCGATGGGCGGAATGACGCCTGCGTTGTTGATGAGGGTGGCACTGGCGAAGCGGCTGGCGTCCAGGCCGTCCAGCCATTGGCGCAGGCGATCGGCAGCGGCGGGTGCATCGGCCAGGTCCAGCGTCCATTGCTCCAGCGTGGCGCCTTGCGGGGTCTGCGCCTGCAGCGCGGCGCTGGCGGTGCGGGCGATGCCGATCAGCGTGTGGCCGGGCTGCAGCAGCTGCTGCGCCATGGCCAGGCCCATGCCGCGCGAGGAGCCAGAGAGGATGAAGAGGTGCTGGGGCGGCTGGGCGTGGGCCGCGTCGTTCGTGGTGGGGGCGGAGGAGGGCATTCCGAGATGCTACTGCCATCCCGGCAGGACGACGGCGCAGAGCCGATGTGCGGCAAGGTTAAGCGGGATGGGCGACGCCGAGCATGAAGTTCATATCGAATTGGGCCTGTAGCCCATTCGCGCAAAGGGCATGCTGCTATGTTTTTGATAGCGAGGCAAAGATGCCGCCCGAGACGCCGCTCAGAACTCCGGCGCAGAGCTGAAGGCACACCACCCCCCATGCCTCGGATGCGCCAGGCCCATCTCGCAGGCATGCAGCAGCAGACGGGGCGCAGCAGCCAGCGCCTCGGCGCCGGCATAGAGCGCATCGCCCAGGATGGGGTGGCCGATGGCGGCCAGATGCACGCGCAGCTGGTGGGTGCGGCCGGTGACGGGCTCCAGCTCGACGCGGGTCGTCGGGCCGAGTGGGTGGTTGTTTGCCGCCGCACCCTGCGCCAGCGCGCGCCAGTGGGTGAGGCTGGGCTTGCCCTGGGCGGCATCGACGATGCGCAGCGGGCGGCGTTCCCAGTCGGCAGCGATGGGCAGGTCGATCGACTGCCATTCGCAGCCTTCCGGCGGCGCAGGCATCAGGCCCTGCACCACGGCCTGGTAGCGCTTGTGGATCTGCCGCTGCTCGAAGGCCAGGCTCAGGCGGCGCTGGGCCTGGGGGTGGCGGGCCATCAGCACGAGGCCGGAGGTGGCCTGGTCCAGCCGGTGGACGATCAGCGCGCCGGGCCAGTGCTGCTGGGCGCGGGCGCTCAGGCAGTCCTGCTTGTCGGGGCCGCGGCCGGGCACGCAGAGCAGGCCGGAGGGCTTGTCCAGCACCAGCAGGTCGTCGTCCGCATGCAGGCAGCGGGGCGGCGGCGCAGCTTCGCCCGGGGTGTCACTCGCCGCCATGGACCAGGCGGTGGACGGTGGCGCAGAGCTCTTCCACGTCGTTGGGCTTGTGGATCAGCGCCTGCGCGCCTTCGGCGAGCGCGGCCTGTTCGATCTCGGTCGTGATGTAGCCCGAGGCCAGCGCCACCGGCAGGCCGGGGCGGATACGCCGGGCCTCGCGCACCAGGTCCACGCCGCAATAGCCGGGCATGTTGTAGTCGGTGACCACGAGGTCGTAGACCTGCGGATCGGCCCGCAGCGCGGCGGTGGCCTCGTGCGGATCGGTGAAGCCGCTGACGCGGTAGCCGCGCCGGCGCAGCAGCCGCTGCACGAGGAAGACCAGGGCCTGGTCGTCGTCCACGTACATGACGTGGCGCAGGCGGGGCTCTTCCCCTGCCTGCGTGGCGGTGGCTTCTTCCGTGGCGGGCGGTGCGGGCGCGATGGCCGCCGTGGCCTGCACAGCGGGCGCGCTGGTATGCATCGTGCTGGCGCCGTCGCCCTGCGGCATGGGATCGGTGGTGCCCGGCCCGGCGCTGGGAAAGTAGAGCGTGAAGCTGCTGCCTTCGCCCGGCAGGCTATAGACATCCACCGCGCCGCCGTGGGTACGCATCACGCCGTGGACCACGGCCAGACCCAGGCCCGTGCCCTGGCCGACCGGCTTGGTGGTGAAGAAGGGCTCGAAGATGCGCTGCTGGGTGGCGGCATCCATGCCCGGGCCGTTGTCGCTCACGCGCAGGCAGACGTAGTCGCCGGGCAGCAGCGACAGCCGCTCGCATACCCGCGGGTCGGGCTGGGCATAGGTGGCCTGCAGCAGCACGGTGCCGCGCTGGTCGCCCAGTGCGTGGATGGCGTTGGTGCAGAGGTTGAGCAGGGCCTGCTCGACCTGAGTGGGGTCGGCCAGCATGGGCGGCACGCCGGGGTCGATGCGCACCTGCAGGTCCACGGCGGGCGGCACGGTCACGCGCAGGAGGCGCACGGTGTCGTTCAGCGTTTCCTGCACCGGCACGGCGGTGCGCTTGGGCGGCTCGTTGCGGCTGAAGGTAAGGATCTGCCGCACCAGGTCGCGCGCGCGGCGGCCGGCTTTCTCGATCTCCAGCAGGCTTTCCAGCATGGGCGCATCGGCGCCGGCATCGGCCTTGGCCAGTTCCACGTTGCCGAGGATGGCGCTCAGGATGTTGTTGAAGTCGTGCGCGATGCCGCCGGCCATGGTGCCCACGGCCTGCATCTTGTGCGATTCGCGCAGCTGCGCTTCGAGCTCGTTGCGGTGCGCCTCGGCCTTCTTGCGGCCGGTGAGATCGCGCGCGAACACCGTGGCGCTGGTGCCATCGCCCTGGTTCTCGAACGACAGGCTCACTTCCACCGCCAGTTCGCGTCCGGTGGCGGTGAGGGCCGTCACCTCGCCCAGCACGGCCTGCGTGGTGACCTGCGCCATCGCCATGGCCTGGGCCGCGTCGGGCAGGAAGCGCTCCAGCGGGCTGCCCAGGGCGTCTTCCTGCGCGCACACAAAGAGCGCCGAGGCCGTGGGGTTGAACACCGTGATGCGGTGCTGCGGGTCCACGCAGATGATGGCGTCCAGCGCGGAATTGATGACTGCCTCCAGCCGCCGCTCGCTCGCCAGAATCTGCGCATTGCGCTCCTTGAGCGTGGCCGCGCTGTCCTGCAGCGCACGGCGCTCGGCCAGCAGCGGGCCCTGGTCGATCACGGCGCAGAGGAACTGCAGCGCGTTCGGCTCGTCGTCCTGTTGGGCCTCGATGCGGGCGATGTGCAGGTCGCCATTGATGCGGGCGTGCTCGCCGGTGTGGAAGACCACTTCCTTGACCTCGGCGCTGCCGGCCGAGCGGGCGGCCTCGAAAGCTTCGCGCACGCGAGGTGCATCGGCCTCGCTCACGAAGGGCATCAGCGAGGTGAGCGGCCGGTCGGTCTCGGTTGGCTGGAAAGACCGGTGGGCCATGGAGTTGGCCTGCACCACCATGTCGTGCTCGTCGAGCACCATCAGCGCCAGGGGCACGCTGGCGAACAGTGTCTCGAAGCGCTCGGAGGCACTCTCGGCCGCGGCCTGGCTGAAGCTCAGGACCCGGTTCTGCACCTCCAGCTCGGCCTGCGAGGCGCGCAGCTCAGCGATGAGCTGGCCCACCTCGTCCGTGGCGCGGCCGGGCCGCCGCCGCTCGGGCTGGCCGGGCGGCAGCGAACTTCCGCCATTTGCGGGTGATGACTCCTGCAGATGGCGGAAAAGCGAGGACAGGTCGGGGCGCGTCATGAAAGCTCGGCAGGCGAGTCAGCCCGGCATGCTTGCGGGCAAGCCGCCGAGTGTACGGGGACGGCGAGAGGAGGGGCGTGGGCCGGCAGGCGCGGCACAGGCCGCGCGGCCGCTCAGCGCTTCACGGAAATCAGCTCGATCTCGAAATTCAGCGTGGCGTTGGGCGGGATCACGTTGCCGGCACCGCGCGCGCCATAGGCAATCGCCGGTGGGCAGGTCAGCCGCGCCTTGCCGCCCGGCTTCATGCGCTGCACGCCTTCGGTCCAGCAGGGGATGACGCGGTTGAGCGGGAACTCGGTAGGCTCGCCGCGCTTGTAGGAGCTATCGAATTCCTTGCCATCGGGGAAAGTACCGCGGTAATGCACCTTGACGGTGTCGGTGGCCTTGGGCGATTCGCCGCTGCCTTCCTTGAGGGATTGGTAGATCAGGCCGGTGGAGGTGGTGACGGGCGCGGCTGCGGTGGTTGCCGGGGCTGTGGCGGTCTGTGCCATGGCTGCCGGGGCGATGGCGAGGCAGGCGAGCAAGGGAAGGATGAGGCGCATGAATGGAGCTTCTTTAAGAGGCAAAGGGCTGATGTTAGGGCCTGTGACGCATGGGCTCCGATGAGCCCCCGCTCGACACGGCCGGACGTACTGGGCCTTATCTCTCTGCGCTCGGGAAAAGATCGCAAACCAAGTCGAATGTCTTGGTCGCAATGACCACCTGAGTGGCGCTTCTTTCGACGATGAAGCCCGGTGGGTGGACGCTCTGGTGGTCTGTGACCCGAGGGTTGCTCAATTGGAAGCCCTCGACCGTCGGCACCTGGAAGGCTGGAAAGTAAAAGGCACGCAATTGCCTTGATAGCTCTTCGGCAGTCACATTGCAGTCGATATTCAAGTTGCCGTAATCTATCGATGCCTTGGAGAAATTGAATCGCCCCGGGTTTTCTAGACACCTCTGAGCCTCAAACCTGAGGCCCAATTGGAGGTGCCATGAGTAAACAGAG